>CAZJRB010000024.1:0-66423 GCA_964547995.1 uncultured Planctomycetaceae bacterium | reverse complement strand
TCCGACTTCTACGCCCCCGACGCCCGCGTGATGAAGAACTCCTTCGTCACCTTGGGGTACGCCAACCGTGTCGAGATCAAGGTCAAGATCGAGGAAATGGTGCTCGTAGACGGCAAGTGCTACATCGTTGAAATTGACTGATAGGAGACGCAGGAATGAACGGTTGCACCAGGATTCTATCTATATTCGGTTGCCTGGTGGTTGCCTTAGTTGCAACATGGGCACGCGCCGAAGAAGCCAGGCTGACGCTCCACGACTTCAGCCTTACCGTAGATGCGGCCCGCTGGGCGCCATCCATCAAGTTCGAGCGTACATGTGTCTCAGGCGTGAGGGAATACAGACCTAAGGAGGGGAAGATCTGCCTGGTTCGCGTGACATTGAAACCGAAGAGTGCCGGAGTCCTGTGGTTAGTCCCCGAGTTGTTTTTGGCTTTCGCTGAGGATGTCCATTTCCGCTCTCGATGTAAAGGTCTTCGCGTCCTGAAACCTGAGGTCCGCACTTCCGAACCAGGCGTCTTTTCCGAGTCTTGTGGTGACGGTCCCGACCGGCCTGGGCGTGCGGTGAAGGTGTCCGTTGAACGCGAACAGCCCGTCGTCATTGAGTTGGCCTTCACCGGATTCCATCCCGAAAGTGTCGAGTTCGTTCGAGTCTTTGCGGCAACGCCCATAGGAGCGATACCGAAGGGGGATTCTCCCCGCCCCATGGAGGCGGCAATCAACCGTGGCTGGACGCAGGTGGTGGCGATGGAGAAGGATCAGCCTGCACTCTCGGGTTTCTCGCAGACACGCCCCACATTCAAACGTGACGAGACCGGACTCGTCGAGGCGCGATTGCTCTTCACTTTCAACGCTACGCCCTACGGAAAGTCCCGCAGGCCAACTGCCAAGGACAGATCCAAGCCATACTGCTACCTCATCGTGTCGGTCTGGCGTCCGAACAATCTGCCTGGCCAGCCCAACGTCAACCAACGACAGTACCGGATTGGAACGACAACGCTGGAGGGCTACGTCACCGTGTTTTGCAGTGATGCCATCCTGGCGAAGGAACTTCGTACGATCTTTGAATCGCAGATGGCACAAGCTGAAGGGGAAAAGACCAGCGAGCAACGCGCTGCACCTGGCTCGGCACAGTCGGTCGCTCCGCCTCCGCCGGTGACGGCGGAATCGGTGGCTCGGGCCTACGTGAAGGAACTCCAGGCCAAGCCTTTGCTGTGGCCGGACGTCGGCGAGAAGGCGATCCGTGAACGATTTGCGAAGGATCTCGACGATGACAATGCGCCTCGAATCGGCTTGCAGGCCCTCTTGACCGATCCGAGTCCCGAGGTGCGCGCGGACGCAGCGAATCTCCTTGGCCGCCTACGTGACAAGCACGCAGCGGCCGCGCTGATCGCCCTGCTAGGGGATAAGGACAAGACCGTCCGACACCACACCGCTCTTGCGTTGGGACACTGCGGCAACCGGATCGCCACCGAACCGCTGATCGAGACGCTTCAGAAGGACCCGGACGGATTGGTTCGCCGGTGCGTCGCGCAGGCGTTCGAGGAGATGCCGGACCAACGCGCAGCGCCGGCTCTCATCAAGGCGCTGAAGGACGACCAGGATGCCGATGTCCGCCAAGACTGCGCCGGGGCACTCGGTGAGATCGGCGGCAAGAAGGCCATTGCTGCGCTTCAGCAGGCGATCCTCGACGAAACCGGCAGGACGCGAGCCGAATGCGAGGACGCTCTCGATAGCCTGGGATGCCTGAGTTTACCCCTTCCGGATGAAGTCTATTCCGACGTGAGTTATGACCGCTACGAAGAACTCCGCAAACGGAAGCAGGTGAAGCGAGAAGTGCGCAAGGAGGGCAAGATCTACTTTGAAACGGAGGAACTTCGCGAGCATTTCTTTGCGAACGGGGTCCGAGGATGGTTCACCCATCGCTTCTGGTACAAGTGCGAGATGCCAAAGTGAGTTGTATCCACTTCATGGTTGGTAGCTGGGAAAACTTCCAGCATGCCCGGGCGAAGTGATGAGAGTCTTCGAGCCACAGCGCGGGGAATCCACCCTTTCCTATCAAGCGTTACGGCAGCCAGGTTGTTCGCCACAGAAGGACCCTGTACGGAGCCGGCCACCGAGCGGGAAAGAGCGATGCTGGTCCCCGGGAGGTGCGTAAGCGCTGCGCACTTGGCCCCACCCAAGCCTTTCTGCTTTCAAAGGGAAACTTTGGGGTGGATCAAGGCTGAAATTTTGCTTGTCCTAAGTCCCTTCCCTAGAACGGCTTGCCGTCTTCATCGGGGCTGTGTTCGCGCATTCGGTCTAGGTTGGCGCCGGTCCCGCGTGGGAGGATTACGGTGTGCTCGATGTTCGCGGACTGGAAAGATGATAAGGAGGTGTGGCCGTGACCCCCATGAAAGCTATTCGTTTGAAATGCCTCGACTGCTCGGCAGGCTCGGCGAAAGAAGTCAGGCAGTGCCCCGTGAAGGATTGTTCGCTGTGGCCGTACCGACTCGGCAAGCGTCCCGAGACCGTAGCTCGCCACGAGCGCCAAAAAACCGCAGCCAAGCTCGCGATTTCTGGCGGTGGAGGGGGCCAGCCGGGAAAACAGTCGCCCCAGGCTCTCCATCGAGAAATCGCGAGCTAGCCGCCGGTCTTCTCGCAACCCCTCAGGTGACAGAACCCACCCCACGAGAATGGTCCGTCTGCTATCGCGAGGCTGATTTGGCACTGGCCGTGGCAGATTTTCCGGGACAGTTCCACTCGCTTGACAATATGCCCACACCCTCCCACAATGAGGGGTGTCTCCTGAGCCCTTGTCCGGGGAACATGTCGTGTCCGACCCAACCGTCACCCACAATGCTGATTCGGACCCAAGTTCGATCTCGTCGACGCTCTTGGAGCGGGTGAAGGAGAACGAGCCAGAGGCGTGGGATCGGCTCTCCCGGCTCTACGCGCCGCTTATCTATCGCTGGTGTCGCCAGAGGGGGCTTCAATCAGCAGACGCGGCGGACATCGTTCAGGAAACCTTCCGAGGCGTGGCAAAGGGTGTGGCCAGTTTCCGCCGCGAAAAGCCAGGGGACAGCTTTCGTAGCTGGCTGTTGACGATCACCCTCAATAACATCCGCAACTACCTCCGGGTCGAAGGGCGTCGGGCGGGTGCTGTTGGTGGCACCGACATGCAGGAGCAACTAGCCCAGTTGCCGGATGAAGACCCGTCCACGATTGATTCTTCCGTCGATCACCACGCCGAGGTGGGACTGAAGCATCGCGCGATGGAAGCCGTCCGCAACGAGTTCGAGCAATCTACCTGGGAGTGTTTCTGGCGTATGACCGCGTTGGGCCACACCTCCACCGAGATTGCGGAGGATCTGGGCATGACGAAGGCCGCTGTCCGTCAAGCTAAGTGCCGTGTATTGCTACGTTTGCGGCAAGAGCTGGGATAAGCCGGGGCAAGAACGCCCGCCATTCTCGTAAATGGTGTTGCGCGCTTTTGTTCTTATCTATAGAGGAGAGACAGTAGACACTACCCCCCCATGTGGGTAGCTGACGATTTCCGTAAGGAACCGAGCCATGAATGCCACCGCACATCCTAGTCGGGAACAACTCTCCGGCCTTGTACTTGGTACGCTGCGCGAGGAGGAAATCGAACCGTTGGCCGAACACGTCGAAACTTGCCCCGAGTGCGAGGCGACGGTACAGGAATTGGAGAAGACAGCGGACAGCTTCATCGAGCAGATCCGGGAACCTGCTCCGGTAGACGAGTATGCCGCCGAGCCGGAGTTCCAGCAGGCGTTGGCCAACGTGGTCAATATGAAGAACCAGTTCCAGCCCGGCGACAGCGAAACCAGTATCTCCGACCTGGGCACCATCGACCAATACACATTGTTGGAGAAGCTGGGCGAAGGCGGCATGGGCGCCGTCTACAAGGCACGGCATGGGAAACTTGAACGCATCGTCGCGGTGAAGGTCTTGCCCAAGGGCCGAATAGCTGACGAAAGTGCTGTTGCTCGCTTTGAGCGGGAGATGAAGGCTGTCGGCGGGCTCTCCCATTCCAACATTGTCCAGGCCCACGACGCCCGCGAAGCCGAAGGTCAGCATCTGTTGATTATGGAATACGTCGACGGCCAGGATCTCAACGAACTCGTCCGCTGCGCCGGTCCCCTGCCGGTCGCCGACGCCTGCGAGATGATCCGGCAAGCCGCTCTCGGTCTTCAATGCGCTCACGAACACGGTCTCGTCCACCGCGACATCAAACCTTCCAATCTGATGATTACCCAAACCGGCCAGATCAAACTCCTCGACCTCGGGCTCGCGCGATTCCACTCGGAAGACGTGCCGGCAGGTCGCGAGGTCACTGCCGCAGGCCAAACGATGGGCACGCCTGACTACATGGCGCCCGAACAGATCGCTGACACCCATACCGTCGACATTCGGGCAGACATCTATGCACTGGGATGCACGCTTTACAAGCTACTGGCCGGTCGGCCACCGTTCAGTGGCCCCGACTACCGGACAGCGTTTGACAAACAGATGGGCCATGTGAAGCATGAGCCGCCACCGATTGGGCGTGTGAGGATGGACGTCTCGGACGAATTGGTGGCCGTGATCGACAGGATGTTGGCGAAGGACCCGGAGGAACGGTTTGCGACGCCGGAAGAGGTGTCTGCTGCGTTGGAACCATTCGCTGCCGGATGCGACCTACCGGCAATGTTGAAGCAAGCCAAGAGGATCATTTCGCCTGATGAGGACTCGTTGTCAGAGATAAGCACGGAAGATCGTTCGTCGGCGATTGCTGGGACGGAACCGCAGATTATGGCGACGCCTGAGCCGGTTGGGAAGCGTGGACGGTGGAAGTGGGTTGCTGTTGGTGCGGCGCTGGTCGGTATCTTGGCACTGGGCGTGATCCTTACCTTGACAAATCGGTACGGCACGCTGGTCGTCGAGTGCGATGATCCGAACGTCCGGGTGGCCGTCATGCAAAATGGCGAAGAGGTCGAAGTTGCCAATGCTGAGTCCGGTTGGAAGATCCGGCTGAGATCCGGGGAGTATGACGTTGAGTTGAAAGGCGGTGACGAGCAGTTCGAGATTGACCAGGATTCTGTTGTTGTGAAGCGAGGCGATGAGGTTATGGTTCGGGTTACGCTCAAGCGACCCGAGGTACAGGAACTCGAAAAGGAGCTGACTATCGACCTGCCCGGCGGAGCGAAGATGGAGTTCGTGCTGATCCCAGCGGGGGAGTTTATGATGGGTTCACCAGAGACGGAGCGTCAACAAGCATTGGATGAGGCAATAGCCTCGAAAAACAATTGGGCGATTGCATCCGTTTCCGCTGAGATCCAACATCACGTCAGGATTACCAAACCGTTTTATCTAGGCAAGCATGAAGTTACCTGCGCACAGTGGCAGGCTGTCATGGGAGACAATTCTGGCGGCAAACACCGAACGCCGATGAATCCTATCGGATTGAATTGGGAAGATACTCAGTCCTTTCTCGCCAAGCTGAATATGACACCGAAAAGAAAAGGCATGCGATTCGTACTACCAACCGAAGCCCAATGGGAGTATGCGTGCCGTGCTGGAACAACGACGGCGTTCTGCTTTGGAAACGATGAGGCACTGCTTGGACGATATGCGTGGTACGGGGAGAACTCGGGCAAGAGAACGCACCCGGTGGGGCACAGGAAGCCGAATGCCTTGGGCTTATATGACATGCATGGCAACGTGTGGGAGCGGTGTGCAGACTGGTACACCGATGGGTACTACACAATATCTCCAGAGGATAATCCTATTGGTCCCTCCGCTGGTTCTGGCCGCCATGTTATTCGGGGTGGAGGTTGCGGTTACCCGTCATGGCGTTGCCGATCGGCGCACCGCACAGGCGCGAACAAGGAAGCGTGTCAAGGCTTCCGCGTGGCATTAGTTTTGACGGGCAAGGCAACTGAACCGGCGATCAAGCCGATGTCCGGCAACCTCGCAACGCTTGAACAACCGAAACCATCGACGCCAAAATCCACCCCACCGACCTACGAACCCACCCAACCCCTCAGCCCCCTCGCCCTCGTCTCCAACCCCGCCAAACTCAAGGGCGTCCAATCCTGGACGATCGAGACTCGCGAGCCCCGTGGGACGGTCCACTGTGTGAAGTTCAGCCCGGATGGAAAGCTGCTGGCCGGGGCTGGGGATGATGGTGTGGTGCGGATTTGGGAGCCGAGGACGGGGAAACTGGCGCGGGTGATGGTGGGGCATAAGGGGGTAATTCGGGACATTGCTTGGTCGCCGGGTGGAAAGGTGCTTGCCACCAGCAGTGACGATCTGACAATACGTGTTTGGAATGTGGTATCCGGCGCTTGCGTTCATGTTCTCGAAGGCTACGAAGTCCCAACAACCCAACTGGCGTGGTCCCCGGACGGAACGAAACTCCTTACGCGAGCCGGTAAGATCATACGAATGTGGGACACCAATTCAGGTAAGCTACTATTCGAGCAAGGAACACAAGGGTTGGTGACGACGACCAACGCTGTCTGGTCGCCGGACGGCAAGGGTTTTGCCACCGGGAGCGCGGAGAAAACGGTCTGTATTTGGAGCGCGGCAGATGGCCGTCTTGTGCGTCAGCTCGCTGGTCACGAAGACTCGATTCTGGTAGTTGCTTGGTCGCCCGATAGCAGACTCTTGGCTTCGGGGGGCAATGACGGCACTATTCGGTTGTGGGACCTCCGTTCCGGAGAATTGACCGGTACGCTGGCGGCGAAAACACGGAATCCCCGGATACAAGCCATGAGTTGGGCGCCAGACGGTAAGATGTTGGCTGCAGGAGGCTGCCAACCTCTGTTGTGGACCACCCTTGACGGAGAACCTCAAACGCTATGCACGATCGAAAGTCGTTTTCCCACCTTGGTGAATATTCGCTGGGCGCGTGACGGGCGAAGGCTCATTTGGTGTCGCCACAACAGTAAGGCGGGAGGCTATCAGAACTACCTTGCACGACTCCGGGGACCTGCGCGAGATTTGCACCCAGACGCGACTGAGGGGGTGCCTTGTATTGAGGGGCACTTGGTGTCTTCACGTAATTCTTTTGACTGGTCGCCTGATGGAAACTTGGTTGCTGGATCTTGGGACAGCACACTTCTATTGTGCCCTCCCGGAGAGAGCAGCGAGAGCGCTGACTTCCGGCAAGTGCCGGGGCACCCCGCGATCATCAATGCATCGTGGTCGCCCAGTGGCACCAGATTCACTATCTGGCACTCCCTAGGTGGTGCAAGTTCGGTGTTAACCTTTTCCGCAGAGACGGGCGGAAAAAGCGCATTTCAGGCCGTCTCGCATCTGTCAGACGCCTACAATACCGGAGCCTGGTCACCGAACGAGAAGCTACTTGCACTGTGGGGGGGAGCATACGGTGTCCTGCGAATCTGCGATGTGGCAACTGGGGAAGAGCGACACTGTTTTAGAAGGGTGTGGGGACCCGGCATCTGGGCTCCAGACGGAAGGATGATTGCGTGCAGGGGCGACAAAGGTATTCAGCTACGGGACGTCGAATCTGGTCAAGTGCTGCAAACACAAGAGAAGGCTGGAAGACATCTGTGGGCTTGGTCACCCGATGGGAAACACATCCTTAGCGAGAACGCTGAGGAAGCCCTAGTATGTCTGTGGAATCTTGATTCTCTTCAAGAGTTACACACTTGGGAAGCACCGGACAATGCTCCCCAAATCGCTTCGGTTGCATGGAATCCAAACAGAACGACATTGGCCATCGATTTCACCGGAGGTAGGGGGGGTCACACGATTCAAATCTTCGACTGTTCGACCGGAAACCGCCTGCACACCGCGACGCTCAAGAGGCAACCACACAAGTTCCCGATTGCCTGGACCGGGGACGGAGGCAAGCTCATGTTCCGCGGCGATGGCAATGTCCTTTCATTCTTCGATCCTACGACAAAGCGCACTGAGACCGGGATCACCTTACCAAAGGGTGACTGCGTCGTTTCTCCAAACAGACAACTCATAGCGGCCCAATATACGAATTTCGTACGGTTGCTCCGGGTTGACGATGGCAAACCGCAAGGCACGCTCGTTGCCCTCCGAGACCAGCAAGCCCTCATGCTAACCCCAGACGGCCACTACGGGGCCACCCCCTTGGCCGAACCCATGCTCGTCTACGTCGTCCAGACCGACCAAGGCCAGGAAACCCTCACCCCGGAGGAATTCTCCAAGCGGTACGGCTGGAAGAACGATCCCGGGAGGGTGCGGTTGTTGGGGGGTGGTGAACCGGAGAAACCGTCTGCAAAGTCAGCGGCGAAGGCCGAGTAGCGGGTAATCTGTCAACGCTCCCGGCACGAATGCCTCCAGGCTTTCTTGCAGCCATTCTTGGCCCTCCTAGCCAAACATGTGCCAGAAGACCTGTCCGTTGCGCAAGAAGAGCACAGGCCAATCTGAGCGATTTGAAGGGGTATCCTGCTAGGTCGGCGCACCCGTCTTCGTGGAAGATCGTCGCTCGTCCCCTGCAAGAACAAGCTGTTACCTCCCCGCAAGAACCAGGAATCTCGGCGTTGAGGCCGGTGATCCGCTTCAACCAGTGCCAGCGGGATTGGCACACCTGACCGGCAGCCACCTCCGCCGTAGTCGTAGCAGCGGGCGGCACAACAGATAAAGAAGAGACGCTGAATCGCCTTGCGCTGAATTGATCCATCGCAGAGCAGATCCCCGCATCCCCGCCCCGCAAGCGGAGCGAGGACGCGGAGGGCGCGTCAGTCGCCGTTAATTGCTCGGGCAGCCCACAGTCCTACGATGATAGCTCCGGCCAACACGAGAAGTCCGACATAATCTTTGAAGAGCCACGCATTGAGGATTCCGGAGGTGATGAGTGCGGCGAGGAGGAGTCCGATTTCAGAATCGCCAGACGACGAACTATTACTCATGCAGTTACTCCTTTGTTGAGCAAGAGATCCATTTTCTGTGGGCCGGCCAAACGAAGTCATACCTTGCGATCGGCGACATTCAACATTTCCTGCACATCGACGCTTCCGTCCTTGGCTCCCTTGAGAACGTCGATCAGGCGGCTCGCTTCGGGGCTCGCTAGGCCGGCAACGGGTTTGCCAAACATGTTGGTCGCCAGGCCCTCCAAGCCCCGAACTCCCAGCCCTTCGATCTGGCTGGCGAGCCGGCGGACGTAGTCGAGCTGTTTCTCGGAAGCGGGACGAGGGCCGTTGCCATTGCCGCTGGGCTGTTCGAGGGGAGGACGGTGCGTGGCGCTGCCGTTGCCCTGGCTCTTCGTCAACTGGTCGTTGACGGCCCGCTCGCAGGCGGCGAAGCCATCTTTGGCCGCCTGGTGAAAGGCATCGAGGTCTTCCAGCGTTGAGTTCAGCTCGACCTCGGCATTGCACGAGGCGCTGGCCGATCCGTAGTTGGCCTGGCCGATTTTGCGGCAAACGCCGACTGTGAGTTTCAATGTCATAGAAATCAGCCCTTTCTGAATTGAATGTTTGAATCGCCGGCCCCTGTGAACCGGCGGCAAGTATGGGTAAACTCAAGAGCGTGGCGGGGCACTCCGATAAGCCGGTGGGAAGGCAATTATGCCGACCGTTACCCTCGTAACGCGATACCCCAGCGCGTGGCTCGACTACGGCTACGAGAACGAGGACAAGTGGACCGTCTACACGATGGACGTCTCTCGCACGGGGACCGTGCTGCTGACGAAGATGGCCGACCAGGACGACGAGGCCCCGGAGTGGGAGAAACGCATGGAGAACGTGTCCCGAGAAGAGGCACTTCGACTCCGGGGTCTTTTGAAGGACGGCCAGATCGACGAGATCCTAAAGAAGGATTGGATGTTGTAACGGGGCTGGGAGATAATCAGCGATCGCTACCGGAATCTTGCATCGACCACAACTGGTCTGTATACTGTGTTGTGGACATGCTGGTCGCCGTCCGGACAGAGAGTGATGTCAACGTCCCCTCGAACGAATCCAGCATGTCCCTTTTCTTTTGGATGTCAGCCTTAGCAGGGCTCACAGGGCCATTCCAGCCTCATTTTTCGACCCCTTGCAGCCCATCTGCCCGTTGGCAATAATGAGTGTTCGTCATCACTCTCTGGAGGGATGATTCTCGTTCTACTCTGTTCGAGGGAGGGGATAATGGCCGAAGCATTCGATCCGTACTACGAATGGCTTGGGATCGCGCCGGAGGACCAACCGCCCGACTTATACCGGCTGCTTGCTATTCGGACGTTTGAAGACAAACCCAGTGTGATTGAAAGCGCCGCCGATCAGCGGATGGGTCATCTGCGGACCTTCCAGGCTGGCAAGCGGAGTGCTCAGTCGCAGAAACTCCTCAACCAGGTTTCTTCCGCCAGGGTCACGCTGCTCAATCCCGAGAAGAAGGCCAAGTACGACGAACTGCTTCGGGAGCGGATGCGGCTGGAATCGGAATCCGTGTTGGACGATGAATCTGCGTCCCGGCACGAGGAAATCTCGACCACGCTGGTCGGGTTCCTCGAAGCGATCGAGGTCAGCAAGCTGAAGGAGGCCGCTAAGGAAGCGAAGAAGAAGCCCGCGTCCGCCGGGCCGCAGCCGTCAAAGGCCGTTTCGGAAGAAGCCGGTGGCGAACGAAAGCTGATGATTGCTGGCGCGGCCGGCGTCGGCGTGCTGTTGCTTTTGGTGATCGGCGTGCTGGCGTGGAAGTTGGGCGGCGGTCAGGATGAGAAACGCCAACCGGTAGCTGGCGTGCCCCAGGGTCCACAACAGCCGGTGCCCGCCCCGGTACCGAAGCCGACAGAACCGCGACCCCCGAAACCCGTCCCGGATGAAGGTCCGAGGAAGCCGCCCGACGGGCCCAGCGGCGACGTGGAACCGGAGCCGCCCGATCAAAAGCCTCCGGAAGTCCCGCCCGAAGAGAAACCGCCCGGCGAGACGGTTGCCGCGACCGACCCGACAACGCCGAAGCCGGAGACCCCAAAACCCGAAACACCCAATGTCGAACCCAACGCCAAACCGCCAGCGGAGCAGAAGTTACCCGTCCCGTCATTGGCGGATCAGGAGAAAATGGCCCGCCAGTTCGACGACGTCTACAAACTCTCCCAGAAGAGAACCGCCGAAGAGGACGTCGAACTGGCCAAGAGACTCTTCGGCCTGGGCAAGGAGTCGCAGGGCGGACCGGTCGAAAAATTTGTCTACTTCCGAAAGGCCATGGAAATCGCCTGCCGGGGCGGCGATCCTGCGATGATGCTCGAAGTCGTCGATGCGATGGGCCAACAATTCGACCTGGACACGCTCGAAGGGAAACAGAAGATGCTGGCCACGTTCGTGTCGGGCAAGCCGGAAGCCCAGCGGATCGTGGCGTTCATGGACGCGGGCGATACGGTGATCGACGAGGCGATCGACGCGGGTCGCCATGACATTGCCCTGAGCATTGCCGACGCGGCCTACGGGCTTTGTCGCGATGTCCGGGACCGGGACCTTCGCAAACGCGCGTACGACCGCCGCAATGACGTCCGCAAGATGGCCGAGCAGTTCAAGGAGTTGGGGGCTGCTCAGGAGGCACTGAAGGCAAATCCCGACGACCCGGCGGCGAACCTGGCCGTGGGGCGGTGGTTTTGCTTCCAGCGTGGCCTTTGGGAGCGGGGTCTTCCGCACTTGGCGAAGTGCAGCAGCCCGACGTTGAAGACCGTGGCGGCGGAAGAACTCGACTCCCCGCCGACTGATCCAGAGGAACAGGTCCGGCTGGCCGACACCTGGTGGCTGCTGAGCGAGAAGGTTGAGAGTACGGAGAAGAACGCCTTGATGCTCCATGCGGGCGAGTGGTACGAGAGAGCCGCCGGGGAGCTTCCGAAGGGCTTTACGAAAGACAAGGTGTCGAGTCGTGTGGCGGAGATAGCCAAGATCGCGGAGTCCTCGCCGGAGAAGCCTGGTAGACCGAAACGCCCGAAAGAGCCGAAAATCCCGAAGGAGCTGGCCATCGACCTTCCCGGTGGCGTGAAGATGGAGTTCGTGCTGATTCCGCCAGGCGAGTTCGTGATGGGTTCGCCGGAGGCGGAGCGTGCGCTGGCCCTGGAACAAGCCAAGGCCCATAACGATAAGTGGGCCATTGAGAGGATTCCGACGGAAGGGCCGCAGCACAAGGTAAAGATCACGAAGCCTTTTTACCTCGGCAAGTACGAGGTGACTCAGGCGCAGTGGGAAGCGGCAATGGGCAATAATCCGTCGCAGTTCAACGGCCCGCTGAACCCGGTGGAAAAGGTGAGTTGGGAGGATGTGCAGCAGTTTTTGGCGAAGATAAACGCGGCGTTCGAGAAGCAAGGGATGCTATTCGGCTTGCCGACGGAGGCGGGCTGGGAGTACGCGTGCCGAGCGGGCACGACGACGGCATTCTATTTTGGCGACAACCCGGCGTTGCTTGCGCAGCACGGCTGGTTCAAGGACAATTCGGGCGGTAAGACGCATCCGGTCGGCCAGGGCCAGCCGAATGCCTGGGGCTTGTATGATATGCACGGGAACGTCTGGGAGTGGTGTTCCGACTGGTATGCGAAGGACTTTTACGCGCAGTCACCTCCGGTCGATCCAGTGGGTCCTCCTACTGGCTCGTACCGCGTGTATCGCGGCGGCGGTTGGCACCACCACCCGGAGCGCTGCCGGTCGGCGTATCGCTCCTGCCACTCGCCTGGCCACCGTTACCACGACCTGGGCTTCCGGCTGGCCCTCGTTCGGCTAGGCAAGTAGGTCGGATCGGAGGGTAGCGCAGGCCCGTGCGTAAGCCGGGCCAAGCAGCCTCCGATCCGTACTTGAGAGAGTCAGGAACAAGGTGCTCCTCCAGGGCGTAGCCCTGGTCGCGATATTTTTGCACGCTGTCAATTTGGGTAATCTATGCAATTCAGGATAATGTCGATTCCGGCGACCGGTGACTTGGACGCGGAAGAGGAGTTGAATCGGTTCCTCCGCTCCCACCGCGTCGTCTCCGTGCAGAAGGAGTTGGTGGCCGAGAGCGCGACGGCGTGCTGGTGTTTCTGCATCGAGTATCTGCCGGGCGGTAAGCCCGGCGGCGACGGCGGGAAAGGCCGGTCCCGAATCGACTACAAAGACGTGCTTTCCGAGGCCGACTTCGCCGTGTTCGCCCGGCTGAGGGAGGAGCGAAAACGGCTTGCCGCCAACGAAGCGGTTCCGGTCTACGCCGTATGCACCAACGAGCAGCTTGCCGAGATGGCCCGCAGCCGCGCGACGACGATCGCCGCACTGAAGACGATCGAGGGATTCGGGGACGCCAAGGCCGACAAGTACGGCGAGTCGCTGCTGGCGGCGATTCGGGACTCCGGTGGACCGCAGACGGAGAGCGGCGATGAGACGGCTGGGCAACGTAATTGAGCAGATCGCCGACGCGGATAACCTGCGTCTCGCCTTTTGGAAGGCGTCGAAAGGGAAGCGGGGCAGTATACACGTCTTGCGATTTCGCGACGACTTGGACGCCAACGTACGCCGGTTGCGCGACCAGTTGCTCTCCGGGCCGATCGGTTGGGGACCGTACCATCGGTTCTACGTTGAAGATCCGAAGAAACGGCTCATCTGCGCCCCGCCGCTCCGCGATCAGGTGGCACATCATGCGATGATGAACGTCTGTGAAGGGGAGTTCGAGCGTTATCAGATCTACGACAGCTACGCATGCCGCAAGGGCAAGGGCTTGGATGCGGCGGTCGCCCGGGCACGCCGGTTTTCGCGCACCGGGGACTGGTATCTGAAGCTCGACGTGCGGAGGTACTTCGATTCACTCCACCACGTCGTTCTCAAGATGCTCCTGCGGAGGCGTTTCAAGGACCGCCGTCTTCTCGAAATCCTCGACGGCGTCATTGATTCGTACGCGACGACGCCGGGCAGGGGGCTGCCGATCGGGAACCTGACGAGCCAGTTTTTCGCGAACCACTACCTGGCCGTTTTCGACCACTTCGTGAAGGAAACGCTGCGTTGCCGCAGGTATGTGCGATATATGGACGATTTCGTGATCTGGAGCGACTGCCGGGCCGAGCTTTGCTGGATTCGACGCGAGGCCGAGCAATTCCTCGGCGAAGAGCTGCGGCTGGAATTGAAGCCGGTTTGTCTGAACGCATGTTCGCGAGGGATGACCTTCCTCGGCTATCGGGTGTTTCCGGGGCGGCTCGGGCTGGCACGGCGCACCCGCAATCGGTTCCGCCGGAAGATGCGGCGATACCATGCCCTCTACGAGAGCGGCTTCTGGGATGAAGAAGAAACGGCGCGGCACGTCGAACCGCTTCTGGCGTTTGTGCGGCGTGCCGAGTCGATCGAATACAGGAAACGAATCTTGGAGGAGACAGGGCTTTGTCCGTTGGCTCGAACCGCGTGAATCGCGGCGGCAGTTGGAACAACCACCCGGAGAACTGCCGGTCGGCGAATCGCAACAACAACTCGCCTGGCAACCGGAACAACAACCTGGGCTTCCGACTGGCCCTAGCTCGACGGATAGTGGAGCACGTCCGCCGAACAGGACAAAGTCCCGTCCCCGGACGGTGCGAGTCACCGTCTGGGGCGAACCCGAGAAGCACGGGCGGGGTTGGTAGCCCAACCGGCGAAGACTCCGCCCGCGCGTTTTCTTCAAGCGAGAAAGGCTGCATAACGTCGGAAGACAGGAACGCATCGCGTCCTGCCCCAGGCAAGGCACCTACAACCAGCCTTACGCGGCAGCCTCGCCAAGCATCCGATCCAGAGGATCTTCGCCCTGAAACCGCCTCCAACTCTCCATCAACTCGCGCCGAAGCTGCGAAATCCTGCCCGAAGAAACCCCCAGCAGCTTGGCGACCTTGCCCGTCCTTTCGCCGGCGGCCAGCTTCGTCGCGGCCTTCTTCTGCATCTTGGAGAGGATCTTGAGCCAGTCGCGAAGGTCGATCCGCGCCGCCGCCGTTTCAGCCGGGCCAGCGTGCCTGTCCTCGACCAACACTTCATCCCAGCTTTCCGTTTCCCGCCGGAATCTATCCAACCGACCGAGGGTCACGCCCTTCTGCTGCTGACAATACTGCGAGCTGATGTCCCGCACGTTCAGCTTCATGCCAACTTTCCGCCCAACCCGCGTTCGCTTGATGGCGTTGGTCGCTAGCGTGTGCGCGGTGGCGACGTGGGTCTTGCCTTGGTCATGGAGCCGTTTGTAGGCTTCGGTGGCGTGGCAGATGACGTCTTGGATCTTCTCCTGACGAGTCTCTTCGGGCAGGCCTCGGAAGGCGAGGGATGCTCGACGTTGGATCTGGGGAAGCATCTGCATGAATGGTGCGTGCCATTCGGGACTCTCTTCACGGTCGATCTTCGCAATCATGGGGGATCTCCTGACAAAGTGCCCCCGTGCGGGGGCGGTGACTGGTACACCGCGCCCCGCGACATTGCGTGAGCGCGCAAAAAGAGCCCCGATCAGGGGCCGAAAGATGGCCGAAAATGGGGCCTAGAAACGCTAACCTACGTCAGCATGTATTCTGACACGCTTGTGGGCATTTATTTAGATCTGAGACCTCGCCAGCGGAAGTGGCGATTCTCTTGAACTGCCGTTATACTGGGGCTCGACACAGACCTTCTCTGGAGGAACCGCTAATGAAACGCTTGCCCTTCTACCATGGCTTCGCCTTGCTTCTCACAGCCTTGGCCCTTACTGTTTCCAAGGGATCAGCAAAGGACACTCCACAAACCAAGCCCCCTTGTTCTGATCCGGCCAGCGTTGGCATGGACGCGAAGCACCTCGCACAGATCCCTAAGCGGATGCGCGAGTTTGTCGAAAACAAGCAGGTCGCGGGAGTGGTCACACTGGTGGCCCGAAAGGGACGGATCGTTCACATCGAAGCCGTTGGACTCGCCAACGTCGAGGAGAAGAAGCCCATACAGGAGGATTCGCTCTTCGCAATCGCGTCGATGACGAAGCCGATTACGGCAACCGCCGTGATGATCCTCAAGGACGAGGGTAAGTTGTCACTCGACGACCCCGTTTCCAAGTACATCCCCGAGTTCAAGGACGTGTCGCTGAAGGACGCCCCACCGTCCCGCGCGATCACAATCCGTGACTGTATGACCCACACCTCGGGAATCGTCGGCAGCCAACGGTGTGAACGCACGTTAAAAGAAACCGCTGAAGCAATAGCAAAGAGGCCCCTCGGTTTCCAACCGGGTGCGAAATGGCAGTATAGCCCGGGACTTACCGTGTGCGGTCGAGTGGTTGAAGTCGCATCCGGGCAACCCTTCGACAAGTTCCTGCGTGACCGCATCTTTCGCCCGCTGAAGATGAAGGACACGACATTCTGCCCGACGCCAAAGCAGCGGAAGCGGGTGGCGACGATCTACAAGCCTGGGCCAGATAAGAAATCCATCGTGACGGTTGCGCATTGGCTGACGGACGACCAGGGTGAACGGGCTCCGAATCCCTCAGGTGGCCTCGTCTCGACGGCGACGGACATGGCGAGGTTCTACCAGATGGTCCTCAATGGCGGAGAGCTTGATGGGAAGCGAATCGTGTCCAAGGCGTCCGTTGAGGAAATGACCCGCTTACAGACCAAGGACCTGAAGACGGGCTTCACTCCTGGCAACGGCTGGGGACTGGGGTGGTGTATCGTCCGCGAACCACAGGGGGTGACGGAAATGCTGTCGCCCGGTACATTCGGTCACGGCGGCGCGTTCGGCACTCAGGGGTGGGTCGACCCGAAGCGAGAAATGATCTTCGTCCTGATGATTCAGCGCAGCGGTTTTGGCAATGGGGACGCATCCGAAATTCGCAAGGTGTTTCAGAAGAACGCGGTGGGGGCTGTCAAACAGTGAAGTCCCTGGCGGGGGCGTCCGCCAGTTCCGTCCCCCAGAGGACTACCCGGGCGTAAAGCATTACAAAGGCTGGGCACTCTATGTGAGGAGGAAGCAATCGTGAAGAAATCGCTCGGCGCGAAGACACTCGTTTTCCCGACACCAACGTGGATCGTCGGGACGTACGACCAGGAAGACCGACCCAACGCGATGGCCGCTGCTTGGGGTGGGATCTGCTGTTCCGATCCTCCCTGCATTGCCGTCTCGTTGCGAAAGGCAACCTACACCCACGGAAACCTCATGGCACGGAAGGCATTTACCGTCAACGTGCCCTCGGAAAACCACGCGAAGGAGGCCGACTACTTCGGGTTGGTCAGCGGCAGGAAGACTGACAAGTTCTCGGCCACGGGGCTCACGCCGACGCGGAGCGAGTTGGTGGATGCGCCGTACATCGAGGAGTTCCCTATGGTCCTGGAATGCAACGTGGTTCATGTATTTGAACTCGGCCTGCATACCCAGTTCGTCGGCCAGATCATGGACGTCAAGGCGGACGAGGCAGTGCTGGGGGCGACGGGTCATCCGGAGATCGAGAAGGTCCGCCCGATCATCTTCGCGCCTGGCGAGCAGACCTACTACGGCGTCGGGGTATCTTTGGGCCGCGCGTTCGCGATTGGGAAGGAGATTTGAGCCCGGTGTCGAACGGGACGAAAACAATGGCTCCCCGCATTCTCTTGACTGGCCCGCCCGGCTGCGGCAAGACGACCGTGATTATGCGGACCCTCGAACGGTTGGGTGATGTCCGAGTCGCCGGGTTCTACACTCGCGAGGTGCGGAAGTCGGGAAAGCGAACTGGCTTCGATGCGCTGGGGCTGGGCTCGGGCTTGTCCGTGCCGTTGGCGAGCGTCAATTCCACGTCGAAGATCCGTGTGGGACGGTACGGCGTTGAGGTGTCCGATTTCGAGCGGTTGCTGGCCGAGGAGTCCTGGCAGCCCAACACGGAGGCCGATTTGGTGGTCATTGACGAGATCGGCAAGATGGAGTGTTTCAGCAAAGTGTTTGCCGAGATGGTACGCGAACTCCTTGACCGCCCGATGCCGCTGTTGGCGACCGTCGCGCAGCGGGGAACGGGGCTGATACGCGAAATCAAGGACCGGAAGGACGTCGAGTTGCTGACCGTCAGCGCCGCGAATCGCGATCGGCTTCCCGAGCAGCTTGCGTTGCGTTTCAAGGGTCCGCCGGGTTGAACCAAGAGGATTCGGGCCGGGCGCTCCAGGAATACCCCGGGTGGCAATGCAATCCCAAGACGGGTTGGACGTCATTTGTCCTTGGCGTCCGGTACGCTCGGCTGTCGGCGAGCAGCGTGTAGATGTGACCCAGCAAGGGTGGTGTTATGCTCGAACCCCTCTCCAGATAACGCAACTCGTCATCCCTAGAATGGCCCAGGTTTGGGGGTGGGGGTGCTGTCATTCACATGCAGGGTCTGGTAAAGTTATCTGCGTGGTCGGTTACTTTTCCTGCAAATGGGGGCGAAATGAACAAACTCAACGAGTACGTAAAGATTGCTGAGGCCGCCCGCATCGTCGGCGTCTGTCAGAACACGCTTCGCGCATGGGCCGACTCGGGCAAGATCCCCGTCACGCGGACCCCATCGGGCTACAGGTTGTTCCGCAAGTCCGACCTGGAAACGCTGCTGGTAGAAATCGGACGAGCTTTCCCTGATACGAGCAAACCTCGGAAGCCTCGGTAGAGGACTGCAAAAGGATAGTGTGGAAGAAGTGATAGTGCCGGATGATGAGATGACGCAGATTGATCGCGGGGATGCCCTTGCCATTCGTGACAATGGGTCGTACAGCACCCGCAATACAGCGAAGGGCGCCTTGGTTGCAGAGGCAGGCCAGGTGTTTGCTGCGCTGGCGGGGGGAATGGCAGTAGAGCAGATACGCGATCAGGTGCTCGATGGTGAAATGCTATCCCAGCGATCTCGCAACACCCGCAAGGGAATCTGGGACCGTATACATTATCGTTACTTGACCCATCGGATTCGATGGATCATTGACGCATTCGTTGCCGCTCTCGACGTTGGCTCCCACAGCCGAGAGTTCATCTCGCTATTGTACCTGCATTACGCCCTTCGTGATCGTCTTACATACGATTTCGTCACCGAGGTTCTCTGGAACAAGGGCTTCCACAACCGCCCATTCATTCCGCGCACGGAAGTGCTCGACCTGCTCGACGCGAAGTCCGAAGCCCACCCCGAAATTCAGAAATGGACGGAAACGTCACGGGTCAAACTCGCCGGAGCCATGCTAACGGCTCTGCGCGACCTTGGTCTCTTCGAGGGGACTCAGAAGAAATACTTGGTTCGACCCTCCCTGCCAACTCCCACGGCTGAGCACTTGCTCCGAATCCTCGTTGCCGAGGGAAACCGTGGACGCAAGATTCTGGAAGACCCGACTTGGCGGCTGTTCATGCTGACGGAGCAGGAAGTCGCCAATACGCTGACGCAGGTCGCGCAGGAGTCGGAGGTGCAGTTCGAGCGTGTGGGAAGTACCGTTGTCCTGCAAACACCCGATCAATGGGAGGCCACGCCGTGAGCAGTCGCGATTGGAAATGGAAGATCGGTGAAGCCCTCGAACGAATTCGGACCCGCTACGACTTCATCGGTCGCAAGACGGGAGCGCCGTTTCTCGCGGTGATCTATCCGCCTGAGGTGGAGGTGGCGTTTCTCAAGGAGTGGCAAACCCAGAGTGACACGCTCCGACCGGAATTCGATCTGCGAACTGTCGATGTCCTCGACATAACGCAAAGCGTGATGTCGGATATTGGCACCGATAACATCGTTGACTCAATGGGCGATCCCATGCCGGGGTCGGACCCGCAGTCCGAACTTGGCCATCTCTGGGTCAGTGCAGTGGCCGAAGAAGTACCACGAGTGCTTTCACAGGCTAGCGACGGTCGGCCAGTAGCTTGCTTGCAGCGTTTGGCAGCTCTCTTCCCGGCAGCGGGCCCTCGTGACGTGATGCAACGACTCTGGGACAGCGCTCAGTCACAGCTTGATGGCCCAGTTGTCGTGCTCATACCAGGCCAAGTCGTAGATTCGAGAACGTACAGCTTTGTCTGTCAGCACGACGAGTTCATGTATCGTGGTGACCCACTTTGAAAGGCAGGAAGGAAACAAGGCCATGAGGATTGCAGAACTCTTCGACACGCCAGTCGAGGAAAAGATTGAACCGGTCATCAAGGTCAGTGAGACGGGGGATGAGCGGAAGTTGGCCGGCGAGATCGGCAGCTACGTGGTAACCCCCCTGATCGAGCAATACCTCGACGACATTCTGGAACACTACACGGATACCTTCCTGACCGATACGACAGAGGTGGGCATCTGGATCTCCGGTTATTTCGGTTCCGGTAAATCCCATTTCGCAAAGATCATCGCCCTGTTGGCGCAAAATCCGACGCTCGCTGGCGTGCCCACGTCACAGCGGTTCGAGGCCAGGCTACCTGCTGATGCTCCCCGAAAGAACTCTATTGTCAGAAGCCTCAGTCGAATGGACCAGTGCTCAACTCGCGTGCTGGCGTTCAACCTCAACACACTGGCTGACAGCAAGACACGGCCCCTTCCCAGCCTTCTGTTGTCACAGTATTACCTGTCACGCGGCTACAGTGCCAACCTGATCTACGCCCGGGTCATCGAAGCAGAACTCGACAAGCAGGGCAAACTCGCAGACCTGCATGAAGCTGTGGAATCGCGAGCGAACAAGTCCTGGTCGGAGATCCAGCAGAACCTAGCCTTCTATCGCAAGCATCTCTACGCCGCTGCATGCGAGGTTGCCCCTGAGGTTTTCGCGGCCCCGGAGGAGGTCGACCGGGCACTCAAAGAGGCTCAGCAGGGCGAGCTGTACAATGTCCGTTTCCTCGTCGAAACGATCCTCGACGACCTCGCGAAACGGGAGGCAGAAGCCAAAAAGCCGCAGAGGGTCGTCTTTGTCCTTGATGAATCAGGCCAATGGGTCGAGAACGACGCGGGACGCCTGGCGCAACTCCAAGCGCTGGTCGAAGAGGCAGCCGTTAGTGGTCAGGGGAAGATCTGGGTCATAGTGACGACGCACGGGGACATGGGGTCCATCTTCAAGGAAGCCCGCGCACTGGAAGGCGACATGAAGAAGATCGAAGGCCGGTTCCGCTTCAAACCTGCACTGACGACCGAGAATATCGAACTGGTTCTGGAGGGGCGGCTCTTTAAGAAGAAACTATCGGGCACAGAGGCAATCTGTGACGCCTACGACAGGCGTTCGGGCGTGTTGCGTGGCCTTGGAGAGCTGGCCAACACGGCTCGCACATTGCCGTCATGCACCCGGGAGAAATTCTCTGTCTACTACCCATTCTTCCCGTATCAGATTCACCTTGTCCCCGAAATCGTCAAGACCCTGCGATCCAAGGGTGGTCGCGGCGAGCAAATGTCGGGGTCCACACGGACGTTGCTAGCCATTACCCAGGACATTCTCCGGGCCGGTCGCCGGAGCTACCTCGATGAGGGACTCGGTGCGTTGGTCAGTTTCGACGAGTTGTACGCCAACCTGGGCGGCGAGGGCGAAATCAGCCCCGACATCCGCACCGAGCTTTCGCGGCTCAAGGAGACCGTCCGCGACGCGACCCCGCTGACTCCCAGGGTCGCCGAAGTCCTGTACCTGATCCGCGAAGTTCCGTTCATCCCCCGCACGCGAGATAACGTCGCACGGCTGTTAGTCGAAAGCATCGACGATGACCTGCCCAGCGTACTTGCCCGTATTGAGCCGGAGTTGCAGCGACTGATCGACGCCGGGCTCGTCGCACAGATCGGCGAGGAGTACGAGTTTCTTACAGGCGAGCGGCGTAGCTTCGAGGAAGAAGTCAACACGGTCGAGCAGCAGTACAAGCAGCAGGACAAGGAACGGGGCCTCTCCCAGCATTTCGTACACGAGGCCGGGCGGGCGCATTGGCGAAACTGGCTCGGCTCTGACGTGGTAAGCTATCGGGACCAGGAGTTCCACTTCAAGCTCCAAATCGACGGTGCGGTCGTGCCCGGTTCCAAGGGCGATGTTTCACTCAAGTTGTATACGGCGCTCAGCCTGGGTCGTGAAACACTTGCCGATCTGGAGAACCAGAGCCTTCGCCCCGACGAACAGACCACGCTCTTCTTCCTCTGTGGTCGGATCTCTGCCTTCGACCGGGACTTGACCCGCTACCTCGCCATGAAGGAAATCATCGGTAACTGGGCCGGTGATCCGCACAAGTCGGAGGAGGCTCGCAAGCTCGCGCAGGAACGCGAGAACAACGACCTGCCGAAACTCCATCGTCGTGTGGTCGATGGGCTCAAGGAGGGCCTCCGGACGGGTCATCTTGTCTTTCGCGGCTCAAACCGCCAACTCGCTGTCCGCCCCAACCAGACGGCAGGCGAGGCTCTCCGGGTCGAAATGGCGTCCTTCTGGCCCACGCTCTATCCGAAGTTCGACAAGGTCCCGGTTCGCATCGCCAACGACCAACGTGCGATCCAGGACGTCCTGGCGGGCACAACCAGCACCACCAAGGACATGCAGGCCCTGAACCTCTGGGATAAGGCCGGCAAGATCAATCGGAACTGCCCCTTGCTTGATTCACTGCGAGTCCATCTCTCCACACAACAACGCGATGGCCGTCGTGTAATGGGCAAAGATCTCCTGGACACCTTTGCGGCACCACCTTACGGCTGGGATGCGAACGCCCTGCGTGTCGGTGTGGCCGCCCTAGTCCGCGCCGGCGCCGCGCGGGTCGTGATCGGCAACCAAGTCTACACCAACCCGAGTGACCGGGACTTAGTCGATTCGCTGCGGGTCAGCCGGAAGTTCGACAAGGTCGAGGTCGTCTTGGAAGACGAGGACATCGACCCCGACGTCCTCACCGAGACCCGGAAGTTCATCATCAAGCTGGCTCGCAGTCGTAAGATCGACGAAACGCCGGCGGCTTTGAGTGAAGCCGCCGGGGGCTTGGCCTGTGCAGTCCTTGCCAAGGCCGACAACGTGCATCTCTGGGCTGGCGGCGCCGGCATGCCCTTGCCACCCGTCTTCACGGAGGGGGAGGACGCCTGGTGCCAAGTCCGGGATCTGACCAACCCAGTCCATCGGGTTAAGGAAGTCTACGCGGGACAAACCACGCTCGCTGATGGGCACGTCGCGATCGAAGCCCACGATACCTTTCAGCGGGAGAATGGGGCGATGTACACCGAGTTGGTTGGTACGGTGGGACAGCTCACGGCAGTCGAACACCGTGTCGATTCGAGCGGCTGCATTCCGTCGTTCCTGCAACAGTATCGTACTGCCAAGGAAGCCGCTAGCTTCGTCGACAAGGAAGTCTGGAAGCAACTCCAGGGGCTCAAGGCGCAGGCAACCCTGGAACTGACCTCGCTGCTTGAGGCGTGGCGTGGCGAGGCACGGGAGCGACTACAAGAGACCGTACAACGCCTCCCCGGCGACTTGGCGGAGCGCGGGCTGGATGCAGCGTTGGAAGCCGACCTTGCACAACCGCTCAACGCCCTGCTGGAGGAGTTGGACGCTACTACGCAGCCCGTTCGGGTAGCAGCATTGCCAGATCGCGCAGGGCAGCTCATCCGACAAGTCGGTGTTCGGATTGCAGAGGAGGTGCGGAAGAAGGAGCAGAAGGACGAGCCGAAGAAGGACCCCCCTCCCAAGCGGCAGGTGCGACGTATTCGGCTCAACGATGTGGCCACGGTTACGCGGGTGAGCAACGCGACGGAATGGGAAATGCTGCGAGACAAGCTCGACGGGCGAGTGCGTCGGTTGCTGGAAGAAGGTTTTGACGTGGAGCTAGGCTGATGCAGGCACAGCATAAGAAGATCCTCAAAGCGATTAGTCTTGAGATGCGTCATTTGTTTGAAGGCTCTTTCGATTCGGACGGTGTCTGGCATCCGGGGGATCTGGAGCAGCGTTTGGCCGCTATTGGGGTGCGGCGCGACCGTGATCCCGTTGGGGTCGACGACTTGCCGCACCTGAGTGACGACGACAAGTACGCTCGGCAAGTGGTTGATGCCTATCTCCGACTCCGTGCAGAGGCAGACGTGACTCGTGAAGAGGCCGTGGCGGAGTTCGTCCGAGAAACGGCCTACACTTGGGCGAACCGGCTCTTGTGCCTGCGCTGCATGGAGGCACGGGAGCTAATCGACGAGGTGATCCTGCAAAAGGACGCTTACGGCGGTCGATCGTTGGAACATCACCGCCTTGCGCAGAGGCAACCCGAGCTTTGCGCCGGTGAGGATGACGGGCGGTTTGCCGTGCTCGACAAGGTCTTTGCCGAGCGAGCCCAGACCCTCCCCCTATTGTTTGATCCTCAAGCCCCGGGCGTGGCTCTGAAGCCATCTCCAGCGGCGCTGAAGCGGGCGCTGAGAATGCTCTCGGGCACCGAGACCGTGCGGAACCTGGAGCCGGCCACCGGCGAGGTCTTCCAGGCCCCCGACGCGCTGGGCTGGGCCTACCAGTATTGGAACACCGAGGAAAAGGATCGTGTCTTTGCCCAAGGAGGCAAGATTGCCGGGGCCGACATCATCCCGGCAACTCAGCTCTACACCGAGCCCTATATGGTGAAGTTCCTGGTGCAGAACTCGTTGGGGGCGACATGGATGACCATGAATCCCGAGTCGAACCTCTGCGAGAATTGGGAATACTATGTTCCCGATGCCGACCGGTTGACGGTCGAAAAGAAGCCGGTCGCCGAGATCACGTTCCTCGATCCTGCATGCGGTTCGGGGCACTTTCTATTGGAAGCCTTCGATCTCTACTACGCCATGTATGTGGAGGAGGGCGAGTTGACCAAACCCGAGGACATCTGCCAGGCGATCCTAGAGAAGAACCTTTTCGGGATCGACATCGACGCTCGGGCAGTCCAGATCGCCGAGGCGGCCCTGTGGATGAAGGCAGCGGAGCGGGCGTTCGACTTTGAGGGCGGGGCAACGAACCTCGTAGCCGCTGTGGCCAGTCACCTCAAGGGCGACCTGTGGGAAGAGTTTCTGGCGGGTTTCGAGCGCGAGCCCTCCGTCGCTAGGGTGCTTCGGAGATTCGGCCAAGCCATGGAGCACATCGACGAATTGGGCAGCCTCGCTCGCCCCGATGACGAGCTGCGGGCGATCATCCACGAAGAGCACGCTGTTTGGGAAGGCCAAGTTCGCGAGCGAAAGGAGGCGAACTATCTCTTCCCCGAAATGGTCGAGGACGCTCTCAGCGGGCATCTTCCGTTTCCGGAAATATCCGAGAAGGAATTCGGGAAGCGGTTACTGTATCGGGCGCGTACAGCTATCAACGGCTTCATCGCAGAATCGCGTGAGCAGCGACCTTTTCAGGATCAGTTTCTAGGGAGAGAGACCTCGGAAGGGTTCAAGTTGCTTGCATTGCTAGGGAAGAAGTACGACGTTGTCGCAGCCAACCCCCCATACATGGGCACGAAGACGATGCCACGTTCATTGCAGCGACATCTTTCACAGTCCTATCCGGACGGAAAGCGGGACCTCTTCGTTGGATTCATGCTCCGTTGCAGCGAGCTGTGTGGCACAACATCCCGCGTAGCGATGGTCACCCAACAAAGCTGGATGTTCGCGAGTGGGCTGGGGCCTTTTCGCGGGGCATCCGCTGGTTCGGAAGGTGGGAACGGATTCCTTACACGGTGTACTATACTCTCACTGGCACATATCGGACCGGGTGGGTTTACCGAGATCAGTGGGGAAGTTGTGAACAGCGTGTTGGTTGTCTTCATGCCAACTCCCCCGACTCATGCGAACCGAATGAACGCCATCCGAACTGTCGAGGCTCGTGATCCTACTGAGAAAGCTCGGATACTTCGAGAACGACCATGTAAATCAACATTTGTCATAACACAGACGACACTGCTAAGACTACCGAACGCTCCGGTGGCCTACTGGTTGCCCACTGCATTCGTGGATCTAGTCTCCAGGCCAGAGCGGGTTCAAGACGAAGCGGATGTGCTGCCTGGACTAAAAACGGGCGAGGATGCAAGGTTTCTTCGATTCCACTGGGAGGCACCGCCACGTAACAAAGGGTGGATTCCATATTCCAAAGGAGGCAGCGGGTACGGGAAGTGGTATGGCCAGAACGAGTATTGCCTGGACTGGAGAAACGAGAAGACGCCGTTTCGACAATACAAGGACTCTCGTCAGCCATACTCTGAATTCTACTTTCGCGATGGTTACACGTTCTCCGGTGCGTCCAAGGGGGCACTTGGCGTCAGAAAATTGATCCCCGGTTCAATCTGTGGCGCTAAAGGGCCTGGTGTCTATCCGAAGAATGGAATTTGGCCCGTGTCCGTGCTGAACTCTCGGCTGTGTTCGTACCTGATTCGGGCAATGACTGTCGGGCTTGATATATTGGTTGAGAATGTAAGAGCTGTTCCTCTACCTGCCTCTGACCGTGAATGTCAATCCAGGCTTGAATCCTGCGCTACCGCTTCAGAAGCCCTCCGAAGCATTGCAGAATCCGGCGAGCCAACGGACAGGGGATTCCTTCGTTGCTCCAATCCAGTCGAAGTTATGGCAGCAGATGCGTGTTTGTTGGTCCTTGAACTGTCAGCCGAACAGGTTGTTGCGAGCATGTACGGTCTCGACGAGAACGCACTGTCGGTGGCCTATGAGGATGTTGGGATGCCAGCGGCGCGTAGTCCGGTGATCCGTGGCTACGACACTCTGCCGGAGATCTCAGACGATGTCTTTGGAATGCCAGTTTTCGTTGTGAACGAAGTCGCGACGACGGAACAACTTGCCTTGGATGACAAAGGGCTGGAAGCTCTCAGAACGAGGTTGAAGACGGAGTTTGAAAAAGGCCCGGGTGCCAAGAGAGCGGATGTAAACAAGGCGAGTGCGTGTTCGCAGGAAAAGGACTCAGAATTGGCCCACGGAATACCTTTACCAACGGAGACATTCGTAGAGGACCTAGCACGAAGGTTGGAAGTCCATCCAGTCTCGATATTCAATCTTCTTCGCGAAGGGATTGAGGGAGGGGGATGGCTTTGTCTGTCGGAAAAACGTCGTGATATGGCCAATCGCAGTACGGTTGCCATCTTGCGCTTGCTTGGCCATCGCTGGCCCAGGCAGATCGAAGCTGGGGAAATGGTGCCAGAATGGGCAGACCCGGACGGGATCATCCCGCTAACCGAAGGGACCGACGAGTCGACGCTGCTACACCGGCTCCGTGAGCGGATTGCCGTCGAGTTCGAGGAGGGGGACGTGACTTCGATCGAACGGGAGTTCGCCGAGATCATGGATAACTTGCTAGAGCAGTGGCTGTCGATGGAGTTCTTCAAGTACCACATTCGCCGGTTTAAGAAGCGGCCCATCGCCTGGCAGATCCAGAGCGGCAAGTTCACCGCCCGGAAGAAGCCGGCCTTCGCCTGCCTAGTCTACTACCACAAGTTCGACAGCGACCTACTGCCGAAGATCCGCACGCAGTACGTCGGCCCGCTGCGCCAGCGGATGGAGACCGAGGTTTGCGGGATCGAGCAGGTCGCCCCGGATGCCCGCAGCGATCGCCAAGAGGCACGTCGATCGGAGTTGGGTGATCTAATCGGGGAACTGACCGACCTGAACACATTACTGCGTGAAGTCCGGGAATCGGGATTTCAGACAAAGGGCCTGCGCCAACATGCCATCGAAGACGCCCTGTTGTGCATGAAGGTTCGTTGGTTGGGCCGGCTCGCCGAGGCAGTTGCGGATGGCCCCCTTCCCCAGTGGCAAAACGCTGCCACCGTGGCTGAGGTTCACGAGGATATGCCAGGCTGGATTGCGGAAGCCATGGCTCATCTGGATTCTCACTGCACTCAGGTCGGGCCAAGCGAGTGGACAGCCAAGGATGATCCGCACTCAGAAACTATGGCGAAGTTGATCTGCAAAGAGGCAGAACGAATGGCAGTGGATGCCGTCTCATGCGCAAATCGGCGCTGGTGGACCCGGCTAGACCGGATCGTCCTGGCACCGTTGCGTGAGGAAATTAGCGAACGAAGGACCAGGATCAAGGGCATGAAGCGAGAAATGGAAGACAACCCTGACATGAGTGACGTAGATGTGTTCACGTTCAAGGAAGAGCTGGATCGCCTGACAGCGGAGATCCGTGGCTTTCAAAATGAGTTGGACGATTTCACAGATCGCGCGGAGGGCATACGAACAGCAATCGCCGATTGGCGGTGTCCCGAATCGCTTACATGGGAGCCCTGGCTTGGTGTACAGCCAATGTACGACATGATCTCCACCGTCGATGGTCGTCGTCAGCCCCCCACAACCGTGCCGGAATGGATCTTCCAGGAAGGAGCCTATGTACCCGACATCAACGACGGCGTTCGGGTCAACATTGCCCCTCTACAACAAGCCGGCCTGCTGGCCGCCGACGTCCTATCAAAGAAAGACGTGCCCAAAGCGATCGCCGACCGCGCCCAATGGCGAGCCGACGAACGCCGCTGGTGCCGCGAAGACAAGCTCCCCCAACCCGGCTGGTGGCCGGAGCCGGCGCACCAGTCCGAAACAGACGCACCCGGAGGCGGAGAATGACCGTACTGTTCACCGAGGCCGAACTCCGCAACCTTCTCCAGCAGGACGAGGGGCAGTTCCTGGAGTTCAAGTCGCTCTGGGACCTTTCGGGCGACACGAGAAGCGTGCTCGACCGCCGCGCAGTCCGTGACGTCATCGCGGAGTACGTGGCGGCGTTTGCGAATGCAGATGGGGGTACGCTCTTGCTCGGCGTGGATGACGATGGGACACCGTCCGGCCATGGATACCCCGAGGAAGCCATCGTCGAGTTTCTCGCCGTGCCGGAGCGACGTTTGCGACCGGCAGTCCCCATTCGCCATCAGCGATGCACGCTCGATGGCAGCGAGGTAATCATCATTCGTGTGGGCATCGAGCCGGAGGCCGTGATGGTCGACGGTGACGGTTTCCCGTATCGCGTCGGTGATCGGGTGATCCTCGAACCACAGGAGGTCATCAACGAGCGCAAACAAGCGTATCGAACTGTCGGCTATGAGCAGCGAATCCGGCCAGAAGCGACCTTGGACGATCTGGACCTCGACTTGGCCAAGGCATTTCTGTCAGAGACGGTCTACCGGGATCGTTCCATCGAAGAGGTGCTCGGGCAGTTTAGCCTTGTCGTGCCCAAGGCTGGGGGGCTGGCGATTACGAATGCTGCGTTATTGCTGTTCGGGCAACCACCTTTTGCCCGATGGCATCCCCGGGCCGGCATTCGCATGTTCCGTGTAGCCGGGACGGAGCGGCAACACGGCAAGCGGCGGAATGTGACACAACTTGAGCGAATCGAGTCGCCGCTTGCAGCAGCGATCCCCGAAGCCCACGAGTGCGCGGCCCGACACATTCGCAAGTCAGAGAAGCTGCACGACCTGTTCTTTCGCGAAATGCCCGAGTATCCGGACTTTGCCTGGCAGGAGGCTATGGTCAATGCGTTCGCACATCGCGACTACAACGACCAAGGGTGGGAAATCGAGGTCTGGTTCTTTGAGGACCGAATGGAGGTCTTCAGCCCGGGTGAACTCGTGGCTCCGGTGACGTTGGAGCAGTTGCGCGAGCGCCGCCGCAGCCATGCAAGCCGCAACCCCTTGGTGGTGCGCGTGCTGGTCGAAGTTGGCATCATGCGGGAGGAGGGCGAAGGTATTCCGAGGATGTATGACGAGATGGAGGAATCGCTGCTGAACGATCCCGATTTCTCGGTCGCGGAAGGCCAGTTCTGCGTCGTGCTACGAAACGAACCGACGTTTGCTGGACCGACCGCCGAATGGCAGGGGGTCGTAGCCGGCTTGGATTTGAGTAATTCACAGAAGCGAGCGTTGTTGGCTTACCCCGATGGTTTCTCCAACGAGGAATATCGGACAATCAACGGATTGGACCGGGATCAGGCCTACCGAGAGATCCAAGACATGGTTGCCAAGACCATTTTGCAGCCGGCAACCGCGCCGGGGCGGGGGGCCGTGTATCGGCTATCCGAACAGTTGCGTTCGGCGGTGACGTGGTTTGAGCAACGAGTGCCCCAACTCCAGGCTTTCTTCGAGACCCACCAACGGCTCACGAACGCCGACTATCGGGAACTGACGGGCCTGCCCCGGTATTCGGCTGTTCGCGAACTTGCCAGGCTGGTGGAGGGTGGATTTCTGACGATGGCTGGCGAACGCCGGGGCGCCCATTACCTCCCGGGGCCAAGCCTGTCGGGCGAGGCGGGAACGTGATATGAACGGCATTTGCACATAACCTGCGCACATAAGTCGTAAACCGTTTGGGGGAATACATTTATGGATGCACATAGCTTCCGATCCTGGCTGATCGCCGAGATCCGGGAGGTCCTGGACCGTGAGTCGTCCGTCCCACCGTTGTTGTTGTGGCTCGACCCGGGCCGTCAGTGGCTCGATCTCCTGAGGGCCGCCGCTGAAGCGGACGGGTTTGAACTATGGGCCAACCCAGACGAACACGAACTGGTCACTCGGGACCGTTTCCGCCAAACGGAACACGCTGCGCGGGTCGTCTGGTTGCCCGTGGCTCGGGAAGGGATTACCTGGTTTAAGCCGTTCGAGTTGGAAGCGGAAGCCGTCTGGGAGAAGAGCCTCTTGGAGGCATTGCGGGAGTACGGAGTCTACATTCCCCGTGAACACGAAACCGATCTGATCTCCCTGTTGCCCGCGCACGCCCGGGAGTGGTTCGACAAGCCCAGAGAGACCTGGAGGGAACTGACTCCGGCCAACGCCAAGGGCGCACTTGTCGACGATCACCGGATGCTCCAGGTACTGGCGGGACCGGCGGGTGAGTTCGATATTCTCCGAGAGCAGGAGCGGTTTGACATTTTCGCCCGCCGGGCGACCGAGGATTTTGGTCTGCCGAGTCCCCAGAGCCAGGACGAACAAGCCTGGCGAGTCGCAGCGACGGGGACCCTCCTGTGTACGGAGGCCGCTGACGCCACACCGAATGAACCGCCGAGCGAAGGCGAAAAAATCGTTTCCGTAGGACTTGCCCGAAAGCGGTCCCTCGACCTACTGAAAGCCTGGCAGAATCACGTCAAGTTCATCCCAACCTTCGAGCGATTGGTCTGCGCCGCCGATGGGACGATTGGCCTCTCATACTGGGTGCGAAACCTGACGGCGCCGCCGCGATCTCGCAGTTCGTGCCTCGTTGAGAAGACACTGTTTGGCCAGATGGTTGACCAACTCGACCGCCTGGAGGCCGTAGATCTGCTCGCCGACGAGTTGGAGCGGAATGTCCAGACCTACAAGTACCGCGATACCGGATTTTGGGGGCGGCAGGCGACCGAACCCGTGGGATGGCGATACCTGGTCCAGTTGGCCGAGGTGGCCAGCTTGATAGTGGAGAACCGTGACGTTGAGGAGAAGTGGACATCTGCCCGTGAGGCGGTGGAGTGGTACACTCGCTGCGGTTGGCAATTCGATCAGGCCGGCGAACAGCTCTTCAAGGAAGAAACGAAGCTGCCAGACAACCTGCTCCGGATTCGTGCCCGGCTGCGGCGCAGCTACCTGAGAGCAATGGACCGCGTAAGCAGGACGTTCTCGGAGCTGTTGAGCAAGGACGACCCGTACGTGTTCGGCTTGCCTTCGGCGGGGGAAGTTGCCCACGAAGAGCTTCAGCGGCAGGAAATGCCCACGGCGTTGGTATTTCTGGATGCGTGCCGCCTGGACCTCGGGCAGCGTCTGGCGAAGATGCTCAATCAGGGAGAGCCTGCCCAGCGGGCAACCGTTACGATAGCCGTCGCACCGGTTCCGACCGTGACGGAGCTTGGGATGGCGTTCGCTCTGCCCGAGGGCCGGGATAAGCTGCGTGTCGAGCTGTCGGAAGAGCGGAGGTCTTTCAAGATCAGTGCGGAGGGCGTCGATACTGATCTTGCAAAGGTCGAGGGACGCAGCAAGTGGCTCAAGGAGCGGCTGGGGATCAAGGAGTTCCTCACGATCGACCAGGTGCTGGACGGGGAGACTCTGAAGAAGGCAAGCCGGACACGGCGATTGATTGCCGTACGGGGACGCGAGTTCGATCGGCATGACGGTACGCTCCAACTGACTGGGGCGGAAGAATACCTCGACCGATACGTCCAGGCGATTCGGAGACTGCGCGATTTTGGCTACCATCGCGTTATCGTGATGACCGACCACGGCTTCTTCCATTGGGAACCCGAGGAACATGAGATCGAAGAGAGGCCGGAGGGGACGATCATGTGGGCCTCACGCCGTGCGATCGTCGGCAGCGGGCTTTCGCATCCACACGCGATACGGTTTGGAGTTTCGCAGGGCGACAGTGAGGTCATGGTCCCACGGGGCATGGGATCGTTTAGGACCCCTGGGCGTCTGGAGTTCTTTCACGGCGGCACCACGTTGCAGGAGCTAATCATCCCAACGGTGATCGCGACATGGCCCGCCAAGGCCCGCAAGGTCAATGTGGTGCTAAAACCCGTTGGTCACATTGCATCGCTTGTGCCACGAGTCCAGATCCAGGCGGGAGCGACGGGACAGAAAGTGTTCTTCGGCGACAGCAACCTCCTGTCGCGCCATGCACTGGTAAAGGTCAAGGAACCGACCAGCGGCAAGGTCGTCTTCAAGCATTCCGATCCGGTCACCGTCGAACCGGACGGGGATGTAGTAACCATCCAGCTCTCCATGGTTGAGCCGCCGCCTGACCTGGCGTACAACTCCCCGCTGGAGGTCTTGGTGATCGACGCGGACAACGAAGAGATTCTGGCACGAGAAGACATCACTCTGAAGGTGGAGATCAATGACTGGTAACAGCGAGCAGCCTGGGTGGGTCGATGCTCTCGACGGAAAGCTCAGCGAGTATTTCCCCGGACGAGTGGTCCGCAAAAACCTCGTCCAAAGGCTAAAAGTAGGTTTCAGCATCCCGGTGTACGTGTTGGAGTACCTGCTGGGCAAGTATTGCTCCACGACGGACGAGGCCCAGATCGAGACAGGGCTCGCCAACGTCAAGGAGATGATCGCCGAGCGGATTGTGCGTTCGGACCAGGGAGAACTCATCAAGGCTCGCCTTCAGCGCTATCGTTCGATGAAGCTCATTGATTTGGTTACGACGAGCTTCGACGAGAAGGATCAGGGCGGCAAGTATTGGGCGAAACTTGCGACTTGCGGCCTGGATAAGATCCATATCGACGATCGGCTGACCCACGAGTACGAGCGGATGTTCACCGGCGGCGTGTGGGCCAACGTCGAGCTGTTCTACGATGATTCAATCGTGCACCACGGTGTCACCCGGCCTTTCGTGCTTCGGCGGATGCAGCCGATCCAAATCGCCAGCGCCTCTTTGGCCGAATTCACGGATGCCCGGAAGAGCTTCACTCGTGAAGAGTGGGTGTCGGTCCTGCTCCGCACCATTGGTTACGAGCCGACGCATTCGGATTTCTCCTGGCGGCGAAAGCTGTTCTATCTGTTGAGGTTGGTGCCCCTCGTCGAACGCAACTACAACCTGATCGAGCTGGGACCGAAGGAGACCGGTAAGTCCTTTGCGTTCCGTGAAATATCGCCCTATGCCAACCTACTGTCCGGTGGGCAAGGAGCGGTCACGGACCTGTTCGGCTGGAAGAACCGCAGGGACAAGCCAGGACTGGTCGTCAAGTACGACGTAGTGGCCTTCGACGAGGTGGCAGGATCAAACTTCAAGTCGGCCCAAGATAAAGATATGTATAAGGGGTACATGGAGCAGGGGTCGTTCTCGCGAGGCGATGACAAAGGGACGATCTCGGCGGAAGCGGGGATTGTGTTTAACGGCAATACCAAGGGAGATGTCCGGACGCTCGTGCAGACCGGACACCTATTCGCGCCGCTGCCGGAAACCATTCGAGATGATGATGCCTTTCACGATCGGTGGCATGCGTATCTGCCCGGTTGGGAAGTGCCCAAGTTGACACCGGACCACTTCACAGGCCATCTCGGGTTCATCGCAGATTACATCGCTGAAATCTTTCACAATGAACTCCGGCCACTCAACTACACTGACATCTGCGAGCGGTCTTTCGCATTCGGTCAAGACCTCGGCCACCGTGACCGCAAGGCAGTGATGCGGACTGTGTCCGGTTTTGTGAAGTTGCTCCATCCGGACGGGGAAGTTGGTAAGGAGGAACTCGCAGAGTACCTCCTATTCGCGACAGAAATGCGGCGCCGTGTGAAGGAGCAGCTCAAGCGAATCAATCCGGACGAGTTCAAGACTACGGACTTGTCATACGTCGACAAGCATACGGGCACCGAGTATGAAGCCGTCTGCCCGGAGCTGGACGCGGGAGGCGATGTTGATGAATCGGGAAATCTCCCGGGAGCTGTCAAGATCACGACTGTCTCGCGTCCGATCGAGACTTTTCAAGGCTATGAACTCCTCCAAACACTGGAGGCTGGCGGCATGGCGGAAGCGTTCCGAGCCCGTAAGGTCGAAACGGGCGAAACCGTGTTCCTGAAGCGTGTGCGAACAGCGTCCAGCGATAAGCCTGCGCTGGAACGGGAAGCCCGGATCTACGAGAAACTGATGCGAACTCGCTGCGAGCATGTTTTGCAGGTTCTGGACTTCCAACGCGACGACGAGTACGTCGCGCTGGTCACCGAGTTTGCAGACGGTGGCGACCTCGATCACTACGTCGACGAAAGGGGCTATGGCCTGACGCCAGCGGAAGCGAAGACCATCGGATTGGAGGTAGCTGGCGGGATCAAGGAACTCCATAGCCACGAAATCGTCCATCGGGACCTGAAGCCGGCCAATGTACTCAGCACAGGGGGGCGATGGAAACTAACGGATTTCGGGATCTCGAAAAACCTAGCGCGCCTAATGACGCAGAAGACCTTCCAGCAGCACGGGACGCTGGGCTATGCTGCTCCCGAGCAGTTCCAAGGTTGTGCCGCGCATTCAAGCGCCGACGTCTACTCGCTGGGCAAGGTATTGGTGTTTCTGTTGACGGGCCAAACGGACGTAGACCACGTTCCGTTTCCAGTTTGGCGGGATCTCATCATCAAGTGCGTTAATGCCGACCCAGATCTGCGACCAGACGTGGACGAGACTACTCGGGAGCTGGAGGGGATTCGTGTGTAGAGGGGTTGCACACTGCCACACCCAAAGACCAAACGAGCGAGTGACCGCAAATGAAAAATCGAGTCCTAAACGCGATCCGTGATGAGTTGGCGTTGACGTTGCGATACGTCCAGTTTCGACGCGGTGGTGGCTCGAAGGGGACGTCTGGTCGATCATGGTGGATCTGTCAGATGACGGTGCGTGGGGACTCGACGAGTCCTACGAGGGTGCAATCGCATCCCGGGTGTCGGGGCCCGTGTTCGGCAGCGGAAACGTCTTGTGCCAAGTTGGGTCAATGCCCTTGCATAAACGGCATGTTCACGAGAAGAGATTTGAGAATCGCTAGCCATGGGAGGTAGAGATGAAGAGAGAATGGTTCATTGAGGATGATCGCGAACGCGCAGCCTTCCACGAGGCTGGGCATGTGGTGCGAGCGTGGTGCCTCCATGAGGGCTCCGTTCAAGGAGTCAGAGTACACAACGACTCTGCCGAAGTAACCGTCAACCTAGCAGGCTTTTCAGCGGAAGAGAAGACAACGGTCGCGGTTGCCGGCGCTCTTAGTGAAGCACGGAGTGTGGGGCAGCTCGGTGATGGGTGGTTGCCAGTTGCCGCACGAATGACATGTCACCACTATTTTCGACACCATGAGTATCCTGGACAGCTAATCACTGTATCACTCAATGATGGCAACAGTGTTGACGTTTCCTTCAGCGATGAGGATTTCTTTCAGATTGACGGGGATTTTCACGGAAACTCCCTGAAGCTCGAAGAAGTCATCAGAGATACTGTGCAATGGTTGGATCAGGATTGGGCATCAGTGGAAAAGGTCGCCAATCAACTGCTTGAAAATGACGAACTCACTGGAGACGCATTGGCGGACATCCTATGAACAGTTACGCTCGATCGAGTAGGAGGTCGAGGACGTGCTGATTGATTCGTTACCACTTGCTACTCCGTACGATCCCGCCGAAGATCCACCTGGAAGCATCGACCCGATGGGCACGGTGGCGATGGCGGAGCAGTTGGCTGAGGTCTTGTTCCCGGGCGTAACGGCGCGGATGTGGCGGGCTCGCCACATGACATTTGCCGCCCTGGCCGCCCTTGTTGCAGAACACGTAGCTGAAGATGCGGGAGGCGACGAGGAGCTTCGCCTTGAGGCCCGCCTTGGCCTGGAACGGCTCTTTGTCTCGGCTGTCGCACGATCCGAACGATGGGATGATTCGTGGCGTTTGGCGTCACGACGATTGCCCGGCATCAGTCTCGCACGTCGGGCCCTAAACTCGAAGAACCAACCTCTCGAACGCGCCAATTTCCTCAAGGGTCAGGCGGTGAACGGCCCATTTGGCGTGATTGCCCGGCTCGCGCGCAATATGGATGTCATCGACGACGACAACCGGATCAGCCGGAACGGTCAGGAATTGCTTTTGGCATGGTCTGCTGAAGAGGGCCTGCGCGGAATCCTGGACGATCGGGGGGCGAAAAGTCCTGGCGCGAAATGGCTGAAGCGATTAACCAAGGACGTTGCGAGACAAGTCAAGGATTCCTTCTGGCCGGCACCACGGTGGTGGGGATGGTCCGATCTGGCGGAACACCTCCGCCCAGATCACCTGGGACATCAGGAGAGTGACGTCATTCTGAGGCTGCTTTGTGGGGACAAGAGCGTCGTTCGCAGACGATGTGTCGAACTGCTTCAGGACCGTGAGATCGCCGACAACTACGTCTCCCTTTCGGATCACCTTTCCCGTGGCGAGGTTGACCAGCACATACTCGCTTACCAAGTGCAACCGAAGGTAGACGAGTCGGACAGTGACGTGGAACGCATCATTGCGTTCACGATCAGACTACTGGATGCCTACGAACAGACCGCTGGCCACTTGGAGTCAGTCGTCCGAGGGCTCTTGTGGGGATTGACACACCGAGGCGGTCGAGCCGACCGCGAGCAACTTCTGGCCGACCCAACACTCAAACCCCATTTCGCGGGCGCCCTCACAGGGCTGGCGTCCGCCGCTCAGGACCTTCAATCGCGCATGGCCGACCTGCCGAACTACCCGGTCGTCAATGATTCGATTGACTTGGAACGTCTCGATGAAACTCTACAGGATGCCCTTGGCGGTCTCGAAAGCGAGGGGCAACTGGTGGACACCGTAATGGCGCGACACCGTCGAGTTCAGAAGCAAAAGAGCAAAGGGGCCTGGATCGAGACCGATACCAAACACTGGACTTTGCTCCCAGGATTCGGCGACAGCGGCGAGACGCCGTGGACGCACGATGGTGCCTACTTGCATCCCTTCCGCGTCTCCAATGCTTACAGTCTGTTGATCGACCTGGGACAGATCCACGGAGCTGAGATCACCGATGGCCAGGAAGAATAAGAAGAACGACTTACCACCGCTTTCCCACTACTGGTCGCCACCAGAGACGATCGCAGAAGATGGCGTCGGTCGGCCTTGGGCGTGCCTCGCCACGACTTACGAGTTCCATGCACCCTTTTTCGAGGCCGAGTTGCTACCCCGATGGATGGGCTTGAAACTCGACCACACGGAGAACGAGGCGTCGTTCCTCGTGGAAAGAGAGGAAGCGCTCTCCCTGGCCCCCGTAGCCGTTCTCGTGGATCACCAGCACATTGATTTCTCACAAACGACGATGAGCTGGGACCAAATTCCTGTTCAAGTGCCCGGCGGGATTCTGCACGCGAAAATCAGCATTTTGGCATGGGAGAGGTTAGTTCGTGTTATTATCGGCTCGGCGAATCTGACGCGGAACGGGTATCGAAAGAACCGAGAGATCTTCGCGGCTCTCGACTTCTGGGATGATCCGGAATCTGTCCCAGCCACCGTCCTGCGCAATGTGCTTGAGCTGCTTGAAGTGATCTTGGGGTGGTCGCGCGTCGTACGAGGAGCGGTGGACCGAGCGGAAGACACGATCCGGCGACTTCGGCAGGTTCTCGACTCCTGGGACTATGCCCCCGAGGATTTCACGCCTCGCGAGAGGCCACGGGTTGCTTTGGCCGCAACACATCCGTCTGTCGGCTCGCTTGCAGCTCGATCTGCCTTGGATGAACTCGCGGAGTTATGGCGGCGACGACGCGCAACCTGCGTTACCGTTGTCACTCCTTTCGTTGCCCAACCGACATCCAAAGGAGCGAAGGACGTCGTCGTCGAAAAGCTGAAGTCCCTCCCACGGTCACGCGATTGCGAAAGCTGGCTCGTTGTCCCCGAGAAACCACGAACGTCTGAAGACGAAGTCACTCGGATTCCGCTTCCCGAGGCGTTTGGGAGGAGTTGGGACGCAGGTCTGGGTACTCGCGGTTGCGCCAACGTGCTCCCAATTCCGCTGTGCGTTGAAGGCAAGGAAGACCGAAACCGGGACTTGCACACCAAGGCCGTCGTGATCGAGAGCGACGACGATGCACTGCTGATGATTGGTTCCAGCAATTTCACGCCCGGGGGGATGGGCATCGGCAAGCATAATGTCGAGGCAAATCTCGTCTTCGAGGATTGGCGTCACGAGAAGCGAGAAGGCACCCGACTCGGCGATCGGCTTGGACTACCGCGTGAATGGAACGAGGGCGTGTCGCCCAAAGATGTGGTGTGGGAAGAGCCACCGGAACCGCCGGAAGACGAGCCAAAGGGAACCCCCGCACTTCCGAAGTTCTTCGCCTGGGCAAGTTACTCTCAGGTGTCCGGGGAACTCCGGATTGGTGTGGATCGCGACCGTGATGAACCTAGTGCTTGGCGGGTTCGGCTTCCGGGAGCTGACACCGATGAGCTGGCACCTCTGTTTTCCAGCGAATACGTACAGCCGGACCCACAAGCCAAGGATCTGGTCTATGTCTTCCCCCCGGAGCAACGTGCCATTCACTTGGTCGCGTTAACGATTTCCTGGACGGACGACGAAGGTCAGCAACACGAGGCGAAACTGGGCGTTTGCGTGGAATCGAAAGATGACCTCCTCCCGCCAGGGGAATACCGGAAGCTCGGGGCTGATGCGATAATCGCTTGCCTCATAAGTGGCAAAAGCCCTGCCCTGTGGTACGACCGCAACGGGACCGGTGATAGCCGGAAGACAAAGAACGAAGCGGGAATCGACTCCCTTCGTTCGGTTGATACGTCTAGCTACCTGCTCTACCGCGTGCGGCAATTCGGAAGGGCTCTGATTAGCATGTGCAATCGAATTGACCGCACTGTGGTTCACACCGACGCCATTCGCTACCGATTACAAAAGGACCCGTTTGGTCCTGTGTCGTTGGCGAAAACGATCGCAAACGTCGATGCCGCTGAAGAGACGAACTGGTGCGCCAGATTGGCATCGGAACACAGGGTTTACCTACTCAGCGAACTTGTCTTGGCCGTTGCGCACTTGCGAAAGCGGTTCGAGGCACGCACGTCTGGCAGTGAACGTGCTGACATCCTGGCCTCATTCGACAAAACCGACGAGCAACTAAGGTCTTTCCTCGATTCGCTGGGCGGGTCTGATGAAGATGACCTACCCGAGAATCTATCCGAGTACATTGAGCGTGTTTATGCTGCGACCGGAACAGGCTCCACGGTAACCGAGCGGGGGAGAATCTAAAGATGCCTGTTGACTGGCCTTACGCTGAAAAATCTCTGAATCTTCGCGGCACCGGACGAGTAAGGATTCGGCCCGAAGACGCGGAGCGCCAAACCCAGACGGCGAGAGAGATCCTTGACGATCTGACGGATCGCCCTGGGATCTTGCTCAGTGATGAGGTCGGAATGGGCAAGACCTACGTGGCTCTGGCTGTCGCCGCCTCGGTAATCCTCGCAACGCGAGGTCGGCAGGGCCCGGTCGTGGTCATGGTGCCCAGCCGGTTACGCGGGAAGTGGCAGCGGGAATGGGAACAGTTCAAACGCCACTGCGCTGTGCCGGGAGCACTAGACTGGATACGCCATACTTATGCTCACTCTCCTGCGGCCTTCTTCAAACTACTGGATGATGATGCTCGCCATCGTAAGCATCTGGTCTTCATAACAACCGGTTGTTTCTCGCGGGGGATCGGTGATCCGTGGATCAAACTCGGCATGATTCGCCTTGCCCGTCAGCGGACGAAGCTGTCAACTCGCCAGAAGACCCGGATCTACCGTTGGGCGGCAGATCTCGTGCGGCTTGTGTCTCAGCGTTACCTCACGGAGAAGGTTGTGAAGAAGCTGCTGAACACCGATGTCCTCAAATGGAAGAAAGTCTTGGTTGACGAATGGATTCTCGATGAAACGGATGATGACCCGATCCCGGAATTGCTTCCTCACTACAAGGATCGTATTGACTGGTCCCCGCTCGTTGCAGTCCTGCGAGAAGCCTTGCCCAAAAGGGTCTCGGAGAACATCGGTCAACGGATGAAGAACGCCCGAGCATTGTTCAATGATGCTTGCCGGGCGATATACGACCAGTGGCTAAGCGTATCCAAATGGCACTCGCCGTTGCTGATTCTCGATGAAGCTCACCATGCAAAGAACGATCATACGCAACTTGCGCAGTTGTTCCGCAGTTCGAGTGACGACGACGTTACCTTACTGAATGGCAAGTTCCAGCGAATGCTCTTCCTGACTGCCACGCCATTCCAACTCGGACATCAGGAGTTGATCCGGGTCCTGCGGAGCTTTGAGGCCATACGATGGAGCGGGGCAAGATCACCGTCATCCAGCCTTGATGACTTCCGATCCGAAATCAACCAGTTGGAATCAGCGTTGGATGCAAATCGGCTCGCCGGACGGAGACTTGACCGGCTTTGGGGAAGCATCAGGACCGAGATGCTTGGGGATCAGACGGTGGACACTTGGTGGCGTCACATCGAAAGGGAACCGGGTGATGTCTGGGAACAGCGACTCGTGGAAGCCATCCAGAATTGCCAAGAGACCCGCGATGAAGCGCAGAAGCTACTGCGACCATGGGTCGTACGCCACAATCGCCCGATGGTTCTGCGTTCCGAAGATGAGAATGTGGAGCAACCGAGACGGGAGAGCATCTGTGGTCGGGGGATTCTACGTGAGGGTGCCGATCCGGGGCACGAGGAACTTGGGTTGCCGATCGGCAGCGAGGCGGTATTGCCCTTTCTTTTGACGGCGAGGGCCCAAGGAGAACTGACGCAGACTTCGGGCGCCAGAGCCTTCTTCGCCGAAGGTCTAGCCTCCTCGTATGAGGCGTTCCATCATACTCGGGATGCGCGTGGTGCGGCGCGGGACATGAACGACAGAGGACAACCGATCGGTGACGACGAGGACCCCGAAGCTCCCATTCAGACCATTGTGCCCACGGCGTGGTATGAAGAACGAGTTGCTAGCATTATCCCTTCTCGCTCCGATCCTCGCCTGAAGAGGATGCAGCACCCGAAGATCGCAGCCACGGTAGGGAGGGTTGTGGATCTCTGGGCCGCCGGCGAGAAGGTCCTCGTTTTCTGCTTCTACCGTGAGACCTGCAAGGCACTCTACGAACACATTCGCGAGGAGATCCACGCCAAGACGCTTGCGATTGCCAAGGACAAACTGGGGGCCGGCTATGACGGTGAGGAAGCGGTCCAGAGTTTCCTCACCCGCGTGGCCCGTCGCTTTTCCGAGGAAGGGCGTCCTTTCCATGAGGAGATCCGCGATATTCTGTCGGTGCCGCTGGCCGATCGCAAGTATCAAGTCCTACAGAAGTACAAGGCCAGGCTTCTGGAGGTCCTCGCGGCGTACTTCCGCGCTCCCTCGTTCATTGCCCGCTATTTGCCGTTGGGCGATCCCGATGTGCAACGGGCCTGGGAACTTGGTGAAGGGCGTCCCCAAGTGCTCGAACCCGGCCTCGCTGCCCTAAGACGTGGCATCAAAGAGCACCGCGATCGGTCGAATCAGACGTACCTGGATCGCGTCTACCAGTTTCTCGACTTCGCCGTCGAGTTGGCGGAAAGGGGTGAGTATCGGCTTGCTCTTTCCAAGGGCGAGGAGGACGACGAGTTTGCGGACCCGCTGGATATGTGCATCAAGACTGTTTCGGTCTACTCCCGACCGCGTCGGTTGGAGCAGGTCGACCAAGACGATCTCGAAGACACCTCTGAAGAAGAGGATGGGAGCTACCGTGTTGTGCCCCTTGTGCGAATCGTTCATGGGGATACGAAGCCCGAGGCCCGCGAACGATTGGCTCTTGCGTTCAACAGTCCCCTATTCCCGGAGATCTTGGTCAGCAGCGGGGTTATGGGGGAAGGAATCGACTTGCACCGGTTTTGCCGCCACGTAATCCATCACGATGGATATTGGAATCCAAGCACGCTGGAACAGCAGACCGGGCGGCTCGACCGGATTCGGTGCAAGGCAGAACTCTGTGCGGTTCCCATCCGCGTTTTCCAACCCTACTTGGCTGGGAGTGCCGACGAGAAGATGTTTCGCGTTGTGAAAGATCGAGAGCGATGGGTCAACATCGTGATGGGGCAGAAATTCGAGTTTGACGAGAACAGGAGCGAACAGATCGCAGCCCGCGTACCGATTCCCGAGTCCCTTGGGAAGGAACTGACGTTTGATCTAGCGCGTTGGAGACTTGAGCAGGGAGACGGAGACCGACATCAGGACTAGACTCGCTCTACCAAGACTCAACCCCAACGCATTTTCAAAGGAGGTGCAAATGAGCAAGAAACGAAGAAAGCAGAAGAAGCAAAAGAAACAACGAAAACAGAGGAAACGTCAAGCGAAATTGTCCTCTCACGATGTTGTCGAGAAGCAGAAACGCTGGATCGCGGAGAACCAACTTCCCCTAGCATCAGCAGGATGGAATTTCTACGTGGAGAAGGGTCGGGGCCTCATCGTCGTAAGAGAAGCCGTCAGTATCACTCAAACAAGTGGTGATTCTTTGTCAGCAATGGATCTGGAATACCTGCCGCAAGCAGGAATTCCGAGTGAACCGGAGTACGAGGCGGAACGTCGCATTTGTGCGGCTTACATTCCGGAGAAGGAGATCGCTGTTCTGTTCCGTGGCCCGGAGAAGGATGGCCACCCAGAGATACTTGATTGTCTTCGGCTACAGCCAACAATCCCACCCTCCGAAGCCGCAGAAAAGGTGCAGCAGTCAGCCGGACGAAAGAGTGGAATGCCGACATCCGAAGGTGCGCTTAGTATTCCTGCAATCGTAGTCTCCTCGGGCGAGGAAAAGACGGGTACAGTGAACGTGGAGCTACGTACAGAAATGAGCGAGCAGGATCTGCTACGGATCATGCGCGAGCGGTATCCTGTTATTCTTGGCAGTTCTCCGTTGGATGATCCAGACCTCGAAATGCAGCGTGGACTTCCGCTCACGGCAGTGATACGCGGATGGGATGACGATTCAAGAGAACTCTACAATATTCCCGAAGTGATCTCCTTGGCCCGCCGTATGATGAAGGTTGGTTTCATTTCCTTGATGGCGCCAGGGCCTCTTCTACCAGCGTTTTCACCGCCATTCAACTACATTCCTGGAACCTGGGGGGCCTACGAGATTTGGGGCTGTTCCGAGGAATTCCTTGGCGGTGCTCTTGAGACGTATAGGGGGGAAGAGTTCGCAAGGGTTCTGGAGGAGAGCAATCGCATCTGCGACATCAACTGTGGAGGTGGAGTATGAAACGCACCCTTGATTACGCCGATGTGATCGCGAAGACCAGGGCCATGGTACAGGACCGGCAGAGGAAGCGTTCTCGCAGGCAGATCAGGGGACTTCGGGCAGTCCATGACAACAAGGCTGGACGCTGACGAAGATTCGTGAGAATGCAACAAAAGGCCAACCGTTGAAAGCGAGGTTTCCATGTCACGCCAGAGAACTCCAGCGTTCGATTCTGAAAACGAGGCAAGGTTTCGGGCATATCTCAACGAGATACCTGCCTACATGGAGGGTAGTTGGGCAGGCTGGATCTGCAATTCGGATTCAGAAGCAAGCGTGCTCCTATGCCTCTCTTCGGAATTCGGCGTCAACCTCGATGGCCAGCGCAGGAGTCATCCACCCAACAGGGAGAAAGAACTTCGTCGTCGTTGGGTCGCGATAACATACAAGACCATCGGAGACAAGTTTCTCCTGGAGACCGATGAGGTAAGAAGAGCGGTAAAAGGTCTGGAGAGAAAAAGGTTTGTCGAAGTCAGTCTACACCAATTCGAGAGTTGCAAGACGCCCCATTTCTTTCTTAACTGGGACCAGGTTCTTCAGGCGTTGGTCGAATATGTAACGAAAGAAGAGCAGGCGTTTATGGACAAAGTGACACAGGTAGTAGAGGAAGGGAAGGCAAAGAAGAAGAGGACGAAAAAGCGAAAAAAGAGGGAATTGTGACAAACCGACGCAGGAGTGGAGAGGATTTCTCAAAACCACTATTGAGATCTCCCACCGGATCTCTCAGTGCCAGTGCCTCCGTTCGCCGGGCAAGCCCTTGGCGACCTTCACGACCACCTGCGTGCCTGGGGAGATCACGAAGTCGGGCTGGAGCTTGCGGAGGGAGTGTTCGTCACTGGACATTGTGGTTGGGATTTCAACTGGGGAACAAGAGCCGGGTAGACATCAGGCAGACATGAATATACCAGGGCGGGTTCGGTAGAGTAACCAAAACAGGGGGTGCTCGATAGAAGCTGGGCTCCGGCAGCCCGCTACTCCCCGCTATCGAGAGGGGCGAACGTGCTTCGTCTTGAAGGCCCACTACGTCGTTTCTAAGCAACGTCACGACTTGGTGTGTTTGCCGGTCTTGCGCAGCAATCAGCAAGCGTAGACGACGTTCTGGCGCTCGTGAGAGCATGTCCTCTTCAGGGTCCGGATTGTCGCGCAACGCGGGTTAGAGGTATACTGCCTCCACCAGAACCCCTGGTGTCTGATGTGTCTGGTGATGTGTCTGATTTTGGTGTTTTTTCGTGACAAAATACATGTTTTCCGAATCTCGAAAACCCTTACACACAAGAGATTTGCGGCGAGATCGTCCGGCCTCTTGCCAATCCCCGCCGCCTCCACTTGGGGGTAGTATAGGATAGTACACCCTCGCATTCCTTGGAAATTCAAGGGGATTCTCCCCGAACTCGGTGATGGCCGATCCCCTCCTGCCGAAGCCCTCGTCGAGGGTTCCGTCAGGATGGAACCGGGCGACTACAATAGCCGAGTTGTACGCGTCCACGGCAACGATCTTGCCGTCCCTCAGTCGGGACACGTCTTTCCTATTGAGGAAACGGAGCTGCTTTACAATCGATTCTACAGCCGCTATTCTCGGGGATACGTATTTCCATCACGCCCTCTACACCATCCCTATGCTTTGAAAGGTGCCCCATGATGAAGAAGAACGATCTATTTGCCGTGCGAGACCTCTTTGTTGTTCTGCTCCTCGTAACAGTTCTTGCCGGACTCACCCGGGCGGATGTGCAATTGCCCGCGGTGATCGACAGCCACATGGTGTTGCAGCGTGACATGCCTTTACCGATCTGGGGAAAGGCCGATCCCGGCGAGGCCGTTTCCGTGCGTCTTGACAATAAAGATCCCGTTAAAACCAAGGCCGACGACAAGGGGGCCTGGAAAGTTGTCCTGCCGCCGGTCAAGGCGGACGGCAAGCCGCACAGCCTCCATATTACCGGCAAGAACACGATTGCTCTTGAGGATATCCTCATCGGCGAAGTCTGGGTCGGTTCGGGACAATCGAACATGGAATTTGGGCTCGGCTCAACGATCAAGGGTAAGGAGACGATCGCCGCCGCCGACCGGCCGCAGATCCGCTTGTTTCATGTTCCAAAAGTGCAAGCCAAAAAGCCGGCCGACGACGTGAAAGCCCGCTGGACCGTTTGCACGCCTAAGACCGTGGGCCGTTTTTCCGGCGTGCTCTACCACTTCGGCCTCCGATTGCACAACGAACTCGATGTGCCGGTCGGGTTGATCAACAGTTCCTGGGGTGGTTCGCCCATCGAGCCGTGGACGGTTACGGACAAGGGGTCGGGCGGTATGTACAACGGCATGATTGCCCCGTTGCAACCGTTGGCCATCCGCGGGGCGATCTGGTATCAAGGCGAAACCAATGTGTTCCGGAAGAACGGCCTGGCGTACTTCGACCGGATGAAGGCGCTGATCGAAGGATGGCGGAAAACTTGGGGGCGGGACATGCCCTTCTATTTCGTGCAGATCGCCCCATGGTCGGGCGGTTACGCGGCAGGGGAACTGCCCGCACTGTGGGAAGCTCAGGTCAAGAGCTTGAAGATCCCGGGCACCGGTATGGCGGTGACGACCGACCTGGTCGACAACATCGGCGACATCCACCCGAGAAACAAGTTCGACGTGGGCAACCGCCTGGCCCTTTGGGCACTGGCGAAGAATTACGGCAAGACCGCCCTGGTCTATTCCGGCCCCCTTTACAAGTCGATGAAGGTCGAGGGCAACAAGATTCGCATCGAGTTTGCCCACGGGAAGGGCTTGAAATCGCGCGACGGAAAGCCGCTGAGCGAGTTTCAGATCGCCGGGGCCGACGGAAAGTTTCTGCCAGCCGAGGCGGCCATCGACGGCGACACCGTCGTGGTGCAGGCTGCCGCCGTCGAGAAACCCACCCAAGTTCGATTCGGCTGGCACAAGGTGGCGAACCCCAATCTCGTCAACACCGAAGGTTTGCCTGCCTCGCCATTTCAGACCGACAACTGGCAGGGTGGAACAGGCCAGTAGCCGCGGCCGAAGACATCCGCTCCATTCGGTTTGAAGGTCGAGGATGCACACCGGAAACTTGCACAACCGGCACCGGAAGTCTCTCCGTGTGCCTGCCGCTTTCAATCCAAATCGGAAAGTTATTCTTCGGCCGCACCGGAAGAATGATTGCACAGCGCCAGAGATGTTGGTGTCGGCCAAGGCCCTTTGGTACACACAACGAAGCGCGAAACCACCTCCCCAACCGTGGGGGCTCCGAGACTGTATCTATACCAGAAAGCGATTGTGTAAAGCGCAGGATGGGGTCCGGCGGGCCGGCGGCGGTCGATCCACGGCCTGCCCACTTTCGTCGATGGTGTCGTAAGCCGCCGGTCCCGTCGCCTTCTCGGCAATCCGGTGCTCTGCTATACTTGCTGCTGGAATCGGTCCGCTCGCGTTGCGGAGCCCCGTTCGGACCTGAAAAGGAGCGTCCTGTGGCAAACGAGGAGCATGCCGAAAAGGCCAAGACAACTCCCCGATTGAAGGGGCCGCTCCAACGCCACCCCTATCTGGTTCTGTTGGGCGCGGTGGTCGTGCTTCTGCTCGTGCTGATCCTCGTCGTCCGGTTCTTCATCCCCGCCCTGCTGCTGAGCAGCGTCGTTGCGCTGATTTGCTGTTGGAATCACCTGGACGCTCTGAAACGCGGCATCGGGATCGCCGCCATCGTCCTGGTTGCGCTGATGTGTTGGTGGATCAGCGGCGAGAACGCAGACGTCACATTTGTCAAGGAAGGACACTGGCATTATCCGTACACGCGCATCGGTGAAGCCGTTGAGCAATTCATGCGAGGTGCGCGATGGAAAGCCGTAACCGAGGAAGGCACTCGCTATGTTGAAGTCCGGGGCAGGGCCACGTACAAGGGCGAAAAAGTCAAGGTCGTGCTGCGATTCCGCATCATCGATCGAGAAAAGGGCTTAATCAAGGACGAATATCTCACGTTGAACGAAACCCGTCTCAGTGCGATCGACCGGTCGAATTTCCTGGCGCAGGTCTTCACGTCGTTCAAGCGGTCGTAGGCAAGGGGTTCTTACCCGGGCGCAATCCGCACGCGCCGGCCTTCGATTTTGACACGGCCCTCGGCGATCAGTTGCAGCGCTTCGGGATATGCCTCGCACTCGGCCTCGAACACCCGGGCAGCCAGAGTGTCGGGGGTGTCGTCGTCGAGGACCGGGACCGCTTTCTGGACGATGACGGGGCCGTGGTCGTACTCGTTGTCGGCGAAATGGACGGTGCAGCCGCTTACCTTCACACCGTATTCCAGCACCGCTTCATGGACGAAATGGCCGTAAAAGCCGTCCCCGCCGAAGGCCGGGATCAAGGCGGGGTGGATGTTCGTCACGCGGTTGGTGAAATCCTTGGGGATGGTAATCCGCTTGAGAAACCCCCCCATCACGACCAGATCGGCGTTCACGTCGCGGCACCGGCTGAAGATCGCCTCGCTGAAGGCGTCCTGCGAGTCGAACGCGTTGCGCCGGATAACGGCGACATCGATACCGGCGTCCTTGGCGAATTGGATTCCCTTCGCCTTGGAGCTGCTGGAGATGACCAGCGGGATGTCGACCCGAAGTTTTCCGGCATCGACGTGTTTGATCAAGTTCCGCAGCGTCGTGCCGCCGCCGGAAATAAGAACGACGATACGGAGGGGTTTGGCGACATTCATGGCTTTCTCTTAGTGGTCAATCATCGCTCCACGGGGACAAGCCCCGTGGTGGTGTTTACAGGTTGAGTTACTTACTCACTACCTTCACGTACAGGTTCAACTCGAACCCGGTCACTTTGAGTTCGACGGGCTCGACGCCCTCGATCGGCTGCGCCAGCAATTCGATGGCCAGAGTCTCATTCTGGACGTAGGATATGAATTGGCGGATTGCTGCAAGGAGTTCCTCCGATTCGGTGACAACGCCGACGGCGATCCGGTCGGTGAACTCGCACCTCATCTCTTTGCGGCGGTCCTGGATCAGCCGGACGAGTTCGCGGGCGAGCCCTTCGGCGATCAACTCCGGCGTCAGCGCGGTCGAGAGGACAACGACACATTGCCGTCCCTGGGCAGCCGCCCAGCCTTCCTTGGGTTGGAGACGGATTTGGATGTCGTCGCGATCGAGTTCGACCGGCCCGTCGGGCAACGCAAGCGTAATCTTACCCTCGGCCTCCATCTCCGCGAGCAGCCGGCTGCCGTCGGCATCGCCGAGCAGTCTTCGCACTGCCGGCAGATGCTTTCCCAACCGCGGGCCGAGCCGCTTCAAGTCGGGCAACACTGTGTAGCTGATGTACCGGTCGGCCTTCTGCGCGAACTCGATCTTCTTGACATTCAACTCGTTGCAGGCAATGGCCACGTGCTCTTTCAGCCAGTCGACGTGTTTATCGTCAGCCAGAACAACCTCGACCTGGGATAGCGGCTGGCGGACTTTCAGCTTCGCACTCATTCGGGCGCTCCGCCCCAGCGAGACGATTTCCCGCCCCAACGCCATCTGTTCCGACAGCAATTCATCGACGACCGCCGGGTCGCCGGTCGGGTAGTCGCACAGGTGTACGCTTTCCACCGTCTTGCCGCCGAATGCCGACACGGCCAGGTTCCGCCACATCTCCTCCGCAAGGAAGGGCACAAACGGGGCAATCAGCTTGCACGTGGTCAACAGGCACTCGTAGAGCGTCCAATAGGCGTCGCCCTTGTCGGCCGACGCCTCGGAACTCCAGAACCGATCACGGCTGCGGCGGACGTACCAGTTGCTCAACCCGTCGACGAACTCGTTTAACCGTACACAGGCGCCGTAGTTGTCGTACGCGTCCATGCGCTCGACGACGGCGGCGGCCGTCTGGTTCAGCTCGCTGAGGACCCACCGGTCGACTTGTGCCCGTTGGGCGATCGGCCGGAAACCCTTGGCGGTCGCCAGCACGTCGGCGCCGAGTTGCCCGGGATCGCCGCTGATGGCCGCCGCCGGATCGAACTTGTCGATATTGGCATAAATCACGAAAAAGCTGTAGCAGTTCCACAACGTCAACAAAAACTCGGGGATGCTCTCCCTGATTGCCCGGTCGCTGTAGATGATCGAGTTCCACGGCGGCTGGCCGGCAAAAAAGAACCACCGCAAGGCGTCGGCGCCGTGGGTGTCGAAGATTTCCTGCGGCGCGGGATAGTTGCGAAGCTGCTTCGACATCTTGCCGACTTTCCGCGAGTATTTCTCTCCGCACGCTTTCCGAGCTTCCGCCTCGTCCAGAAAACGCTGCTTGCCGTTGGGGCTCTCCCACCACTCGGTCAACATCAACCCGAGCACGATGCAGTTGCGGAAGGGATGGGGATAGTCGACCGGCTTGGTTGCCGCGTCGCCGTCCTCCTGGGCGTCCTCACTGAACAACAGCGTGCTGATCGCCAGCAAGCTGTAGAACCAGCCGCGGGTCTGGTCGAGGGCCTCACTGATGAAGTCGGCGGGGAACTGGTCATCGAACCGGGGAGCCGAGCCGTCGGTTGCCGGGTATCCCCACTGGGCGATCGGCATCGCCCCGGAGTCAAACCAGCAATCGATCACCTCGCTGACGCGGCGCATCCGGGCCCCTTTCGCCTTGGGCGAATCGTACGTCACCGCGTCAATGTACGGTTTGTGGACCCTCAGGTGGTCGGGCAGATCGGGTTTTGCCTTCTTGGCATTTTCCCAGACCTCGGTTCCGGCGACACCCGGCTTTGCCAGCAGCTCCTCGTAGTTGGCGATCGCTTCCATGTGGCCGGTTTCCTCGCAGACCCAGATCGGCAGCGGGGTACCCCAGTAGCGCTCGCGGGAGAGGGCCCAATCGACGTTCGTCTCGAGGAAATTTCCGAAACGCCCGTCACGGATGTGCTCCGGCAGCCAGTTGATCTTCCGGTTGTTTGCGAGCATCTTCTCCTTGAATTCGGTCGTGCGGATGAACCAGCTTCGACGGGGATACTGGATCAACGGGTCCTCTTCCGCCCGCCAGCAGAACGGATAGTCGTGCAGGTACTGCTCCAAATGGAACAAAGAACCCTCGGCACGCATTTGACGGCAGAGATCCTTGTCGGCGTCCTTGACCCAACAGCCTGCATAGTCGGTGATGACCTCGCTGAAATTTCCGTTCGGCTCGACGCCGCAGATCAACTCAGGCCCTTCGCCTTCCTTGTAGCGCTTCTGCTCGTCGAGCAGCAGATCGTAGTCCACTTCGCCGAACGCCGGCGCCTGGTGGACGATGCCCGTGCCCGTGTCGGTCGTGACGAAATCGGCCGGGACAACCCGCCAGGCGATGTGCTCTTCGGCGCCGTCTTTCAACGTGCCCGTCGTCTCGCCAAGGTCCTTGTAGTAGTAGTCGAACGGGGGCTTGTACCGGCGGCCGATCAGGTTCTTGCCCCGGCAAGTCGACTCGACGGTAAATTCCTTCTTCACCTTCTGGGAAATTTCTTCCACCAGCGCCGAGGCTATGATCAGTTTCCGCAGTTCGCCCTCGACCGTGACGGTCGCGTATTCCAGGTCGGGATCTACCGCTGCGAACTGGTTGCTCGGAAGCGTCCACGGCGTGGTTGTCCACACGAGCAAGTCGGTATCGGGCTGGTCGAGCAGCGGGAAGCGGACGTAGACGCTCGGGTCGGCCACCTCGCGATACCCCTGGCCGACTTCGCCGCTGCTTAAGGCAGTTCCGCCCTGGGCCCACCACCAGACGATCTTGTGGCCTTGGTAGAGCAGCCCGCGGTCGAACAGGTTCTTCAGCACCCACCAGACGCTCTCGACGTAGTCTTGGTGGAAGGTGACGTAGGCCTCGTCGAGGTGTATCCAGAAACCGAGCCGCTCGGTCAACTCTTCCCACTCTTGCGTATAGCGGAAGACGCTTTCGATGCACTTCTGGATGAACGGCTCGACGCCGTACTCTTCGATTTCCTCCTTGCTGTGGATGCCGAGTTGCTTGCAGACCTCGACCTCGACGGGCAACCCATGGGTGTCCCAGCCACCCTTCCTCTGGCAGAGGTAACCGCGCATGGTCTTATAGCGGGGGAAAAGGTCCTTGATGGCCCTGGTCAGGCAATGCCCCGGATGGGGAAGACCATTTGCCGTCGGCGGACCCTCATAGAAGACAAATGCAGTGGCATCCGCCCGGGCCCCCAGCGATTTCTCGTAGATTTGCTCCTCTTTCCAGAACCTGACAATCGCTTCTTCGAGCTTGGGAAATGAAACGGAACTCTCAACGGGCTTGAACATAATGTAGGTGAACTCGTGCGTACAAAGGCGAAACTACCAGTAGACCACGTTGGGTGGTTTCTTTCAATCGGGGCATGTAGGGAACGCCCTCTGTGGCGTTCCGAGGGTGGATGTCTGCGTTGCCCATGGTCTGGCGACCGTAGCTACGCCTATCTCCAAACGCCCGCCACCCAATCCCCGGAACGGCGCAGAGGCCGTTCCCTACAGAACCGCGGCGGCTTTATGCGGCCTCGGCGGCGAGGACTCCGAGCACAATCTTGCCCAGCTTCGGTTCCGCCCCGGCGGCGGTCGCGAGGATGTCGTCGATGTCCAGCGGCTTGAGTGCGTCGGGCAAGGACATGTCCGTAACGATCGAGAGTCCCAGCACCCGCATACCCGCGTGGACCGCCACGAGAACCTCCGGCACGGTCGACATCCCCACGACGTCGGCCCCGATCGTCCGGAGGAATCGGTATTCCGCCCGCGTTTCCAGGTTCGGGCCGGTCACCGCCACATAGACACCTTTATGGGCAACGAAGTTCTCTTTTCGGGCGATTTCCAATGCCCGATCGACCAGCACCGGATCGTATGGGGCAATCATGTCGGGGAAACGGGGGCCCAGCCCCTCGTCGTTGATACCGATCAACGGATTGCCGTTCATCAGGTTGATGTGGTCCTCGATGACCATGATGTCACCCTTGGCATACTGAGGGTTCATGCCACCGCAGGCGTTCGAGACGATCAACAGATCGGCCCCCAGGGCCCTCATCACGCGGACCGGAAAGGTAATCTGCTGATACGTATAGCCCTCATAAGCATGGAAGCGACCCTCCATGGCAACGGCGGGCAAGCCTTCAAGTTTCCCGCAAACGAGCTGCCCGGTGTGGCTGATCGAGGTCGACTGGGGAAAGTGCGGAATTGTCGCGTAGTCGATCGCGATTTTCGACCCGATTCGCTCGGCGACACTGCCGAGCCCCGTGCCCAAGATGATGCCGGCCCTCGGGGATTCGGACCAGTGTTCTCGAACGACGTTGACGGCCTGGTCGATCTGTGCTGCCAATTGTAACATCGTCGGGGCCCTCAACTAAAGCTCATCCGTGTCGTCGTCACCATCATCATCGTCATCATCGTCTAGATCTTCGTCGTCGAGGTCGTCGTCGGCGAAATCGTCGTCGAAATCCTCCTCGAAATCATCATCGAAGTCATCATCAAAATCGTCGTCGTCAAACTCGTCGAAGTCGTCTTCCTCATCGAACTGGGCGGTGCACGGGCCAAAAGGCGCCGGTATGTCGAACGGGTCGTGCGCGGGAATCGGGATCGGTTGTCCCCGTGAGAAGTGTCCGGGTTCCATTTCCAGTGACATGGTTTGCTCCTCAACAATCAGAAGGCCACAATGCGAACGATTCGCAGGGTTCCCAACGAGACGGAAACCAATTCGTACGATGCGTGCAGAAATTGTTGTGCAACTTCCCACCGTTTGTCAACCTCTTTGGATATGCGAACTTCCTTTTCAAAAAACGTCCGGGAAATCTTGCGGCCGGAAGATTCTGGGAACAGGTAACCGCACACGGGCCTAGCTGCCCACCCAAAAGAGTGGAAAACGGCGGAAAGCCCGCAGGAATTGCGGCCTTGGCCCCTCGAAGTAGGGGCAAAAAGAATGACCGGGGTCTTGTGCAACGCTGAACACGCGGCCACCGGATCAGAAGGGCATGTGGTCTGTTCGCCGATCGTCCGATCGGGGAGGCGACGGGAGGCGGCACGAAATCCCATGGGAAGCCCTCTTGCCGACAGCAGCGATCTCCGGTGCAGCCGCAATCACCCATCGGACTTGCCGCACGTCTACCCCGTCCATAGAATAAGGGGTTCCGTGCCCATTCACCCGAAGCAACCCAATCGCCATGACGCCAGCCAAGATTGCCATCGTCGGTTTCGGGACAATCGGTTCGGGGGTTGCCCGGCTGCTGCTCGAACAGAAAGACCGAATCACCCGACATGCGGGGAAGCCGGTCGAACTGGTCAAGGTGTGCGATACCGATCTTGCCCGGAAGCGAAACGTCGCAATTCCAGAAGACTTGCTCACGGACAAGCTCGACGAGATCATCAACGACCCGGAAATTACGGCTGTGGCCCAATTGATCGGGGGGTGCGAACCGGCCCGAACGATCATGTGCAAGCTCCTCGAGGCCGGAAAGGACGTTGTTACCGCCAACAAGGCCCTGTTGGCCGAGCATGGACCGGAGTTGTTCGACCTCGCCCGGCAGTTGGGGCGTTCGATTGCCTTCGAGGCATCGGTGGCGGGCGGGGTCCCGATTATCGCCGCGATGAGCGAGTGCCTCACCGCAAATCAGATCCTCGAAATTCATGCCATTCTCAACGGTACGAGCAATTTCATCCTCAGCCAGATGGAGGAGAAAGGCTCCGACTATGCGGCCGCCGTGGCCGAGGCCCAGCGGCGCGGCTACGCGGAAGCGGATCCGACGATGGACGTCGACGGGACCGATGCCGCGCAGAAGCTGGCGATCCTCGCCCATCTCGCGTTCGGCGCCCGCGTGAACTGGCGCGGCATCGCGCGGACCGGCATCGACATCGTCGACGTGGCCGACATGTATTATGCGAAGGAGTTGGGTTACCGAATCAAGTTGCTCGCCGTCGCCAAACTGGTCGACGGCGGGCTGGAGTTGCACGTCTCGCCAACGTTGGTTCGGCAGGGTTCGCCGCTGGCCGAGGTCCGTGGCGCCTTCAACGCGATCCGCGTGGTCGGCGATGCCGTCGGCCGCATCTTCTTCCACGGGCTGGGGGCCGGACAGAACCCAACGGCGTCGGCGGTCGTGGCCGATTTGATCGACACGGTCGTCGGCCGCATGGCGATCACCTTCCGCACGCTCGACCTGTGGTCGGACGATCGCGAAGCCCCCGTGGCGCTCCGGTCGCCGTCCGCCGCCGTCAGCCGGTTCTACCTTCGTTTCAACGCGGACGACCGCCCGGGCGTGTTTTCGGAAATCACCGGGGTGCTCGGCGGGCACCATATCTCGATCGCTTCGGTTATTCAGCACGAGTCGGGCGAAGAAGACGGCGTGGTTCCGCTGGTGATCATGACCCATGCTGCCGCCGAAGGAGACATGATCGAAGCCATGGAAAAGATCAACGTTCTCCCGCCGGTACACGCTGGAAGTGTGAGAATGAGGGTGAGGGACTAACAGCGGACCGCACGCACGTCGCCATGAAATACGCCATCATCGTTCCCGACGGCTGCGCGGATGAACCGCAAGAGTCGCTCCACGGCCGAACGCCGCTCGAGGCGGCCGAGACGCCGGCGATGGATGCGGTGGCGGCCGCCGGCGTGGTCGGCCGTTCGAGTAACGTCCCCGACTCGCTCCCACCCGGCTCCGACGTCGCCAACTTGAGCCTCCTCGGGTACAACCCGTTGGAGCATTTCACCGGCCGGGCGCCCCTGGAAGCGGCGGCACAAGGAATCGAACTTGGTCCGGACGATTGGGCCCTGCGGTGCAATCTGGTTACTATTGAGAACCAGACGATGAAGGATTTCACGGCAGGGCACATTTCGACCCGGGAAGCAAGGGAGTTGCTGGAGTCGGCCCAGCGGGAATTGGGCGGTGATCGGCTGGAATTCTGCCCGGGCATCAGCTACCGGAACCTCTTGATATATCACGGCGAGGGCCGCCCGGCGCCGTTCTCACCCGATACCCGCTCGACGCCGCCGCACGACTTGACGGACAGGCCGGTCGTAGACGACTATCCCCGCGGGCCCGGCAGTGACATGATCGTGAAGCTGATGAGCGATAGTGTCGAGATTTTTGCTAATCATCCGGTCAACGTCAAGCGGCGGGATGCGGGCAAGCTGCCGGCAACGAACGTCTGGCTCTGGGGCCTCGGCCGCACGCCGCAGTTGCAGCCCTTTGCCGAAAAATACGCCACGCAGGGCGCAATGATCACCGCGGTCGATCTTCTGCGGGGGTTGGCCGCCCTGATCGGTTGGCGTCGGATCGACGTTCCCGGCGCAACCGGCTACACCGACACCGATTACGCCGCCAAGGGCCGGTATGCGATCGGGGCACTCGACGACGTCGATCTCGTTTTCGTACACGTCGAGGCGACCGACGAGGCATCGCACGAAGGCGATGCGACGGTCAAGATCAAGGCGATCCAGGAAATCGACCGCCACATCGTTGGCCCCGTACACGAAGCCTTAAAGAGCCGTGGCGACTACCGGCTGCTGGTCACGCCGGACCATCCGACACTGCTGCGCACCAAGACCCACGCCCACGGTTTTGTTCCCTGGGCAATTGCCGGCACGGGGGTTGAACCGGACGCGGCAACGGCATACGACGACCCGACGGCCGGCAAGTCGGAATCGGTGTTTGAAGAGGGATGGAAATTGATGTCCTATTTCCTCGGGAACAAGTCATCGAGATAGACTGGAGAGAGCATGTCGATCATCGTACAAAAGTTCGGCGGCACGAGCGTCGCCGACAGCCAGAAGATCCTCGCGGCGGCGCGAAAGGCGATCCGGGCACAAAGGGAAGGCAACCAGGTCGTGATGGTCGTCTCGGCCATGGGCAAGAATACCGATACGCTCGTCGATTTGGCCGGGCAAATCACCGGATCGCCCCCCGCACGGGAAATGGACATGCTCCTTTCGACCGGCGAACAAGTCAGCGTGGCTCTGATGGCAATGGCCATCGATTCGCTCGGACACAAAGCGATCAGCATGACGGGCGCCCAGATCGGGATCAAGACCGACAGCGCGCACATGAAGGCCCGCATCCACTCGATCGAAACCGACCGGATGCGCGAAGCGCTCGCTGCGGGCAAGATCATCATCGCGGCGGGGTTCCAGGGAATCGACGAGGCGTTCAACATCACGACCCTCGGCCGCGGCGGCAGCGACACGACGGCGGTCGCCCTGGCAGCGGGCCTCGGCGCCGACGCCTGCGAGATTTACACCGATGTCGATGGCATTTACACGACCGACCCGCGGATTGTGCCCGAGGCACGCCGCGTAACCCGGATCAGCTACGACGAAATGCTCGAGTTGGCCAGCGCCGGCGCCGGCGTGATGCACAACCGCTCGATCGAGTTCGCCAAGAAGTTCGGCGTTCCGGTCCACGTCCGCAGCAGCTTCAGCGACACGCCGGGCACGATGATCGTCGACCAGCCGGAATCGCGCGAATTGCCGGTCTGCGGGGCCGCCATGTCGAGAATGGAAGCCCGGGTGACGGTGCCCGGCGTTCCCGACCGTCCGGGAGCCGCGATGACCGTCTTCTCGAAGATCGCCGAGAGGAACATCGGTATGGACATGATCGTCCAGAACATCGCGGCCGAAGGGCACGCCGACATCTCATTCACCGTAATGCGCGACGAGTTGCCGGCCACCATCAAGGCCGTCGAGGAAGCCGTTCGTGAATTGGGAGCGGAAGGGCACGACTGCGACGACGAAGTCTCGAAAATATCGGTGGTCGGCGTCGGTATGGCAACACAATCCGGCGTTGCCCAAACCATGTTCCGAGCCCTGGCTGAAAAGGGGATTAACATCATGATGATTACCACCAGCGAAATCAAGATCTCGGTGCTGGTGGAGCGCAAGTACGCCCCGGAAGCGTTGCGGGCGGTCCACGATGCGTTCGGGCTTGACCGAGAACCGCCCCGCATCGATCCGGACAGATCCACGACCCACGAGAGGCTTGAGGAGGATGCCACGGCCGATCTCGTTGCCCGGCTCGAAAGCATGGAGAACCTGTTCATCGAAGACGTCTGGCTCGACACTTCACAGGCCCGGGTGACGATGCCGGGCGTGGAGGACGTTCCCGGTCTGGCGGCCCGGGTATTTGACGAGATCGGCGAAGCGGGTATCGTAGTCGACATGATCGTGCAGAGCACCGGTCACCAGGGCCACGCGAATATCTCGTTCACCGTGCGGCAAACCGACCTGGAGAAATGCCTTGCGCTGACCGGCGAGCTGGCCAAATCGCTTCATTGCCCGCCGCCGACCAATAGCCCCAAGGTGGCGAAACTCTCGGTCTTCGGCGTCGGCATGAAAAGCCATACCGACGTGGCCAGCCGGATGTTCCGCTCGTTGGCCGCCGCGGGTATCAACGTCGACATGATCAGCACCAGCGAGGTCCGCGTGAACGTGGTCGTCGACGGCGAGCAAGGTGAAGAAGCGCTGAAGGTGCTCGCCGAAGAATTCGAGGACGTGATGGTATAAGGGGCAACCGATAAATAACTTCCCGGATTCCAGAATTAAAGCAGGGGGCACCTGCCCCCGGCCCCTAACCAAACGTGCCAAGTTCCGGGGGCGGGTGCCCCCTGCTTTCAATCCACATCGGGACGTTATTCTTCGGCTGGCCCTAAGGTCGGATTCCTGCTGCCGTGGGTCCTCTACTCTCCCAACACGTCCGTGAGCACCTCCTCGTTGACGTAAATCGGAAGCACCGGCTCGCAAGTGACCGCCACCGCAATGGCGTCGGAGGGGCGGGCGTCGATCTCGACCAGTTCGCCTTCGTGGCGGACCCGGAGCCGGGCGTAGTACGTGTGCTCCTTCAGCTCGTTGATGATTACGTCCTGGAACTCCGCCCCGAGGTTCTCGACCACGCTGACGATCAGGTCGTGGGTGAGCGGCCGTGGCGAAGGATACCCCTTCACCCGACGGTCGATACTCGTTGCCTCGAATATCCCTATCAAGATGGGAAACGTCCGGTCGCCGTCGATTTCCCGCAGGTAGATCACCTGCTGTTCGTTGATCTCGCTGATGATGATCCGGGAGAGTTCCATGGGGATGGGCATGATTCTATCCTTGCGGGCAAGGGATCGGGGCGCCCATCGGGCGTCACGCGGCAAAACTTTATTATACGTTCCGGCGCTCGCGTTCCGCTAGAGGGGCGAAAACGTCGGGAAACACGGCCTTTTCGTTTGCAGAACCCCCGGTCGGCGACGTTTGCGAATCTTTCGCAATCGGCCCATCACCCTTCCATCACGACCTTCAACCCCATCAGGGCAGCCAGATCCTCGATGCTCTCGACGTGATTGCCGTAGAAGACCACGCGGTGGAGCAAGGTCATCATGTTGGCGTTGTCGAGCAGGCCCCCGCCCCAGTTGTGAAACATTCCCCGGGCGTCGGCCACTTCGGTGACGATTTGCGTGCGGCAGCCGCGGTCGTCGAAATCGGGAATCTCGATGATCTTTCCGGTCGAGAGCAACATCTCATCGAGGTTCACCAGCTTGACGCAGGTGATCTCCTGGCCGATTTTCATCTCGACCTCGAGCGATGCCCCCTTGTTGTCGTCGCGGTGGGTGCGGATCAAAAACGGCGCCCGCCGGTCGTCCGGCCCGCCCATCTTCGTCGCCGCAACGCAATGGGCGTGGATCACCGCGTTCTTCGACGTGTCGAACAGCGGGTCGCTGATGAAACCCGGCAGCCCGAAGGCGTAGCCGAACATCATCATCGTCAGCGTCGAGTCCATGTCCGCCTCGCATGCCCCGACCATCCCCAGGTCGTTGAGCTTGCTGAATGCAAGGCACGGGTAACCGAGCGTGCCGATCGGAATGCCGCCGAGACAACGGATCGCGATGGCCCGCGAGTTCTCCTTGACCATGAGATTCTTCAGCGCAAGGTACATCCGGGCGGACTTGATGATTTCTTCCCGCGACGGCTCGACGATCTTCTTTGCCTTGGAAATCCAGTATTCCTCGGCTTCGGCTTCGGCGTCCTTGGGATTGACGGCGTTGTGGGCGTCGACGACTTGCTTGACGCTGATGGGGACGACCTCCGGCCCGATCTGTTTCTTGACCAACTCGGCATTCCGCGCGGCGACGGTGCCGTTGGCCGGGCCGACCAGCAATAACCGGGACTGCCGCATCCGGACCGGCACGCGGAGCAGGGCAACCGCCCGGTCGATCTCCCCCCAGTCGCGCGACGGCATCAGGACAATCCGCTTGCCGGCCTTCTGCCATCGCGGCAGGTACATCCAGTCGTGACCGCTGAATGGCTGCGAGAAGACGGCCACCGGCAGGCCGGTTTCGGTGAACTTCACCAGAGGCCCGCCGCTGCCGAAGGCGAGATGGACGACCAGCACGGCGTCGGCGCCGCGCGCCTTGGCCACTTCTTTGGCAGCGTCGGCAGATCGGTTCGGGATCAACGTCCCGCCGGCGAATTGGACGTCGCCGAGCCGTTTTTCCACGCCGGAGAGATATTTCTGAAACTTGGCAACTTCGGCCGGGGCGTCGAATTCCGGTTTCGGCCAGGCGCCGCCGAGCCCCACGTACACGACGTAGATCTTCACCGGCGGCATCTTGGGCCAACCGGCGTCTTCCGCCGCCTGAAGCGGCCGGGCCAGGAAGCCACCCGCCAAAAGAGTACCGCCGGCAGCAGCCGTCTCGATAAACTGTCGTCGATTCAACGAGTTGGGCATGACTCACTCCTTCACAGTGGAAAATGATGTCGCCAAGGGAGGTAATACAAGACGCTATCGCTCTTCCTCAGTATAGTAATCCCCCAAAGGACACGCAACTTGGCAGCGAGACTAGCCCGGATTATTCATGAACTCGTAGGGTGGGACAAGGAAACGGCTCGTTGGTGGGCCGGCGCGTGTGATCCATCGTTCCGCAACGTTGGCACGCTGATTTAGGGAAGATCGCCGTTTCCGCCGGCCCACCAAGGGCTCACGCATGCTTGTCCCACCCTACGTGAATAATCCGGGCTAGACCGGTATCAGACCCTGCAACGCAGTCTCCGGCTGATCGCCGCGAGGATTTCGTCGACCGTGCCCTCCGGGCCGAGGCGTTCGACGTTGACGATCAGGTCGAACAAGTGGGGGTCGTCGATATTACGACGGAAGTTGCGTTGGACGAAGTCCCGCCGGCCCTCATCGACGCGGTCGATGAACCGTTCGGCAGCGGCAGCGGTGAGCCCTTCGCGCGGCATGACTTGCCTGATCCGGTAGTCCCGCGGCGCGATGATTCGCACGGCCAGCCCTTCTTCTCTCGGCAAGAGAAACTGGGCCCCGCGGCCCACCATCACGACGTTATCGTGTTGCACCGCGGTCAAGAGCACGCGTTCGAGATGCGAAACGTATTGTTCAGGCGGAACGGCATCCGGATCGGCAAAGCTCCCCGGCATTTCGTGAACCCAACTGTTTCGGGTTTCGTCGACCAGTTCGAGCATAGGCCTGGAAAGTCGGAATCGCTCGGCCACGCGATCGAGGAGATTCTTGTCGAGGACTTCCCATCCGAGCTCTTCGCCGATCATCTTGGCGATTTTGCCGCCGCCCGTGCCCGATTCGCGCGAAATGGTCAGATAAGTCTTGACCGTGCCGTGTCCTTCATGGGAGTGGCCAACCAGACTTTCAAGACCCCGAATTCGTTCCCAGCCGTGTACGTGCAACTCGGCAAGGGAAAGGATCACGGGCTCTTGCCGGATCTGCTCTTTCACGACCTGCCCTCCTTGAAAGAGATAAGAGTGTAAGGGTAGAAAACACCCGAGAATAAGAAGTATAGGACAAATCAAGAAAGGGAGGAAAGGTCATTTCGCCGACGCCTTGCCCGAAATGAGTGGGCCAATGCCCCCTGCTTGGGGGCAGGTTCTCAAACGAGTGGACAAGGGCAAACAGCCGAATAGCATGCGCAACACAACTCGTGTGTTGGCTGCCACCATGAAGGCTCGCGAGGGAATGACCTGCAACCGAACACGAAGCATACACTTTCTTCTCTCGTGGTCGGGCCCAAGTATGGCGTTTTCCGTTTTCTTAACTCCTGGTTTCCAATGGCCGATCGACTCGGAGACCGGTGCGATGTCGGGGGGAACCGGAAATCCGCCGGAAAATTCTTAAGATATCATCGTAACCTTGCCTTTGATTGCCTGGACAAATCTTAAAAAATATGTCAACCTACTTGCTCTCACCTTTAATTTTAATGCCTATCAACACTTTCACTTTTTACTTTTTTTGCTAGCCGAATCATTCAGGATAGCTTATCGCATTTTGCGTTAGGGGCTGGGAGAGGCAAAGCCCATGCCGGACGAGCGTTCCAGGCGAATACTCGTTGTTGAAGACAACGAGGCTGATTTGCAGTTGCTGTGCGATATCCTCCGGGGGGAAGGATTCGAGGTGATCGGTTGCCGTTCGGCAATCGAAGGGCTGAAATGTGTCGAACAGGAGACGATTGCTGTCATTATCGACTTGTCCCTGCCCGACCTCAGCAGCGGCCAATTGGCCGCGAAGATTCGCGAACTCGACGACGTTCGCATGATTGTCTACACAAGCGCAGCTTCGTACGACTCGGTCAAGGAGGCATTGAATTTGGGGGCGTTTGCCTATGTCGAAAAATCGAGTGACCCGAGTGAATTGCTGTACCAGGTACGCCGGGCGTGCCGGGAACGGATCGATCGGTACACAACGGATTTAGAGGAAGCCGTCGCCCGGCGAACGGAAGAACTTGCCCGGCGGAACCGCGAACTCGAGGATTTTGCCTCCGTGGTAGCGCACGACTTGCGGTCGCCGCTATTGACGATCTCGGGATATTGCGAGGTCTTTCAAGACGAGTACGGCAGTCGGCTGGACGAAAACGCCACCGAGTATCTCCGCCATATCATCGACGGCACAACCCACATGAGTCGTTTGATCGACGATCTCCTGGACTATTCCCGTGCAGGCCATTCCAAGGAGCCGTTCAAGCCGGTCGATCTGGAAGGGGTGTTTGTCCAGGTCACCACCAATCTTGAATCAATGATCCGAGACAGCAGCGCGCGAATCGACCATGCCCCTCTGCCAAGGGTGTCCGGTAACCCGACCATGTTGGTCCGGTTGTTCCAGAATCTCATAAGCAACGCGATCAAATTCCGGCAGCAGGATACTCCGGCCATACGGGTGGACTCCACCCAGGAGGGTGCATGGTGGAGATTGCGTGTCAAAGACAATGGAGTCGGGATACCACGGGAGCATTTCGAACAGGTTTTCGACGTATTCCATCGAGTCCACGGCCAAGATTATCCGGGAACAGGAATCGGGTTGGCCGTGTGCAAGAAGATCGTGGAGTGCCATGGAGGGCGTATTTGGGTGGAATCGGAGCCTGGTGAAGGGACGAGCTTCTTTTTCACGCTGCCGGCCCAAGATCCCACCAACTGATATGTGGTGCTTCCACAATCTCTGCGTATTATTGGTGCTTTTTCTTGTGGAAATTGTGATGTTTCCCGCAATCTGGTATTGTACGGCCCCGGAAAGGCAGTATAATCACGGCTTATGTGAGCGATAGGTCGTGGTTACCGCCACCTGTGGGCGGATAATTACTACCCGATACCATGGAGGGCACGAATGTTAGTACTTTCCAGGGATTGCGATACGGTCATTCGGATCGGGCCTGATATCAAAGTGAAGGTCCTCTCGATCCGCAAACGGCGAGTCAAGCTGGGCATTGACGCCCCAAGCGATGTACGTGTTTGGCGTGACGAAATCGAGCCGCAATCTTTAGCAACGTGGACGGGGCCGGAAACAGAGGAAGGCACCCCGCACGACGGATTTCCCATCCTGGTGGTGGAAGACAACCCCGATCACGCCGACTTGATTGCCAGGGCATTGGCTGATTCTCAGTGCTCGGAAGTAATGATGGCGTCCACCGGCAGAGCGGCAATCGAACTGCTACAAGATAGCGCGGGTGCCGTTCCCCGACTTGTGCTTCTGGATATGTATCTCCCCGACATCTCCGGGCTGGAGGTCTTGCGGCGAATCCGCTCGATGGAGCACCTTCAAACCTTGCCGGTGGTGGTTCTCAGCAGCGCGCGGGAAGAGACCATCGTGACCGATTGTCTGCGGGCGGGCGCAAACGCGTTTGCAAACAAGTCCGCACGTTTTCACGAGTTTCGCGAGTCCGTTGCCCGAATTGCCGTTTTCTGGAAGTGCGAGTGCCGGATTCCCAGGTTCGATGCCAAAGTGTTTGCCTGAAGGCGGCTTTCCCTTACTTTTCCAGCTTCTGGATTTTGACTTCGCGGACCGCGAGTTCGCCGCGTTGGTACTCGGGACCGCCTTTGATGTACAAGCCCAAACGTCCCTTGGGCGCATCGAGGCACCGGACGGCCCCAATCTCGGCTCCGTTGAGCCACACGGCGACACGCGGTCCGCGGACCTCGACGGCCAGCGTGTTCCACCCGCCCGCGTCGAACGAGCTTTCCTTGAGGTTGACCAAGACGAGTTCTTTGCCGGGCAGAGCAACACTGCCGGTATAGGCGGCCGGATCCTTCTGCTGAAAAATCTCGACCCTCGGCCCGGGATCCGAACCGGTTGCCCGAACGTAGATGCCGGCGTGGACCGGAAAATCGGCCCGGAAGGTGACCGCGACCTGGTAGTCTTCGTATTCGGTCTCGTTCCAGAGGGTACCATCGCCGTCCGGTGTTCCAGTGATCCGCCCGAGTCGGATCTTCCACGCAGCCTTGCCCGACGGCTTCCAGCCGGTCAGATCCTGGCCGTTGAATGCCGCGAGCCAATCGAGTTGGCTCTTGTCGACGTCCGTTTTCGTTTCCATATCGAGGTTATGTGTTCCGTGGCAATCGGTGCAGATGGAATTCTCGGTAACAGCGCGGCCGTTTTCCCGTGGGCGGCCCCGCCACTTCTCCAGAAAAGCCGCGACCTCCGGCTCGACGTCCTCGTGCGAATCTTCGTGACACTCGCCGCACATGGCGTCCACCTCGCAACGGCCGTAGAGCAGATCGGGCGTGGTCATCTGCATTTCGTCGTCCATGTGATCGTTCGACGCCCCGTGGCATTTCGTGCAAGCGTAGCCTTCCTCGAGGTGAACCGTGTTGATTTCTTCGGTTTTCAGTGCGGGATGACAGACGTAGCACTGTTTGTTTTTTGCCCTTGCCTTGGCCATTTTACCGGGCACGCTGCCGGCCGTTTCCCTCGTTTCGGCCGCGACGGCGCCCGGCGGCGCCGTGTTCGACCAGTTGCCGATCATCAGGAAAACCAGCACAAGGGAAAGGAACAATGCGGCCACGACGGCCCATCGGGAATCAGAGGGAAATCTCATGAGTTGTTTCTCGTGAAGTTTGAAACTCATAAACGGAGGACGTGTCCGGCCATAAAGTAGGGTGGGACCAGGAGCGAAGCGACGCCGGCCCACCAACGCGAGAAAAACGGGGTAAAACTGGTGGGCCGGCGCGGCCTAACGGCCGCTGGTCCCACCCTACAACCTCCGTTTCCCCAAAAGGCACAGCCTCACCGGCCGCGGCTTTATGTCACAATGGACCATCTCTCCGCAAATGGCCGCGCGGTTATACGAACTCCCAATCGCGCAGCCACTGGTATTCTTCGGGGAGCTGCTCCCAGCGTTCATCGGTGATCTGGGCGAGCCACTCCCGCTGGCGGGGCGTCATGCCGAGCGGGCGGTCGTACGACGCCCGGGCGGCGTTTTCGACCTCGTAGACGGTCGTCAGCCCCGGCACGGTGGCCGTGATCGCATCGTTGGTCAGGATTGCCTGCAACGTCAACCGTGCGAGGTCGTTTTCCTCCTTGCTCCCGACCCCGACGACCGGGAACTTGGCCTTGATCTTGAAGAGGCTTCCGCCGTTGAACGGTTTGATCGTGACCAGACCGACGTTGTTCTTGCGGATGGCGTCGAAGACGCTGTTACCGGAGTCGCCGCCGGTGACGTTGTCTTTGGTCGCCGGCTTGCCCTTCTCCTTGGTTTTCGCAGTGCAAGGAAAGATGAACATCTCGAACTGCGGGAACGTCTCGATAATGTGCTGCGTCCAGGGACGTTTGTGGTTGGACATACCGAGGTGCTGTACTTTGCCTGCCTCGTGGAGTTTCTGGAATGTCTCGATCACAACCTTTACGTCGTCGTCGGAATTCTTACCACCGGCGTCCATTTGCGGTCGCCAGATGTCCATGTAGTCGGTTTGCAGCCGGCGCAGGCACCCCTCGACGCCGCCGGTGAGCGCCTTGACGTTGCGGTTGTTTTTTTGGCGAGGGCAGATCCGGTAGTCATCGGCGCCGACGATCATCTTCTCCCGTCGCCCCTTCAGTGCCGCCCCGTAGGCACAGCACTCGGCGCTGGTGGTGATATCGAGATAGTTGATGCCGACGTCGACGCAGGCGCTGATGATTTCGGTGCGGTTTTTGGCGACGTCGTCGGGCGTTTTGTCTTTGGCAAAATCACCCCAGTAGCGCCCGCCGCCGCGGTTCTTCCAGTGTCCGCCCAGGCTGACCTCGGAGATCATCAAGTTGGTCTTACCGAGCTTTCGGTAGTGCATTTTGGGGTTGTAGTTGACGATTTTGCTGGTGTCGACCTCAGCCGCGTCGGCGCCGGCGACGTTGCCCGCCGCCGCGGTTGCAGCGACGATCGCCGTTCCTTCGCGGACAAACTCGCGTCTGTCGATTTGCCGTTTTGTCATGGAAGATCTCAGTCGTGTGGAAAGTGGAGTGGCACCCTATGTTCGGGGGCCCAAGGGTGGCTGGCTGGAAAATGGCCGGTTAGGGGGGAGCGAGGTTCCGGTCACGCGGGAATTCCCAAGGGTCTCATCACATAGCATTATAACCGGCAAAGCCCGCTGTTGGCAAGCCCGCGAAATTGCAGTTCCGCCTGTGCGTGTTACCAAGCGTGTATAACTCAGGAAGTGATAGAGATGCCCGGATCGCACCCCCGAGGACGGGAAATTGCAGAAAACAACCCCTCTTGTTGCGGGTGTGGGTTGAATTTTTCCTCCCTGGCGCTTAGCATAACGACCGTCGGGATATCTAGTCCTAAAACAAGCGTGAGTTTTGCTGTTCAATAGTTTGCGTCAACGTGGT
>CAZJRB010000023.1:0-69494 GCA_964547995.1 uncultured Planctomycetaceae bacterium | reverse complement strand
CAATTGTTGCTTATTCTGACCCGCCGAGATTCCAGTTTACGGTGAACCAAGACAAAACTTCGGCACGTGCCCGCCAATGTAGGCGGAGAAGATCTGCTTGAACTGTTGGTCGGTGACGACCAACCCTTGGCGAGCAAGCGTGTCGCGGGCCTCCTGGGAACCGACAAAGGCTTTGATGAACTCAACCGTGTCCAGGTCGTACCGGGGTGCCGGTTCTGCCGCAGATGTCACCGCCACAGCGCTTAGTATAATGGCGCAGTCAATAGCCTGCCGCATGGTCTTTCCCTTTCTGATCAACGGGAGAAATGCGAGGTGCTTCGGCGGCCGTGACGATAGACAACCCGAGAGAGGACGCCGCTTCCCCCACAGATAGTTCGCTAGGCTCCCATATACTATTCCCTCGAACTCCAGGCTGCAACCGGCGCACATGACAGTAGGGCCGCCGTGGCGTCTGGACCGTTCCCTGCCGGAATCCGCCGGAATCCCCGGTTCCAGAGGGCCGGCCGGGCGTCCCTTTCCCTCTCGCCTGCGAAACGGCGCTTTATACCACGGATGCAAGAGTATGCTATGCTTGGAGGATGCCAAGCTGCCTATCGAAAAGCAGTTCGATCCCTGATGCTCGCCGACCGGCTCTCGCCCCGCGGCGGATGGTTCGTCGCCCTGGGTACGCCGGAGCGCCGGGGCTGACTGCCATCGTTTCGAACTGGAGACACCGGAAGAAGTAACGATCATGACGAAACTCCTCATCGCGGCCGGCATCGGGTTCGTCTACTCGTTCATGTCGATTACCACGCTGATTGCGGGCACGTCGGCGATAGTCCACCGGGGGCTCCGGGGCGGCCTTGCGGCCGGCGCCGGCGCGGCCTTTGGGCTGAGCATCTACGCCGGTATCGCGATCGTCGGACTGGGGATGGTCCAGTATTTCCTGCTTCCCGTACACCTGGCCATCCTTGAAATTGCCATCGGTGTTCTCTTCATGGGGACGGGGCTTTTTCTGCTGATCCGAAAACGCAGACTGAACAAGAGGACGAAACAAAGGACGGCGGTCAAGCATCACGGGTGGTGGCCGTATTTTCTTGCCAACCTGTCCCTGATACTGTCGGGGCCGCAAAAGATCGCCTACATTGCGGGCCTGTTTCTCTTTTTCGACCTTCACACCGTCAACTGGGCAACCAAGGCGGTGGTTCCCGCGGCGGTGTTCGGCGGGTCTTGGACGGCCTGGCTGCTGTATTCGCTCGTCATGGCTCGAACCGGAAAACGCCTTCTGGCAACGGCGTTTGTGCAGCACAACCTCGAACGGCTGAGCCATGTCTACCGCTGGAAGCTGTTTCTGAAGGCCCGGCGTGCCGTGATCAACAAACACCTGGTCCGCCGTCTGGTCCAACTGGTCAAGATCATGATGGTCGGGATCGGTGCGACTCTGGCGTTCAGGGGCATCTGGTTCTTGTTGCGTTAAGGGTCGGCCGAGGAACAACTTCCCGATTTGGATTGAAAGAAGGGGGCACCCGCCCCCGGGACTTGGCTCGTTTGGTTATGGGCCGGGGGCAGGTGCCCCCTTCTTTAATTCTTGACTCCGGGAAGCCGGGGGCGGGGCCCGCCCTTGTTCATCGTTCATCCGGAATTCGGATTCTCACGTTTTCGACGGGCCGGGTATGCCTGGTGTGCCAGCCTTCTTTGATGGCCTTGGCCATTTCCATGAATGTGATCAGTGCGTAGTCGAAGAACTGTTTGTAGCTCTCGCAGAAGTAGTTTTGGCTCGACGGACGACCGCCCAGGCGTGTCCGGTCTTTCACGCACCCGCCCCTGCAGACTTTAAGGAAGGGGCAGGCCGTACACTCGTCGGAGAGGTTTGTCTTCTGCTCGGCGAAGGCGAGCTTCGTGCTGCCGGCGGCCAACTCTTCCAGGGGCGTTTCGGAGACGTTGCCCAGCCGCCATTTCGGCTCGACGAAGAACTCGCAACAAAAGGCGTCGCCGTTGTGCTCGACGACCACGAAGCCGGCACAGTTCTCGCTGTACGTGCAGACGGTGTGATGGCCTAGCACGAAGAAGGTCGTCAACGAATCGAACTCGCGGATATTGAGCTTTTCAGGGCCGTAATCGCACCACAGATCGAACAGGCGACACAGGAAATCGCCGTATTGTCCGGGTGTAATCGAGAAGTCCGCGGGCTGTCCCGTTGCCGGGTCGCGCTCGATGCACGGGATGAATTGCAGGTAGGTCAGTTCGTTTTTCACCGCGAAATCAAACAGCTCGTCCGGGTGCCCGACGTTCCCGTCGTTGAGCAGGATGAGCGTGTTGAATTCGACGCGGTGCTTCTTGCAGCTTTCGATGCCGCGCATTACCTTGGCAAAGGTGCCGGCGCCCGAATGATCCGTGCGATACCGGTCGTGGAACTTTTCGGGCCCGTCGATGCTTATGCCGAGCAGGAACTTGTTTTGGTGAAAGAACCGGCACCACCGGTCGCCCAGCGCGATCCCGTTGGTTTGAAACGTATTGCTGATCTCCTGGCCGGGCGTACCGTATTTCTTCTGCAACTCGACCGCCCGCTGAAAGAAGTCGACCCCCATCAGCGTCGGCTCGCCGCCCTGCCAGGCGAAGCCGGCTCTGGAAAACCCCAACTGCACGTAACCCCTGACGAGGGCTTCCAGCGTTTCGATGCTCATTCGCTGCTTGCCGCGGCCGAACTCCGCGGGCCGGTCCTTGTAGAAGCAGTACTTGCAGTTGATGTTGCAGTCGGAGCCGGAGGGCTTTATCAAGAGAGTGAATGGTTTGACAACAATCATACCGTAGTATATCTTCCAGGCGAGGTATGGCGATAGGTGCATTCCGGACAAGCCGGCTGTATACTGGGCTTTGTCTCAAAAACCGCAGCTACGCTCGCCAGAGCGTGGTTAACGGGTATCAATCTCTCGCAAAAGGGCGACGTTTTCCACCGTCTGGCGACGGTAGCTACACTGAAAAGTGATGCAGGAGGAGAATCATGTGCAGATCCTGGACCGGCCTTGCCGCGACGGCGGGTCTCCTTCTTGGTGGCATTGTCACGGGTGCGGCTCCGGCAGAAGGGCCCCAATCATCGGGGAGGCATGTCCTCTGGTACCGCGCGCCCGCACAAGACTGGGAGAAACAGGCCTTGCCGATCGGCAACGGACGGCTCGGCGGAATGATCTTCGGCGGCGTCGAGAAGGAACAAATCCAACTGAATGAAGACAGCCTGTGGACCGGCGACGAGAACGCCTCGGGCAACTACAAAACCATGGGCTCCTACCAGACCTTGGGCAACCTGTTCATCGAGTTGGACGGGCAGAGCGAACACGAAGACTACCGCCGGGAACTCGACATCCGTGAGGCCGTTGCCGCGGTCGAGTACGCGAGCAACGGCATCAGGTACAAGCGAGAATACTTTTCGAGTTATCCCGGCCAGGTTCTGGTCGCCCGGCTCACCGCCGACAAGCCCGGCAGCTACACCGGCAGGATAAGCTTCACCGACGCCCATGGCGCGAAAGTCGCCGCCGAAAAGGACAGAATCACCGCGTCGGGTAAGCTCGGCAACGGTCTTCAATACGAAACCCAAGTGCTGGTGCTCCACCAGGGCGGCCGTGTCGAGGCCGAAGGCGCCGAGATCAAGTTCGACAAGGCCGACGGCCTGACCGTCCTTGTTGCCGCCGGCACGGACTACCTCGGAGACTACGAGAAGGGATGGCGGCAAGGGCATCCCCGCGAGCGGCTCGACAAGCAGATCGAGGCCGCCGCCGGCAAGTCGTACGAAGCGCTGCGGTCGGCCCACGTGAAGGATTACCAAGGGCTGTTCAGCCGCGTCGACCTCGACACGGGGGAGACTGCGGAGGAGATCGCGGCGAAGCCGACGGACGAGCGGCTTGCGGCTTACCGCAGCGGCGGAAAGGACCCGGAGCTTGAAAGCCTGTTCTTCCAGTTCGGCCGCTATCTGCTGATCGCCAGTTCCCGCCCCGGCAGCCTGCCTGCCAATCTTCAAGGGATCTGGAACCACCGCAACAATCCCCCGTGGCACAGCGACTATCACACGAACATCAACATCCAGATGAACTACTGGCCGGCGGAACCGGCGAACCTGGCCGAGTGCCACGAGCCGCTCTTGGACATGATCGGGCAGCTTCGCGTACCCAGCCGCAAGGCCACGCTCGCCGCCGGGGAGTTCGGCGACGCCCGGGGATGGACCGTGCGGACTTCCCACAACATCTTCGGCGGCCACGGCTGGCGGTGGAACAAACCCGGCAGCGCCTGGTACTGCCAGCACCTTTGGGAACATTTTGCATTCGGCCGGGACAAGGACTATCTGAAAAATCAAGCGTACCCGATCCTGAAAGAGGTCTGCCAGTTCTGGGAAGACGCCCTGAAGGAGTTGCCCGACGGCACGCTGGTGGTGGCGAACGGCTGGTCGCCGGAGCACGGGCCCACCGAGGACGGGGTTTCCTACGACCAGCAGATCGTGTGGGATGTTTTCACGAACTACATCGAGGCGGCCGCCGCCGTGGGGGCCGACAAGGAGTACCGGGATAAAGTGGCCGGTTTGCGCGAGAAGCTCCTGGGGCCGAAAATCGGCAAGTGGGGACAGTTGCAGGAGTGGATGGCCGACCGCGACGACCCGAAGGACCGCCACCGTCACGTTTCGCACATGTTTGCGGTGTTTCCTGCGAGGCAAATCTCGCCGCAGACCACGCCGAAGCTGGCCGCGGCGGCGAGAAAATCGCTGGCGGCCCGCGGCCGCGGAAGCGACGTCGGTTGGAGCAGCGCCTGGAAGACGGCCCTTTGGGCCCGACTGCTCGACGCGGATCTGGCCTATGAGAATGTCAACAGCATGGTCGGCCGTAACGCATTTCCCAACCTCTTCAATGCGTGCTGGCCGGGCCGCGTGTTCCAGATCGACGGCAATTTCGGCGCGACGGCGGGCATCTGCGAGATGCTCTTGCAGAGCCACGCGGGCGAGATCCACCTACTGCCCGCGCTGCCGAAGGCCTGGCCTGCCGGAAGCGTCACCGGCCTTCGCGCCCGCGGCGGTTTCGAGATCGACATGAAATGGAAAGACGGCCGGCTCGTCTCCGCCACCGTGCGAAGCACGGGCGGCACGGCGTGCAAAGTCCGGTATGGAGAGAAAGTGGTCGACCTGAATCTCAAACCCGGTGAGGCATCGCGCCTTGACGGGCTTTTCCGGCCAACGTGAGTTTCCCGCCAGGCGGTATTTATGGAGTTGAATCATGCGAAGAGCTTTGTTGCTTATGGCGGTTGTCGCCGTGTGTCCGGCGCTGTGCGGAGCGGACGACGGGGTTTTGACCTATGAGGACATCGCGTCGAGGCTCTGCGATCTCGAGCGGCTTGCGACGCCGCCGGTCGAGGGCGAACGGGGCGCGGCGTGGACCAGCGCCGATCGCGGCGGACGCTACGACGCCGCAACCGATAAGTACATCAACTGGGGCGCCAACGGCGACGGCGGCGGATTCATGCGCCGCGAAGGCGATTCGGTCGTCGCCGCCGAGGTCGAAGGGCCCGGCGTGCTCTGGCGGTTCTGGTCGGCCATGCCCCGGAAGGGACACGTCAAGATATTCATCGACGGCAACGAAACGCCCGTCATCGATCAGCCGTTTGAAGAGTTCTTCGGCCAGTTCGAGAAGACCTATCCCAATCTCGCGTTGACCCTGTCGCGCGGCCGAAACCGCTTCATCCCGATACCGTTCCAGAAATCGTGCAAGGTCACGCTCGGGCCGGGTTGGGGGAGGTACTTTCACATTACCTACTCGAAGTTCCCCAAAGCGACGAAGGTCGACAGCTTCAAAGGATACACGGACGAGATCCATGCGGCGCTGAAGAAGGCCGACGCCGTTTGGGGCGCGCGGGGCGAGAATCCACACAAGGCCGACGACGGGGTAAAGATCATCCGCGAGAAGATGACGCTTGCCCCCGGCGGCAAGTCGGAACTCAAGATCGACGGTGCCAAGGCGATCCGCGCGATCAAGATGCGCCCCAAACTGCCCGAAGATGTCACTGCTCAAGAGGACGCCCTGCGGGAGATGACCATCGCGATCAAGTGGGACGGCGAGTCGGCGCCGAGCGTTTGGTCGCCGCTGGGCGATTTCTTCGCCACCTCGCCCGGCGTGAATCTCTACAAGGGCCTGCCGATGGGTATGACCGACGACGGGTTCTATTCTTACTGGTACATGCCGTTCGAGAAGGGTGCGGTGATCGAGTTGGCCAACGACGGTCCGCAGCCGCGCGAACTGGAAATCGTGGTCGAGATCGCCCCGCTTACCAAGCCCGCCGGCGAATTGCTCCGCTTCCATGCCTGGTGGCACGGCGACGACTACACCGGCGTCGACGAGAAACGATTCACCACGGGCGACCGGCGCCCCGACTGGCCGCTGCTGGTGACCGAAGGGCGGGGGCGCTACGTCGGCATGACGCAGCACATCTGGAAGTTCGGCGGCTGGTGGGGCGAGGGCGACGAGAAATTCTTCGTCGACCGCGAGAAGTACCCCTCGACGATCGGCACCGGGTCGGAGGACTACATCGGCTACGCCTGGGCGGCCAACCGGCCGTTCATCACGTTTGAAAGTGCCCTGGCCAATAATACGCACCTGCTGCCCGACGCCCAGAAGGACACGTCGGTCAACCGGTTCCACGTCTGCGACGACGTGCCGTTCATGAAATCGTTCGAGGGCGTGATCGAGAAATATGTGCCGAACCGCAACAACCGCGGCCAGCCGTGCCTGTTCGACACGGTCGTCTATTGGTACGCGATGCCCGGCTCGAAGAGTCCGTACAAGGTCGTGCCGCTGCCGGGCCGTGTGCATCCCCGGCCGACACCCAGCGGGCCGCCGCCGCGGAAGCCGGCGAAACCGGCCAAACCGCTCGAATCGGGGGCCGTCGAGGGCGAGGGCCTCAAGGTCACCCGCTGTGACGGCGGACGCACGTGGGTCCAGGACATGCGCCGGTACCGCGGAGGCAAATGGAGCGGCGGCAAACACCTGATCTGGACCGGCGGGAAAAAAGGCCAGTCGGTCGCCATCGAGTTCGACGCTCCTAGAAGCGGTGAGCAGGAGGTCAAAGTCCGGCTGACCAGGGCGTGCGACTACGGGCAGTTTCAGCTCTATCTCGACGGCAAGAAAGTCGGCAAAGTGATCGACCTCTACGGTCCCGACGTCGTGCCGACCGAAACCATCTCGCTGGGGCGCCACGACCTCAAGAAGGGCAAGCACACGCTGCGCGCCGAAGCGGTCGGCTGCAACGAAAAGTGCAAGGCCCTCCAGGTCGGCACGTTTTTGTTCGGCTTGGATTACATGGTTGTGAAATAGGCGGCAGTTCCGCCACCCCAAGGAGCAAACCGCGACGAGGGACAAAGACCGATGAGCAAGCCCGTTTGCCTGACGTTCTGTTCGCTGGCCATTCTGAGCGTTTTCCCTTGGGTGGTGTCTGCCCAGCGGATCAGCTTCGTCGACGTAACCCGCGGGGCCGGGTTGTACGAGCCGCTTCGGGGTTTCATGGGCCACGGCGGGGCATGGGGGGATTTTGATGGCGACGGCGACCCGGACCTGTATGTCGGCGGATTCGCCGACCGGCCGGACGAGAGGTACAGACCGGCTGCGGGGCCGTTGCCCAACAAGCTCTTCCGCAACCGGGGCGACGGGACGTTCGAGGCCGTCGAGAAAACGCCGGCGGAGTTCTTCGCCCGAACCAGCGGGGCCGTGTTCGCCGATTGGGACAACAACGGAACCCTGGAACTCTACGTGGCGAACAACTGCAAAGGCAAAACCGGTTTCGGCGCCGGGCCGCAACGCGACGCCCAGCTCTGTTATTCAAAACTGTTCCGCAACGACAGCGGGCGCTTGGTCGACATTTCGGCCGCGTGCGGCGCGTGCCCGAAGTCGATCGGGACCGCACGGAACGTCGGTGTGTTCGACTACGACGCCGACGGCCTGCTCGATCTTTTCGTCGTGGAAGATCGGTTCACAAAGGACCCGCGATCGGTGTTGTTCCGCAACCTTGGCGGGCTGAAGTTTCAGGATGCGAATCGGTCGGCCGGACTACCCGACGATCTGTTCGGGCTGGGGTTGGCCGTTGCCGACGTGAACGAGGACGGGCTGCCCGATTTCTTCGTCGGCCACAGCAACCGGTTTTTTCTGAGCACGAAGCAGGGGAAGTACGTCGAACCGCCCGGGCTTCGCGAAACCTTTGCCTGGGGGCCGCTCGACAACGAGGACTGGCCGTGCGGGGCCGCTTTCGGGGACCTCAATCGCGACGGGCGGCTCGACCTTGTGTTGGGCATCCATGGTGACAGGGCGCGAAACCGCGTGTACATCAACGACGGACTGAAGGATGGTGTGCCGCAGTTTCGCGACGTTTCCGCGAAAGTCGGCATGCCGGCCGAGGTACCGCAGAAGTGCCCGCACGTCGAAATCCAGGATTTCGACAACGACGGCTGGCCGGACATCTACTTCTCGACCGGGTGGCTCGACGAGAAGAAACGGATCGCGCCGCTGGTGTTTCGCAACACGGGACTCCGCGACGGGCTGCCGCGGTTCGTGCCGCCGAAGAAGATCGCCGGACCGATGGTCTACTACTCGACCGGCCCGTCGGGCGACTACGACGGGGACGGCCGGGTCGATCTCTTCCTGGTCAACTGGTATCGGGGCAACTACAGCCGCCTGTTGCACAACGAGAGCCCGCCGCGGCACTGGCTCGACGTCCAGGTCGTCGGGCAGAAGTTCAACCGCATGGGGATCGGCAGCCAGGTGCGGATTTATCGAGCGGGACAGCTCGGCAAAGCGGAAGCCTTGCTCGGATTCCAGGAGATTACCATCGGCTACGGCTACGGCAGCGGGCAAGAAGCCGTGTGCCATTTCGGCCTGGGGGACGCGAACAAAGTGGATGTGTCGGTCCGCCTGCCCGACGGCAAGGTGGTTACCAAGAAATCGGTCCCGGCCAATCGCCGGCTCGTTATCAAGGAAACGGAAAGTAAATAGCAGGGGGCAAGAATAGTAGCAGGCACACGGAGAGGTTGTAATTCTTTGGACCGCACAAGGATTCAGCGGACGGCACACGGAGTGTGCCTGCTACTTTGACGACCGTTGATTGACGCTGATACAAGGGTAGGACGATGTGCAAAACAATACACTCTCTGGCGTATGCTTCTGTTTTTCTCCTTTTGTCGCCGGCCGTGGTCTGCGCCGCTTCTGACGAAGCCTTGACGTGGCCGCCGAAGCTTGCCGGGGGCAAGAAGGTTGTCACGATCACCTCGCCGGCTCTTTTGAAGCCGACGGCGGAAGTGAAACCCGGTGTGAAAATCGCGAAGACGCCGCCGACTGTCAACTTCATGTACTATCCCGGCCAGGATTACCCCGGCAATCCGTGGTCGGTCTGGGGCGACGGGCTGGCGGTGGGTAACAAGTACTACTCGGCTATCGGCGACCACAAAAGCCCCGAAGGCAACGCGTTTGTCTACGAGTACGACGCCGACACGAAGAAATTGACCCTAGTGGTTGATCTCCGCAAGACACTCCGCCGGCCGAAGGGCCACTACACGCCCGGCAAGATCCACAGCCGGCTCGACCGGGGCCGCGACGGTTGGCTCTATTTCTCCACCCATCGCGGCTCCACCCGTGTGGCCTTCGATCCGGGCGCCCATTTCAAGGGTGACTGGATTCTTCGCTACCATCCGGAGAAGAAGAAAACCGAAATTGTTGCCGCCGCCCCGCTGCCGATGCAGTGCATGCCGTGCGGCATGCTCGACCCCGATCGTCTGATCTTCTACGCCGGGACGGCCGACGGACTCAACGAGAAGAAGCCGCAGTTTCTCGCTTACGACATTGCGGGCCGCAAGATTCTCTACACCGATGCCCACGGACCGTCCCGTTACCTGATCTTTGCCCGTTCGACCGGAAAGGTCTACTTTCACGGCGGCACCAGCAGCCCCAGCAAAACGGAGGGCCCGGCCGCGTTGGTCCGATTCGACCCCGAGAAGCCCGGTCGGCCGGTCCCGATCGCGGCCCGCTGCGGGCTCCGCTCGGCAACGATGGAAACGCCCGACGGGCGGGTCTACACGATCGACCACGACGCGCTGTGGGAGTTCGACACGAAGACCGAGAAGGCAACCCCGCTTGGTGCGGCCGCCGTCGGCAGCGCAACTTACACGACCTCAATCGACGCCGATCCGACCGGGCGTTATCTATACTACGTTCCCGGCGCCCACGGCCGGGCCTATCGCGACGGCACGCCGGTCGTCCAATACGACGTGAAGACGCGCACCCGCAAGGTAATCGCCTTTCTGCACCCGCTTCTTTACGGGAAATACGGCTACATCCCGATCGGAACCTTCGGCTCGGCCGTCTCGCCCGACGGAAACAAACTGTACGTCACGTGGAATGGAAATCGCGGAACGAAGAAGGAGAATCTCGACAAGCGGGTCCGCTTCAACACGTGTGCAATGACGGTAATCCACATACCGTCCTCCGAACGGAACCCTTGACAGATCTTCAAGCCGGTCGTCGACAAGAAGATACGAGAAATAGAGGAACAAATCATGGCGGGAAGTAGATGCCGGAAGAACGCTTGGCGCCTCCGGACGGGCGTTGCCGTATGTCTATCGGTGTATGCCGGTGCTCTGGCGGCGGCTGAAACGGAAGGTCCGGCCGGGCAGGCCCGTAAGATCCTCGAAGCGACCGGCGTCCGCGGCGGCCTGGTCGTACATCTCGGCTGCGGCGACGGCCGACTGACCGCCGCGCTGCGCGCCGACAATCGCATTTGTGTGCATGGGCTGGACAAGAGCAAGGAAAATGTCGAGAAGGCCCGCAAGTATATTGGCACACGGGGCGTCTGCGGCGTATCCGTGCAACAGTGGACGTCCGACCGGCTGCCGTACGCCGAGAATATGGTCAACCTGCTGGTGGTCGAAGATGCCGGCGGGGTGGACGCGGCCGAGAGGATGCGGGTGCTCGTGCCCGGCGGAGTCGCGTACTGCTTGCGCAGCGGCGCATGGAATAAGACGGTCAAGCCATGGCCGAAAGAAATCGACGAGTGGACCCACTGGCTGCACGGCGCCGATGCGAATGCCGTTGCCCGGGATACGGTCGCCGGTCCGCCGCGGCGTTTGCAGTGGATCGCCGGGCCGCTCTGGTCGCGGCACCACCACACGATCCCGAGCGTGACGGGCATCGTCTCGTCCGGCGGGCGTCTGTTTTCGATCGTCGACGAGGCCCCGGCCGCCATGGACGGCAGCGTGCCGGACAAGTGGGCCCTGGTCGCCCGCGATGCGTTCAACGGCCTGCCGCTTTGGCGAAAGCCGATCGCCGACTGGGGATGGAAGTCGTGGAGCGCGACGTGGATATGCCGCTTCACGATCCCGACGCACATCCCGCGCCGCCTGGTGGCCGCCGGCGACCGGGTCTACGTCACCCTCGGCTTCAACGCCCCGCTGACCGAACTGGACGCCGCGACCGGCGAAGTCCTCAAGACGTACGAGGGCACCGAGCGAACCGACGAAATCCTCTACCACGACGGGCTCCTGATCCTGGCGATCAACCAGGCCGATCAACGGCCCGGGAAATCGGAGAAGGATCGCCGCGGCGACGAGGGCGACCCGCCCGTGCGAAAGTGGGTCGCCGCCATCCGGGCCGACACCGGGGAGATGCTCTGGAAGACCGGCGACTACGTCGGGCTGCGATCCAAAACCGGCTCGATGGAGCGGATCAGCCACCTGTCGATGTGCGCGGGCGACGGCCAGGTTTTCTTCGCCGACGGCGACCGGATCGTCAGCCTCAGCTTAAAGGACGGCCGCGAGTTGTGGCGGATTGCCCGCCCCGAGGTGCCCGAAAACAAAATGCGGTACGACATCCGCATCACCGACATGTGTACGCTGGTCTACGGCGACGGGCGGTTGTTCTTCGTCCAGCTCAACCCCGACCGCGGCATCGACTGGCGCGAGATCCGGGGCAAACTGCATGTCTACGACGCGAAGACGGGCGACGAACTCTGGAGCCGACCCTGCGCGTCGTGGGGCTGGGGCCATCCGGCCGACGTCTTCCTGATCGACGGGCTGGTCTGGGTCGACGACTACAAGAGCTTCAAACGCACGGCGTCCGAGTGCCGCCCGGGGTCGGCCGCCAGTCTCGCCAAGGGCAACGCCTGGGTCGGCTCGCCGAATTCCTTTTGCGTCGGGCTCGACCCGGCCACCGGCGAAATCAAACGAAAGATCTCGAACTTCCGCGCGTTCAACAACGGCCACCACCACCGCTGCTACCGCAACAAGGCGACCCCGCGGTTCAAAATGACGAGCTTCCGCGGCCTGGAGTTCATCCCGTTCGACGGCGGCGAAACGCTCCGGCAGCATTGGGTCCGCGGCACCTGCCGGCTCGGCGCGATCCCGTGCAACGGGCTGGTCTACGCGACGCCCCACCCGTGCGATTGCTACATCACCTCGAAACTCAACGGCTTCGTGGCACTCGCGCCGGAGAACAAAGCAGAGAGCAGAAAGCAGAAAGCAGAAGAAGAGTCTGCTCGACTGGAACGAGGCCCTGCGTACGGGAAGACCCCTCCCCAGCTTTCAGCTTTCGGCTTTCGGCTTTCCGAAGACTGGCCCACGTGGCGGCACGATTGCGAACGGACCGGCGCGACGGCGGCGGCGGTCTCCGAAACACCGGAACCGGCGTGGCGGGCAGATGTCGGCGCGGCGCCGACCGGCTGCATTGCCGTCGGCGAGACGGTTTTTGCGGCCGTCCCGTCGCGACATCAGGTCGTCGCGCTCAACGCCGCCGACGGCAAGCCCCGCTGGACCTTTACGGCCGACGGCCGAATCGACACGCCGCCGACGTTCGCCGCCGGACGGCTCTACTTCGGCGGCATGGACGGTTGGCTCTATTGTCTTCGGGCGTCCGACGGCGAACTGGTCTGGCGGTTTCGCGGCGCCCCCGAGCCGCGGCTCGTCGGGGCCTTCGGCGGCGTCGAGTCGGCCTGGCCGATCCACGGCAGCGTCGTCGTCCGCGACGGCGCGGTCTACTGCACCGCCGGGCGGTCGTCGTTTCTCGACGGCGGCATCGTCGCCTGGTCGCTCGACGCCGAGACCGGCCGGGTCCTTTCCGAAAAGCGGATCGCCTCGTCGCACACGATGGACGTCGACAACGGCCGCAGCCAGAAGAGCGACAGCGGGCTGTTGAGCGATGTGCTGGTCGCCCGGGCCGACGGAATCTACATGCGCCGCCGCAAGCTCTTCGGCGGCGAACAGAAATCCGACGCCCCGCCGCTTTACTCGACGGCCGGGTTCCTCGACGACGGCTGGTCGAGCCGCGTCCGGTGGCATCTCGGCGACCGCCCGGTGGCCGAGTACCTCGTCTACCGGGGCAAGACGGTCTACGCCGTTCGCGCCCGGCAGAAGATGAGCGGTTACGGCGAGTTCTTCACCCCCGGCGGCAAAGGCTACGAACTCTTCTGCACGGGCCCGAAGGATGCGAAAGCTCCCGGGAAGCAGGACCAGCCCGCGGCGAAGCCGAAGGCCAAGAGAGCGAAATCCAAGAAGCCACAGGACGTCAAGAAGTGGTCGCTTCGCGTTCCGGTCAAGATCACGTCGATGGTCCTTGCCGGCGACACGCTCTTTGCGGCCGGGTCGCCCGACGTGATCGACAAGGACGAACCCTGGGCGGCGTACGACGGCAAGCGCGGCGGCGTCTTGATGGCCGTCTCGGCGGCCGATGGACGCGTGTTGATGAACAAAACACTCGACGCGCCAACGGTCCTCGAAGGCCTCTCCGCCGCCCGAGGCCGACTGTTCGTTTCGACGGCAAGCGGCGAGATCCTTTGCTTTCAATGACCGCGTTTCCGCAGTTTATTGCAGTTAGTGTTGCTATTTGTTACCATGATCGCGTTGCGAAGAAGACCCACGCAGAGGCGCAGAGTTCGCAGAGAGACATAGGAGAAAGCGTTTCCTCTGCGGACTCTGCGCCTCTGCGTGAGATCCCCCGCCGGGAGACAATTTGCAACCCGCTGCCACTTTTGCTACCATGATCGACGGGTGGCTGGGGCACAGCGAAGCGGTGTCTCGGTTGGTAGCATGCCGGGGCTTCGCGGCGCTCAACCGCTGGCCACCCTTCGCCCATTTGATATAATAGGTTTCAATAAATGACTGCTGGCGGTACATTGCCTTGATTGGAGGTTCCTATGAACAACCACGCTCGAATTGTCTTGATCTTTGGATTTGCTTTACTTGCATGGTCCTGCGGGATGGCGGCCGGCGCCGCCGATGCTGCGGCCGACGGACCCAAGCCGAACTTCATCGTCATCTTTGTCGACGACATGGGCTACAGCGACATCGGCTGCTTCGGCTCGAAGCTGCACAAGACGCCGAACCTGGACAAGATGGCGGAAGAGGGCGTGCGGCTTACCGATTTCTATTCGACCTGCTCGGTCTGCACGCCTTCGCGGTCCAGTCTGATGACCGGCTGCTACCCGCGGCGCGTGAACATGCACGTCGATGAGAAGAATCTCTGCGTGCTGTTCCCGGCTGCCCGCAAGGGGTTGAATCCCGAGGAGATTACGATCGCCGAAGTGCTCAAGCCGGTCGGCTACGCGACGGCCTGCATCGGCAAGTGGCACCTGGGCGACCACCCGAAATTCCTGCCGACCAGCCAGGGGTTCGACTACTACTACGGCATCCCGTACAGCAACGACATGAACCGCAAGCAGATTCCGCTGCCGCTGGTCCGCAACGAGACGGCGTTTGAAGCGCCCGTCAAGCAGGACACGATCACCGAGCGCTACACGGATGAGGCCATCAAATTCATCAAGGCCAATAAGGACAAGCCGTTTTTCATCTACCTGCCGCACACGATGATCCACGGGCCGCTGCACCCCGGCAAGGCCTTCAAGGGCAAGTCCAAGAACGGCCCTTACGGCGACGCGACCGAAGAGATCGACTGGTCGACCGGCGAGATTCTCAAGACGCTCAAGGACCTGGGTATCGACGACCGGACGCTCGTGCTGTTCACCTCGGACAACGGTTCGCCTCGCGAGCCGAGCAACGTCCCGCTCCGGGGGCGCAAGGGCCGCACCGACGAGGGCGGCATGCGCGAGCCGTGTGTCGTGCGATGGCCCGGCAAGATTCCGGCGGGGACGACGTGTTCGGAGGTGACCGCGACGCTCGATCTGTTGCCCACCTTTGCGAAGCTCGCCGGGGCCAAGGTGCCCGACGACCGCATTATCGACGGCAAGGACATCTGGCCGCTGCTGAGTGGCAAGCCGGGGGCCAAGTCGCCCCACGAGGCCTTTTACTACTACCAGATGGACCAGCTCCAAGCGGTCCGCTCGGGCAAGTGGAAATTGTTCGTCGAGATGGAATCGAAGAAACGCAACTGGGGCAAGCCCGAAGGCAAAACGCCTATGAAGCTGTTCGACCTCTCGACCGACATCCACGAGGACAACGACGTGAAGGACCAGCACCCGGAGGTGGTCAAGCGTCTGTTGGCCCTGGCCGAGAAGGCCCGCGAGGACCTCGGCGACGTGAATCGGGCAGGCAAGGGGCAGCGGCCCGCCGGCTGGGTCGACAAGCCCGAGCCGCGGCTGCTGAAGAAGGATTGAGCCTTTGGCTCATGTTGCCGGGATGCGTGTCCGTGTCGCCGCCTGTCACAGTGTCGCCATGTCGATATTGTTAAAATTACGTCGATAAAAGCCCATGTATTGCACCTTGCGTTCCAGTGCTTCAACAACGGCGTGTGCAAAGTTGACGCCTTCAAACTGTCTGGCACTTCCCAGACCACCGGGACTGAAGACGTTTATCTCCATCAATTTGCTGCCCACGATGTCAAGTCCAACGAGAAACATGCCGTCTTCAACCAGTTTGGGCCGGACGATTTCGGCAATATTTAGAGCAACGTCGTCAATGACTGCCTTTGCCTTTTCTCCGCCCGCATGGATGTTACTGCGCATGTCGTCCCCCGAACGCAGTCGTCGAAACGCAGCATATTTGTTTTTGTATCGAAACGGCTGCCCATTCATCATGAAGAGCCGGGTGTCGCCTTCGGCAGCAGCCTCGAGATACTCTTGAGCGACAACGTAACCATCACGACTAACCGCCTCGATCATTTGATTCAGGTTGCTGATGTCGTCACCGCGAACGAGAAACACACCCTGTCCACCCGACCCTTGGAGCGGCTTGATGACAATGTTGCCGCCCTGTTCCTTCGCGAAGTTCTTGATCTCACTGCGATCACGGGTAATCAGCGTTGCTGGGCGGACTTCTTCGGGAAAGAGTTGGAAGTACATCTTATTCATCGCCTGGGCCAAACGGTCGGGATCGTTTAGCACGATCACGCCGCGGCGCATGGCTGCGCGACCGAAGTTGATTCCGGCCATTTGCGCCCATGAACGACGGCCCTTATCGGCAGCGGGATCATTGCGAAGCAGCAGCACGTCGAGGTCGTCAACGGAAATCCGTTCGCTTCGCCCTTTATGGCCCCGTAGTTCATCCAAGAATGTCTTCAGCGATTTGTAGTTCTGTTTCGATACGGTTTTGGCCCTGGCACGCACGCTGTCGTCCGGGTCGAAGGCCAAGTCGCCCACTCCAATCAGCCACGCCTCGTGACCTCGGTTGACTGTCGCCATAGCAAGCCGGGTGGTTGTGTAGGTGGGTTCTTCCGTGGTAACATCGTTTACGACAAAACCGATTCTCATTTGGGCTTTCCTTTGATTAGGTTCAAGACGGTGATTCCGTTTCGAGTCTGCGCCAATCGTTCCGTGACTCCCGGCATATCGAGATACCGCGGGCGCAGTGCGGGTGGCCGTAACACTTTTCGGTGTCGGAGTTCTTTGATCAACGAGACGTGTTTTACTGCAATTTTTCCGACAAACAACGGATCGAGTTCCCCGCCGTCTCGGAGATAGTCAAGTATCTCGACTAGCCCTCGCAAGTAAACGGCGTCTTTGGTCAGACCGCCGCCCCGGTAGATTCGCATCACGATGGTGTAGGCCATGCGCTGCGAGAATTCATAATCCCGGTCGATCAGTCGAAACGCGTCGACAAAACTAGCGCCCTCAACAAGCAAATGCGCGGCGACCACACGGGCTGCGAGGACTCGCAGACGGGGAATGCTCAGGCCGCCAACAAGGTACTCCGCCAAAACGGCCAATCCTTCCTGGAGAGGTTCATAACCGGCGAATCCCGAATGCAACTGCTGGAACGGCTCGTTCAGTCCATTATAGTAGGTCAGCAGATGTGTTGCGACCTCATGCTGCAGCAAGGCTTGAACACGTCGCACGGGAATTTTCGTCCGGTGCCCAATGATCAGATTGCCACAGGAAGAAAGGAGGCCGGAAAACATGTCGTCACGAACTTGTACTGTGGCGGTGAAGCTCGGAAGCTGCGAGCGGTAGTATTCGATCTCCTGTTGAGCGTGCCGGGCAAATTCACTTGCTGAAATCTGTCCACCAACAGCATCTTCCCGGCTGTGGGACGGAAGTCGGTCAAGCAAATCCCGAGCCAGTGCGAGCAGTTCGCGGCTCACACCTCCGTAAACCTGCCTGCTGCCGAGCAGAAAGCGCGGCGTGCCAATGTCGGTGAGCATCGTGATCTGACGATCCAATTCGTCCTGACGCTGGCGGAACAGTTCGCCCAACGTCGGGTCTTCAATCTTCTCAATGGCGACACCAAAGAGGCGACGTTTGAGCACCGCCGGCTCCACAGCCAACGGACGATAGTAAAAACGTGGCACGGACTCGAACCGGCTGCGACGGAATTCGCGCCATGCAGCTTCGGCATTGACCGGAGTGACTTGTAAGAGGAAGTTGAAGCTGTCGCTGATCTCGGAAATCCGACGATCCACATCCCACACGGCCTTGACCATCGCCCGGCGACCGAGTGAGTAGTAATGCTCGGGCTGCGTATTCGTTCGAGTCTTGGCAAACGTGAAGAACGCCTGTTTCAGCGCCCGTCCCAGTCCACGTTTCAAGTTGTGCAGGACCGCCGGGAACAGATCACCGCTTTCATGGTCCCGGTAGATCGGACGGACGCAGATACCGATCGTGTCACACTGCAACTGGCGGCTCTGGTGTGCTTTCAGCAAATAGGAAAGTCCCGGTGGATAGGCATGCGCCCGAAAGTCTACTTGAACGGACGCGACCTGCCGCATAATGCTGATCCGTTGCAGATGTTTCCGAAGCGATTCAACCGTCCGGTGCGGTACATTCGGGCGGCGGGCTGAAATGACAAAATCGGGACGAAGTTCCGTTGGCTGGATGTCATCCTGGTCCGCGGCGACAGCAACGTCCTTGTCAGGAGCAGACCACACTTCCACGATCAGGAATGCGCCGAACTGATATGCCATCACCTCAATGAGCTTCGAGACAAGTCCGGATAAGCTGATATTGGCTCGCTTGCCAGCGGCTGCAATCAGAAATGAGGCTTCGCCCTCGATGAGTTGATTGGTTCCTTCATCAAGGTTATGCAACGGTTGACGATACACACACAGGAACGGGAGTTGTCGGTCGATGTGAAGGCGGCCTCCTCCCGGCAGCGTTCGGCGCACGCGTTTCCCCGCTTCCAGTCGCGCGCGAATCTCAGCCACGAGTTCGCCAGCGATCCATCCGCCTTGTTCTGTCGAAGTTCTCACAGCTTGGAAAGCTCCTCGAGCACGCCGCCTACGGTTGATTGAATCGCCTGCTTCACTGCCTCAACAGATTCGGTGTCAGGTTGGCCCGTCCACTCATCCATGAACATCTTTTTCACTTCGATGGAAAGCACACAAGCTGAGCTTGGAAACTCCTGGTGAATCCACTTGGAAAAATGCCCACCGAAGAACTTCACATTCTCACGCACGTCGAGGTGTCGGCCTTGAAAGTCGAAGCCGCGCAGGTCTTCAAGAAAACGGTCTACCACCGTCACCCACCTTCGCCGATACATGGTGCGAGTGCCGAGATTGATTTCCGGGTTCAATTCTGGATCAGCGTGTTCTCCGTCCGGGTCGTTGCGACGATGGTTGTAGGAGTGAAGATCGTAGATGACGACCCGCTCATATCGCTTGACAAGGCCGCTCAAGAAGCGGTGGAGATCTTTGTAGAAAGCATCATGGATTGCTAACGAGGCATCGATCAATGATTGTGGGGGAGCGGACTTCCAAACCTGCAATCCCCAAGCATCTTCAGGCGAGATATAAACAGCCTTGCTTCGTGGCCGATTCAGATCAACTTCAAACCGAGACTTCTGACCAATCAACCGATTGGCGGCCACCCTCGCCCACTGATCGGTGAAAGGGTCTTCCTCACGTAATCGCTCATCGTGATCGAGAGCCAACAAGTCAGCTATTTCATCACGGACGGCGTGTCCGCTGTGAATCGCCGCCGCAACCAGCGGCCCGTCGCCTTCGGTGATTGCCCAAGAGTTGTTTTCCATCCAACGTCCTTTCACGCCGGTTAAGCGCTCTGCATCAGGCTGGCGAAATCCATCGGCTAATCACCAGTTTCATACGGTGTTCTGGAAGATCCGATCTGCATTCTTCGCCAGTCGGGAGGTAAGGTACCGCTCGCCTGATCGCAGAAATCGTGATTCTATTCCTTGTGGGCTGTCTGAACAAGCACCGCCGGTTTCTGAAGAAGAATGGCCGTTCATCGCGACACCGAAGCAGAAAGTCGAAATACCGAGAAAGTCAGATCATCAGGTTTTGAAGGCTGCCCATCTTCCGGATGAATCATGCGCTGTGTTGCGTCGGTGGCCAAACGCTCCACAATGGTTTCAATGGGCCCCTTTCGTATTCGTTCGATGATCTCCTCAACAGCGAGGTTATCGAATAGGCCGTCGCTGGCGAGAAGAACTGTGTCGCGGGGAGCCAGCCTGATAGTCGAACCGACTTCGATCTTCATATCTATCGAGCCAATTACGTTCGACACCAGGTGTCGGTCCTTGTGGTGCATTGCTTCCGTCTCATCCAGGAACCCTGCCTCAACAGCGAAACCTACGGGTGAATGGGGAGTCGTTTGCACCTTGATTCTCCCTCGCTGGCCCACAACGAGGATCATGGAGTCGCCCACGTGGTACGGACGAATCGTATTCCCCCGCAACTCGACCAAGGCGAGCGTGGTGGCGGCGCCGACCCCAAGAGCTTGCACGGTTCGGTTAGCAGTTTCAACCCCGTTCAAGATCGCAGTACGAAGCATGAGGGTGTCCTGCACGCCGTCCGCCAAGGAAGTCTTCAATGCTTCGATTGCAAGACTCGCCGCATGATGACCGGCAAGATTGCCACCGACCCCGTCTGCAACCGCAAGGATTCCTGAGTCCGCGGTGAAAGGAATTAGTGCCGCCGCATCCTCGTTCGTTTCTCGATCCGGACATCGCGCTGAATACATGACTGCTATCCCGCTTGCGATGGCGTGTGACTCCCCTCGCACCATATTTTCGTCGAAGTAGAGCCTTGTCAGCGGCAAAGCGTTCTGAACCATGCTCGATGCCTCAATGGCTGCCGAGTTGCTTACCACACCAAGGGCAGTATTTCCAGAATGATCCCAAGACACCCCAGTCGCAAGAGGGACACGTCTCAGTGCTACCGGGTATTTTCCAATTCCGGCGCACTTTGTGATGGCACCAGGGGCAATATCGCATAAAAGGCATCAGCGATTTCCGTGAGCAATTCGGATTGGAACAACGAGCCTGATATTGAATGTCCGAGTATTGCCGCGTGGTTGTTGACTCGAAGCCGGGCCCGTAACACCACGGGCAGTAGGTCCAATCCAGCTTCATTCCTCGCCCGCAACGAGGACACTGTGCAGGAAAACGAGTGTCGTCCCGATGGAACTTCCGATTTATGCCACACCAAGGACAGGTTTGCATGGTCTCGGAAACGGGTCCCTCGCAACGGTGGCAGGCGAAACGAGTCCCCAGTGATTTCCCGTATGTCCGTTGGAATTGTTGTCGACGCATCGTCTGCCAGTCGCGTTTCGTTGTCCCCTTGGCCCTCCGTTGCCTTCGCGTAAGCCTGTACTTTGCTGCCTTAGGTCGGACTTTCAGGAAAGCCGTCTGCATCTGCCCCGCGTCCCGAAATCGCTTGATAGGATTAAGCTGAATTGCTTTTCGCACCAGTCCAATAAGTTCGGGATGCACCCGCCCGCGAAGTCGCTCGAAGCCCGGAGGAGGCCACTCATACGGCCATTCCGGCAGACACCCGGATAACATGCGATACCACACAAGGCCCAGGGAGAACACGTCGGATCGAAAAGACGGCTTGCCCATCGCTTGCTCCGGTGCAATGTAACCCACGGTGCCGGAGCCTGAAGCTTGTACGGTGCGTCTGGCCACTTTCGATATCCCGAAATCCGTCAGAAGCAACCTGTTGTTGCGAAACAGTATGAAGTTTTCGGGTTTGATATCACAATGGATGACTCGGTTACCGTGTGCATACGCCACGGCTTTGAGCATTTGATCGGCGTAGTCCAGCATCGTATCGAGCGACATTCGACTTTGGATTCGGCCGGCCAAAGTCCGCTCACCTAAGGGAAAGACGAGAACAAAGTGAGAATCGACAAAACTCGCATCCTTCAAAGGGAGGATGTTGGTGTGATCAAGTCTTGCCATCAGGCGCACTTCGTTCCGGAAGTCCTCGAGAACTTCTTCGTTCACGAGGCTGGCATGAGGAATCTTCAGGGCCACACGAATTCCCTCAATGGTATCCATCGCCCGGTAAACGTTCGCGAAAGAACCATCGGCAATCCGTTGCTCAATTCGATATTTACCAAGTCGTTGTCCTACCCGTAGCACAATGTGGACTCCCTCGAAATCGCCGGAACTTGTACTGCCGGCACATCAATCGTACAGGTGCGATTCCTCATTCCTATTGGACAGTGTATCGATGAATGTCGAACATTGGCGGAATATTTCAGAACTTCCAGAACAAGAGGATCACCACTAAGCTTAGCATACTACTGCTCGATCCGTTTGTCAATCATCCCGTTGCGCGTGGCTCCACGGACATTGCCGCTTCTAGGGTGACGTTTTCCGTTACGACCGGGCAACTACATCGTACGGGGTACAAAGTACTGAGTACTCGGTACCGAGTCAAGTTCGCCATTGGCAAGCGGTGCCCGCCGATTGCCGATCCGTCCCCGCGTGGCCACCGCCCCGGTCATCGAGCGGCCATGACGCGTGTTCCTTTTTACTTCTTTGCCCGCAGTCATGCCGGCCGTCAGCAAGTGCTTGACACCACTCCGACAGCCCGAGATACTGATTGCCGGACGGGCGGTGGCTGACGTCGTCGGTGATTTCCGTTGTTACGCAAATACCCCGATGAAAGGCAGTGTTATGTCCGGAGTGCTACCGACGAATGTTGTGCTTGCACCCATGTCGCTGCTGACGATGACGGCCCGGGCCGATACGCGCGGGTGCGCGTGATCGGCAATGAAGACGGGTTGGTGTGTCAACCACAGGCACCCGTGCGAATGGACAGCCAAAGGAGAGTCATCCGGTGCGTGAAATACCTAAGGGGATCCCGATTGCCGCGAGCGTGTTGGCAGCCCTTGCTTGCGGCGTGCTGCAAGCAGTAGCCGCGCAAGAGGACGCGGTAACAGAGTTATCCGAAGGCGTGCAGCCCGTTTGGGGGCTGGAGAAGGCACATCGCCAATCCACGAAGACGCGGGAGCGGATATGTATCAACGGCTTGTGGCGCTGGCAACCGGCCCGTGACGGCTCGGACGCCATGCCCAAGGCAGGATGGGGCTATTTCAAGGTCCCGGGGTGCTGGCCGGGAATCACCGACTACATGCAGAAGGACTGCCAGACGGTCTACGCCCATCCGAGATGGAAGGACGAGCGTCTGGGCGGCGTCACTGCCGCCTGGTACCAGCGGGAGATCACGGTGCCCCGGGAGTGGACCGACCGTCGGATCGTGCTACTGGCGGAGTACGTCAATTCCTTTGCCGCAGTGTATATCAACGGCAAGCGGGTCGGCGAAATACGGTTTCCTTCGGGTGAGGTGGATCTGACGGCCGCATGCCGCCCGGGCCAGAAGCACGTTCTCACTATGCTCGTAGTCGCTATGCCCCTGAAGGGTGTCATGCTTTCCTACAACGACACTGCCTCGGCTAGAAAAGTCAAGGGTCGGGTGGCACGGCGCGGCCTGTGCGGCGATGTCTACCTGGCGAGCACACCACCGGGTCCCCGCATCAGCGACGTAAAGGTGGTCACGTCCGTACGCCAGTGGTCCATCAACCTCGACGCGGCCCTTGAGGGCCTCACGGGTGACTCGAAACCCGGTGTAGGACGGATTGGCAATCCGTCATACGTCCTCCGGGCCGACGTTGTCGACGGAAAACGCACGGTCCGCGAATTCACCAGCAAGCCGTTCAAAAAGGACGACATCGAGAATGGCCGTATCATGTTTGCGGAGAAGTGGAAACCGGAGAAACTCTGGGACGTCCACACGCCTCAGAACATGTATCGCCTCCATCTCTCCCTCTCAGAGGCTGGTGGAGAGGTGCTGGATGCCGCCCTTCCCGTGCGATTCGGGTTCCGGGAGTTCTGGATCGACGGCCGGGACTTCTACTTAAACGGCGCCCGCATCTTCCTCTCGTCGGTTCCGCTGGACAATGCCCAGGTCGGCGCGGCATGGGCCACCTACGACGCGGCCCGGGAGAGCATGGAGCGGCTGGCGAGCTTCGGGATCAACTTCGTCTACACGCACAACTACGGCTGCGAGCCGGGCTCGCATTTGAGCTTCGAGGAGATTCTCCGCGCCGCGGACGACGTGGGGATGCTCGTCGCCTTCTCCCAACCGCACTTCGGCCAATACGACTGGGAGGGTGCCGACGCCGACCGTGCAAACGGTTACGCCCGGCACGCGGCGTTCTACGTGCGCGTGGCGCAGAATCATCCGTCGGTCGTCGCCTACGCCACCAGTCACAATGCGACCGGATACGCCGAGGACATGAATCCGGACATGATCGACGGGATCCACGACCGGCGCAGCGAGTGGGCCGCCAAGAATGTGAAGCGGGCCCGGCGGGCCGAGGCGATCATCCGAAGCCTCGACCCCAGCCGCATCGTTTACCATCATTCCTCCGGCAACCTGGGCCCCATGCACACGAGCAACTTCTACGCGAATTTCGTCCCCATCCAGGAGATGTCCGACTGGTTCGAGCACTGGGCGACCAAGGGCGTAAAGCCGCTTTTCACGTGCGAGTATACCGTACCCATGCCGTGGGACTGGGCCATGTATCGAGGGTGGTACCACGGCAAACGGTCCTTCGGCAGTGCCAACGTGCCGTGGGAGTTCTGTGTGGCGGAGTGGAATGCGCAGTTCCTCGGGGATCGGGCATATCAGATCAGCGAGCAGGAGAAGAGGAACCTCCGCTGGGAGGCCAAGCAGTACCAGGCCGGCAGACTCTGGCATCGGTGGGACTACCCCCATCCCGTCGGTTCAAGGGATTTCGCGGAACGGTACCCGGTGTACGCGATGTATTTCTCCGAAAACTGGCCTGCGTTGCGGACGTGGGGGATATCTGCCAACTCCCCGTGGAACCACGGGCACTACTGGACGCTCCGCGACGGCGTCGACAAGGGCCGCAAGGAGTTTAAGGTTGACTGGCAGAGTTTGCAACGCCCCGGTTTCAGCCCGGATTACATCGAAGACCGCTACGAAAGGATAGACCTGGCCTTCGAGCGGTCGGACTGGATTCCCACGGTCGCCGCGCAGGCGCTCATCCGCAACAACGGGCCGCTACTCGCTTACATTGCGGGCAAGCGGGGAGCCTTCACGAGCAAGGACCACAACTTCTACCCCGGCGAGACGGTTGAGAAACAGATCATCGTCGTCAACAACTCCCGAGAAACGGTGACGTGCGACTGCCGGTGCTCGTTCGGCCTGCCGGAGGCCGTCACCGGCAGCAAGAAGATCACCGTGGCGGCGGGAGGGCAGCAGCGACTCCCGCTGCGGTTCAAGCTACCGGATCGGGTGGCTCCCGGTACGTATCGACTGAACGTCACCGCCAAGTTCAGCACCGGCGAAACGCAAAAGAATTCCCTCTCCGTCGATGTCCTGCCGAGGCCGGCGGCTCCCCAGGTAAACGCGAAGATCGCGCTGTTCGATCCCAAGGGCGAGACGGGCAAGCTGCTCCGCGGCATGGGCGTCCGGTACCACAAGGTGAGCGCGGATGCCGACCTGTCGGCGTACGACGCGCTGGTCGTGGGGAAGAACGCCATGACGGTCGGCGGGCCGGCACCGAATGTCGGGCGAGTGCGGGAGGGGTTGAAGGTGCTGCTGTTCGAACAAACTCCGGAGGTGCTGGAGAAACGGTTCGGGTTCCGCGTGGCAACGTACGGCCTCAGGTGGGTCTTCAAGCGGGTGCCCGGTCATCCGATTCTGGCCGGGATCGCCGAGGAGCACTTGCGCAACTGGCGCGGGGCGGCGACCATCGTCCCACCGCGGCTGGAGTACAAGCTGGATCCGCAATTCAGCTACACACCAACGGTCCGATGGTGCGGCATCCCGGTCAGCCGGCTGTGGCGGTGCGGCAACCGCGGCAATGTCGCCTCCGTGCTGATTGAGAAACCGCCGCGCGGCGATTTCATGCCCATTCTCGACGGCGGCTACAGCCTCCAGTACAGCCCCCTGATGGAGTACCGCGAGGGTAAGGGGATAGTGCTGTTCTGTCAGATGGACGTGACGGCTCGGACCGAGAGCGACCCCACGGCCGAGACGCTGGCCCGAAACGTGCTCGATTATTTCGCGAAGTGGAAGCCGGCACCGAGACGCAAGGCCGTTTACGTGGGCGACCCCGCCGGGAAGAACCATCTGGAGTCAGCGGGCATCCCCTTGAAGTCCTACAAGGGCGGGAAGCTGACCGGCGACGAAGTCCTCGTGGTGGGACCCGGCGGAGGACAGAAACTGGCGGGGGATACCGCCGCCATCGCCAAGTGGCTTGAAAGGGGCGGCCACGTCCTGGCCGTCGGCCTCGACCAAGACGGGGCCAACGCCTTCCTGCCGACGAAAGTGAAGATGAAGAAAGGGGAGCACATCGCGGCCTATTTCGAGCCGTTCGGCGTGGACTCTCTGCTGGCGGGGGTGTCGCCGGCGGAGGTCCACAACCCGGCTCCACGCGAGCTGCCCCTGATGTCCGGAAACGCCGCCATTGGCAACGGCGTCCTGGGCAGGGCCAAAGACGCGAACGTCGTCTTCTGTCAGCTTCCGCCCTTCGGCGTCTTCTCCGATCGCACCAAGCAGCACAACCTCAAGCGGACCTATCGCCGAACCTGTTTCCTCCTGGCACGCCTGTTGGCCAACATGGGAGTGGCTGGCTCGACGCCTCTCCTGGAGCGGTTCTCGAACCCGTTTAGCGGGGGTGCCGGGGCCTCCCTGGTGAAGAACGGTGACTTCAGCGCCGACGCGGACAACGACGGCGTGCCCGATGAGTGGCTGTTCTCGTCGGAACCCAAACGGGCCACCTGCAAACGCGAGAAGGTGCGGGACAATCCCCAGCAGTGGTCTCTGGCGTTGAGTTGCCCGCCCGCCGAAGGCGATAAGAAGCCGAGCGTCATGCTGGCCCAGCACGACGTGCCCGTCAAGAAAGGCCAATGGTACCGCATTTCCTTCAAGGCGCGGGCCGAAGGTCTGGCGGCCCCCAGCGTTACCATGACGATCACGAACATGGCCGTCTGGCGGTCGTTCTTAGAATACCAGCGCTTCGTGCCCGGGCCGGAGTGGAAGACGTTCAGCTTCGATGTGCAGTCGAACGGCACGGCGGACAGCCGGACGCGTTTCCAGATCTGGTATGCCGGCACCGGAAGCCTATGGCTCGCCGACGTGCGCGTGGAGCCCATCCGTGACCCCACAGAAGGCCGGTGGCGAGAGGGACTCTACCTGGACGTGCCTGAAGAATGGGATGATCCCTACCGGTTCTTTCGCTGGTAGACGTCGCTTGGGACCGCTTGCCGTAGGCCAATGGCTGCGGGGTGTGGTATAGAGACATTTCCCCTTTCCGCTTCTGATTTCGCATCCGAAGTGGCGTTCAAGAAGAGTCGGAAAGGGCATTTGGCAGAACGGTCTTGAACATCGCGATGACCGGCTTCGCGTCCCGACCACCGTCAGTCGAGGAACCCGACCAACTCCTGGCTTCGTGCCGGTTGTTGGAGTTTCCGGACCGCCTTTGCTTCGATCTGGCGGATTCGTTCTCGGGTGACCTTGAAAATATGACCGACTTCCTCGAGCGTGTAGCTGTAGCCGTCGCCCAGCCCGTAGCGGAGCTTGATGATTTCCCGCTCGCGGTAGCTTAAGGTTTTGAGCACCTTGGCGATGCGGTTGCGGAGCATACCGTGGGCGGCGCCGGTCGACGGGGCCTTCACCGCGCTGTCGGGCAGCAGGTCGCCGAAGTGGCTGTCCTCGCTGTTGCCGACCGGGCGATCGAGGCTGATCGGGTAGCGGCTCATCGCCAGCACCCGGCGTGCTTCGTCAACGCACGTGTCGCTGGCGCGGGCGGTCTCTTCGATCGTCGGCTCGCGGCCCAGCTTCTGGAGCAGTTGCCGCGAGACGTTCCGCACCCGCGACATCGTTTCGACCATGTGGACGGGGATGCGGATTGTGCGGCTCTGGTCGGCGACGGCGCGGGTGATCGCCTGGCGGATCCACCAAGTGGCGTAGGTGCAGAACTTGAACCCGCGGCGATACTCGAACTTGTCGACCGCCCGCATCAATCCCGCGTTGCCCTCCTGAATCAAATCCAGGAAGCTCAACCCGCGATTGCGGTACTTCTTGGCGATGGAGACGACCAGCCGGAGGTTACCCTCGGAGAGCCCCCGCTTCGCCTTTTGATACTCCGTGTAGATCATCCGGAGGTACTTGACGCGGTTTCGCAGGCTGGTGGGTGTCTCCTGGGTTGCGCGCAGGATGTTGCGATACTCGGTGATCCACGGCTCGCGCTGCTTGGGTTGTCCTTTGGTCCTGCGATGTTCGACGACCCGGTTTTTCAACTCGTCGACCCGCTGGCTGAACTCTTCGAGCGTCTTGATCATCGGCTCGATTCGCTGGGTCCGCAAACCGAGTTCCTCGACCAGGCGGACGGAGCGCCGCCGGCGGCGTCCGAGTCGCCGCCACGCCGCCCGGCGCCGAGCCTTGGGCCGTGACTTGCTCGTAGAAATCTGATAGTCGCGCCGGTTCCGTTTCAACAAGGTATCCAGCGTACTCAAATTGTGCGGCAGGCGGCCGAGGATCTGGTATTTCTCCAACTTGTCGGTCACCGAGACCTGGACCGTTCGATCAAACGGCAGATCTCCCTCGTGAACCCGGCGAAGGACCTTGAACGCCGTTTGCATCACGTAATCGCATTCGAGAACGCGTCGACGGAATTTCGCCCGAGTGACCTCGATCTGCCTCGCCAGCGCGATCTCCTCTTCCCTGGTCAGCAAAGGGATTTCTCCCATCTGCGTCAAGTACATGCGGACCGGGTCGTCCGACCAGGAATCGTCTTCCTCGACCACCGGCGTGGTATCGTCGGCAAGAATGTCCGTCTCGGGATCCGTCTGCGTATCGGCCGGGTCCGACTGATCCAAGTCGCCCTCGCCCTCGGCCGTCACGGCCGAATTCTCGGCCATCTCCACCGTCTCCTGCGAACGGGATGATTGCTCCTCCAAATCGTCTATCAATGCGTCGTACAACTCAGGACTCCTCGGCTGCTCCAAGTGAATGACAACCGGTAGGGGATTAAGGCCTTCGCCAACTTACTATTATCCCACACCCGGTTCCCGAAAACCACGAAATTCTACCACCGATTTTCCGACTCGCCGGCAATCTCCACCATTTGGCAAGAGATTCCGTCTACGGCAAGAATGCGAACGTCCCCCAAAATCCCCAGACATGTACCGCTACGGAACACGGCCACAAGGAGAAAAGGCCATTTCATCGCCAACTATCCTAGCCGCATTGGGGGGGTACGCCGGAGAAGCATCAATCTGTTGGAGACGACTATCCCCTCGTTCCAACAGGAGGGCGGGTGGCCTTGTGCTTTTTCACCCCGCACGCCTTCTGATGCAAAGACCGTACTCGGATCGCCGTGACATTTTTATTGTAGTTGCAGAAAATGCAGAGTCCAGCACTTCACCGCCGAAACGACGAGATTCCATCACATTTGAGCCAAATCGGGCCAAACGCCCGATCAACAAGAGAATGTGGGCAATTTAGGCGATTTGCCGCCCGGCAAATCCTGGGTATTTCTCACAGGCAAAACCCCCTGATTCTTCTCCTCTCTGCACAAAGTGAGTCCTACTCGCCAGATCATCCGCCGGAAGGTAGAATCTACGAAGATCCTGTGTGCGGGGAAGCATCCCACTCCCGCTGGCTGCTATTGCACCCATAAGAACTAGAGAAGCTCGGTGAACGCCAAATACTTGTTGCCTTGCTCGTGTGGGCAGAAGATCGCGGTGGAGCCCCGTCAGGCCGGGCAGACGATTTCCTGCACGTGCGGCGCCTCGTTGGAAGTCCCCTCGCTTGTGCAAGTCAAACGCCTCGATAAGGCCGAACCGGAGCCCGGGGAGGTCCGCAGAGACGAGGCTGAGAGACGAAGCTGGGGGGCGTATGAGGGGTTGGCCCTGTTGGGCGTCGTGATCCTACTGTTGGCAACCGGTACGGGAAGCTGGTTGTTTTTCATCCGGCCCAGGCTCCGCACCCTGCCTCGTGCAAACGAAATCCGCGAATCCGCGAAGACCCTGCCACCCCGGATGGTCTGGAGCAACTGGAGACTGATGCGTGACAAGGGCCTCGATCCCCGACCGATTCCACAAAGCCCCAAGTATCCCATTTGGCGCCTTCGATATCGAATATGGATGGGTACGATCGTGGTGGTCGGCCTGTTGGGTTTGGCTCTGACTGTTACGATGCTTTCACTGCGAAGTCGTGCAGCGAAGGCTCGACTACCTTCCACCGTGGGAGAAACCGGCTAGCCGTTGCCAGGCGTTTCAATTCGAGCGATTCCTTGTCAAGGACGACCAACAATCGCTTGAGCCGGCCGGCCGTGAGAACGTAAACCGTTGCGGTCTCCGAGATCCGCCAGTTGTGCCAGCCGTCCAGGGCAGGGTGCTCGTCGAGCAAGAGGGCCATTCGCGGATCGGCCTTGTTTACCCGCCTGAGGTTTCGGCACGCTTCGCAGACATTCCGGCGCAGCGTCGCCCGCGAGACCTTTTCGCCGCAGACGCGGCACGGAGCCAATTCCCCGTTCAACACGAGATCGCCGCTGATGGGACACTCCTGAAGCAATTCGGGGACGACGCGTTTGCCGGTCGCCGCACAGGTGGCCAATTCGTCCGGCAGACGGCGACTGCCCGTCTCCTCGCAAACCTCGATCTTCTCCGCCGCACCGATCCGGCCGGCGTCGCTGGCAGCCAGGTGATAGGTCTCTTCGCCCGTCGCCGGACAGACAAACGGCGGCGGTTCGATCGTGCGGGCCCAACCGGAAAAGGGGAGGTCAGCCGTGGCGGGGCCGATCGTAAAACGCAACTTGCCCTCCGCGTACTTGCACCAGATTGCCGTCATCGCGGTGGGTTCCGGCACGATCACCGCGGGGAGCCGCTCGGCCGCCCGCCGCCCGCCGGCTAGCAGCAGCCGGGTGACTTCCGCTTTGAACTCCTGGGGCGGTTTTTCCAGCTTATCGAGTTTATCCATGCCGAGTGACTCGATCATGGCGGGCTCGACTTCACGCCCGTCGGAATCGACGTACATCTGCAAGGATTGCTCCCCGTCGGCGAACTCGATTCGTACAAAGAGCCGGTCATCGAGCGAGCAACCGGCCAGGTGGACGTTTCCGCCGTCGATTGTATAGGCCGGGAAGAGTCGCGAGGCAACCTGATGGGCCCCCAGCGGCTGGTCGGCCGGCATCGCATGAACGATCTGGCTTGGTGGGTCCACGACGGATATCCCCAGAAAGGGCAGGCTACGCAGCATCTACAGTCATTGTACCATATGCTGGGGTCTCGCCCCAACGACAGTTTGGTCGGCGTGCTGATGACCGCAGCGGGCGGCATCGTGATCGCGCTATGACAGATGGGGGCGACGGCCGAAACGGGGCCGTTCGATCCCGAAATTCCCGACAAATAGCGGGCCGGAAACTATGACTATGACGGAAAGGGTAAAAAACCGAGGTTTGTCAATCCCTTGACGTGCATCTGCCCGGCAGATGATGCCGTGAGGTTGTTTCGTGTCCTGTGCCTTTGGCATGATTATCCGCATTGTGGGCCAGGTTTCCAGACACTTTCTTGGCAGGAACTTTGGCCGACCGGAAAAAGTTTTTTCATGTGATGAGGCCGACCTGGGTACGCTATTTCCAGACATCACGAGCGGAGGCGACGCGGTATCGCGCCGGTGGTTGGCTATCTTTCTTCCAAGGCACGATTTTGCTTGGCCAGTCGGTCTTTCCTTCCTTGGTCCGTGCGCAAAAGCCTGACTGACGTACGTACCCGAAAATACCCCGAAACCGTTACACAGGTACGGTGGAACAGTATGCTCGAAGCGCGATAATTCAACGTGGATTCGTTGACGATCTTCAATATCAATTCGCCCCAACCCCGTGTTTGCTCTATTCGTAACTCTTGCCATATCAACACCTTATGGCCTTCGGGGTGGAGACAAGTTGGGAATGCTGACGCTTGTAATACGCCTGTATTCTCCGGCGCCGCGACCCCGCATCCTCGTCGGGGAGCCCGTACTCGCGGTATTCTTCCACAAACCGGGAAGGATACAAAGCCATTTCAGAAAACGCATGGGCTTCTCCTGGATCAGACGAGCGTGGTGCCATAAGAGGACACTGCTGCGTGAAGCATCGGCGAGCTATTCGGCACGCATAAAGTCCCCCGGAGTGCGTTGCCGGAGGTCGCGATTCTGCTCGATGGGCCACCCAAAAACAAAGAATACGTTTTCCACCAAACCAAAATTGCACTTGCAACGATTTCTTGGATTGTTAGATTGTTGGGTAGTTGGGGCCCTTGTGGGGACTCCGGCGAGTAGAGGTTCCTGAGGAAAGTGGGAATCTCGACTCTGAAGATGGAAACGAACGGCGACATATTTCGGTGCATCGGAGACAGGATGTCGGCGGTTTCGTTGTTTTGTTCCTCTGGCGATCATCCGGCCGGGCTCTGGTCCCAGCCTGGAGTCGGGTAGGGATGTCGCCCAACTCGTTAATAGGAGACGTGAGGTGGCCAAAAAGAAGAAGAGGGCTGCGAAGAAGAAGGCTGCGAAGAAGACTACCAAGAAGAAGGCCAAGAAGAGAAAGAAGGCCGCGAAGAAGACTACCAAGAAGAAGGCCAAGAAGAGAAAGAAGGCCGCGAAGAAGACTACCAAGAAGAAGGCCAAGAAGAGGAAGAAGGCCAAAAAGAAAAAGTGAGCCCGTAGCCTTCCACAAGAACTTACCAAGTCCTAGGATTTGGTATGCCATGACGAGAAAGAAGCGCCCGGTTCAGCCGGCCGGGCGCTTCTAGCCCAAGTTACGCTGTTCGGACCGATTCTGGGCCACTTCATCTGCTTAGCGAGACGTAAGTCCAAGGATATCGGTCGTTTTTCAGCCAGATTGCGATGTAGTGGAAAAAATGCGCGAGTGGTCTTGTCCGAAACCTCAGATACGGCAATCCTTCACCAGATGAGCGGTTGCTGATCGCGGAGTTGTTCAAATGTAGTGAAACAAACGGCCCAAAAATGAACGTAAGTCCTTTGCTACCAACGAATCGTCCCTCACAACTGCGTAACTTGGGCTAACGTGCCGTCCGATGACCAGCGATTGAAATGCGCATACACGGTCTCCCAGGGTCCCAGTTCCTCGGGCAAGTCGCGCCACGGGGCGCCCGACCGCAATATCCAGCAGACCCCGTCGAAGGCCTGCCGGGCTGGCATTGGCGGACGGCCAGTGCGCTTCGGTGGGGGAAACAGTTCCTCGATGACAGCCCATTCTTCGTCGGACAATCCATGTCGCGGCATCGTTTCGCCTCCTTGTAACCGGAAAGACGCGAATGATGCCCGAAACCGTGAAATCGGACAATACCAGTTTCAAAACAAAGCCTAGCGTTTTGCACCCCATCTTAGCGCCGATTGGAATACCAAAACGATGGCCGAGTTTGTGTCCCTGGCTTGCCGTGTCACGTGCCGATCGAGAACGTCCAGACGGGCCGCTTCTGCCTGAATCTTGATGAAGTCTGGAGATATCTCACACTTCCCAGCGCGGCCCTGGCCGCAACCAAAGCTCCACTTACAATCGCAGTCGTAACTCATTGTCCGAAATGAAGTTACGTCAACACTACTGAAACCTTTGTGAAGTTTTTAACGATGTTTGAGGTTAGTAGTACAGTGCTCGCCCGATCTGTTACACTGCTTAGCCTAAGTACTGTGTAGTCGGGCGAACGACCCCAGCTATGTATCGCTTTCGGTCAGGCGTTCTATCGCTTCTTTGGGTGGATACCTTCCGATGTTCCGAATCGCCTCACGCTCCAGAATACGTTCAGGTTCATTGAAGCCGAGTATTCTTGCTGTTGTTTCGCCAACGGGTGTGCGAGGTTCGATCGCGACCCCATTCAAGGTAAAATGATCCGCCCACCGGTCCGTGCGCGGATTGAAGAACCGCGTGAATTCACCGGTGCTCGGCGCGATGGACCCGATTTCCGTTCCTTGGAGCGATTGCAGAACGTACAAGCGTAGCTCAGATTGTCGGCGTCGGTTGCACCGCCATGTTTCTCCGCGATGACGTGATCGACCTGGCATCCGAGATACGTGTCATCTGCGTGGATCAGACAGTATTCGCACAGATGATTTGCCCGCAATTCGACGAGTCGGCGCAGGTCGGCAGCAACGTAGGTTGTCATTGTGAGCAGAGCGTCCGAGCACGGGCCTTAGCGAGCCGCATAAGATGTTCAAGTTTCATGAAGTGATCGAGTTCGGACGATTCCTCCGGCGTCAAGCCGGTCGTCTTCTCCTTGTGGATCAGGTCCGCGACGTAGTCCTTGGTCTGCTGGGAAGGTTCGAATTGTGCAACGGAGTCGGGCGTAGTGCCGCCCGCAATGAACTCGACAATTTCGTCGTATGCTCGAATCATGTTCCCATTCCACTATTTGCGGAAATCAGCCCCAAGCACTATATAGGATAACTCAATTTGGCGGCACTAACAAGCGTTCGGGGCGGATTTCTCCCGGAAACCTGGATGGTCGAGGCGACTACTTCTTGTCCTTCTTTGCATCGGGCTTCTTGGCGGGCTTTTTCTTCGGCTTGCGGCTGCCGGGCCACGGCAGGACGTTGGCGCGCTGGGCCCAGGCGGTCCATAGGTCGGACATTTCCTTGACGCGGTCAGGCTGCTTTTCGGCGAGGTTGTTCATTTCCGAGCGATCGGCTTCCATGTCGTAGAGTTCCCACGGCCCGGTGCGGCCCTTGGCCACGAGCTTCCACTTGCCGAGTCGGACGGCCCGGTTGCCTTCGTGCTCCCAGTAGATCGCCCCCTTGCGGTCGAGTTTTTTGCCCTTGAAGGCCGGGTCGAGGCTCGTGCCTTCCATCGGCTGGATCTCGTTGTCGCCGACCTTCTTGGGATACTCGGCCCCGGCCAGGTCGACGCACGTGGCCATGATGTCGATCAGGTGGCTCGGCTGGTGTTCCAACTCGCCGCGGCGCTTGATGCCGGCGGGCCAATGGGCGATCAGCGGCGTCGAGATGCCGCCTTCATGGACCCAGTGCTTGTACTCGCGGAACGGGGTGTTCGACACATTGGCCCAGCCGCGGCCGTAGCCGTGATACGTATCGGCCGGACCGGGCATGACGCCGGTACCCTGCAACACCGGCCAGCCGTCGCGGGTCTGGCGCGGGATCATGCCCGTCTGCAAGGCGGCCGGGTCCATCGGCGGGAGGCTCGGCTTGTCGGCCCGCTTGCGATCGCCGCCGCGGCGGCCCATCCCCTCGGCACATCCGCCGTTGTCCTGCAAGAAGAAGATCAGCGTGTTGTCGAGCATGCCCTGCTTCTTCAGTTCGGCGACGATCCGCCCGATGCCCTGGTCCATGCGGTCGATCATCGCGGCGTAGACCTCCATGCAGCGTGCCTCCCACTCCTTGTTTTCGTCGGGCACGTTGGCCCACTGCTCGGCCTGCGGCGACAGCTTCCAATGGTCCTCGATCACGCCGAGTTCCTTCATCCGCTTGAACCGCTTCTCGCGGATCGCTCGGTAGCCCTCGTCGAACTTGCCTTTGTACTTGGCGATGTCTTCGGGCAGCGCGTGCATGGGCCAATGGGCGGCCGTGTGGGCGACGTAGATGAAGAACGGCTTCTTGCCCGCCCGGTCTTTATGCTCGGCGATGTAGCGGACCACGTGGTCGTTGATCGCGTCGGTGTAGTAAAACGTCTTGGGTTTGTACTCGGGATCGGCGTAGGGCGAGATCATCGTGTTGTCGCGGGTCAGCGTGTTCGGGTCGTAGAAGCTGCCGGCGCCGTGGATCGTGCCGTAGAACCGGTCGTAGCCGCGCTGCAAGGGCCAGTTGAACTTCGGGCCGTCCGGGCGGGTCTCCTTGGTGACGTGCCATTTGCCGGCCATGTAGGTGGCGTACCCGGCCGGCTTCAGGGCCTCGGCGATGGTGACGCACCGCTTGTTCAGGTTGCCGCGGTAGCCGTCCTGGCCGCGGTCGTTCATCATGTGTCCCACGCCCGCCTGGTGCATGTAGAGCCCGGTCATGAGCGACGCCCGGGTGGGGCAGCAGCGGGCCGTATTATAAAACTGCGTAAACCGCAGCCCGTCCTTCGCCAGCCCGTCGAGCACCGGCGTATCGACGTCGCTGCCGTAGCAGCCGATGTCGCTGTAGCCCATGTCGTCCGACATAATCAAAATAATATTCGGCCGCGGGGCGTCTTTGGCCGCCGCCGGAGTGCCGGAGATGGCCAGCACGGAAAATACGAGCAAGACAAGAACGATCGTGAGTTGGGTTCTCATTGGGGGTTCCTCCGTCAAAGTAGAGTGGGCAATCTCGCGATCCGATCATGGTAGCAAAAGCGGAGGCGGGTTGCAAACGGTGTCTCCCGGCGGGGGATCTCACGCAGAGGCGCGGAGTCCGCAGAAATTCTCGCGTGATTTTGCAGAGTGCCGAACCGATCGTCAATCATCCGGGAACGCGACCCCCGGCATGCAATGCCGGGGCTTTTGTTCAAACATCACGCCCTATCCACCATCCACTACTTCCGATAGCGATTGGGTCCGAAAAGGAACATGACGACGTATCCGATTGCCGCGAGGATCAAGAAGGCCCCGATCGAGGCCCACGGACGGCCGTCGGCAACCGACAGCGAGCCGGCCAGCATCATCACGCCCACGAAAACCATCAGGCTCGCAAAAAAGAGGTTCGTGATCAGCGCGACTCTCCACCGCCACCGACGTTGGCTTTCGCGGCGTTGCGGCGTTTCGCGTCCGCCGGTCTCGGGCGACTTGAACGGGTTTTCATCAGTCATCTTTTCATCCCAACGTCAGTGTCCGGGCGGCCTGTTCGACCGCGCGGAACGCTTCGCACTCGGAGACCTTTGCCCCGGAGCGGAGGTCGGACAGGAGTCCGCCGAGGAGTTCGTCTTCGAGCCAACCGGCGAGCCAGTCGGCGCGTTTTTTTGCGTAGCCGGACTGGAGGCGGGTGAAGAGTCTTGCGGCGGCCTGCTGGATGCCTTCCCCGGCGGTGCTCAGTGCGGCCTCCCCGCCGCCGGTGATTCCCCCGGCGATGGCGGCTTCGGTGGCGATTTGGCCCGCCGTGTCGCCGGCGACCTGGACGGCGGCCTGGCCCACCAGATCGCCCGCCAGGACAAACCCGCTGACGGCCAGCGAGATGGTGATGGCGGGACGGGCGATGGCCGCGGCGTGGTCGAGCGACTGGAGAAAGCGGACCACGCGCGGATTCCCTGCCCGCCACGCGTCCAATTCCGATTGCAGAAACGTCCGGTAGTCGTCGTCGACGGCGGGGAGCCGTTCGTGGGCTTGTTGGACGTGTTCCAGGAGGGACTCGCGTGCCCGGCCGCCGAGGAGCCGCATCAGCCGCGGTCGCAGGGTTTCGTTGCCAACCCGGGCAAGCCGGTCGAGTTCGTCGAGCATTTTCTGGACCGCCAGCACGATGGCCTCGCGCTCCTGGTGTTGGAACAGTGTCAGGGGATCGGCCCGGGGTCCGGTCATGGCTCCCCAGGCGGCGCGGACCGGCCAGGTGACGCCTTGGCCAAGCTTGCGGTAGAAGCCGTGGATGCGTCGGGACCACTCGGCGCGTCCGGTGTTCCACCACTGGCGGATTTCGTCGACGAGCACGCCGGCGGGGAGCGACGGCCATGCGACGCGTGCCATTTCGGTGGCGGAAAGTGCCCCGGCGGCGGCGGAGAACTCACCGGCCGCGCGGCGGATCGATCCGAGGTATTCGCCGAGGCCCCGTTCGTCGTCAAGCACGCGCGAAAGGGCCCCGCGAAACGTGCGGATCTTGATCGCGTCGAAGTGCAGCGAGGCCATCTCGTCGCGCAGGCTGGTCCCCTCCTTTGGCAGTTCGCGGCCGTCGGGCCCCACCGAGTAGAACGGCAACGCAAGCTCCTTGACCGCTTCGCGGTCGTAAGGAATCACGTAGACCAATTCCGGCTCCGCGCCGGTCGCTGTGCGGAAAGTCGCCAGCCACTGCGGCCAGAACTCGCGGTCGGCATAGAGGTCCACCTGATTGAACAGCACGACGATCGGCTTGTCGGCCTCGACGGCGGCGCGGAAGAACTGCTTTACCGCGGCGTCGTTGTATTTCTGTTGCGTCAGGACGGCGAGCAGGACGTCGGCCGCCTGGCGGATCGCCCGGGCACGCTCCCAGTTGACCTCGACGTCGGAATCGACGTCGGGGGCATCGAGCAACAGCAGCCGCGGCGGCATCCGCTCGCTGGCGCGCCAGAAGAGCCGGTCCTCGGGCGAGTCGCCGAGCGGATCGTCGGGGGTCGTCCACGGCCGCAGCTCGAACTGCTCGAAGAGCCGGCCGAGCACGGCGGGGTCGTCGACGCCCGGCGGGACCAGGCAGATGGGATGTTTCGTGCCGGCGGCCAACGGGCTGGCCGTGCTGGCCACCTCGCCGGCAAGGTGATTGAAGATGACCGACTTTCCGATGTTCGTTCCGCCGACGATGCCCACGACCAGAAGCGGATCCGTATCGACCTGCGGCAGCAGCTTGTTCTGCAGCAGGTCGAACCACTCCCGGCCTTGCGGCGCGGCGACGCCGACACGGGCCGCGACCGGTTCCAGATCGGTCAGCGAGCGGTCGAGCCGCTTGATTTCGCCGGCGAAGGATTGGTAGTCGGTCATGCGGGGACTTTCGGGGAGCGGCAGTGCCATGGGAATCGCCAATGGCAATGATTCTATTGTACTACACAACCCCCCCATAACGCGAGTGCGAAACGTGACCGGGAAAAGTCCGGCAAGCGGGTTTATAACGTGTGACGTCCGTGCTCGCCGAAGCTATTTTCGAGCGATCTCCTCGTGGACTTGCCCGGGCTTCGTCCCGCGCTCGTCGCGGAGCACGCGGACGTATTCCGCAGCGAAGAGCAAAATCGCGTTGGAGACGTAGAGCCAGAGGATCAACGCCAGGAGCGAACCGACGACCCCGTAGGCCGAGTACTTCTTGCTCAACAGCACGAAGGCCAGCACGTGCCGGCTGACTTCCCATAACAGGGTCATCAGAGCGCCGCCCTTCAGCGCGTCGCGCCATCGGATCGGCACGCGCGGGAGGAACTTGTAGAGGAGTGTGAACAGGAGCCAGTTGAGCAGGATGGTTACGGAAATTTGAAACAACTTCCAGAAGTAGCCGGCTTCCAAGCCGTCGGCGTAGCGGTAAAGCGCCGACGAGACGAGCCCGCCGACGAGCAGCAAGATCACGAAGGACCCGACGCACATCAACATCAGGAACGCCCGAAGCCGGCGAAACAAGGCGAGACTGATCGCCGGCCAGATTCCGTGTTCCGCGGGGCCTTCGGTGCCGAAGATGCGATCGCATGCGTTTTCAATATTCGCGAAAACCCCCATTGCCATGATGGCCAAGAGCACCCCCCCGAGCGGCCCGCTCACCGAAGCCCCGGAGTGGAGGGCATCGAGCGCGTTGTGCAAATGGTCGGCCACGGCCGCCGAGGTCTGGCCGGCAACGATGGTAAGCAACTGTTGTTGGGCATCTTGAACGCCGGACGACAGGCGATGCGCGACCGCAAGAATCGAAATTAGCAGCAGAACCGCCGGGAAGAGCGAGCACGTGGCATAATAGGCCAGCGCCGCCGACATCATGTTGCTGTTGTGGCGCGTCCAGGACCTGGCGGCCGTTTGCATCTGCCGGATGAATGGTCCGGCAGGCCCGAACGCAGGTATTTTCCGTTTTGCCGACATGGCTTACGCTCTGCTGGGTACGACCGGTTGGCGTCTCCATCCATCTTAGTGTATCTGCCAACGGCGACAAAGAGTAGAATGGAGTGATGTCGACTAGAAGAGAAGGCTGCAGCCGCTGGTGGAAAAACGCTGGAGGAGGAAATGATGACTTACTTTCCCGCTATCCTGTTGGCCCTGGCCGTTTTGACGGCCGCGGCCGATACCCGACTTTCCGGCAGAACGCCGACCGACAGTCTGCTTCGCTGGCTGCTGTTCTGTTCGGTGGGGCTTGGATCGCTTTGGGGATTCGTCGGGCACGCGTTCTTCGCCCAACGGGTTGCCGAAAGCATCGGCTGGAAGACCAGCCCGTTCCAGTTCGAGGTCGCGGTGGCCAACCTCGGGTTCGGGGTGCTGGGCGTTCTTTGCCCGTGGCGGAGCCGCGGTTTTCAGGCGGCAACGGTAATCGGCATTTCGTGTTTCGGCTTCGGCGCGGCGTTCGGTCACGCCCGCCAGATGATCGTTGCCCACAACTTCGCCCCCAACAACGCCGGAGTGATCTTCTGGACCGACATGTTGGTGCCGCTGGCGTTGCTGGTGCTGCTTTGCATCCGGGCGAAACGAGAACCGCTTGCGGTCCGGCAGTAAGAAAGTACAACGTCACACGCGTTGTACTAACCGTTCGACAAAAACGCGTCGATCTGTTCCAGCAAGCAGTTCAGGTCGTTGATCTTCTGGCCCAGTTCCACGTAGATATTCGCATAGTCCAGCAGACCAACCGTTCGTTGCACGTTCGTCTTGCTCTTGTTGTACGCGAAGCCGGCAAGCTGATAAATGTTGCGGATATCCTCGGACGGATGATCTCTCAACTCAATATCGTCGGTGCTTGGATCGAACCCGATTTCTGATTGGATCCGCTCGACGGTCAACCGGTTACTCAGACGCCGGAAATGGGTGTATTCGGCGATGAACCATGCCTCGATTTCCATCACCGCGAGGATGAACTCGACCTGGATGGGGACCGTTTTCATCCTGTAGTGCAATCCCGCCCGCAGTTTGGGAATGTTTGCCCGCTGCTCAGGGAAGACGTCCCTGATTCCGATGATGGCCTGGTACCCCTTTTTCACAAGGCTGTCGTAGTTGTCTCGAATCAGCGACTTGACACGCTCGTCACCACCGCAATCGACAATCAGAACGAAGAACTTGTTGCGTGAATCTGCGGTAGAAGCCTCAATATGCAGGTGCGTGGGTTTGCCTTTCCGACGGCCGGTTGGTCTGCAATCCTTGATTTCGATCTCTTTGTTGCCCGCGATTTCGCGCAAGAGTCTCTCGACGAACACCTGTTCGGTTTGGCCTTCAACGAAGACGGCAAGCTTATTCATTCACCTGATGTTCCCGGTTGAGGTAGTCGCAGGCGAAGAAGTCGAAGTTGTTCATGCCGGTGAATTTGAACTCGTCGAAGAGATCTTTGGAATTGGCATAGTTGCGGACGCGGCACACGCCCGGCTCGCGCTGCAATACCGACCAGACTTCCAGCGGGACTTTGTTCATGACAAAACGATCGTTGGTTGCCATCACAAGTTGGACCGGCGCCCCTTCAACTTTTTCTATGAGCAATTCGATGAGCGCGCAGGATCGTTCGAAGTCGAGTCCCTCTCCAATATCGTCGATCAGGATGCAACTCGGCTTGCTGCCCATCAACAGGTAGTTCAACTGGATGATGATCGAAAACGCCCGAAACATGCCTTGCGACATATTGTGCTGATCTGTTTCCCCTTTCAGATCGGTCTCCTTGGCATACAAACCAACGACTTCGGCCCCCAGCGGCGTTCTGATAGTGACGGACGACGGCATATCGGTATTCACGTGATCCAGACAGTAGCCGATTGACTCCATATCCTGCCTGATAGCTTTCTCGAACCGATCCCCGAAGTCTTCTTGCCCCTTTTTGAAGATGACGACTACTGCCTCTGTATTGTGCGGGTCAAATTCGCCCTTTTCGCTCCCTGTTATTGCCGCAAAGCGATTCTTGCCCATATCGGACCCGAAAGCATAATGATAAGTGGAATTTGCCCACTGTGTCAGCGGATCGAGAAACGAGTGTTGAACTGTGTCCCGGCGTGCTACGGCCGCCAACTCATCCTCCGGAGTCTGGAATTCCATCAGACCGCCGATCTTCTCCGCAAAGATTTTCCCAGCACCTCCCTCCCCGCGCTGGAGCAAGACTTCAGTTTTATTGCGACGGAATTCCTCGCGAACCACCTGTGCGTCGCGGTACTCTAAGACATATTGGAACACCTTTCCGTCATGTTCAAGCCTTGTGTCGTAGTTTCCGCTCCGAAAACGGAGCTTGACTCTGCCTGACAGGAGAGCCGCCAGACCGTTAATAACGTTGAGTGTCCTGGTCTTGCCGACGGCATTGCTGCTGACCAGCAAGTTGACTCGGCCAAGTTCCAGGCCCTCCAATCGCCATTCGTCTAGCTCACCATCATACTGAGAGTAGTTAATCGACTTCAGTTCCATTTCTTCTCTCGCAATGGGAGGGCAGGAAATCATGCACATCCTTGATTGTCGCTGAAATCCTGGGGAACACAACCCCCAACAGGCGGGGGAAGTCGATTTCCCTCTCCCCGTCCCCACAACCCTTCGTTACAATAGGGCGTTTGCTTTCGCCAGAAATCATAGACACCACCGCGGAGAAACGGCCGCCATGCGACAAATCCTCGTCACCAGCGCCCTGCCCTACGCCAATGGCCACATCCACATCGGCCATCTGGTGGAATACCTCCAGACCGACATCTGGGTGCGGTTCCAGAAGCTGCGCGGGAACCGGTGCATCTATATCTGCGCCGACGACACCCACGGCACCGCCATCATGATCCGGGCGAAGCAGGAGGGAATCGGCGAGGAGGAGCTGATCGCCAAGATGCAGAAGGCCCACGTCGCGGACTTCGCGGGCTTCGATATCGAGTTCGACAACTACGGCAGCACCCACAGCCCGGAAAACCGCGAGTTGTGCGAGGAGATCTGGCAGTCGATCCGCGAGGCGGGCCTGGTTAGCGAACAAGCGGTAACGCAGCTTTACGACACCGAGGCCGATACCTTTCTGGCGGACCGGTACGTCAAGGGGACCTGCCCGAAATGCGGCAAAAGGGACCAGTACGGCGACAGTTGCGAATGCGGCGCCCACTACAGCCCCGTCGAGCTGATCGACCCGGTGAGCACGCTGTCCGGCACGAAACCGGAGGTCCGCACCGCCGACCACCTGTTCATCAACATCGAGAAGCTGCACGATTTCCTTGACGGCTGGACGCAAGGCGGCGAGCATTTGCAGCCGGAGATCGCCAATTACCTCAAGGGCCACTTTCTCCACGAGCCGCTGCGCGACTGGGACGTTTCGCGGCCGGCACCGTATTTCGGGTTCCGGATCCCCGACAGCCCGGACAATTACTGGTACGTCTGGTTCGACGCCCCGATCGGCTACATGGCGTCGACCATGGCGTGGTGCAAGGAGCACGGCGAGAATTTTGACGACTGGTGGGCGAGCGAGGCAACCGAAATCCACCACTTCATCGGCAAGGACATCACCTACTTCCACACGTTGTTCTGGCCGGCGATGCTCGAGACCTCGCGGTTTGAGCTGCCGAGGAGGATCCAGATCCACGGCTTCCTGACCGTCGACGGTGAGAAGATGGCGAAAACCAAAGGCACGTTCATCCAGGCGTCGACCTACCTGAAGCATCTCGATCCGGCGTACCTGCGCTACTATTATGCCTCGAAGTTGAACGCGCGGGTTGAGGACCTCGATCTGAACCTTGCGGAGTTCGTCGACAAGGTCAACTCCGACATGGTGGGCAACGTCGTGAATCTCGGCAGCCGGACCGCGAAATTCGCCGCGAAGACCGGGCTCGCGGAAGTATACCCCGACGACGGCGGGCTGTTCGAGCAAGCGGCCAAAGAGGGTGATAAAATCGCCGAGGCGTACGAAAGCTGCGACTACGCCAAGGCCATGCGCCAGATACTCGCGATCTCCGACCGCGCCAACAAATTCGTCGAGGACCACGCGCCGTGGAAGCTCGCCAAGGACCCCGACAAGGCGGACGAACTCCGCGACGTTTGCACGATCGGGTTGAACCTGTTCCGGCAACTGGCGATCTACCTTGCGCCCGTTCTGCCGCGCCTGGCCGAACAGACGGGCAAACTGTTGAACAAGCCGATCCGGCACTGGGACGAATCGAAGACGCCGCTCCTGGAGGTCGCTGTCGAGAATTTCGAACACATGATGCGGCGGGTCGATCGGAAGAAGGTCGACGCCATGATCGCTGAAAGCAAGGAGGAGGAGCCGGCCGAATCGGCCGCCGCGTTCCACGACAGCGACGAGACCCTCAAGGCCGAACCGCTCGCCCCAACGTGCAGCTTCGACGACTTCCTGAAGGTCGATCTCCGCGTCGCACGCGTCGTGGCTGCCGAGGACGTACCGAAGGCCAAGAAGCTCATCAAGCTCGTCCTGAGTCTCGGCGGCAACGAAACGCGGACCGTCTTCGCCGGGATCAAGGGCGTTTACCGGCCCGAAGACCTGATTGGCCGGCTGGTCGTCTGCGCGGCGAACCTCGCCTCACGGAAAATGAAGTTCGGCCTAAGCGAAGGGATGATCCTCGCCGCCGGCCCCGGCGATAGCGACATCTTTCTCCTCTACCCGGACGAGGGTGCGAAACCGGGCCAGCGGGTGCATTAGTCAAGCATGTCGCAAGATTGGCATTCTTTTGCAACGCAAGCGACCCGGTAGCCCCCAAGTCACAGCTTTACAACCGCAGGTTCCCCTGCTCCCCTGTTCTCCTGCTCTCCCGCTCCCACCTTCCTTCACGCCCGCCATCTTCGGAGCGTGCGTTTTGCCAGATTCCGCAGATTGCTCGCGGCGATTTCCTCGACCGGCGTTTCCTTTTCCCAATCGACCATCCGCAGAATCTGCTCGCGGAGTCTTTTCGGGCGCTGGTCGCGCACGGCGCGGATGCCGGGGTTGGGCGTGGGGCGTTCATAGGCCAAGGCGGCCGGCGCGAAGCGGACTTCGCGGCCGGCAAGGGGCATGCGAGCGACGTGCCGGCCCCGCCAGTATTCGACGGCCGGTTGATACGTCTTCGGCTGGTGTACCGCCCGGACGACGAACTGCCCGCCGCACTCGATCACTCTGATGCGCACGCGGCTTCGCAACCGCCACCACCGGGCAAATTCGCTGAGCGTGGTCTTCCAGACGGCTGCGAAGCTTTCGGCCTCCTCGAACACCGCTCGAAGGACTTGAGGATAACGTCCCAAGCGACCGGTCGGATGTCCATAGAGGAAAACCGGCTCGCCCGCCCGGTACTTGGCCCGGGCGGTCTGGCAGAAGTGTTCGACGGCCGCGCGAACGGCCTGTTGGGTGGCTGCCGCGCGTCGCCCGTTTTCGCCCTGCACGGTCTCCAGGAAGATGCCGAGGCAGACCGGGTGGATGGGGATTTGTAGGACGTTGCTGCCTTGCGGGAAGAACGGGAGGTCGTCGTAGGCGAGTCCGAACTCCGAACTGTGGGTGATTTTTAACGATCTCATTGCCAGGAGCAGACCGCGATTGAACCGGCCGCCCGGGGCGACAAAGCCGGAAGGTTCGATCCCGCACGCCCGAAGCAAGTCGATCCCCCGCCGGATGTTGTCCAGGTTCTCTTGGCGGGTTCGATAGGTGTGGTGACGGAATCCGTGGGAACCGACGTCGAGCCCGCAGAACCTTTCCAGGGCCACCTTGTGCGGCAGGTACGCCGCCGCGTTGACGAAGTGGCTCGTGGCGTGTTCGTTGCCGGCAACGGCGTTGAGCGTGCTCTCGAAGTCTTTGTTGTCGTACTCGTCGTAGTCGATCCGGAAGTTCAGCGCGCTGCGATACGGAAAGGGATACGCCGCGAGGCAAAGCCAGATCCCGCCGGCCTTTTCGATCTCCGCGCGGAGTCTGTAAAGGATGCGCCGCCGGACCCGCCGGCGATCGACACACGCGACTTCTTCGGCGACCGGCAACCCGAAGATGTCAAAGTAATGGCGGGCGGAACGCGTGTCGAGCAGTGCGTCGAACGGATCGCTGTTGAATCCCTCTCGAAGCGGATCGATATCGATCGCCGTCTGGCCCTTGACGACCGCCTCGCAAGGCCCGCAGCGCGAATCGAACAGCACGAACCGGCCCGCCGAGTGATTCTCGTCGCGCTCGCGGACCGGCACACCCTCCTGCACCAGGGCCTGGACCAGCCCCGGGGGGACGCCGTCGAGAACCAGCGGCAGCAGAGGGAGTTGCTTCATGGAAATGCCTTATCCTGAAAAACCGTCGCCAAAAGTAGCAGGCACACTCTGTGTGCCGTCCGCCGTTGTAGGACAGGTTTGTAACCTGTCCGGGGCTTGGGACAGGTTGCAACCCTGTCCTACGCAAGATTCGCGACTGCTCCACTCGCTTGCTTTGTCAACGCTCGCAGCGGAGATTCTGCGGTGTTCGCGAGCCAGCACCCACCTGGACAACCCGCTCAGCAGGCAGAACGCCCAGCCCGCCGGGCCGTCCAAAAGACCCTGTTTGTAAACCAGGCGCCGCAAGCACTCATACGGCGGCGCCAGCCACGTGTCGTGCCACGCCGGGCGGCGGCCGGATGCCGCTAATGCCTGCGCTTCCAGCCGCGTGTAGCAGTGCATCTTCACAAGGAAGTTTGCCAGGGTGGGCATCGTCGTGTGCTCAAGCCAGGCGTCCAACCGCCCGGTCCGGCCGCGGACGCGGAGAACCTCGTGGACACCGCCGGTCCATCGGGCCGAACCGCGCCGGAACAGCCGCACCGGCAAGTCGTCCTGCGTGCCGCAATATCGAAGCGGCCGGCCGAAGATCGTGCTGCGGATCGGCACGCGAAACGCGCCCAACCGGCAACGGGCAATCCGGTGGCGAATCTCGGCAGCCAGACCCGGCGTGGGGCGCTCGTCGGCGTCGATCGAAAGCACCCAGTCGCCCGCGGCGGCTTCCAACGCACGGTTCCGCTGGCGAGCGAAGTCGTCGAAGGGGTGCAAAACCACGCGGCAACCGTGTGCCAGGGCGACTTCGGCCGTGGCGTCCCCCGAGCCGCCGTCGACCACGACGGTCTCGTCGGTCCATTTGAGTGTCGGAAGCAGTTCGCGGAGGTTCCGCTCTTCGTTGAGCGTAATGACCGCGGCGGTAATTGTGGGGCGTCTGCTCATGGCATGCCTCCCAATCGCCGTGCGACCAACCCGTAGCGGACGATCCAGCGCGCGTTGTAGTAGATCGCCACGACTGCCAACTCCGCCGTCAACCAGCCGGTGGCCAGCGCCGCCGCCAGCAGATGGATCCGGACGTCGGCATTGCCGGGCAGGTGGTAAAGCCGCCGCAGGAACGTAGTCTGCTGCGGATCAGATCGCAAAAGCCCCCGCATTGCACGCGGGGGTTCCGTGTCGGCACTGCGAGTTGCACAAGTTGTTTGGAAATTCGAACCACGAACCCCAGCGTGCAATGCGGGGGCTTTTGTTTTCTCATTGGATTGTTCGTGGGATGCTTCCAACGTCAGTCCGTACATGAGCAGGTATTTGCCGGCGAGAAACGCGCTCAGCAGGAACCACGGCCACGATGCGGCGACTTGCGAAGCGGCGACGGCCGCCATGGCGACGTGCAGCCCTGCGTCGACCAACTCGTCGACGTTCGCATCGAGCCAGGCCCCGAAGGCCGAAACCGTTTGCTGTCGCCGGGCCAACAGGCCGTCGGCACGATCAAAAAACCAGTAGACGAGCACGAACACCGCCGCCAGCAGCATCCACTCGGGCCGCCAAAGCAGGACGGCCGCGGCCGAAGCGGCGGCGATCGCTCCGCAACCGGTCAGCCACACCGGCCGCACGCGGGTGGGCACGAGCAGGGCCGCCAAGTGCGCGGCCAACGGGCGCAGGTACCATCGCGAGATCGGATACGCCGGGGGTGGCACGGGCATCTTGCCCATGCACTGGCGAGACGCCAGTGCCACCCGAGGTGTTTCGCGGATCAAGTTGGTCGCTTCCATGCTCAAACTTGGCTCGTTCTATCTGGTACGACTCAGTTCCGGCGTCCGTGCCGGGCGGTCGTGCGGTTCCCCCTGGTTCCCGTGCGGAGCACGGGAACCAGGGGATGTGATTTGTTTGGGGTCGAACTCTCGAAAAAAGGCCCGCTCGCGGGCGAGGTTGACGTCCGGTTGGTAGGGAGCGGTTCGCAGGCGACCGACGCGCCACAGTGCGCCGAACAACGCCCTGACGAACGCCCAACGCTGCCCGCGCGGAGCGACCGGCGCCCGAAAAATGTCCCGGATCAACCGCAACGGCAAGGCCGCCAGGTGCCGGACGAGGTGGCCCGCCCGGCGGAGGTTCTTCCATTGAAACAACAGCGTATTGCGCAACGCCAGCCGGTTGCAACCGTCGCGGCCGAACGCCTCGCCGAAGGTGGCCATTCCGCGATGGTACGCGACCGACGTGGGCACATATCGGGCGTGGTAGCCGGCCATGTAGCCGCGAAATGCGAAGTCGAGGTCCTCGAGCCGGCCGGGCAGGTAAAGCGGATCGAACCCGCCGAGCTGAACGAACTTGCGGCAATGGACCGCCAAGGCGGCCCCGGCCGACGCCGTGGGGCCCGGCTGCCGGATGCCCGATTCGTGACCTTCAAAAAGTGCCGTCGCCTGGACCAACCCCCATCGCCACCGAACGGCCGTCTTGAAGCCTTCGTACGTCCGGCCGTCGAAACGCCAGCAGAGCGGGGCCGTCATGAAACAATCCGGATCGGACCGGAGCGGCTCGACCAGCGGATCGATCGCGTCGGACGCCAACCGGATGTCGTTGTTCAGGAGCACCGCGACGCCTTCCAACTCGGCCACCACGCCGTTGAACGAGCAGAGCCCCCGGTTCGGCCGATGAATCACGCGGACCTCGGGAAAGTGCTCCTCGAGCCACAGGACCGAATCGTCGGTCGAGTCGTTGTCGATCACGGCCACGTCGCACCGATATCGCGACCGCTCGGCGGCACGCACCACCGACGGCAGGCATTCGGCCAGCAACCCCCGGCCATTGTGGTTCAGAATGAGAATGTGGATGGACATAGGGGGCGTACTGTACGGAGAAGGGGGTCGCGGGTCAAGGCGATTGTTCACCTACCGGGGGGGTTCGCATCCAAATCCGCACATTTTGGATGCTACGGATCAGTCGAGACTCTTTCCATCCCCCCTATCCTCCACCGGTCGCACAAACCACCAGCCGTCGCGGAAGACGAGTTCGCGGCCGGAGGGGACCCGGAACCAAGCGACGAACTCTTGCTCAACGGTGGATTGGCGCTGGGAGCGGATGATGTCGCAGACGGCAACGGCGACGGCGATCGGGGCAATGATCGCCAGAAAGATTGAGCCGAGCAGGAGTCGCGAGTCGCCGAGGAGGAGTTGCCCGACTGCCAGCACTGTCAGCATATTCATGACGACGTGCGTCTCGCAGGCCTTTCGCGCGGTCCATGCCAGGAGCCGCAGCGGGTGGCGAGGGATCGGTGGTTGTGGCTGTGGCCGTGCGGCCCCGCCACCGGTTGCTTCGAGACTGCCGTGGACCCGTTTGAGCCGCTTGATGAAGGCCTTCGCCCGGGCGTCGTGCTGGAGCGTGATCAGCAGCATGGCGACGCCCCAGATCAGACCGGCCAGCGCCCAGAGCGGTTCTAGTGTCCTGACGAAGAGCCCGGCGCCGATGCCCAGCGGCACCAACAGGTTGACCGTGTGGTGCATGAGGTAATCGAGTTGGACCCCGTCGAGCGAGGCCGTTCCGCGCAGCCGGGCGAGTTGGCCGTCGACGTGATCCAACAGGTACCAGAGTTGCAGCAGGAGGGCCCCGGCGATCCATCCCCAGGAGGTTCCCCAGGCGAACGCGGCGGCGGCCGCCACACCGCACGCCCAGGCGGCCAGCGTGGCCATGTTCGCGGTGATGCCGCACGGAGCGACCACCCGTGTAATCCGCAGCGCGGCCGGCCGGGCCACGCGGCGGGCCATCCAGTTGCCCACCCGGCGATGGTCCGGCTTCTGGCAGCGTCGTTCGAGTTCGGCGAGTGGGGTCATGAGATCGACGGATGGCAAACGGTCGTTGATGGTCCGGGGGCAGATGCCCTTGCTATGTTTTCAGTCCGGGGGCGGGTGCCCCCTACTATGTTCTCAATTGGTTTCTCCAGTGACCGCGGTGCCACGCAATTGCCGTACACAGGGCCCAAACGCAAACGACCGCGACGGCGTTGGGCCACGAGTTTCGCAGGAGCAGGGCAGCGGCCAGTGTCGGTCCGAGCAGCAGTGCGAGCATCGCAGCATAACGCAACTGCCCGAGGGCGTCGAGTTCGACGCCGAACGAGATTGCGGCGACCAGCAGGAAGTAGGCCGTGTAGCCGATCGCGGTGGCGGCCGCCACGCCGATCAGGCCGTATCCTGCCCGGATGGCGATGAAGTTGCCGGCGGCGGCAACGGCCGTGGCAGCGATCACGGCGACCATGGCCCGATGCTGGCGTCCGGTGGCAACGAGGTATTGACTTGCGGGCAGGGTAAGGATCATCGCCAGCACGCCCGGCACGAGCCAGACCATCGGTGGGAGCCCGGGCCCGTAGTCGGGCAACAGCCACGCCAGCAACGGCGGGGCGACGACCAGTGCCAGGGCCGCCGGCAACGCCACTGCGGCGGCCACGAGTTCGCTCGAACGGGCGGCGAGCCGCGCGACGGCTTTGCGATTGCCCGACCGGCCGTATTTCTCGGCGTATCGCGGGGCGGCGACCATTGACAGCATGTTCCCCAGCCCGAACAATTGCCCGGTTACCAGCAGCGCAACCGAGTAGCAGCCGAGCTGGAATTCGCAATCGCGCATGAAGGCGAGGATCATCAGCTTGTCGAGCGAGCGGAACAGGGTCGAGGCGGCGCCGGCCAGGAGAATCGGCCCGCCGATGGCGACAAGCCGGCGGATCTCCGGTGCGTCCCACGCCCAGCGGAGTGACGCGGCTGCGTGGCGGCGCACATAGACCAGCGACGCGAGCGTGACGGCGACCGTCCCGCCGAGCAGGCCCGGCAACCCCCAGCACCATGTGGCAATGCCGCAAATCAGCAGCGTCAACACGGCTTCGAGGATCGATAGCCGCGAGGTGACGGCAAACGCCTGGCTCGTGCGGAGGATCGTGATGTGGAAGGTCACGTAGCGTGTCAGGACGGCCATCGTGCCGACAGTTGCAAGCCCCAAGGCCCACGCACCGGTCCAAATCCCCCCTCCGGTTGCGGCAATCCACACGGCAACGCCAACCAGCAGCGCGGCATAGAGCAGGCTGGTGATCGTGTTGACGGTGAACGCGAGGTTCAACCCGTGGCGTGCTTCGCGGGTGTTGCCGTGTCCCAATGCGACGTTGAACTCACGGGCGGCCCCCTTGCTGATGCCCAAATTGGCATAATTCCCGTAACTGATAAACAGTTTCAACGCGCTGAAGATGCCCATCTGGGCCGGGCTGAGCAGCATCCGCAGCAGCAGGCTAGTCAGCGCCCCGAGAAAATGGCAAACGGCCGTGGCCGAGCCGACGACGAGCCAATCGCCGAACAGCCGCCGCCAACCACGGATCGGCGCGGCCGGCGAGGGGGTTGCAGCAGTTGTAATGTGAGCGGACATGGAAGGTCCGGGGGGATCCGGGAGTTTCACCGAGGTCCGTTATGCGACCTTGGCCGCTAGCGGGCTTTTGACGGAATCGAGTTGTGTACTTTCTTGGTCTTCAATGCTCGCGCGGCTAAGCGAGAGCACCTCGTCGGCAATCCCCGCGGCAGCCGTGCCGCCGGTCGCGGCAAACACGTCCGTGTCGGGTTGCGGCGGGGGCCGCCAACCGTCGATGAGCACCTCGATCAGAAGTCGTTGCAGTTCCGTGTCGCGGCGTGCCGTACCCAACATTCCCCATTCCTCGCGTGTCAGGAAATCACCCGAGCCGGGCGGGAGCAGCCCGATCACGGGCACACCGGCCAAGGAGGCTTCGACCCCGGCACTAGAGCCGCAACTGAGCACAACGTCGATGTCTGCAAGGTGTTTTTCCACCGGACCGCGGCGCACGATCCGGCAGTGGAGCTTGGGGAACTCGGCCCGGACTTGCCGGACGATCGTGTCGTGCGGCGCCCTGGGATGGAGCTTGACGATCAGTTCCGCGTGGTCGATTCCGGCGATAGTTCTCATGGCCATGCGAAGCATTTCGGCATAGGTGCGGCGGTTGAAGTTCAGCGAGACGGCGTCGGGCCGTTCGTCCTGCGGTGGAACCGTGGCCAGCAGGAGGATTCGGGGCGGCAGGTCCGGCGGCAGCATCAAGAGCGAGAGATGATACCCTGGAGAAACAGCATGCACGTTCCGCGTGTCGTCCGTTCCGGCGTGCGATTCGCATTGATGTGCCACGACGCGCGGAATGTGCCCGTCGATTTTCTTGACGTTTCGGATCGGTGCAGCCCCGGTAATCCGAATCTGCTCCGGATTCACCCCCCAGCGGACCAGGGTCTCTTTCGACGAGGGCCCCCAGACCGCGATGCGGTCGGCAGCGAGCGGGGCGAATCCGAAACGGCAACAAGGGGCCCCGTGTTGTACGACCAGCGACCGGGCGCCGTACCGCCGGCCGGCCGCCACTACGGCGCGTGCCATCGGCGTGGCGTCTTCGTCAAGGACCAGGACATCGGGCCGCACGCGGCGGAAGTGTCCGTCGATCTGTTCGATCAACCGCGTGTGGCGTGTTCCATACTCGGCAACGCGCTCGTCGAGCCACCGGGCGACCGCCGGGGCGAGATTCACATCGCCATACTCCAGGCGGCTGGGTACCCGGACACGAAGACGATTCTTGCGGCCTTTGCCCGAATCGCATACGAGTTGCCGCGCGCCGGCCAACTGCCAGCGGAGCCACGACTTGACGGCGAAGCGGTCATAGAGCCACCAGATCTTGCACTTTCGGGTGAGGAGTTCGCGACCGACGGGGTCGAGCAGTCGGGGGTTGCCGCAGAGCACCGCCTTGCACGCATCGGACTGCTCCAGCGGCGGCGTGAACAAGCGACGGACGCGTTCGGTCAAGCGTCGCCAAATGGCGTTGCGAGGGAAGGCAAGCCGGCGACGGCGCTTGGCGGGAAACCACCGGATCCGGCAATCGGCGCCGGCGGCGGCGCACAATTGCTCGATCAACCCGGCGTAATCCCGGTCGTCCTCAGCGGCAACGAATTCAATGCGTTCGCCCGGTTGAAGCGGCCGCACGTCGGTGAAGAAGACGGCCACGCGAATCAACTTCAGCAGGTAGTACCGCAGCGCCAGTGCGTGTAGATACGCCGGCGCGACGCCGCAATCCGCTGTTTCAGGCGGGTTGCCGATGTTTAGGCCGAGATGGGCCGGCGCTTGTGTATCGCCGGCGAGCCGCTCGGCCAGATCCGAAGCCCGCCCGTCGATCCAGTCGAACTGCCCGTCCATCGTGCCGTCCAACGACCAACGCGCCGCGGTTGCACCGTCATCGGACCACGAACCTTCCAGCAACAGGGCCGGCTGGTGCGGCGGGGGCGTTTGATCCAACAGATCCCGTCGAGCGTAGACCAGTAGCGTCATATTTTGGTTCTCTCTAGCTGGCGGCAGCCAATGGTGGCAGGGTTTCGAGTACTTCGGGCAACGCGTTGAAGCAAGTGATGTAGACGTCAGCCTTGGCGTTAGGGTCGAAGTTGAAAGCGACGGTAGGCATCCCCATCGCTGTAGCTCCTTCGAGCTCGACGGCATCGTGGCCGACAAAGACGACTTCCTCCGGGGGCAGGTTCATGGCGTCCAGCGCGGTCCGGTAGACGATCGGATCGGGCATGGTCCGCTTCAGATCGAGGGAAGAGACCACCACCGAGAACATTCTTCCGACCGCGAAGCGATCAAGACATTCCCGCAGGAAAGAAGACGGATAGAACGAATCGCAGGCGACGCCCAGCACCAACCCGGCCTTGTGCAATCGCCCGAGCGTGGTGCGGACACCCGGCAAGGGGTGCGTGCTCTTTTCGAGCTGGCGTCGCCGGGCCGTGGAGGCCGCTTTGACCTCGTCGATCTGGCCGCCCGAGAGCCCTACCGATCGGAGGAACGACTCGAAGGCTTCCCAGAAATCGCGGTCTCCGCGCTGGACTTCGCCGAGGTACTCGCGGTCCCAAACGCGGAAGAAGCAATGGTAGTTGGTGTAGACGCCCAGACGGGAAAGCAGCCGGAGCACCCATCGCCGCCAGACGGTGGCATCGTACAGTACGTTGCACATGTCGAACAATGCGCCTCGAATGGGACCGGACAACGTGGCGGGCGGCATACGCAGTGTGGCACGACACTCCGTGTCGTGAAGCTGCGACTCGGAGAGTCGCTCCACACGGTTTTTTTCACAAGCTCGCAGTGTGCCTGCTGCGTGGCGGAGCATCCTGCTCATCGGGATTCGAATCCTTTCGATTATTGTTCGGCGGCCGCTCAGACACCGCTATGGACGCGGTTCAGCGCCGCCATCCGCCGGCGCAATGCCGGCTGATGATCCAACAAGTCGGCAATCCTTTGCCAATCCAGCGCCTCCGGCCCCAGGGCCTCGTATATCTCCAGGGCATGGTCCCAATCCTCCTCCTCGTCGATCGTCAGACGCACGTCGTCGCGGTCGATTTCCTCGGGAGCGGGAATCAGGCGAAGGCGAAACTTCTCGGGATGCGTATAGAGATATCGCGTTATCTCGTTGCGGTCGTCGTGACGTCTCGCCGAGCGGGCGGCCCGACGTAACGCGCTGCTGCGGAACCATTCCGCAAAAACGCCTACCGGCGATAACGTCGCCGGGCGGCCGTCCTGCGAACAGTAACCGGCGTAGTCGCAATCGCCGTGCCACTCGGCCGAGGTGACCAGGCGATCGATCAAGGCGGGGTCGACGAAGGGGTTGTCGCCCTGCACCCGAACCGCCGCCTCCGCAGGATACCGTTCCAGCGCATGGGTGAACCGGTCCAGCGGATCGGACCCGTCGTCGACAAAAATCGGCACATCGGAGGGGACCAGATCGTTCAGCAGGTCGTCGTCCCCGCTGCCGCAAGCGAGCATAATCACGCCGTCGAGGCGCGTGCAATCGGTCACCCGGCGGACCACCCATTCCAGCAGCGACCGGCCGCCGAGCTTTCGGCTCGCCATGCAGCGAAACCGCTGCGAGCCGAGATGTGCCTGTACGATTCCTAGCGTTTCCAACATCTATCCGTCCTTGCACCATTCGCCAATCGGCGAGAAGGCGGAAAAATCGCCACGGCAGTCTAGCATTTTCGGCCGCGCAGGGTCAATAGGAAGGAGCAGAGAAAGGCATGGCAGGCGGAAGAGGGGGGGCAGGGCGCTTTTCCGCTCGGAAATGACGGAGGCCGGGCCGCTTTTTGTGCGAAAAAACGCCCCGTTTTCCTGTTTGGCGTGCAACCTGCCCGCGGGGTGATAGCACTGCTGGCGCCTATTCCCTCAAACCCAGCACCTCGTACAACCGGTGGTCGGCCAGATTCTCGACCACCAGCGAGGCGCTGCTGAAATCCTGTGTCTCGCTGTGAGCGCCCGGCACGGCCACGGCAAACGCGCCGGCCGCCGACGCCGAGCGGCAGCCGTTTTGGCTGTCCTCGAGCACGATCGTCTGGTCCGGCGACAGGCCGAGTCGCTTCGCGGCAGCCAGATAGATTTCCGGGTGCGGCTTGCCCTGCCGGACGTCTTCGGAATCGAGAATGAACGCAAATCGGTGCGACAGGTCAAACCGTGCAAGCACCTCTTCGGCCATCCCGCGGCTGCTACCGGTGGCGATTGCCTTGGGAATGCCAGCGGCTTCCAGCGCATCGAGCAACTCGAACAGCCCCGGCATCGGCTTCAGATGTTCGTCCAGCAGGCCCAGGAAGATCGCGTTCGACTCTCGGGCGAGGTCTTCCCACCGTTCGTCGAGGTCATACCGGCGGATCATCGTCTCGAAGGTGGTCTGCGGACGCAGGCCCATCAGCTCGTCTTTCAAGTCATCGGTGAACTCCCCCCCGCGGCGGCGCATCAGCTCCGAACCGACCATCGTGTAGATGTTCTCGGTGTCGAACATCAGGCCGTCCATGTCGAAGATAACAGCTTGGGGAGGCATAGAGAACTGAGGGTTGAGGGTTAGGGTTAGGGTTAGGGTAGCAAAGAATCTGCTAAACGGGAATCCCCTCCAGCGCCATGACCAGTTCGCCCAGCATCAGGCAGGTGGCTCCCCAGATTTGGTGCGATTGCCACTGGAAATGCGTGGCGGTGAGGGTTCGGCCTTCGTGTTGGCGCCGGTGGCTTTGGTGGTTTGCCGGATCGAGCAGGTGGGGCAGGGGGACTTCGAGAAGCTGCTCGACCTCGGCCGGGTTGGATTGGAAGCCGGGTCGCGTGCGTGTGGCAGCCACCCACGGCGTGATCCGAAAACGGCTCGCCCGGACGTAGATCGGCGAAAGCGCTCCCAGTGGCTCGATCGGGTGCCCTTCGGTCCCGAGTTCTTCGTGAAGCTCGCGGATCGCCGCCTCGCGGTCGGTCTCTCCCGGCTCGATGGCCCCGCCGGGAAAGCTGACCTGCCCGGCATGGTCCTCCAGGTGCGCCGGCCGCAACGTCAGCGGCAGATGCCACGCATCTTCGTGGGGATAGAGCAGGATCAACACGGCTGCCAAACGGGAGTCGGCCGGGTGTGGACCGTAATGGTGCAATGGCATCGGCCGCGCGCCGAACCGCGCGTCAACTGCGGCGCCCGGAAGCGGCTCGGCCAGGCGCCGTTTCAATAGTTCAGGGAGTTGATCGTTCATCGTCCGACAGCCGATAGATGACGAATGCGTGGTTCCGGTCTTCTTCGTTGGTTGGATAGACCACCGGTAGCGGCAGGCGCGGGCGGGCGTAGGTAATCAAGTAGTCCGCGTTGTACTTCCGGCCGAGTTGCTCCAGGCTCGTTCGGCTGTGACGGGACAGCGACGATCGCAGCAAGGGATCGCGCATGCCGGTTCCATGGAGGTCGTTCATCCGCTGCCACCACTGGACGATCGTGCCGGCGTCTTGTGGGATTTCCTTCCAGTTGCCGACTTCCGCCCGGCCGGCGTACCACTTGAACGTTTGCGTCATGCGCGGCGTGATGAACCGGGCGTCGGGGGGGATTTCGCCCGATTCGGCGATCCAATCGCACGCCTTGCGCCATTCGACATAGAACGCGACGGGATACCTCGGATCATACGATCGGAAAGCGGGCGGTAATTGAGGGACGACGCGCTGGGAGACATGGCCCCCGATATGGACCGCTGCCAGCAGAATGGCCGCCGCCAGGGAAATTCGCGCCAGTCCGGGCCGTGTGCGGAGTCGCTGCGAGACGAACGCCGCCACTTCTACGGCAACGCCCAACGGCACGGCCACGTCGGAGAGCCGGTACCAGTAGAACCGCAGCAGCGCGGCGCAGAACGACGGATCGTAGAGTGCCGAGAGAGTTACCAGCAGTCCGGCGGCCGCGATCAATAGGGCCCCGGCCACGAACGCCCGAAGCCGCCGCAGCGCCGCGTCGGGCACAGTCAGCCGGCACAGTACCATCCACACCAGGACCATCGCCACGAAACGCCATACGAAATAGCGGGGGATCTGCGCGATTGATAGATGATGGCACAAACGCTCGTAGACATAGATCGAATAGGCCTCGCGGACCGTTACCGCGTCCACACCGCGGTCGAGCAAGAGTGCGGGAATCAGGCCGGGCAGCGAAAGGAGGAACCCGCCGAGAAGTCCCGGCCACATCTTACGTAGCGGCGCCCGATCTTTACCGGCGGCGATCCACGCCACCGCCGCTGCGACAACCGACCAGCCGCCGACAAGCACGTGGAACGCGGAAGCCGCCCCGAACAGCAGCCACATCCAATTCCAGCGGTGGCGGACCAGTGCTTCCAGCCCGAGAAACACGAGTACGAAAGCGAACCCCTTGGCCTCGACTCCGCCGATGATCCATTCGCCCGCCATGTGAAAGTATTCGATTAGGCCGACCAGCAGCACGGCCGTCAGGATCGAGAACCAGGACCGCCGCAGGATCGCGTAGTTCAGCCGCCGCCAGGACCACGCCAGCAGCCACCAAGTGAGCACCCGCCCGAACCACGCCAACACGGGCGGCGGCATGAAAAGCGAGAGCCAGCCGAACGTGAAGTAGAAGACCGCATGCGCGTCGGCCGATTCGAGGAAAAAATCGCCCGGCGCCCGGTCGGGGTTCCAGTAATGGATCGCTTTACCCAGGTAGGACGGTTCGTTCACCTCCGGCACCGGCGTGGCGCCCTGGATGAAAAACACCGCAAAAACCAGGGCGATTTCCAGCAGGACCAGCCGGCGGTTGGGGCGGGATTCGGGTTGCTCGGTCGGCGTGTTCAAAGGGTGAGACTATGAGCGAGAGGCAAAACATTTTCACAAAGGAAGCCCGCGGGCCGCTGCCCGTGGGACCGGCATCTGCAATCTATCATACCAGACAACGCCGGCAGGCATCAATCGGCTGTGTGCAGTCGGCCATCGGCCGGCAAACTTCCCCCTTGCTTCTCCGCCCCGTGTTGCGGGCCGGCTCTCGGTCCGACAATATTCAGCAATTCGGTCGGATGCCGGATCAGCACTTCGGCGCCTCCTTCCCGCAACTCTTCTTCCTTGCGAAATCCCCAGAGCGCCCCGACCGGGAACATCCCGGCGGCGACGGCCGTTTGCATGTCGGTGGCCGTGTCGCCGAGATAGGCGATTTCGGCCGGCGGGATTTTCAGTTTCGCGACGACTTCGCGAGCCCCGGCGGGATCCGGCTTGCGGGGGATGCCGTCGTGGTGGCCCAGCACAACGTCAAACGTCCACCGCCCGAGAAGCTCCTCGACGCACCGCCGGGTAAATTCGTCCGGCTTGTTCGACAAGACGGCCTTCTTGACGCCTCGGGCGGTCAATTCGTCCAACAGCGTTTTCGTTCCGTCGTAGGGTTTCGTTTTCGCGTTCCACCGCCGGCCGTACTCCCGGCGATACGTGCGGGTTGCCTCGGCGATTGTCTGCTCGTCGTGCCGGTCCTCCGGCAACATGCGGCGAATCAGTATGCCGATCCCGTCGCCGACGAAATACTTGTACGCGTCGACCGGATGGGTGGGAAGCCCCAGCTCGCTCAAGACACGGTTTCCCGAATCGGCCAGGTCGTCGAGCGTGTCGAGCAGCGTCCCGTCGAGATCGAAGACAACGGCTTGCCTTTTCATACGGTATCACCCTCAGATGCGTCCGGCCCGGGTGTCTGCTCCTCGTTTTCAGCCCCGGTCTTCCGCTGGGCCTTTCGCGCCTCCTCCGATTGTTTCCTGAGATCCCGATACTCGTCAAAGAGTTCGTCCCTGAACCAGGCGATTGCATCGCTAACGACGCGGATGACAAACCAAGTGACGAACCCGACACCGATGAGCAGCAGCAAAATGACCACCCAGGAGGAGCGAACGGCAAATAGAACAGGCAACGTCGGCATCGGAATTCTCGAAATCCTATTCGAATGCTACTTCTCCAACTCCGCGATCTTCTTGAAATCACCCTTCAGCGACTGGTACAGGTCTTGATAGATTGGGAACGCCCGGTCGTAGTATTTCTTGGCCTTGCGGTTCGGGGCGGTTTCCTGGACGACGCTGATCGTGGCATTGCAGGCTTCGCGGACGTTTTTGAAGGCACGGCCGCCGACGGCCGCCAGCAGGGCGACGCCGTAGGCCGGGCCCTCTTCGGCGTTGATCGTCACCACCTTGCGTCCGAAGCAGTCGGCCTGGATCTGCCGCCACAAGGAGCTTCGCCCGCCGCCGCCGGAGGCGCGGATCTGCCGGACCGGCACGCCCAACGCATCGAAGATCGCGAAGCTGTCGCGCATCGAATAGGTGACGCCTTCCATGATCGAGCGGATGAGATGTCCGCGGGTATGAGCGTGCGTGATGCCGACGAAGCAGCCCCGGGCGTCCGGGTCGGCGTGCGGGGTCCGTTCACCGGAGAGGTAGGGCAGGAAGAAGAGCCCCTGGCTGCCGGTCGGGACCCCCTTGGCTTCGGCGGTGAGGATGTCGTAAATCTCTTTCTTCCGGCGTCTGGCTTTCTCGACGTCAGCTTGGCAGAGTTCGTTGCGGAACCATTGCAGCGATCCGCCGGCCGAGAGGTTCACCCCCATCATGTGCCACTTGCCTCGGACGGCGTGGCAGAAGGTATGGACGCGGCCCTGGGGATCGATCTTCACTTCGTCGCTGTGGACGAACACCACGCCGGAGGTGCCCAGCGACGTGGAGAGCACACCCTTGCGGACGATGCCGGTGCCGACGGCCCCCGCCGCGCAGTCGCCGGCCCCGCCGACCACGACGCAATCGGTTGTCAGCCCGAGCAACCCGGCGGTCTCCTTGGTCAGGTTGCCGGTGACGTCTTCCGACTCGTAACACTTGGCGAACAGGTCGGCATCGAGTTCCAAGGCCGAGAGCAACTTCTTGGACCACGTTCGCTTCTTGACGTCCAGGAGCAACATGCCGCTGGCGTCGCTGACTTCGGTGGCGAACTCGCCGGTAAGCCGGCGGCGGATTTCGTCCTTCGGCAGCAGCACCTTTCGGGTCTTGTCGAAGTTCCCGGGTTCGTGGTTGCGGAGCCAGAGGATCTTCGGTGCGGTGAAGCCGGCCAGCGCGGGATTGGCAACCATGCCGATCAGCTTCTTGCGCCCGCCGGCCCGCTGGGTGATTTCGTCGCATTCGGCGGCCGTCCGCTGGTCGTTCCAGAGGATTGCGCGGCGGATGACTTTGTTGTTCTTGTCGAGAAAGACCGATCCGTGCATCTGCCCCGAAAGCCCGATGGCCTTCACCTCGGCCGGCTTGAGCCTGGCGGCCTTCATCACGCGCCGGATCGACTTGACGGTTGCCTGCCACCAGTCCTCGGGATCCTGCTCGCTCCAGAGCGGTTTGGGGACGTAGCAGGGGTAGGTTTCCATGGCGTCGCCGAGTATCTTACCGGTCTCGTCCATGGCGAGGGTCTTGGTGCCGGAAGTGCCGATGTCGATTCCCAGAAAAACGCTCATTTTGGTCGGTCCTTATCTTGATCTTGGATGGGCAAGTGGCAGAAACAACAACCGCGTTAAGCCCGATTCTACCCGCGGGACTCGTCGCAGCCAATAGCCGGCCCGCAACGCGGGGCGGAGAAGTGCCGAACGAGACTGCCGCCCGGCAAACGCCTCCTCCGCTCCCTCCGCGACAGGTAGTGGATTGCAGTAGCCCGCTATTTCGTCTACAGTATCATCGAGGGGCAATTTCCGTGCCGAACTTTCCCCATCCGTACAACGTAGGCAATCGTATGCCCTTTTTCCCGAAATTGCGAAGCCCGGTTCCGCTGCTCGTCGTCGCGCTGGCCGTCACACTGACCGGGTGTCCCGAGCCGGAATCGGAGACCACCTCGAGCGGTACACCGCTGGCCGGCGTGGAGTTGCGGCTATTGGTGGTCGACGATCCCGCCATCGCCAGCGCGGCCAAGCAGTTGCGAGGTGAATGGGAGACCCAAACCCGCTCCAGCCCCGACCAAGCCGGTTCCAACCTTGAAGTCCGGCAAATGACCACCGAAGAATTGCTCGGGGCCGAGCAGATCGAGACGGACACCATCATCTGCCCTTCGTGCCTCTTGGGAGAGCTGGCCCGGCGGAAGCTGGCCAAGCCGTTGCCGAAGGAACTGATGCAATCGGGCGAGAAGCAATCGGACGAGGAGGAACCGGACGAGAAGTGGTCGGGTATCTTCGAGCTGCCGAAGCTTCGCGAGGTCGCCTGGGCCGATCGGATTCAGGCAATCCCGTTCGGCTCGCCGGTGTTCGTCTGTTACTACCGTCGCGACCTGCTCGAAAAACTCGGACGGAAACCGCCCGGGACTTGGGCCGAGTACCAGAGACTGGCCGGGCTGCTGGCCGACCGCGAGGTGCTGGGCGACGCCGCCCCGGACGGCGATACACCGTGGTGCGGAACGATCGAGCCGCTCGCTCCGGGCTGGGCCGGACTTGTGCTGCTCGCCCGTGCCGCACCTTATGCCAAGCACCGCGACTTCTATTCGGCCCTGTTCGATACCGACACGATGGAGCCGCTGATCGCGGGACCGCCGTTTGTCAGGGCGCTGGAGGAATTGGTGGCGGTCGCCAAGCTCGGCCCCGCCGACGCCCTGAAACAAGACCCCGCGACCGCCCGGGCCGCCTTCTGGCAGGGCCGGTGCGGTATGGCGTTGACGTGGCCCACCACCACCGCCGAGATCGACAAAGCGCCCGACGCAATCGAAGTCGGCTTTGCGGAGCTGCCCGGTTCGGAGCACGTCTACCATATCGGCAAGAAGGCCTGGGAGACACGGGCCGACGATGCCGTGGGGCACGTGCCGCTATTGGGAATTGCCGGGCGGTTGGGAGTCGTCTCCGACAAGTCGCAACACCCCGAAACGGCGTTCCACCTGCTTTTCTGGCTTTCGGGCAGGAAGTTCGGCACCGATGTCTGTTCGGTCAGCCCCGCGACGACGCTCTTCCGGCGGTCACAGATGAAGGACCTTCCGTCGTGGGTCGAGAAGCCAATCTCCGTCGCGCCCGCCGAGGAGTATGCCGAATTGACGCAAGAGACGTTCCGCCGGCAGCAGTGGGTTTTTGCCTTGAGAATCCCCGGCCGCTCGGAGTACCTGGCTGCGCTGGACGAGGCGGTCGCGGCGGCGGTGCGCGGCGAAAAATCACCCGCCGATGCCCTTCAGGACGCGGCCGACCGGTGGCGGCAGATTACGGAGCGGTTGGGTACGGAGCCCCAAAAGGCCGCCTATTTGCAGAGTTTAGGCCTGTAGCGGCCCCTTCCCCCCTTTGACAAACCGCACTCATCCCGTAAAATGAATGTTTCGCAGTCGCAGTTCCGACAAAATCGGGGCTGCCGATTGGGGCGGTAGCTCAGTTGGGAGAGCGTCGCGTTCGCAATGCGAAGGTCGGGAGTTCGATTCTCCTCCGCTCCACCAAGGGCCACTTTCGGCTGAATGTCGTAAGTGGCTTTTCTATTTGCGCTTGCGCGAACTCCCGGGCGAACGCCTACTGCTCGGCGCGGCCATCATCCGAGAATGGCAAGAGGACAACCTCGGATTCGACGATAACAGCGGCATGAGCCATCACATCCAGGACCTTGAAGGTGGGCTCTTCGAGATCGACACCAAGACGCTCCGCTGGAAGAAGCTCGGCAGCCGCGCAAAGGAGCTAACGGACTTCTACGTGAAGCGAATCTACTTCGACGACCGCGATCGGAAGGCATACATCTGCACCAACGGCGGTGTCACGATCCTGTCGTTGCCCGACTATGAGATCGCCGGGCGAATCACCGTCTCCGACGGCCTGCCTTCCAACAAGGTCGAGGACTGCGTCCGCATCGGCGAGAAACTCTACATGGCGTGTGAACTGGGCGACGAGGACGGCGGCCTGGCCGTGAAGGACCTCAAGACGGGGCTCATTCAGCGACTTTCCATGTCCGACGGGCTGAAGTGCGACAAGATCAAACGCCTGCGGGCCGACGGTACGGACTTGCACATCCTCTACGGCACGATCTACGGCGTTCGGGCCTATAACACCCCGCAGGACGACAGCATTCAAGCCAAAGGTGCGGATGACCGAGTCCGCACCTTCACGAGTTCGATCCTGGACACCAAGACGGACGAACTCCGTAGCGGCAACGAGGTGCTTCCCGCACCACGGCCGCCGGACGATAAGAAGCAGCTCCCGTACCTTGGCGGGGCCGTCCTCTGCGATGTGACACACGCGGGCAAGCGATTGATCGGCGGCACGCACGGGCTGGTGATTGTCCGGCCCGGCGTCGATGTGGAAAACCGCATGCAGTTTCCGCTGGAGCCGGTTAAGCCCGTCCTGTCGCTACAGCAAAAGCAATTGGCCGAAGCGGCGAAAGTGTCTATTCCCCGGTCGATCTCGCTCGAGGAGTTGAAGACGTTCCTCAAGCACCAGAATCCCTACGTCAAGGCAAATGCCCTGGCCGCCGCCATGGTGCCCGTGCAGGGCGGTAATGCCGAGTACACGCCCGTCGTCGGCAAGTGCGTCGCCGATCCCTGCGATCGGGTCCGCGCGACGGCCGTGTGGCTTTTGTCCCGGGCGAAGGACGATGCGGCGATCGAGCCGTTGCGGCTTGCACTTGGAGACCGCGATCCCTATATCCGCGCCGTGGCTGCCCTGGGTCTTGCCGATCACGGGGTCCTTGCCCCGCTTTCGCATTTCGAGGAAATGCTGAAGCAGCGCGACCACTACGGCAATTATCCTTACGGTGCCGCGTCCTCTGTGGGAGTGGAGGCCGGCAGAGAACGGATCTACAGCGCCCTGGCGCCTCACGCCGACCGTGCGGTGCTCGAACTCATGATGAAGTATCCGCTTACGGCGGACGACTACGAACCGCGGCAGAAGATCCTTGCCCGGATCGGGGCCACGCTACGAGAGCATCCGGATGCCGCCGAGGTGCTGCTGAAGGCCTACGACGACGACCGGCACTCGTGGGGCCAGGTGCGTTTTGCCCAGGCCGTCTTGGGCCACGCCGGCAAGCCGATGCTGCCGATCCTTTACAAAGCGCTTACAAGCAAGGACCGTGTGATCCGCTCGAACGTGGCGCAGGCGTGCGGCGCCATGGGCGAGCGGTCATCCATTCCACGGCTGACCAAGTCCCTGGATCTGGAAAGCGGCTACTCCCGGGCGTCGATTGTTTGGGCGCTGGGAGAACTCAAAGCCAAAGAAGCGCTGCCGCAGCTGGCGAAGCTGTACGTCGACGCCCGCAACGATGAGCGGCGCCGTCGCGGCTCGGGTTTTCGCATGGCCCAGTCCCAGGCGGCGATCCGCGCACACTATGATTCGTTCAGCAACCTGGACGCACTCGGCGGCGAGTGGAACGAATTGAAGCAGACCGCGCAGCCGAAACCTGTCGCCCCCCGGCGCAACGAAGAGTTGCTCAGTCCGGAAGGCATCCTCGCGGCGGTCCGCAAGATAGGCCCAGCCGCCTCCCAGCCGTTTTACCGCTCGATCGCCGGGGAAAAGGACATCGATGCCCGGCTCGAAGCCGCCCAGCGGCTCGCCGACTGCGGCCGGGATGATGTCAAGGAGAATGTGCAGATACTGCGCAACCTCCTGGCCGACGATAACGAGCGCATCCGCATGGCCGCCGCGACAAGTCTGCTGATACTCGGGAAACAGATATCGCGTCAGCCGATCCTTCAGTGGCTGGACTCGCCCCACGAGTGGCAGAAGCGAGCCGTCCTTCAACAACTGGCCAGGGTGAAGGACGCCGACAAGCTGTCATTCGCCCGAAGCCGCATCCAGGCCATCGCCGCAGACAGCAAGGTCGATCGCTACACTCGCCAGGCGGCACAGAAGGTCGTTCGGAACCTTTTCCAGTAAGGAGTTGGTTTCCACATCTGGGGCCGGAGCTGAACGCGGAGAAGCGGCGGGAGCCGTTGTAGCGGTGTCGTGCCCCACTTGCCCTTAGCGAGTTCTCCGGTACAATCCACGCCATCGAATGATTACCCTTCAGGCGGGCTTTTCCCTTCCGTCTCGCAGACGTGAGGAACCCGACGTTGGCACGCGCGGGGAAAGAACCGGTGGAAGCACATCACGGGGATCTGCCAATACTGTCATTTACCGGGGGCACGCTCCTGTTGGAGGGAATGCCCCGCGAGGCAATGCGTGTGTTGGATCCCGAGCCTTGGGTCTGGGACCGGCGCGTGGGGGCACGGCGATGTGACGCCATCGAGTATGCGGCTGTTACCCGGCAACTGGCGGAGGCCGGTTTCCCGATCGACGACCGGGTGCCTGAGTGGCGCCCCGTTCGATGGCCGCGGGTCGATCTCCATCACCCGTGGCCGGAACAGAAGGCAGCCGTCGAGGCGTGGACAGCCGTGAATCGGGCCTGCATTGTCATGCCAACCGGCACCGGCAAGACCGAAGTCGCCTTGGCGATCATGGCCCAAACAGCCGTCTCGACGCTTGTGGTGGCTCCCGTCCGCGACCTGATGTACCAGTGGCACCGTCGTATCTTGGGCAGGCTCGGATACGACGCCGGCATCATCGGCGACAATGTCTTTCGAGTACGGCCCGTTTCGGTGACCACCTACGACAGCGCATGTATCCACATGGAGAAGTTCGGCAATCGATTTGGGTTGATCGTTTTTGACGAGTGTCACCACCTGCCCGGCCCGATCCGCCGCGACGCCGCCCGGATGTCGGCCGCGCCGATGCGGCTGGGGCTGACCGCCACGCCCGAGCGATCGGACGGTCGCCACACGGACCTCGATCAACTGATCGGCCCCGTCGCCTACGAAATGCCTATTTCCGCGGCCAAGGGTCAGACCCTGGCCGACTACGAGGTCGTGCGCATACCGGTCCACCTTTCCGGCGAGGAACAGGCCCGCTACGAGATGCTGTCCCATCAAGTGCGGCAATACATGACCGAACGCCGCAAGGACGATCCCAGCTACACCTGGGAAGACCTTTGTGCCGAGACGGGCAAGACGCCAGAGGCCCGCCGGGCAATGAAGGCATTTTTCGCCAAGAGGGCAATCGAGGATCGGGCCGAAGAGAAGCTGCGGGTGTTGGAAGACCTTTTCCGGCTCCATGCCCACGAACCGAGCATTGTGTTCGCCGGTTCCAACGCCATGGCCCGCGACGTCTCCCGGCGATTTCTAATTCCCTGCTTGTTGAGCCACTGCCGAAAGAAGGAACGGCTGGAGATTCTACAAGGTTTGGAAGAGGGTGTATATTCTGCCCTGGTGGCCAACCGCGTGCTCGACGAAGGCGTCGACTTGCCGGAAGTCAAGGTGGCGATCGTACTTGGCGGCATGGCTTCGAGCCGCCAGGCCAAGCAGCGGCTCGGGCGGGTCCTTCGCAAGTCGGGTAACGCCAAGGCCGTACTCTATGAAGTCGTCTCTGCGGGAACGGGCGACGAGAAGCGTTCCCGCCGGCGGAGGAAAAGCGACGCCTACCAAGGAACGCGACATCGCCGGACGTGAGGATACTTGGGAGTTCTTCACTATTCACTATCGTAGAAAGTCATGCTCACCCGCGAACATGCCATTGCTCAGTACGACGCAGGGCAGGTCCGGCCGGATCGGCTTACCCAGAGTGCGCATCGGCACTATCTCCAGTACGCAGAACGAATGCTCCAGGTCTATCGCACGGGGATCGGACGGACGCGGCGGGAAGTCCATCGGGCCGTTGCGGCTGTCTTTGTCGATGAAGAGGACTGCCCACAGCGGCGGATTGACGCCTTCTGCAAACTGCTCGACGACGCCTCGACCTACCAGCGCGATCGCCGAGGTCGAGCCGCTGCATTGCGTCGGGAAGTGTTTCACATGGCTGCGTCGAAACACCCGTTGGTACGCAAGGCCGACCGGCTGTTCGAGACGCAGGAGAAGGACGTTAAGTGCGAGATTGCCGAACGTCTCGGGAAATCTTGGGCGGAAATCGATGGGGAGTTGTTTGCCGACGTGATCGAGTTTCATCGGCTTGAGCGGTTCGAGGGCTACACGGATGCGAAGGCGTTGCTCGCCCGGTACAATGTCGCCCAAGTGCAGGCAGCCCTCTTCGACGCAGTATCCATGACCGTCTGGGCTGCGGATGACTTCAAGACGATTCTGCGGTACGCCAAGCTGGCCCGCCTGATGCACACGATCTCCCGCACCGGTGAAGGGCAGTATCGGCTGCGTTTCGATGGTCCGGCGTCGGTCCTGCGTCAGACCCGTCGCTACGGTGCGGCAATGGCTCGATTCCTACCAGCACTGATTGCCTGTCGGTCTTGGCGGATGCACGCGGTGATCCGCACGCGCCGGCGGAGCTTCAACGTACGTTTGGAATTGTCGGCCGACGACGGTCTGAACAGCCACTTGCCCCGGCCGGAGGAGTTCGACTCGCAGGTGGAGGAATCCTTTGCCGGCAAGTGGGGAACCGATCGACGCGACGGCTGGTTGCTGGACCGTGAAGGAGAGATCCTGCATCGAGGCCAGAAGGTGTTCGTACCCGACTTCGTGTTCCGGCACGACGATGGGCGCGTCGTGCTCATGGAGATCGTTGGATTCTGGACACCGGAGTATATTCAGGCGAAGATGCAAACACTACGGGCTTTCGAGGATCAGTGTATTCTGCTGGCGGTCGCCGATCCCGCAAGCAAGGCAATGTCCGAGTTACCGGTGGAGGTCATCCGATACAAAACTGCCCTGCGAATCAATGATGTATTGGAGAGTCTAACGAATCCGTCTGTTGCAGGTATTGGAGAGTCAAACCAAAGTTGACCGGAGTTGAGTTCGGAGAGAGGACATTCCCCATGGCAGAAGAAGAATTGCTGGGCGAAGCAGAAGCCTGGCAGATCGCGTTGAAGGACCATCCTGAGTTCCGGCAGGCGTTCGAGGATGGTACGCTGCCAGAGGAAATCGTGGATGAAACCGGCAACGTCGTGAATCCCCACCTTCACCTAACGGCCCATGTAATCATTGAGCGGCAACTCGCTGGAGACAGCCCAAAGGGAGTTGCCACCATCGCGCGGGAGCTTGAGGAACTTGGCCTCTCGCGGCACGAAATCCGTCACGAGATGGCCCGGCCGGCGACGGGCCAGATTTGGTACATGCTGAAAGAGAAGTGTCAATTCGACGAGAAGCGGTATCTCGATGAACTGCGGGAAATCGTTGAATCGTTCCGGTGATTTCCCGTAAATGCAAGACGAAGTCGTACACTGTGGCAACGCAAGTGTTTTTTGCCCTAGTTTTCACGGTCTTGGGCCGCGCGAACTCGTTGCCCTGTGAGTCGTATTCTTTCGTTTTGTGCTCGCGACGAGAAGTTCCGGGGTCTTGACACGCATGCCGGAGATGCGAACATCGGGTCATGCTGCTCGACTACTACAATGACAATCATCTACCCCAGACCGACTTGGTGTACCTGGCGTTCCGCATCGCCCTGGAAAGGACCGTAGTCGATATGGACTTCTATCGCGACGCCGGTGAGGAGCCCGATGGGCCTGTGGGCTATCTTACCATGGTCCCCTTTCTCGAAGAGACGGCTTTGCCGGTTCAGGTCGACTTGCTTGCGGAGACGTGGAGTCGCCATCGAAGCCCGCGGAAGTTCAGCGCTTCGCTCTTGGATGCGGCCATCGTCTATGCAGCATGTGAAGCAACAACCGAAGCTATTGAAGACGATCTGAAAATGGCCAGTGTGTACGTTCGGGAAGGCCCTCGTGAAATCCCCTTGAATCTGATTCGGCAAGCCCCGCGAGAGCTGGAAAAGATGTTCGACCAATTCTGGGACGACCGGGACTTCCTACTGATCGAAGATTTCCAGGACGTGTCACCGGAGCGGGCAAATCCCATCAAAGAGTTCATCGGTATGCGGGACGAGATGGTCGAGTCGCTCTACGACGCGTTGGGGCAAGGGTATGTATCGCCACACGTAGCAGTCAATCTCGACGGATTGATGACGCCCAGCGAAATCCAATACGTGATTCCTCTGTTGCACGACAGTTGAGCGGCACCCCACAATACCCTCCCAGCGGGATTTCCTTCGGAACAATCGTCACAGATTCCAGGAAGCCAGGCAAGATTTTCCGGCAGCAAGCGTCTGAGTCGATTGCGGCCTGTTGTAGCGCCGATGGAAGATTTCGGCAACAGAGACCGCTCCAGGAACCGCAGCATGGACGCCCAATCCCTCCCGATCCACGACATTATCGCCGACACCCTCTCGGGGCTCGGCATGGCCGACTTGTCCCTCGGTACGACGGTCGCCTTAATCCACGATGGATACTACGTCGGCCGTCGATTTCATTATGGAGGTGTCCAGGTCGTCTGGCTGACGACGGAAGGCACCATCCGTTTCTATGGCGAAGGCGGCCAGTTGCTGAAAGCGGTTGATCTCGGGCAAAAAGAAGCCGCTTGAAGTCTGTTGGGCAAGTCAATCCAAAGACTACTGGCCCCAATAAGCCCAAGATTGCAAACCTATTTCAACCTGTGCTTCTTCAGCAGCTTATAGAGAGAGGTTCCCCCCCTTCAGCCCGCGCCGACCGTAGGTGAGGGCCTGATCGATGCCGGACCAGGTGTCGTCGGGCTCCTCAGTCTGTTGAGCGCTGGTCAAGTCTAAGTTCGAGTTTTGCACTTTTTAGGGCGATTTTGCTATTTCTGAAAATGCGGC
>CAZJRB010000022.1:0-70658 GCA_964547995.1 uncultured Planctomycetaceae bacterium | reverse complement strand
AGCTTTCGCCCGCTTCCTGACGCCAAATCAGCCTTTTTCCGACTGGCACTAGCTAGCCGGGCTGCAGAAGTCATGGTACTTGCACATCCCGGTGAAACTGCTTATTATCAAGGGGATGACCTGCGGTTACCAAAGGAGTTCCCCATGTCGAAACACGATTGCACGACAACCTCGCGTCGCGGCTTTCTGAAGCACGCCGCAGCCGGCGGCACAGCGGGGCTCGCGGCCGCGATGACCGGGTGCGCCCAGCAACCGACGGCAGGCAAGAACGACAGCGGCAATGGGCGAAAACGCCTCAGGGCCGCCTTCTCCAACGGCGGAGTGGCCACCACGTGGTGTAAACTGGGCCGCGACACCGTGATGCTCTGGGGCGACCTGCTGGACGTCGATGTCCACTGGTTCGACGGAGAACTGAACGCCGAAACACAACGACAGAAAATCGACCTGCTCGCTGGCGAGGATTGGGACTTCGTTGGGTTTCAGGCCCTGCAAATCGGCGCACTGGAACAGCCGATCAAACGGCTGCAAAAACGCGGGATTCCGGTCATGGGCATGGATACGCTGATCGTCGAAAAGGACCGGCTGCGCGACACGGGCGTCTGGGTGCAGATTTCGGCCGATCACATGAAGATCGCCGAGTCGAGCACCCAATACCTGATGGACCGGATCGGCGGCCGGGGAAAGGTGATCCACATCGGCGGCTACAGCGCCCACAGTGGTGCCCGTCAACGCGAGAAGGGGTTTAACAAGATCGTGTCGAAGTACCCGGACGTCGAGGTGATGGGCGGCGGCGTGCGATGGTGTGACTGGAAGCCCGAAATGGCCCGCGACAACTTCCAGGCCCTCCTGCAACAAAGCGTCGAGCCGATTGCCGGGGCCTTCTTCCACAACGACGACATGGCCCTGGCCAGCATCCCCACGCTCGAGGACACGGTACACGAGAAGATGGTTATCACGGCGTGCGACGGTCAGAAGGAGGGGCTGACCGGTATTCGCGACGGACAACTGGCGGCGACCACGGTCAACCCGACGTGCATGATCCACATGATGTCGCTGGTGGTGGGGCAGTTCATCTGCCGCAACGGTGAGACGCTTGAAGACGTCCCGCCCGAGATCCTCCTGCCCAGTCCTTTGGTCTCCAAGGAAGCCGGCAATATCGACGCGATGTTCTACCTCAGCGACCCGAAACACTGTTTGGTGTGACTGCCGGCGGACACGAGCTACCACGGCTTTGTCTTCCGCGGGGCGCGACCACCGGTCGCGGCTTTATATCATGTGGGCTAGCGGACACGATTGTTGAACCATGCCGGGAACCAAGACCAGTACTGGATCGTTGCTGCGGCGTGGTTTCGGCCGCTGGGAAGCTCGGGACATTGCCCCGCTGGTGAGTCTGGCGGTGCTGGTCATCTTCTTCACCTTTGCGGCGCCGAGCTTCTTGAAGTTGGGTTCGCTCATGTTGATTCTGGAGAGGGGATCCGTCCTGGCAATCGTTTCGGTCGGCCTGACCTACGTGCTGCTGTGCGGCGAGATCGACCTGGCCGTGGGCAATATGGCGGTGTGGTCGGCTTGCTTCTGCGGTTGGTTGTTCGTGTGGATGGGAGAGCCCGGCGGCCACGGGGCTGCCTCCGCGTGGATGGTTTCTCTTGTCATTCTACTCCCGCTGGCAAGTTGCGCCTTGCTCGGGTTTCTGTCGGGTATGCTGACCGTAACTTCACGGCTTCCGAGCTTTATTATCTCGTTGGCCATGATGTTCATCGCCAAGGGCCTCGCGCAAATCCTGACTCGCGGCGAACCGCACGTTGTGCCCGGCTTGTTGCGGAGCATCGGCAATGATGATATTGGGGGAACCTCGCTTCCTCGCAGCATGATCCTGGCCGTCGTCGTCCTTTTGTTGAGCCACTTCGTTCTGAGGTACACCCGCTTTGGACGGTACATCTACGCGACCGGCGGCAATCGTGAAGCGGCCCGGCTGGCCGGGATTCGGACCGGTTGGGTCGTCATTGCCTGTATGGCCATCTGTGCGGTGACTGCCGGAATCAGCGGGTTGGTCAAAGCCGGGCAGATGAACAAGGCCACGCTGGATCAGAACCAGGAGATGTTGTTAAGCGCAGTTGCCTGTGTGGTCCTGGGGGGGACCAGTCTATTCGGGGGTGAGGGGAGCATAGGGAAGACCGTTATCGGGGTAGCGACATTTGCCGTATTGCAGGTCGGGCTGCTGCAACTGAACACGATCTCGTTGGGTTTCATTGCAATCCCCGTCGACGACTTTGCCCGGTCGCTCCTGACCGGCATTGTGCTGATGGTTGCTCTGGTTATCAACGGACTCCTGGCAAGAGGGAAATAAGGACCGAGTTCTGGAAAACGGCGCATGGTGCCATTTGGCGCCAACCCTAACAATGGGGTATCCAATATTTTTCTTGGGGAAAGGGAATCCCAAGCCGGCCAATTGCGTCTATAATACAGATTGAAGGGCAACCCATCGGAATACCCCCATGGCAAGCGGGACAGTTACCCCTAATAAGGACGCAGGGCCGAAGAAGGAGTCTGGCACGGATCAGTGCGAGGCCTTCATCGAAGAGCGGCTGTTGGACACGCAACGTCAAGTCAAGGGCGTCGACATCGCCGACGGCCTGATTACGTTGGCGATCGGCGCGCTTGCCTATCTGCTCCTTGTGGCCATGATCGACCATTGGCTGGTATCCGGGGGATTGGGATTTTGGGGCCGGTTCTTCTTGCTTCTCGGGTTGCTGGCCGGCGGGAGCTATTACTTTTACCTGCGTGTTCTGCCGCCCTTGATCCGCCGGATCAATCCCGTCTTTGCCGCGCACACCATCGAGCGTGGGCGGCCCTCGTTGAAGAACAGCCTGATCAACTTCCTGTTGATACGGTCGCAGCGCAAGGAGATGCCCAAGGTTATTTACCATGCCTTGCAGCGTCGGGCGGCCGTCGATCTTACGACGGTCCCGCCGGAAACTACCGTCGATCGCGGCCACGTAATGCGGTTGGCCTACGTGTTGATCGGCACGCTGGCGATATTCTGTCTTTACCTGGCCCTTTCGCCCAAGAGCCCGTTGACTTCGGCGTTTCGCGTGATTTGGCCCTGGGGCGCGATCGACGCCCCAACGAGGGTAGTGATCAAGGACGTGAAGCCGGGCGATACGATGGCTTACCATGGTGAGCAGGTAGCCGTTTCTGCCGAGGTCAAAGGCCTGCGGACTGGAGAGCCGATCACGCTTATCTACAACACGGCCGACGGGCAGACCATCGATCAGGCCGTGCCCATGACCCGGCCTGAAGGTCGATACCGATACGAGTGCAAACTCCCGCCGGGTAATATCGGCTTCCAGCAGGACTACGAGTACTGCCTGGTAGCCGGCGATTGCCGCACCGGGACGTTCGAGATCAAGGTCCAGATCGCGCCGACGATCACGGTCGACCGCGTCGAGTACGACTACCCGGCCTATACCGGCCTGGCGAGAAGTGTCGACGAGCGCCAGGGCGACGTCCGGGCAATCGAGGGCACCAAGGTAACGGTCCATGCGAGCGCCAATCAACAGATCAAGCGGGCGGAAATCGACCTGGATTGCGACGGGGTACACGGGCTGAAGATGTACACCGACGGAAACAAGGCCACCGGCGGCTTCGATTTGGGGTTCGATCCGGAGATCCCTTCCAGGCCTGCACACGAGTGTTATCAACTCCGCTTTACCGATGCCCGCGGGCTGGCGAACCGGCAGCCAACCCGATACCGGATCGAGGTCATCCCGGACCTGCCGCCGGAAGTGGATGTGATCGAGCCGGAAAAGGACGAGGTCCGCATCCCCTGCGACGGGCACCAGAGAATGCGCTTTCGGGCCGTAGATCCCGATTTTGCGATTTCAAGCGTCCGGTTGCGTGTTGAGCACAGGGGCCGGCTGATGCCCGTCCAACCGTTACTCGATCAAGTACACCATGGCGAGTTCGTTGGGGAGTACTCCTTTCAGCCAAAGCGGCTGGGGTTGAAGCCGGGCGATCGCGTGCGCTACTGGGCCGAGGCCCGCGATAACAAGTCGCCGGAACCCAACCGTGCGGAAACCGCCTCGCGATGGATCATTGTGGTTGGGCCGGAGGTTGTCGAGCCGCCCGCCGTGCCGCCGAACGATCCGCAGCATGACCCGCGGCACCGTGCCCCGCAGATCGAACAGCGGCCCCAGCCACAATCCGAGCCCCAGCAGCCGCTTGAACAGCCGCCTCAGGCGGAACAACAAAAACCTGAACAACAGCCGCAACCGGATCAGCAAGCCCGCCAACAACAACGCGAACAGAAGCAAGAAGGCAAACAAGAACGCGGCGAGCAAGCTCAAGAAGGTGCCCGCGAGTCCCGAACCGAGCAACAGCAGCCCGGCAACGAGGGAAGCACCGAACCCATTGATTCCAAGACACAAGACGGCGACGCCTTTGAAGAAATCCTCAAACACCGAGAGAAACAACAGGAAACCGGTCGGCAGCAAAACGAATCGCAGCAGGAAGGCGGGCAAAAGAGCGGCCAGCAAGGAACCCAACAGCAAAAAAGCAAGCAGCAGGGTGAACAACAACAAGATGCCCGGCAACAGGGTGAGCAGCAAAGCGGACAACAAAACGGACAGCAAAATGGGCAGCAACAAGGCGAGCAGCAACAGGGCGAACAACAGAGGGGACAGAAACCCGGTCAGCAGCAAAGCGAACAACAAGAGGGTGGCCGGCAAAGCCGGCAGCAAGGGGGGCAGAAACAAGGAACTGAAACCGACGGTCAGCAGGGGGAGCAACAACAAGGAGGACAGCAGAAGGGCGGACAGCAACAGAGTGGGCAACGAGGTGAGCAGCAGCCGGGAGGGCAGCAACAAGGTGGTCAGAAGCAGGGGGGACAGAAACAAGGCGGGCAACAACAAGGAGGGCAACAACAAGGAGGGCAACAGCAGGGCGCACGGCAGGGCGAGCAGAAACAAGGCGGACAAAAACAGGGTGGACAGCAGCAAGGCGGGCAGCAGCAGGGAGGCAGGCAAACCGGCGAGCAGAAACAAACCGAACAAAAACAAGGCGGGCAGCAACAGGGCAGCAAACAGCAGGGCGGTTCGGAACGGAAAAGCCAACAGGGACAGCAATCCGGTGGACGGAAACAATCTGAACAGCAGCAGAGCGGTCAGAAGCAAGACGGTCAGAAGCAAGGTGGCCAGAAGCAACCCGGCGAAAAGCAAGCCGGTAAACAGAGTGGGGGGAAACAGCAAGGCGGGCAGCAACAGGAAAACAGACAGCAAGGCGGTGAACAAAAAGGCGCCCAACAACAAGGCGGACAGCAACAGAAAAGCGAAAAAAAACAAGGCGGCAAAAGCGAAGGGTCGCCCGCCGCACAGGGGGGAAATAAACCGAAAAAAGAAAAAAAGGATGGACAATCCGGTAAGGCCGGCCAGGGACAATCCAAAAAGGAAAAATCCAAAGGAAAGTCCCCCAGTGGGAGTGAACAGCAGTCGGAAGGCAAAGGGGAAACTTCGGGCGACCAGTCCGGCAAGGGCCAGGAAGGCGGCGGTCAGAAATCACCTCAGCCCGGAAAGGGGGCAGCCGGATCGAGTACCGATGCCGACGTCGGCGGCGCCGCCTCTAACAAGCAAGGCGGCGGTCAGACCGGCCAGCGGGCCGGGGAGCAAGTGGAAACCGACCGGCAGACCGGCACCTCCGCAACGGAATCGGATAGCAAAGGTGCGGGCAAGCACCGCCAGCGCCCGGGGGCTGGCGGCGAGGGCCGTCGCCCAAGCGAAGAGACCGGGAAAGAGGGCGGAAGCCCGATGCAGGATTCCCCCCCCGAGGGCGGCCAACCCGGCAATCAGGCTTCCAACGGTCCCGGCGCCACCGGCCACGGAAATACCCAGCCGGGTGGTGGCGACAACGTCCAGAACCGCTCCGTCATTCCTCCCAAGAAATCCGAAGCCGCCGGGGCCGACAAGGCCAATCTCGACTATGCCAAGGAGGCAACCGACCTCGGTTTGGAGCATTTGAGGGACCAGATGAAACAGCCCGATTCCGAGCTCCTGAAGCGGCTTGGTTGGACCCCGGAGGAGGCTCGCCAGTTTATCGAGCGTTGGGAGCAAATGAACCGTGGAGCCGAACAGGAGGGCCCTGGGGGCGATCAGGCTCGACGTGCCCGGGATGATGCCCTCAGGGGTCTCGGCCTTCGCCCACGCGGCACCGAACTGCGGGGGGGCAACATGGGGACCAACCATGTCGAAAAACGCGAAGCTACCCGGCACAAGCCGCCGGGTGCGTGGAACGAATGGATGAAGGCCTACACCCATGGCGTCGCCGGTGAGGGGCGGTAGCGTGCCCCCCAGTTATACATGCCCCGCTCTTATGGGGGGGCGTTAATCCGGGCGACCGTTAACCGGGACTGCATGGTCGGACGGGTATCTCGCCTTGTCTTACGGTTTTGTTTATAATGATAGTCTCCACATGGAGACCGTTATGAGAACCACCTTGTTCCGTACCGCGGTCGTTGCCGCGATGCTGCTGTCCGGTTTCGCCTCTCCTGCTCTCGGGCGGACCTGGACCGATGTCAGCGGGAAGCACACGATTGACGGTGAATTCGTCCAAGCCAAGGGGGCCGACTTCTCGTCGTCACCACCCCGGGGGTGGATCCGAATCAAGACGCCCGAAGAAAAGCTCGTGCCCCTGAAGATCGACCGCCTCTGCCCGGCCGATCAGAAGTACGTCAAAGATCTGCTTCAGAAGAAGCCTGAACTGAACGGCGACGGCGGCGCTGTGTCGAAAGAAGGCCCGAAGCCGGCGCGGCCGAAATCGGAGTGGCTGAAGCCGGAGTCCCGCCCCGCCAAGAAGAAAGGGCAATTCCGCACGTCCTTTAAGGAACACTCCCCCAGGGGCAGGCCTATGGAAGTGTTCATGCGAATGGACAAGGAACGCCAGAAGAACATCCGAAACGAGTTCAAGGACAAGCCGCCGCCCCAGCATTTCTACGACGTCACCAAGGAGCAATTTGAGGTCTTCATCCCCGCGTCGTATGACGGTGAATTACCCTTCGGGTTGTTCGTTTTTCTCAGCAAAGACGACAACGGTGCGCCGCCCAAAGAGTGGCTCCCGATCCTGGAGAAGAACAAGTTGATCTATATCGGGCCGTACAAAGCCAACAACTTCGAGCGGCGGCAAGTCTCCATGGGTCTCGACGCCGTCCACTATGCCAACAAGGAATACTATATCGATCCTAACCGCATTTACGTGGGCGGATTCGAGCGGGGTGCCTTGGGGGCATGCGGCCTGGCACTGGCTTATCCCGATGTCTTCACTGGTGCGCTGGTTCAGTCCGGGGGCGGATACTGCATGGAACTGAGATTGCCCCCCAACAAGACGATTAAGCCCAAGTTCCAGCCGATCGATTTAGCGGCGTTCGGCTTCGCCAAGAAGAACGGGCGGTACGTCTTTTTCGGCGTACAGGGTGACCCCGGCCGGTTGCAGTCGCAACTGGTCGCGTTCACAATGAAAAAGGACGGGTTCCAACACGTGAGCTACTCCGACATGCCCGTTGGCTCGAATCCGCTCGAAGCCGCGTCGTTCGAGAAGGGGATTCGGACGCTCGATGCGCTCCTGGCTGCGGACATAGAGCAGAAGTACGAAAAGGGTGCGAAATCGCACGACGACGACAAAAACTTGGGCGTGGCGCTGCCCGCCTTGCGTATGGCCGCCTGTCACGCTACCAATCAACCCTTCGCAAAGGATGCCAAGGAACGCTATCTTGATCTGGCCGCCCGGTACGAGAAGGATCTCGCTGCCGTCGAGGAGCGAATCCAGTTCGGCGATACCGCCAAGGCCAACAAGCTCCTTAGCGAGTTCCGCAAACGCTGGAACCCTGCCTGCCTTGCCGACGTCCAACGGCTCAACATGGCAATCCGCCAGAAGCGGGCGCCGAAGCGGCCGTGACGCAGCAATCCCGAATCCCCAATCCCGGCATGTCCATTTCCATCCCGCGATACCTCGTCCCTTTTCACCCGAAGCGATCCCAGCATTTCTTCGCCGATGTATTGATCATCGGCAGCGGGCTGGCCGGGCTCCGGGCGGCCATGGCGATCGATCCGGGGCTCTCGGTCCTGGTCGTCACCAAGGGCAAGCTCCGCGAGTCGAACACCTTCTACGCCCAGGGCGGAATCGCCGGCGTTCTCTCGCCGGAAGATCGGTTCGAAGACCACATCGCCGATACGTTGAAGGCCGGAGGCAGTCTGTGCGACCTGGAAGTGGTCGAACGAGTCGTCCGCGAGGCGCCCGACCGGATCCGCGAGTTGATCGAATGGGGGACCGAATTTGACCGCGTCGGCGATCGCCTTGCCTTGGGGCGCGAAGGCGCCCACGGCCGCGGACGCGTTGCCCACGCACTGGGTGACGCCACCGGAAAGGAGATCATGCGGGCGGTCATCGCGCAAGTCGAAAGCGAGCCGCATGTCAAGATCTGGGAAGACACTTACACACTCGACCTGCTTGTCCATGGGGAGGTCTGCCACGGGGCGCTCATCTGGAACGCCCGCTACGATATGACCATGGTCTGGGCGAAACAAACGATTCTTGCCACCGGCGGCGCGGGACAACTCTATCGCGAAACGACCAACCCTTCCGTGGCGACGGGCGACGGTGTGGCGATCGCCTATCGGGCCGGGGCCGAATTGCGAGACATCGAGTTCGTCCAGTTCCATCCGACGGTCCTTTACATCGCCGGCGGCAGCCGAAACCTCATCAGTGAAGCCACCCGGGGTGAAGGAGCATGGCTGGTCGATCGCTACGGGCATCGCTTTATGGAGGACTACGACGACCGCGGCGAACTGGCGCCACGCGACGTTGTCTCGTTGGCGATCGTCGGCCAGATGGAAAAAACGAAACATTCGCACGTCTTCCTCGATCTGACGCACCTCGATGCGGAAATGGTCCGTGAGCGTTTCCCCGGTATCGCCGCGCAATGTGCCGAGTTCGACTTGGACATTACCAGGGACCGGATTCCGGTTCGGCCGGGGGCGCATTACATGATGGGTGGGCTCACGGTCGACATCGATGGCCGCACGACGCTGCCCGGGCTCTGGGCCGCCGGAGAGGTTGCGGCCAGCGGCCTGCACGGCGCGAACCGGCTTGCCTCGAACAGCCTGCTGGAAGCGATGGTCTACGGCCGACACGCCGGTGAGGGTGCTTCGAAAGTTGCCGCAGGGATGAACGATACCTTCACGGCCTTGAAACTCGAGAATCCGCCCACCGATTCGTCAGGCGAGCCGCTCAATCTGGCCGACATTCGCAACTCGCTGGAGAGCCTGATGTGGCGCGACTGCGGCGTCCGCCGCGATGCCGAAGGGTTCGAAGACGCTGCCGGAACCCTGAACCACTGGTGCCGTTATGTCCTCTCCCGGCAGTTCTCCGAGGTGGCCGGCTGGGAATTGCAGAACATGCTTTGCGTTGCCCGGCTCACGATCGAAGCGGCCGGCTGGCGCAAGGAAACCCGCGGCGCCCACGTCCGTACCGACTTCCCCGAAACCGACGACGAACGCTTCAACCGCCACGTCACGTTTCAGCGGGAAGCATAAAGCCGCGACCGCTGGTCGCGCCAAGCACGGCCGGAAACCGCCGCGAGTCGTTCGGCGCGACCAGCGGTCGCGGCTTTATGGGCAAATGGCGAACTTATTTCTGAGCGGCTCCATAGTCAACTTACGTGGGGCTCACCGAAAAAGCACGTGGTTTCTCGCCGGAGGTGTGAATCTCCCACATGGTGACGTAAGCCTTCTCAAGATTCCGGGCAAACCGCCCGGCGTCGAAAAGACTGGACGATGTGCGGTTGGCTTCCAGACGCGTCCGCAGGTTGGCGAGTTTGCGTGCCTTACGCGATAGCCGCAACGCCGTCTCTTCATATTCGGCGAGGGACGTCGTGACCAGCTCCGGCAAGCCGAGAGTGTGCAGCAGGCTCCCAGCCACCCGGGAGACGAACGTCTTGCCGGCGATTGTCAGCACCGGACAACCCGCCCACAGGGCATCACTGGCCGTCGTGTGCGCATTCACCGGGAACGTATCGAGGAAAAGGTCGGCCAGACGGTGCCGTGCCAGATGCTCGGATAATAGAGGCTGCCGCGGTGCGAATACCAGCCGTTCCGCCGCCACTCCCCGGGCCTCTGCCTCCCTGCGCAGATTGGCAGGGGCGTAGCGGTTGCCTTCCAGAAGCCAGAGCACGCTCCTGCGGACCGCCTTCAGCAGACGCATCCACACGTCAAACACTTCAGGGGTAATCTTGTAGCTATTGTTGAAGCAGCAGAAGACAAATCCCTTTTTCGGCAGACCGCACTCAGCCCGCGAGGGTGTGCGGGAAGAAATCTCTCGCCGGCTGTCGTTCACCTGGTAGCATCCCGGCAGGTGGACCAGTTGCTCCGTGAAGAACGGCTGCTGTTCCGGCGGGACGACGAAATCATCGACGAGGATGTAATCCATGAAGGGCGCCCCCATGGTGCCCGGATACCCGAGGTAGTTCACCTGGATGGGAGCGGGGCGAAGGGCCGGTATTTGTGAGCGGGCGTGCTGTGTGTAACCCTTTAAGTCGACCAGGATGTCCACTTCGTCCGAATGGATGAGCCGCGCCGCTTCCGCGAACGAGGCGTCCTTCACGTCGACAAACCGGTCGAACGCATCTACGAGCCGCTGCCTCATTGGGCTGCCGTCGTCCGGGCCGTAGGAATAGCCGAAGACCGCGAATCGGCCGCGATCGTGTTTCTCGAACAGCTCAGCGACGAGGTGCGCGGTTGCATGCGCACGGAAGTCGGCGGAGAGGTAGCCGAGGGTGATCCGGGGTTTGGCGCCTCGAGGGTGTGCAAAGCCGATGCTCTGGCCAAGGTGAATTGCCGATTTCAACCGCTGCTCGACCCACTTCCGCGCACATTGTTGCTGCTGTTTCGCCGTCGTTGGCGCCGGCAAGGTCAAAAGCGAAAATGGCGACACAGGGCCGGCGTTTTCGTGCCCGGGGTCCTCGTCAACCGCCTCGATCACTTGCTGTGGGAGATCTCCAAATTCTTGCCAAAGGCATACGTGCTGGAGCTGATGAACCAGTGCATCGACGGCCGACAGATAGTCCGGTTTGATCTGTATGGCCCGCCGGTAGCAGGCCACAGCCTCGTCGCGATTTCCCTGGTCTTGCAGAGCAACACCCAGGTTGTAGTCTGCCTTAGCACAATCCGGACCGATCTGTAGAGCCCGTTGGTGAGCGGCCACCGACTCGTCCAGCTCCCCCAGCGTCCGATAGGCTTCTCCCAGGTTGCTGTGCGCCTCAGCATAGTCCCGTTTGATGTGTAGACACTGTTGGTAGCAGGCCACCGCCTCGTCGAGCTTCCCTTGTTCTTGCAGGGCGTTGCCCAAGTTGTTGCAAACTTCGGCATAATCCGGCTTGATCTGTAGGGCTTGCCGGTAGCAGGCCATCGCTTGATCGAGGTTCCCTCGCTTTTGCAGGGCGATGCCCAGGTTGTTGTGCGCTTCGGCAAAGTCCGGCTTGATTTCCAGGACCAGCTTATAGCAGGTCGCTGCCTCGTCGAATTTACCGCGTTCTTGGAGATCGTTGCCCAGGTTGTAGTACGCCACGGCATAATCCGGCTTGATGTGCAAGGCCCGCCGGAAGTTGACCATCGCCTCGTCGAATTTTCCCCGGTCTTTCAGCGTGTTGCCCAGGCTGTTGTGCGCCTCGGCGAAGTCCGGCTTGATCTGTATGGCCCGCCGGTAGCAGGCCGCCGCCTCGTCGAGTTTTCCTTGACCCTTCAGGGCATTACCCAAGTTGTTGTGTGCCTCGGCGTAATCCGGCTTGATGTGCAGGGCCCGCCGGTAGCAGGCCACCGCCTCGTCGAGTTTACCCTGCTCTTGCAGAGCGTTGCCCAAGTTGCTGCACGCCTCGGGATAATCCGGCTTGATCTGCAAGGCCCGCCGGTAGCAGGCCACCGCCTCGTCGAGTTTGCCGTGTTCCCGAAGAGCGTTCCCCAGATTGCTGTGGTATGCTGCAATCCCCGGCCGGACTGCGATCGCGCGGCCAATCAAGTCAATGGCCGCCTCTTGCTTGTGAACCTGGTGCGCAATAACGCCCAGCAGGTGCATCGCGTCCGCGTTGTGCGGGTCCAGGCGAAGTATCTCATGGTAAAGTCGCTCCGCCTCCGGCAGCCGGCCGGCTTGATGATGCCTCATGGCGATGGCGAGTGTTTCGGAAATCGTAGACATGGCTGTTGTCCGCAAGCATACCAAAGCCTGCTCGGTCAAACAAGAGAGCCCCCGCACACGGTACGGGGGCTCTCGAAAGGATTACATGCGACGCTTTTCAGCGGCGGCTGCGAACCGTCGGCGGCGCCGAGGCTCACTCGTGCGACTCCGGCTTCACCGGGATCTTTCGCGGCTGCGCGGCCTCGTCCTTGGCCACGGTGATGTGCAAGACTCCGTCCTTGTACTCCGCATCGACTTTTTCGGGGTTGACGGATTCCTCCAGCGGGATCACCCGCCGGAAATGGCCGTAGCTCCGCTCGATCCGGTGATAGGTCTTGCCCTTCTCTTCCTCTTCGTGCTTCCGTTCGCCGGTGATCCAGAGATGCCCGTCTTTGAGTTCCACGTCGAGGTCCTCCGGCTTCATACCGGGCAGGTCGACGGTAACCTCGTATTCGGTCTCGGTCTCGGCAACGTTGGTTCGAGGAGCGAAGATCAACTGCCGCTCGTTGTCCTCCGCCGCGAAGAATTGCCCGAACATCTGGTCCATTTCGTGGCGGAATCGGTCGAACAACTGCGGGGTACGGATATCCCAGGGCGCCAGGGCCCTGGGGCCGGTCCAGGGGGTCAAGAATCTGGTCATTTTCTCACCTCGTGTTTTGGAGGCCTTCCATCCCAGCGTTTGACTCAACGGCCGCCCCCGCCGCCGGGATGGTTCGCGGCAGGGAACAGCCGGAAGAATATGTGAATCGCCGACCCGAGACGAAAATCGGGCAGCGTGGTTTTCCAAGGGGGGCGCACCGGCGTCGAATCGTTGAGAAGCGTCTGGATGTGCTGCCCCACTTTTTGAACAAGCAAGCGGCGTGCCAAACAGGAAGTTTCCGCGTTGTTGCGGTGGAGGATGCCTTAAGCTGTTATTTCCCAGAGGCTTACGACACCGCTTGCAGGTCGATCCGTGGGCGATTCGCACAGCCTCTTCCCCCTTGTGTCAAACTGGCAGACGGGGACAAAATTCCCACCGGCGGCCTGCCAGATTGACACGTGCGACCGTGTATAATGGCCACTGCGTGGACTCCCGTTATAGATCCCCTCCGCGACCCGTGAGGCTGTGACTTTTTAGGTTCAATATCGACAGTCTGTAGGGAACGCCCTCTGTGGCGTTCCGAGACGTGGGAAACGTGCTCTTTGCTGCTTCCCGGAACGCCCTCTGTGGCGTTCCGAGACGTGGGAAACGTGCTCTTTGCTGCTTCCCGGAACGCCACGGAGGGCATTCCCTACAAAAAATCACAGCCTCGGTGGTCGCGGCTTTGTACGCTGCCGTTTCCCCTGTTGAATCGCCCCATGCTCCGGCAACTTCGTTTGACCCTGGCGGCTTTGTTGATCTTCTCCGCTTCGTTGCGGGCGTTGCCGGCGGAGAAGCCGAGCGTCAGTGAGGTCGACCGTTCGACGCTGACCGGGAAGGTCGCCTGTGGCTATCAGGGCTGGTTCGCCGCCGAAGAGGACGGCTCGGGCAGAGGGTGGACGCACTACGAGAAGGGCGGCCGTTTCCACCCGGGCTGTTGCTCGATCGACCTGTGGCCCGACGTCTCGGAACTCGACGACGACGAGAAATTCGCCACCCCGTTTCGGCACCGCGACGGCTCCGCGGCGTACGTGTTCAGCTCGTTTCGGCGGAAGACGGTCGTGCGTCATTTCTCATGGATGAAGCAGTACGGCATCGACACGGCGGTCGTACAGCGGTTCGCTGTGCAGGTCGGCGGCAATCCCAGGAATCTCCGGTTCGTCAACACGGTGCTGGCCCATTGCCGCGAAGGGGCCAACCGCCATGGCCGGGCGTTCATGGTCATGTACGACCTGTCGGGCATGCGGCGGGGACAGATGCAGACGGTCGTCAACGACTGGAAACGGCTTGTCGACCGCATGCAGTTGACCAAGGACCGGGCGTATCAACGGCACCGCGGCCGGCCGGTCGTCGCCGTCTGGGGTATCGGGTTCAACGACGGCCGAGACTACACGCTCGACGAATGCGCCCGGCTGATCGAGTTCCTGAAAGACGACCCGCGTTACGGCGACAACACCGTCCTGCTGGGCATCCCGACCGGCTGGCGGACGTTCACTCGCGATAGCGTCCGTGACAAGCGTCTTCACGCCGTCCTGCGCAAGGCCGACATCCTCTCGCCGTGGACCATCGGGCGGTTTGGAACGCTCGACGGCGCCGCCCGTCACGCGAAGGAGTCCTGGGCGCCCGACATGGCATGGTGCCGCGAGAACAACCTGGAGTACATGCCGGTTGTGTTTCCCGGCTTCAGTTGGCACAACTTGATGCGGGACACCCGGCGCCGGGCGCCGCTCGACCAAATCCCGCGGCTCGGCGGCCGGTTCCTTTGGAAGCAGTACGTCGAGGCGAAGGCCGCCGGGGCCACGATGATCTATCAGGCGATGTTCGACGAGATCGACGAGGGCACGGCGATCTTCAAGTGTACGAACGACCCACCCGTCGGCGACAGCCCGTTTCTCACCTACGAGGGCCTTCCGCCCGACCACTATCTCCGGCTCGTCGGCCAGGGCGGCCGCCTGCTCCGCGGCGAAATCGAGCCGAGCCAAGAGATCCCCGGGCGTTGAATTCCACAAGGGGCTTGCTATACTAGTACCTTGTGACAACTGAGATTGTGGGTTGTCGGGTGCCATGCCCACGCTTGCCGTGGGCATGTTTGCGGGCGTTGCAAAACATGCCCACGGCAAGCGTGGGCATGTTTGCGGGCGTTGCAAAACATGCCCACGGCAAGCGTGGGCATGGCACCCACAGTTTCAATGGTCGTACGGTACTAGGCTTTGTCGGAAAACCCGTAGGACGGTCTTCCAAGGCCGTCCAGAACCCATGGAAACCCGCGCTCGACGGCCTTGGAAGGCCGTCGTACAATGACTCCAAATGACTTTTCCGACAAAGCCTGGAGGGCAATCATTCCACAAGGGAAAACGAGGAGATCCTATGAACGGCAAATGGTTTGTTCCCGTACTGGTTCTGTTACTTGGCTTTGGGTCGATTTCAACGGCTGCGATTGCCGCCGAAACGCCGAACGTCGTTATGATTATCAGCGACGATCAGGCGTGGGGGGATTTCGGCTTCATGGGCCATCCGGTGGTCAAAACGCCGAACCTCGATAAGCTGGCCTCCCAGAGCCTGGTCTTTACGCGCGGCTACGTGCCTTCGAGCCTGTGCCGGCCGTCGCTGGCGTCGATGGCGACCGGGCTCTATCCGCACCAGCACAAGATCACCAGCAACGACCCGCCGCGGGTGCCGAGGGAAGAGTTCCTCCGGCAGCGGCAGCAGATGATCGACAACATTGACCGGGTGCCGACCTTGCCGCGATTGCTGGCCAAAAAGGGATACGTCAGCATGCAGACCGGCAAGTGGTGGGAGGGTCATCACAGCCGCGGCGGTTTTACCTCGGGCATGACCCACGGCGACCCGAAGCGCGGCGGGCGGCACGGCGACGCAGGGTTGAAAATCGGCCGCGAGGGAATGCAGCCGATCTGCGATTTCATCGACGGCGCGGTCGACTCGAAGAAGCCGTTCTTTCTTTGGCATGCCCCGTTCATGCCGCACTTGCCCCACAACCCGCCCCCAAAAATCCTCGACAAATACCGCGACAAGACCGACTCGATCCACGTGGCCCGCTACTGGGCCATGTGCGACTGGTTCGACCAGACGACCGGCGAGCTGCTCGATTATCTCGACCGCAAGAGGCTCTCGGACAACACGCTCGTGCTCTTCGTGGTCGATAACGGCTGGATTCAGCAGCCGAACTCCGGCCGCTACGCCCCGCGCTCGAAGCAATCGCAATACGACGGCGGCATCCGTTGTCCGATCATGATCCGCTGGCCGGGTCACATCAAGCCGCGGGTGGACAAGGAACACCTGGCGATCAGCATCGACTTCGCCCCGACGATTCTCGACGTCTGCGGCTTGAAGCCAACGCCCGAGATGCAAGGGATCAACCTGCTGGACGAAAAGGCGGTTGACCGGCGCAAGGCCATCTTCGGCGAGATCTTCCAGCACAACGCGGTCGACATCACAGACCCGGCAACCAGTCTGAGATACCGCTGGTGCATCGACGGCTCGTGGAAACTGATTCTGCCGAACAAGAAGAACGAGCCTGGCGGTGTTGTCGAGCTATACAACGTGATCGACGACCCCCACGAAAAGAAGAACCTCGCCGGCGCCGAACCCGAGCGCGTAAAGACCATGCGGGCGAAGATCGACGCATGGTGGCCGGGACGGTAACGTTGTTGCGACGGTCTGCATGACGCCATAAAGCCGCGACCGGTGGTCGCGCCGGGCGACTGCAAACGGCGTTGCTTTTTCTTGGCGGTGTCGCAACACGTGTCCTGACGCAGGGCGCGACCAACGGTCGCGGCTTTATAACGCGATTGGCCGTTCGTTTGTGATTCAGTTCCACGCGCCGTCGAGTATCAGGATGAAGTCCACAGCGGCGATCTCGGCCGTGTCGTCTCCACCGTGGTTGGATAGGGCGTGGACGTGCTCGAAGCCGTAGAGCCAGGTGACGGCGCCGCCGGCGGCCAGCCATGCGCGATCGGCGGCGGCCTCCAGGCGGTCGTTGCCCGGAGAATCGTAGACTTCGGCCGTATCGTATCCGCCGGCGGTAGCCGACGCGTGGACCTCTTCGAAGAACTTCGCCCGGTTGAAGAAGCCGTCGCCGTGGAAATCGGCTTCGGTCGGGCCGGCCGCATAGGTGTCGTTGCCCGGCGAATCGTGGAATTCGGCCCTGTCGTATCCACCCGCGACGGCGAACGCATGGACCTGATCGAACCCGTGGGCGTGAATGGCAAAACCGTTCCCGGACAGCCTGCTGTAGGTGGCCGTGGCGACAAGGGCATCGTTGCCCGACGAGTCGTAGAACCGGGCCACGTCGTTTCCGCCTGCTATGGCCCGGGCGAAGATGTTCTCGAATCCCTCGGCGGTGTTTTCGAACTGGCCGCCGGATATTCTGCCGTATCCGGGCGCACCGGTAAAAGTCTCGTTCCCGGCCGAGTCGTAGAACGTAGCCGTGTCCGCCCCGCCGCCGCCGTCGATATCGACTCTTTCGACGTGATTTACCGAGACGTCGTATTGCGTTCCACCGAGTTCGGCGGAGCCGGCCTGGAGCACCGCCACGTCACTGCCGCCGGTTCCGTGAAGCGTGGCGGAGTCGGCCCCCGCCAGCCCGTTGAACGTAACCGAGCGGACCACGGAGGCGTCGAATGAATAGGTAACACCGTTGATTGTTGCCTCGTGGCAGGTTCCGGCCGTGAAGATGAACCGGTCGTTGCCTTCGGTTCCCCACACGTAAGCCGAGTTGCCCGTCCGGCAAACGAGATTGGTCGCCAGGAAATCGACTTCCTCGTTCGCGCTACTGCCGTGCGTAGAAGCGAGCAGCGTGAAGGTCTCGCCGGCGGAAGCAGTTACGTCGACTCGCTCGGTGTCGCCGTTTGAGGAGCTGGAAGCGACGAGGTTGCCCGCGGCATCGAAAAGCTCCAGATCGACGTCGCCTTCCGCGTGGCTGAAAAATGCCTCGACCGTAAGCCATCCATTGACGGCGGCCGTAACGGTGAACGGTTGCCCGGGCGAGTCGATCCGGTACCCGTTGAAGATCGCTTGCCGGACCGTACCCCAGTCGATTGCGGCGGGCAATGTATCGACTGGCAGGGTATCGTCGGGCGGAACTTCGTCGGGTGGAACATCAACGGGCGGAGGATCAACAGGCGGGGGATCGGCGGCCGGCATGACCGCGTCGATCGCCGCGTCGAGGTTGAGCCGGTGGTAGCTTTGGCCGGTGGCGGAATCGTAGACGGTGTCGGCCGTTTGCACCATCAGATCGTAGATCATCTGCTGATCGACTTCCGCGACGCCCGCAAACTGGTAGGCCTCGCGAATCAGGACGCTGGCCCCGGCCACGTAGGGCGCCGCCGTGCTCGTGCCGGAGTATTGGGCGAAATCGTCGGTCATGCCGTTGTAGTCTCCGACGTAGTCGGGCACCGTGCTGGTGATCGAGCGGCCCGGCGCGGCGATCACCCGATCGTCTCGCTGCGAGAAGCTGCTCAGCCCACCGTCGTTATCAACGGAGGCGACCGGAACCACGTGCGGGCTGACGGCCGGGTAGCTCAGGCCCGGCGTGCCGAACGAGGCAAAGTTGTTTCCGGCGGCCACCGAGATAAAGATGCCGTCGGCTTCCAACTGGGCAAACTCGTCCTCGAGCATGGCCCAGTCGGGCAGCGTGTCGCTGTTCCGGTAGACCCCCATCGAGATGCTGACGGTTGTAATCGGGTTCTCAAACAGAACGCGGTTTCGATGGACCCATTGCAGGGCCTCTTCCAGCCAGTGGAAATAGGTGTTGCCGTAGTCGTCGTAGATTCGCAGCCCGACCAGATCGACGTTGGGGGCAACGCCCGCGTTCGTCGCGGAGTCGCTGCCGATGATGCCGGCCGCGTGCGTGCCGTGCGATCCGAAGGGGCCGTCGTCGTAGGGGTCGGCGTCGCGCTCGTCGGTGAAGTCGTATCCGCCGACCACGCGGTACGCAGCCCCCAGTCCTCCACCGAGCGCCGCATGGTCGTAGGCGATGCCCGTGTCGATCACCGCGACCGTTTGACCGGCGCCGGTCAATCCATATTCGTCCCGAACCGCACTGAGGCCGGTCAGGTCATGGGCGGCCGTATTGCCGGTCAAGTAAAGTCGGGGTTCCAGGGATTCGAATCGGGCAAGCCGGTTCTCGTCGCACGGCCGGCGCGATGGGTGCATGGCGATTCTCTTGGTCGGGTCCAATTGGCGGCGGGTTTCGAGGGAAGGGATCCGGCCCGAGGGCCGGTTGAAACCGCCGTTGTTCTCAAGGGTGTTTCGTTCTGGGTTTGTCTCCCACGGACCGGTCGCTGGAACACGACCTTGGCGCCTCGAAGCGGCGCCCGTGAAGGGACGTGCCGGGTCGTGGGGGTACTGCTAAACCGCGACCAGTGGTTGCGGAGCTAGCGCGTCCTCCGACGCCGGGGCAAGCAAGTATAGGTCCGGCCAAAAGCCGGGATCTCGCCGAAACGGCCGTTTTCAGAGGGCCGGCCGTACACGGTCGAGTACGACAAGAAGAACCATCTCAATCGGAACCGCGTGTTGCCCCACGGCAACACCGCCGGTGGAACATGTGGCTTTCGGGCAACGCTGTGGAGGTCGAGAGTTAACCTCGTAGTTGCAGACAATCACCGTAGGACGGGCTTCCAAGCCCGTCCATTGCAGCATAAAACGGCCTCTCGTCGTCTGTTTCTTGATTTCACCAATGGTGAAATTGTAGGTGCGTTTCGAACCGAACGGGACGGGCTTGGAAGCCCGTCCTACAACCCGTTTTCTGCAACGTTGGGGTTAAGAGTCGAGAGTCGGGAGCAAAAGCCCTGGCACTGCGTGCCGGGGTTCCGTTGTGGGGGAATCGGCGGGGACGTCGAGGGGTGGCCGGATGCGCAGACCGGACTGTTCGTCCACGCAGACTAGCCGACCGGGGAGAAACCGTCTATCATGTGGCGACTCAGACAGGCTTCCAGCCCCCGCTTTCTCAGCGTGTTGCAAGCAGGGGATTTGCACTTTTTGCAGAATACTGGTACACTTACCCTATAGATGGGGTATAAGGGGATGCAAGCAATCGCCATCCCCCATTCGGGGTGTCGGTAAGTCCATGGCTATCACCGCGGTTGAAGAGTTTCTTGATCTTCTCCAGAAGAGCCAACTGCTCGAGCAAAAGCAGTTCGACCGGGCTCGTGCCATGGTCCGAGACGGCGATGACGCCCCCGCTCTGGCAAAGCGGCTGCTCGATGCGTGTCTGATTACCGATTGGCAACGCGTGCAACTGCTTGCCGGGGGAAGCCATTTCTTTCTTGGCAAGTACAAGCTGCTCAAGCTGCTGGGCGAAGGCGGGATGGGGAGAGTCTACCTCGGCCAGCACACAACGATGGATCGCCGCGTGGCGCTGAAAATCATCTCAAGCAGCGTCAGCAAGGAGCCCGGCTCGCTCGAACGGTTCCTTACCGAGGCCCGGGCAATCGCCGCGCTCGACCACCCCAACATTGTTCAGGCCTACAGTGTCGACAACGAGGGTGACCGGTATTACCTCGTTATGGAGTTCGTCGACGGTGAGGACCTCGAACAGCTTGTCGAGTCGCGGGGGGTGCTCGATCCCAACATGGCGGCCGACTACATCCGCCAGGCGGCCGACGGGCTGCAACACGGCCATCAGCGCAACATGATCCATTGCGACATCAAGCCCTCCAATCTCCTGCTGAATCCGAAGGGAGTCGTGAAGATCGTCGACATGGGGCTGGCCCAATTGCAGGACCCCAAAGAAGTCCGCAGCAAAAATCAGAGTAACGACCAGGTGCTCGGCTCGGTCGATTATTTGTCCCCCGAACAGGCTTTGGGGGGAAAGGATTTCAACCACCGGGCCGACATCTACTCGCTCGGCTGCACGCTTTACTTCCTGCTGACCGGACAACCGCCCTTTCCCGAGGGGATGCTGCACGAGAAGCTGATGAAGCACCAGGCGATAGATCCCAAGAGCATCACGGAGTTTCGGTCCGACGTGCCGGCGAAACTGGTCGAGGTCTGTGGAAAGATGATGGCCAAGAGCCCGGACGACCGGTACCAAACGGCGGCGGAGGTCAGTCAGGACCTGGCCGGATTGTCGGCGCCGAAACTCAAGGCGAAACCGGCTGCACCGTTGAAACGGGCAGCGCCGCTGACGGAACCGTCGACAGAACCGTCAACGGAACCGGCCATTGGAAACGGCTTGCCCAAAATCGACACCGGCGATTCCCAGACCATGAGTTTGAGGGCCCGAAAAACGGCGGCCGGCGCGGGTCCGTCCTCCTCGGGTATCGGCAAGGGCAAGACTCCCGGCGAAAAGGCCCCGGCAACCATGGCCGCATTTTTCCGGACACCCAAGCAGAAAATCATCGCCGGTGCGATCGCGGCCGGCGCCCTCCTGCTCGTCGTGATCATTGGTTTCCTGCTCCGTTCCCACGATCGCGGCACGGTACAGCAGCAAGACTGGCTGAAACCGACGCCTCGGCAAGAATTAAAACCCCTGCCGCCGGAGAAGAAACCGCCGCCGCCACTAGGTTATGATCTCAATCCTCTAGGGATCGAGTATGGGCCGTGGTACACGACCGGCCCGATCAGCGCCAAAAAATTCGACGAGCCGAAGTTCCCCGAAGAAGGGGTCGATCTGCAGGCGAAGGACAAAGGCAAACCGCTTTGGGTGGAGCTCCACAACGCGTGGGACGGCACCAAGCAGGACCTGCCGGGCGGCAGGGGCACGTCAACCTACCTTTTCCGGGCCATCACGGCGAAACAGCCGGCGATCCTGCCCGCCACTTTCGGGAGCGACGACGCACTGATCGTCTGGCTGAACGGCAAAAAACTCATCGTGGTCAATAAGGAACGCGATGCCAGCCGGGAACGCGACAAGGCCGATCTGAAATTAAACGCTGGCGAGAACGAACTGCTGGTGAAAATCCACAATTACGATCGCTGGGCCGCATACTATTTCGAGGGCGACCGGAAAAACGCCAAACCGCGCAAAATCGAACCCGGCGGGGAACCCGCCCCGACGAAAGGCCCTCCGTTGGTGTTCGATTTCGAGAGCGGCAATCTGCAAGGATGGAAAGAGGTCAAGGGAAAATTCGAACTCCCCGTCGCAGATCGCGACTTCCGCCATGACAAGAAAAACGAGAAGTGCAACAAGCAAGGACGGTTCTTCTTGTCGACCGTCGACAAACCCGACGACAAGTTCGATGACAAGATGACCGGGGAGATCGAGTCGCCCGTCTTCGTTCCCACAGGACCGAAAATGTCGATGCTCGTCGGCGGCGGAAGACATAACAATACCTACGTCGCGCTTTGCACGATCGACGGCCGCGAGGTGTACCATGCCAAAGGCGGCCCCAACGGCGAGATGCAGAAGGTCGAGTGGGACATCCCGCAGGTGGTCGGTAAACAGGTCTACCTCAAGGTGGTCGATCACAACAGAGGGGGGCGGGGCCACGTCATGTTCGACGATTTCCACGCCGAAGGCAAACTCGACCTGCCGGCCACCGAGAAACGGTTGGGGAAGGAAGCCGTCGCCATGGCAACGGCAAAACACGAACCACCCGGACCCAAAGTACCCGGACCCAAAGTACCCGGACCCGGGGAGCCCAAAGTACCCGCGCCCAAGGACAAACCCAAGAAGAGATCGACGCTCGATACCACGGGCAGCTTCGCGATCTTCAATATGGACGAAAAGTCGGGCCGGCTGCGCGATCTCTCCGGGAAAGAACATTACGGTGTTGTCCGGGGGAACGTGAGCCTTGGCCAAGAGGGCAAGCACGGCGGTGCCCTGCGATTCGACGGCACCGGTGGACGCGTCATCATCGAGGGGTCCAACGAGGGGTTCGACTACGCCGGCGACTTTACCTGGACCGCCTGGATCAAGACGAACACCGACGGCACGATTATCGCTTTCACCCGAGAGAAGGAGGATTTTTCGCGCGGCGGCAAGATCTTCCACCTCCGCGACGGCGGCAAGTTGGCGCTGGAAGTGAATGGGAAGGGCATATTCACCTCGCGAAACAAGATCAGCGACGACAAGTGGCATCACGTCGCCCTGGTCGTGAAATCGCATGACGACGGCGAAAATGGGGACGCTGCCCTCTACATCGACGGCAAGAAGGACGGCGAGAAAACCAACTGGGGAGTCGGCAATTCGCCCGACAAGGGCGACTTCGTGCTGAAAATCGGGTTCTCCAACAAGAACTACAAGTGGAAGTCCTTCAACGGCCTGATCGACAATGTGACGATTTTCAACCGCGAGCTGACGCCGGAAGAAGTCAAGACCACGGCCGAACACCTGCACGATCCCTTCGAGTTCCTCGGCCGGAGCGGCGGCCTCGAGCGGCTTTCCAAGAGTTCGGGAACGGCCGAGCCCGAGCACGTCCTCGGCAAGCTTGCCCTGATGCCGGACTCGGCCGTTGGTTTGGCGTTGCTCGGCGGGGAAAAGGTGGTCAAGCCTCCCAAGTATTACGAATTGGTGTTCGACGATGCCACCGGAGAAGGTCGGATCTATCTGCACATGGAGAAGCAGGGCAAGCCCGTAAAAGGTACGGTTGCCCGGATCTACATCAAAAAAGGCACACTCGGTTTCCAGTGGGCGCCGAAAATGCCGCCCAGCATTACCAATCCCCTGTTGAAGTGCGGGCTGGACATCACGGTCGACGGCAATACCCGTTTCCTCCAATTGGGTCGGCCGGAAATCATCAAACCGGTAACGATCACCTTTGAGGGCAAAAAGAGCCGCAGCGTGCTGCCTGCCGAAGGCCTGCCCGAACGCGAGTTGCTGCGACTGCACTTCGTCCGCGTCGACGGCGGATTCCCCAAACCTAAGTTCGTCCCCAAGACCGTGCTCCCCAGCAACCTGGCCAAGATCACGTTCGACAAAGAGCAAATACCGGACTTCTGGCTGCAATCGCTCTTCAACTTCAAGATCCGTCCGACGGTCGAGGTCGGCGCCTACATCGACTACGGACCGCCGATCGGGATCCGCCCGTTCATAGCCAGGGAGGCCAAACAGGTTGTCGAGCCCATCATGGCTGAGCAGCGGAAATTGCTGCGGGAACTGGAAATGACGGCGCCAAACGATGATCGCAAGAAGAACGAGATCAATAAGAAGCTCGAGCCGGTCCAGAAGAAAGTAAGGATGTTCACCTTACTGAACGAGATCTACTCGAAGTCCAAGAAAGAACCGGCCATGCTCCAGTTTCGCGTCAACATGGTCATCGATGAAGACCATAAAGTGACGTTGATGCAGTCGTTCGACCCCGAGAAACCTGCCGCGGCCAAGGATGCCGCGGCACCCGAGGAAAAATAATCAAACCCCTGAAATCGGCTGGTCACGGAGGTTGCCGCTTATGGGGTTTGACTTCGGCGATTGTATCTGCTATATTGTGGATATGAATTTGGCTTTGGCAGCGACCGTTGGGACGCGGTCTGCTTCTCCCCGTTTCGAGAAAGGGTTCCTGCGATGCCGTGTCGATCAAGCTACTGGATCGGGTTGGTAATTTTTGTCGGTGTTGGATTCGTGTGCGTCGAGGCGGGCTGTGCTCAACCAGGTTGGCGTGGCGGCGGGGGGCACATCGGCGGTCATAGTACGCCGGGGCACTCCGGCCATTCCTCCGGCGGCCATTTTGACATAAACAACTACATCCCGCACGGCCCGATCCTGGATCATGATTGGGGTGACAATTACTATCCCAACCACGATTACTATCCCAGCCACGATCCGAAGCCCGACCCCATTCCGGATAACACGTTGCCGAATGAGTCGCAGCAACCGGGCAAGCCGCCGGAGAACGAGATCGTCCAAGAGCCCGATAAGAACAATGTCCTCGAGCACCTCAACATGCAGGTGATCACCCCGGAGCAGGCCGAGGCGTTCACCAAGGAGTTGACCGACCACAACAACAAGGCCGGGCAACATCTCAAAGACGTCTTGGGCGACGAGCACGCCGACGCCGTCGACAAACTGGTGGAGCACGCCAACGACGGCTCGCTGAAAGCGGACCATATGAAGGCATTGCTCGGGAAGATCGGGTCGGGGCTGAATCACGATCAACAGTTGGCCGCGACCAAGCACATCAAGGAGCTGATCTTCGGCCACGGCGCGCTTAAGGCCCTGAGGGCGGTGAACTTCAACGTCAATGTGGTCCTGGTAATCAACGTCAACGTGAACGTCGGCATTTGGGGCGGCTTCTGGGGGTTTCCCGGCTGGGGCTGGCCCGGCCCGTTCTGGCTGAATCCCTGGGCATGGTGGGGACCCGCTCCGTACCCGTACTACTGCCGCTGCTGCAACTGGGCCGACGCGGCGCAGGTCCCCTACAGCTTTGCCGATCCCGTGCCCGAATCGTCCGGCCGGGTTATCCGCAGCGGGATACTCCTGAAGAACGGCGGCCCCTCCGTGGTCAACTATTCCCTGGACGGGAAACGGTTCTCCATGCAGCCCGGCTTTGAACAGCACCTCGATCGCAAGAGCGTGACGGTGGCTTTCGGCCGGGGCGGACAGTTCGGCAACGCCAAGTACAAGATCACCGAAGGGACGTACAAGTTCACGGTTACCGACAAGGGCTGGGAATTGTACAAGCACAGCTACAGCTCGACGCTGGACAACTCCGACAACCCGTTCGACTTCCGCTTCCTGCTGAACAATCAAAAACACTCGATCGCGGCCAAGCAGCAGAAGCAGTATCCCGGCATGAAGTACCCGCCCGTCCTGCGGTTCGACGACGGCCAGGGTAACTCGAAGCAGAAAGTGCTGGAGGAGAAGGTCTACAAAATCGCCCTGGCCAAGGACGGTACGATCGACCTGTTCAAGCCTGGGGACGTGAAGCTGCCGGTCCCGATCGCCGAAAGGGCCAAGAAGCAACACGAGGAGACGAAGAATCTCTTCGCCACGCCGGAGAAGATCCCCAGCCTCTTCGGCGAGGACGTTGCCCCCACCCCGTCGACGCCGCCGTCGGAGAAACCGGCCGCCCCGACGCCCCGCTTGTTCGGCGACGGTGAAAAGCCATCGTAGCTCGGCAGGCCTACCCGGTCCGGCTCCTGCAGGACGACAATGCCCTCGGTGTAAAAGCCGCGATACCAGCCTTATCCCGTGTGGGCAAGCGTCATGCCTTCCGGATTTTCTCCCGGCCCGCGGTGACGTTCTTCGTGGCGTTGCGGGTGTCGACGACCAGCGGCGCGTGCTCGACGATGAAATCGTAGTCGTAAACCGCGTGGTCCGTGGCGATCAGCACGCAATCCTGGGCGGCGAGCGACTCGGACGTCAGTTCCACGCTGGCCATCTCCGGCAGATCGTGGCGACGCATTCTGGGCAACCGCGGTATGTGCGGGTCGTTGTAGCTCACCTCGGCCCCGCCGGCCAACAATAACTCGATCAGAACGAACGACGGGCTTTCCCGCGGGTCGTCCACGTCCCGCTTGTACGCCACGCCCAGCACGCAAACCTTGCTCCCGTGCAGCGGTTTGCCGGCGTCGTTCAGCGCCTCCATCACCTGCCGGATCACATAGCGGGGCATGTTCGTGTTGATCTCGCCGGCCAACTCGATGAAACGCGTGGGCATGCCGTGCTTCCGGGCGACCCAACTGAGATAGAACGGGTCGATCGGAATGCAGTGTCCTCCCAGCCCCGGGCCCGGATAGAACGCCTGGTACCCGAACGGCTTCGTTTTTGCCGCATCGATTACCTCGCAAACGTCGATCCCGATCCGGTCGAAGAGCATTTTCAACTCGTTGACCATGGCGATGTTGACCGACCGGTAGGTGTTTTCGACGATTTTGCAGGCCTCGGCCACCTCGCAACTGCCTACCTGGATGACTTTGACGACGGCATGGCGGTACAACGCCGCCGCGAGCCGGCTGCTTTCGGGATCGAGCCCGCCGACGACCTTGGGGATCTTTTCCGCCGAGAAATCCGGGTTGCCGGGGTCTTCCCGCTCGGGACTGTACGCAAGGAAGAAGTCCTCGCCGATTTTCAGTCCGCCGGCCGCGAGAATCGGCAATATGACGTCGCGGGTGGTGCCGGGATACGTGGTGCTCTCCAGAACGACGAGTTGCCCCCGCCGGAGCGTTTCGGCAATCTGCCGGCACGTCTGCTCGACGTACGTCAGGTCCGGATCGCGGCTCTCGCTCAGGGGCGTGGGGACGCAGATCAGCAGGGCGTCGGGTTCGCCGAGCCGCCGCATGTCGGCCGTCGGCTCGAACGTACCGTCGGCGACGCATTGGGCGATCCAGCCGGAAGAGATATGTGCGATGTAGCTCTTCCCGGCGGCGAGCCGGCCGACCTTGCCCTGATCCACGTCGAACCCCATGGTCCGAAATCCGGCGGATGCAAACGCCCGGATCAACGGCAACCCTACGTATCCCAAACCGATAATGCCGACCGTGGCCGACTTGTCTGCGATGGCTTTCTCCAGAGAGCTTGTCATGCGAGAGTCCTTATTAACCTTAGCGCGGCCGAGGCCGCAACCAAAGGAGGAAAGTTGACGGCTGAGGGTTCAGGACTCTGAGGACACGTTTGCACGGAAATTCTGAACCCTGAACCCTGCCCTCTAAAGCTTTTGCGAATAACGTGTTACAGTCGATTGGCCAAGAATCTTTGTCAAAAACTTAACGATGTTTGAGGTTAGTAGTGTAGGGTAGCCGCAAGCGGCCGGTCCGTTATCGCCGATCGAACTTCACACGGCCGCCGACAATAACGACTTCGGCGCGGCCGGTGAGTTCCCAGCCGCCGAACGGGGTGTTGCGGCTCTTCGAGCGGAACTCATTCGGATCGACAGTCCATCGCTTGGCCGGATCGATGATCGTCACATCGGCGTCGGCCCCGATCTGCAGCGTTCCCTTTTCAAGGTGCAAGATGCGTGCCGGGTTGCAGGTCATTCTGGCCAGGGCGCCGGGCCAGTCGAGGTATCCCGGCTCAATCAGCTTGGTCACGACCAGCCCGAGCGACGTTTCCAGGCCGACGATTCCGAACGGCGCCTGGTCAAGCTCCTGCAGCTTTTTTTCCGCGGCGTGTGGGGCGTGGTCGCTGACGATGACGTCGATCGTGCCGTCGATCAGGCCGTCGATCAGGCCCTTGCGGTGCCCTGCGGCCCGCAGCGGCGGGTTCACCTTGTAGTTCGAATCGAACGACCGCATCGATTCGTCGGTCAGGGTGAAGTGGTGTGGGCAGACCTCGGTCGTCACGCGCACGCCCCGCCTCTTGGCACGCCGCACGGCATCGACGCTGCCGCCGCACGAGGCGTGCATCAGGTGATACCGCCCTCCGGTTGCGTCGGCCAGGGCGATGTCGCGGCTGGCCATCACGTCCTCGGCGGCCGGGGGCATGCCGGGTAGACCCAGAAGCAGCGACGTCAGGCCCTCGTGCATCATGCCGCGTTCGGTCAGCTCCCGGATCTCCGCGTGGTTCAGTACCGGCTTGTCGAACATCAGGCAATACTCGAACGCGCGGCGCATCAACTCCGGGTTGTAGATCGGCGACCCGTCGTCGGTGAAAGCGACGGCACCCGATTCGACGAGCTGGCCGATCTCGGCCAGTTCCTTGCCCTCGCGATTCTTGCTCACGCAGGCCACCACGAACACGTTGCAGTTATCGGCGCGGGCGGCCTGACCGCGGATGAATTCGACGACCCCCTGCGAGTCGATCGGCGGATCGGTGTTGGGCATGCAAGCGATCGACGTGAACCCGCCCGACAGGGCCGCCATGGTCCCCGTCGCGATCGTCTCATCCTCTTCGCCGCCGGGTTCGCGGAGATGGACGTGCATGTCGATCAGCCCCGGCGAAACGATCTTGCCGGCGGCGTCGATCACCGTCATGCCGTCGGCCCGCGCCGCGTCGTACGATGCGATCCGGCCGTCGGCCACCAGCAAGTTCGTCACCCGGTCCATCGGTTGCGAAGGATCGATGACACGGCCGTTTTGGATCAGGATGTTGGGCATCAGTGTGGTGGTGGGTGATGGGTGGTGAGTGGTGGGGAGTGGGTCCAAACGCCCGCAAGCGCGACGCCAAATCCCAAATCCTAAGGCGGCCTGAGGCCGCAACCAAAGAGATTGAAAATTGAAAATTGAAAACGGCAAATTGGTTCTGTCTTGCGTCTGGTCGGTGGTTTTGCCGCATTTGGCTGCGGATCGATCCCACTGGAAGCCGATTTCCAGCCGGGATTTCGATCTTCAATTTGCAATTTACAGTTTACAGTTTGCAATTTGCAATATCCCCGCGAGAAAACATGCGCGCACGGCGCACAGAAGCTACGACGTAAGACTCTAAATCCCAAATCATAAATCCCTACCTCCGGACCCTGGAGCCCACCAACCATAGCACGGCCATCCGGACCGCCACGCCGTTGGTGACTTGCTCCAGAATCGCTGAATGGGAACCGTCGGCCACGTCGGGGGTGATCTCGACGCCGCGATTGATCGGGCCGGGGGCCATGATCAAAATGTCTTCTTTCGTCTTGGCCATTCGCTGGGCGTCCATCGTGTAGAGGTGGGCGTATTCGCGGACCGACGGAAACGGGCGGTTGAACTGCCGCTCGAACTGGATCCGCAAAAGGTTCAACACGTCGACCCGCGGCAGAATCTCGTCCAGGCTGTACGAAAACTCGACGCCGACTTCCGCCCAGCGCGGCGAGACGAGCGTCGAGGGGCCGCAAACGATGACGTGCGCGCCCAGCTTCTTCAGCCCCCAGATGTTCGACCGGGCGGTCCGGCTGTGCGCGATGTCGCCCACCATGGCGACCGTCAGCCCCTCCAGGTTGCCGCGGCGCTGCCGGATGGTCATAATATCGAGCAGCCCTTGCGTGGGGTGCTCGTGCGGACCGTCGCCGGCATTGATCACCCCGGTGTGGAGGTTCTGGGCCAACAGGCGGGGCGAGCCGGGCGTGTGGTGCCGCACAATCACGATGTCCACGCCCATCGCCTCGATGTTCTTGGCCGTGTCGATGAACGTCTCACCCTTCGAGAGACTGCTGGTGGAGGCCGAGAAATCGATCGTGTCGGCTCCCAACCGTTTCGCCGCCAGCGAGAAGCTCGTCCGCGTCCGTGTCGAATTCTCGAAAAAGAGATTCGCACAGGTGATGCCGTTCAACAGGGGAATCTTGCGGTCCCCTTCGGTCAGGATCCTCTTGAATATCTCGGCCTTGTCGAGGATCAGCGTGATTTCCTCGGCCGAGAGTTCCTCGAGCCCCAAGAGGTGGCGCCGCGTCCACATCTCGGGGAACACGCCTACATCGATCGTTTCCGTAGCCATTGGTCGCTTCACCCCCCAGGCCAGTTCCATGGCAAGGCCGCCCGACCCCGCCGAAAACACCTCCCAAAGGTCTCCGCGTGATTGTAGCAACCGGCGGGGATGCTGCAAGGACTCAGACGAATTCGCCGCTGTGGGAGATTTTCAAGGGGGCGTCACGCTTGTGAAAGGACCTCTGGGTGAGTGGTTTTGGCGGATTCTGGAACCCCCCCCGATTGGACCCTGCCACCCAACTACAAGACTTCTGCTTGGTACCGGCGGCAAATCCTACGGAACCGGGCGATGGTTTGACTCGCCTGACCGACGATTGACAGACGAGTGCGAATACGTCAACATGATCGTTGATTTCTGGGGCTGTCGCGCCTTGAACGAGCACCTGCACTAGGGGTCGTTTTCCGAAGTTGCGTTGTGCTCTGAAAAAAGAAAATGGCCCGAAAGATCAGAGACCTATCAGGAAAAGGCTGTCCGCATAGCCCTTGAGAGGGCGAATCGAAATGACTGACGCTGACAAATACGTGAAGATCGTGGAATGGTCGGAAGAGGACGGCTGCTTCATCGGAAGCTGCCCCGAACTGTTTTATGGCGGATGTCATGGGGATGACCCAAGAGCCGTCTTTGCGGAACTCTGTGATGTCGTTGACGAAACTGTCGCACTCTACAAAGAAGACGGCAAGGAGCTTCCCGTTCCCATGTCCGGCAAAGAATTTGTCAACGAAATGCAGCGGATACCGTAATGAACGGGACCAACGGCGGACGGCTACTGCGTCTGGACCCGCCAGCGGACGTTGAACAACCACAGTATGGTCCCCAGAAGCATCGAGTTCATCATCAGGTAAAAGAGCAGGTAGGTGAGGAAGACCGGCCAGTTTGCAGGGGGACTGACATGGACCGGGTTGCCGGCATTGCCCGGGTTGCCCAGCGTCAGCGGCAATGCGTGGGCCGCCGCGAACGGGCTGGTGAACGTCAACTCGCCGATGACGGCCGTTACATCCGCACCGTAGAAGATCGTGCGGGCAAACGACTCGACCGCCAACGGCAACGCGTATAGAAGAATCAGCACCAGGTACGTCGTCATCATCGCCACCGACGTCTTGCGGAAGATCACCGAGCAGAACATCGCCAAAATCGTGGTCGTCAGGCTCGATAGCGAGATGATCATCAGGTAGCCGATCATCGAAACCGTGTCGCGCAGGTACGTCCACGGCGGCAACAGCCAGGCCAACAGCAGCGGCCATACCAGGAAACTCGTCAGCACGAGCGATATCCGCAGGCTCGACAGCAGTTTTCCCCAAAGGATCTGCCAGGGGGAAACCGTTGTGGTCAGCAACAGCTCGAGCGTTTGGCGCTCGCGTTCGCTGGTGACCGTTCCGGCGGCGAACACCGGCCCGACCAGCATGTTGAACATCAACACGTAACCGGTGTACCACGGGGCGTACGTCGGCCGCATGTACAGGCAAACCGCCATCAGCGGCAACGCCATGAACATGCTCAACTGGATCACCAGACGCAACATCAACGTCCCTTGCCCGAACAACTCGCTCCGCATCTCCTTGTCGTAAACCGGGTTCAGCCCGTCGGCCATGAAGTCGGTCCGTTTCGGCGGGGCGAAGAGCTTGTCGGGAAACTGGTCGCTGCGGATCACCATCCCGACGGCCTTTTTCTGTTCCCGGTCCGGGTCGACGACTTCCTTGGCCTCGCTGCCGATGTCGGGCGGGTGCAGCAGACGGCGGCTGGTCGCCGTAAACAATGCAAAACACATCGCCAGACACCCCCCGGGATAGATGAACGTCAATACCACCAGCCGGGCCTTCGCAAATTGCTCTTCCCCGAGCACCTGGTACAAGAGCACCCCGAAAAGCGCAATCGGCAGAATGATCAGGTACGAGACGACCAGCGAAGCGATCGTCCGCGTGAAGAAACTGCTGGCGGCCACGCAGATCATGCCGAACGTGATCACCGACGCGCCCATGGCGAGGTACGTGGCCAGGACCTCGTATGGCGAGACGCCGCCCAACGGAAGGCAGAGCATCACGATCGGCAGCGACGCGAAGACCAGAACGGCCAGGTGACACAGCGAAGCGAACAGCTTGCCCAGCACAATCGCCCCGGGCCGCATGGGGCTGGCCAGAAGCATCTCGTACGTGCGGCGCTCCTTCTCGCCCGTGACCGTCCCGCCCGCAAAGCTCGGGGCCATCAGCGACATCAAAATGTATTGCCCGAGGAAAAAAAGACTCACCAGCCGCTTCGCTTCTTCCGGGTTGGTGGTCAGATCGAGCCGCTGATGCGACGGCCACGCCAGGTAAACCAGCAATCCCAACAACCCGATATAAACAAACAGCAGCACGAACGCCCGGTGCATCCGCAGGTTCACCAGCAGCTCGCGTTGCAGCACCGGGTTTTCGAGGACGTACATCTTTGGGGGTTAGGGGCTGGAGGTTAGGGGCTGGGGGTTAGGGGCTTACTCTTTCAATATGCGCGCACGGCGCGCGCATGTTCAGAATTCGAAATCCGAAGCACGAAATTCGAAACAAATCCCAAATCCCAATGACCGAAATCCGAAATGACCCGGCTTGCGGCCGGATGGCATTGTTACGTGATGCGGGCCAGGTTTCGAGCATTCTGGGTTTCGGGTTTTGAATTTGTTTCGGATTTCGGATTTCGAGATTCGGATTTAATTGCGGCTCCGCCTCGTTAGGGGTTAAGGTCACTCTCCTCACGCCACCACTCCCTTCGTAACCAGCATGAACACGTCTTCGAGGGTCGGCTCTTTGTCCTCGAACGAGTTCATTCGCACTCCGGCGTCGATCAGTTTTTCCATCAGTGCGGCGACCTTTTCGTCATCGGCGGCCAGTTCGACCGTGATCGAGTGGTTTTCGACCTGGACGTTGCGGGTTTCGGGCTGGCTGCGGATGATCGAAATCCCCGCCTCCATGTTTTCGAGAAACCGGATGTTGATGATCCGGTTGCGGCGGATGCGGTGGTAAACGTCTTCAATCGGGCCGTACATCAACAGCTTGCCCCGCTCGATGATGCCGATCGACGTGCAGCAGTCGGCCAGCTCGGTGAGGATGTGGCTCGAGATGAGGATCGTCTTACCCATCCGGCGGAGTTCCTTCAACAGGGCCTTGACCTCGACCCTCGCCCGGGGATCCAACCCGCTGGCCGGCTCGTCGAGGATCAAGACGGGCGGATCGTGTACCAGGGTTTTGGCAAGGCACAGCCGCTGCTTCATGCCCCGCGAGAGGGCGTTGACGAACGTGTCCCGCTTGCTCGTCAGGTCCAAAAGGTCGAGCACGTCGCCGATGACCTGCTTCCGCCGGCTGCGGGGAATCTGGTAAGCGACCGCGAAGAAGTCGAGAAACTCCCACACCTTCATGCCGTCGTAGACGCCGAAGGCGTCGGGCATGTAGCCGATGCTGCGCCGCACGGCGAGCGGCTCGCGGTTCACGCGATGCCCGTTCACGATCGCGTCGCCGCCGCTGGCCTTCAGCAGCGTGGCCAGGAACCGGATCGTGGTGCTCTTGCCCGCCCCGTTGGGGCCGATAAAACCGAACATCTCTCCAGGCTCGATCTTCATGCTCAAATGGTCGACCGCGAGCAGATTGCCGTATCGTTTGCTGAAATTGATGAGTTCGATCATTCTTCTGTAGTCGCGAAAAGTGAATGTTCAATTTGTTGGTTAGTACGTCGTCGGAAACGATGTATTCTCCAGTATCTTTGCCGGATGCGCCGCGGTGTTGGCGTCCGGTTGAGGGGCCTCTCCGTATCCGAATCCCAAGTGGGCGACGACCAGAATCGCACGGCGGGTCTGCGGGGCCGCCGGGCGGATATCCATGCCGGCGATCTCTTCCGTGATTGTGCCGATCAGCCGTGTCTCGCCCGCACGAAGGGTCTCTTTCTTTTCGGCCAGCTCCACCAGCGGCCCGAGGTGCAATCGGTCCCGCGGTCCGGCCCTTCCCGTCAGTATCGATCCCCTTCGATGTTCCCCGAGAATATCCCCGCCGTTCTGCAATCGCCACTCCAGCGGCTTGCTCTCTCCCGGTTCGAGGGTCCCCAGCCACGCGACTTTCAACTCGCCGCCCGGCTTGTCCAGGCGGACCACGCTCGCCTCGCGGATCGGAAATCGAGTCCTGTTGGTTACTTGCTGCGCGCCGTTGGAGTCCTTGACCAGGGAGAGCGCCCCGCCGAGGTCGACCACCTGTTCGCTGTGGACCATCCCGGTCGTGTTCGACAGGACCGGGTAGTGTTCCAGCCGGACGTGTTCGCCCCGGCGGAATATCAGCTCCCGGTGACGCTGCCAGGCTTTCATCTTGAATTCGCCCAGCGAGTCGACGGTCGGGAACGGCAGCACGGCCGCGCCCGGATTCTCCAGCTCGAAGTCATAGCGGGTTCCCAGCGAGGTATACATCGCCGTGTACCGCGTGACGTGCGCGCGGTCGTAATTCGACTGCACTTCGACCACCGCGATTTCCGTCCGCGACCGGGCGAAACCGATATCGAGCTGCGCCAGGTGGATGACAAGGATCGTGCAGCCGACGGCAATGAGCGGCGCCGCCACCCACGCCCACTCCACACGGTTGATCGCGCGAAAGACCAGCCAGTTTGCCGGAACCAAAACCAACAAGTAGCCGGCCACCACCCAGATAACAAAGTCGGGTTTGGGGATCTCGATTTCGGCGGCGGCCTTCAGCGTGTGCCTGGCCCGGCAGGCCACCTCGCTGAAGTCGTTCCACGCGGCAAGTCCGGGGCCCGATTGCCTGGAATCCACCGAAAAATCGTCCAACTCGTCCGACCCTCTCGTGTCTTCCCCGTAGCCGGCCGCCCGCCGGATGCCGCCCGGTTGCTTTTCGGCTCTCGCGAGACGCGACGCACCGGTGTCACGAGTGAAGTAGCGGACTTTGGTGGTGTGCCGGGCGTCGAGCCGGTGGCCCGCCTTGTCCCAACGCACTTCAAACTCGCTTTCCTCCCTGGCAGTGGCAGAGTCTTGTAGGGCAGGTTTGTAACCTGTCTGTTCCCCGGCGCTGCCGGTCGTTTCCGGGAATTCGTGGACGACGAACTTCCGCGCCGGACGACGCAACAGGAAGGCGTTGAAGAACTCGTCCCCGCCGGGAATCACCTTCAGCGAGGGGCTGCCGAGCCGAAACGCCGTGGCCACGACCCGCCCCGAACCGATCTGGCGCTCCACCGCCAGATTGCCGCTTTCGGGGATAAACCGGGCCCCGTCCTGCGGCTGGAGCACAACGCCGGTCCACGGTTTGGCCAACCGCAGCCTGGCGAGCGAGAATGCCTCGGGCAATTTCGCGGCTTCCACACGGCTTTTCTCGGCCTCCACACGCTTACGCTTTGCCTCCCACTGCTTTAGTTCCGCCTCCTGTTGCCTCCCCTCATTCCTCAGATTCCTTGCCTCCGTCGCCAAATTCCCCGCCTCCGTCTCTAGATCCCTTGCCTTCTTGTCCAAACGCTTTTTCTCAGCTTGCGGCCATTGGTTTTTTTTATTTTCCGACCACTGCCGGAAAGTCTCGAAATCCTCGGCGTCGATCTTTCTTCCTCCCGTCGCGGCGGTGGCCGGCAGATACGGTTCCAGGAAACTCCCCTTGAGCGTATCGAGCGTGTCGGGGCCGCTGAGGATCAGTTGTCCGCCCCAGTGCAGCCAGTCGATCATCGCCTCCTGCTGCTGGAGGTCCAGGGTCGTCGGCTCGGCGTCGTCCCACAACACGTAGGCGGTGCTGGTCCAGCACAGCGAGTGTGAGGGCAGCGGCGCCCGCTTGCCGCTCTTGATGAGCGAGACGTGGTAGTAGGGCTTGTTGCTGGTCATCCCGTCGGTTCCCGCCTCGATCGCGTCGAGCCCTTGGAGATAAAGGTAACGGGAAGGCCACCGCGCCAGAACAATGAAGTGGTACTGATACGACGGCATCTTGAGTGCCCCGTCCCAGAAAGACATGGCCGCGCGCCCTCCCCTGTGGCGGTTGAGCCGGCCGGAGACGGTGGTCGAGGACTCGCACGGCGGGGGGAATACGACCGATTCGAACGTCTTCCACTGCCCCTTCGGCAACGCCGCCTGGCGAAACGTGTTGAAGTAAAACGGCGTGGCCGGCACGGGGAGCGGCCTCCGATCCCGATCGGACGATGCCATCTGCAACTCGCCCACAAAAGCGAGTTTGTTGGCCTTCGCGGTTACGGCCGTGGCGGTCCAATGGCCGGGCTTGTAGTAGCGCTTGGACAGGCCGCTGCCGCGGGTCGTGCGACTTTTTTGTCGGGTAAACAAGTTGTGGTCGGGCAGGGTCAGCGTTTCGCTGGTCTCGAAGTTCTCCTTCTCCTTCTCCTTCTCCCTCTTTCTCTTTTCCTCTTTTTCCTCATCCGCTTCCTTCTGGCGCTGCGCGGCCGTCTTGCGGCACCCGCCGCAGCCGGGCAGACTGAACGTCATCGTCGAGCCTATGACGAGACACACCGCTGCGGGTAACAGCAGGCGGCGTGTACCCCGTCGAGTTCTCCACCGGATACCCATCTCCATAGAATCCTCCACCCCCTTAGTGTAGCCGCAAACTACATTTTTGAAAAGATGGGGGGGCAAAAACCATTCGCAGGAATACAATCCTATGGGGGAGGCAATTCGATAGCGTCCCCCGCCAACGCCCGGCATGGAACGAGCCGGACGCCGGGAAAAATGGCCTTATGCCTCGTCGAGAATCTCCAACCCAATGTCTACCCGTAGCCCGTCTATCGCTTTACGGAACTCAACCATGTGTGGTGCGATCAAATGTGCTTCCAGGGCCTCGACGCCCTCCCATTTCTCGATGCAGACAACCGTGTCTTTCCGCTCGTCCGGCTGGATCTCGATATTGGTGGGCAGATCGACCCAGGCCCCGTACTCGATGCACCCCTGTTCGGCCCGCACCGCGGGGACGATTTTCGCGAACTCGGCAAGGAAGTCGCCACGGCGGCCTTCCGGAATTTTGATGGTGGCAATGACGCTAATCATAGGGATTCTCCGTTTCTTGGGGGGATTTTATTGCACGATTGCCCGATCGACGGCATATTTCTGAAGCAGATCACCGCTCGGCGCCACGCCGATGCCCGGCTCTGACCAAAGGGGGATCTGCATCCACCCTTCTTGGCTCGCCCGGGCCGGCCGCAGCGCCGGGGCAAGGTCTGCCTGAAGGATTTCCTCCGCCGGAAAGAAATCGGCCGGCAGGGGGAAATTCTCCTTCGCCGCCAGCGCGAGCCCGAACCGCACCCCAATGCCGCTTTGCGGTCGGCCGCCGACGTAACACGGGATGGACAACCCGCGGCACGTGTTATGGATCTCGATCGCCGGCGTCAGCCCCCCTACCCTGCCCGGCTCGATGTTCATCGCCCGGCAACTCTTCAACTCCAGCGCCATGTCGGCCTGGTTGACGGTCGTGATGCTCTCGTCCAGGCAGATGGGCGTCCGCAGTGTGTCCTGGATCATGGCGTGGCCGACCAGGTCGTCGGCCGCCAGCGGTTGTTCGAGCAGGTCGAGCCCGAAATCCTCGAACCGGTAGATCGTGTCCGAGTGTTCCAGGCCCATCGCCGCCTCGGCGTCGCCGAAGATCGTCTCGGTCGGAAACTCCTTGCGGACGAAATCGAGCATCTGGATGTCCCAACCGGGGCGGATCATCAGTTTCACCCGGCCGAAACCGGCCGCGAATGCCTCGCCGATCCGGGCAAGGAAGTCGTCGATCGAGTCCTCCTGGTCGAACGTCGGTCCGACTTCAATCGCGTCTCGTTTCGGATCGAGCAACTCGTGAAGCGGCTTTTCTTCTACCCGCGCCCGAAGGTCCCACCAGGCCGTGTCGACGGCGGCCTTCGCGAACTGGTTGCCGTGGAACGGCTTGAATCGTTCGGTGAGCACCTCGGGCGTTTCGACCTCCGTTCCGACCACGACGGGCGCGAGCCAATCCTTGATACAGCGGAACGCCCCGCCGGCCCAATCGGGCCCCGCAATCGGCGCGTTGCCCGGGCTGGCTTCGCCCCACCCGGCCGCCTCGCCGCTTTGCACCCGGACGAGCACGGTTTCGAGCGTTTCAAGAGAGCCGGCTTTTGTTTCCAGCGATTGCTTAAGCGGCAATGCAAGATGAAGTACTTCGATCGAGTCGATTTGCATAGCAGGTCCTTTCTTACCCTCCCCTACAGCGTAGCGGCCGCGTGCAATTGGGACAAGTCCCCCTGGAAATGCGAGCGACGTCCTCCTGGCCGAATGCAAATTGTCCTGCTATACTCAATGTTCAACAAAACCCCAGAGACCTCCGCCATGAAGCGTCTATTGCCCGCGTTACTGACCGTCTGTATTTCCGCCTCGGCGCCGGCCGTCTCCGCCGCCGCGTCCGGCTATTCGATTGTCGTCTCCCGCGCGACGCGGTCGGCCGACGGCTGGTCGAAAGTCGTCGACGCCCTGGTCGAGAAACACGCCGGCGACGTCGTCGAGTATGACAAGTCCGTCGACGAAGCGCTGCCGGCGCTGAAGAAGCAGTTCCCCCGCTACACGTGCTTCGTCGCCCAGCCGGCCGAGGCAACCCGCGACTTCGTCAAGCAGGTCCACCAGTTGACCCGCCGGCTCGACGACGACCCCTACACCGACACGTTCTGGGGCATTCTCACCGGCTACGACGCGAAGGGCGCCCTGGCCATTGCAAAGCACGACAAGCCCCTGGTTGTGAAAAAGGTCGCCTCCGGCACGGAGTTCGCCACGGAAATGGTCATCGAAGGCTTCTGGTACGACGAGCTGGTCAAGAACAAGCACGTCAAGAAGGAGCCGGGAGGCAAAGCCAAGGAGTTGAAAGGCCCCGACGACACCACCGGGGCCCTGGTCGATGCGCTCAACAAGTACAAGGCGGACTTGTTCGTCACCTCCGGACACGCCACCCAGCGGGACTGGCAAATCGGATACCGTTACCGCAACGGACAGTTTCGATCCGAAGCCGGGCAGATGTACGGGCTCGACACCAAACGCCATCGCATCGAGATCGACTCGCCCAATCCCAAGGTCTACCTGCCGATCGGCAACTGCCTGATGGGCGACATCAACGGCTCCGACGCCATGGCCCTGGCCTGGATGAACGACGCCGGCGTCAAACAGATGCTCGGCTACACGGTGGGGACCTGGTTCGGGTACCAGGGTTGGGGCGTGCTCGACTACTTCGTCGAACAGCCCGGGCGATACACGCTCACCGAGGCCTTCTTCGCCAACAACCACGCCCTGATCCACCGGCTTGCAGATCCGAATACTCCCAAGGGCGACCTCCGCGGGCTGAAATACGACGCCGACGTGGTAGCCTTTTACGGCGATCCGAAATGGTCGGCCAAAATGGCCGAGCGGCCGAAATACTACGATCAGAAGCTCGAAATCGCCGACGGGGTTTACACGCTGACGATCGCCCCCAACCGCGGCGCCGATTCGTTCAAGCCGGTCAACACCAACGGCTCGCAGCGCGGCTGGCGGCCGATCGTGCAGTTTCTGCCCCACCACGTCAAAGACGTCGAGATCGTCGCCGGCGAGGACCTACACCCGGTCGTGACCGACGACTTCATCCTCGTCCCCAATCCCCGCAAATGCGACCCCAAGCGTAAGTACGTGGTTCGATTCAAGGCGAAAGAGAAGTAGCAGGCATACTCCGTGTGCCATCCGCGATGTAGTGATTTTTTGTAGGGTGGGACAAGGAGCGAAGCGACGACGGCCCACCAACGTGAGAAGAACGGGGCAAAACTGGTGGGCCGGCGCGGCTTTACGGCCGCTGGTCCCACCCTACGACTTCTGTTCCGCTACAGGCCGACCAGAAGAAGGAGAAACCATAATGACCGTCGACCGCCGCAAGTTTCTGGTTGGCTCTGCCACGGCCGCCGCCGGATTGGGGGCGTCCGCCGCTACGGCGGCGGATGCCGAACCACAGAAGCAAGTCAGCGGACCCGGGGCCCGACGCGGCAACCCGATCGCCGTCTCCACCTATTCCTATTGGCGCTACCGTGCCGGCTCGAAACTGACGATCGACCGGTGCATCGAGTTGGCCGCCGAGACGGGGTTCGACGCCGTGGAAATCCTCGAAAAGCAGATGCACCGCAAAGACAACGCCTATCTCCAGTCGCTGAAGCGCCGGGCATTCGTCGCCGGGCTCGCCCTCTGCGGAATGTCGACCCACCAGGACTTCGTCTCGCCCGACGAAGAAGACCGGAAGGCCAATGTCAAGAAGACCGTTGCAAGCATCGAGCTGGCCTATTCGCTCGGTATTCCCACGATCCGCGTGAACACCGGACGGTGGAACACGAGCAGGAGTTTCGACCGCTTGATGAAGAACCGCGGCATCGAACCGCCGCTGCCCGGCTACACCGACGAAGACGCATTCCCCTGGGTGATCGAGAGTCTCAAGCAGTGCCTGCCCGCTGCCGAGAAATGCGGCGTCGTCCTCGGGCTGGAAAACCACTGGGGGCTCGGGCTCACGCCCCAAGGGGTCATGAGGATCGTCAACGCCGTCGACTCGCCGTGGCTTCAAGTGACGATGGACACCGGCAACTTCCTCGAAGATCCATACGAAAGGTTGGAAATGATCGCCGCCAAGACGGTCTTTGTCCAGGCGAAGACCTACTACGGCGGAGGTGTCTGGTACGCCCTCGATCTCGACTACCGGCGCATCGCGGCCATGCTCCGCAAGCACGAATACCGCGGGTACGTGTCGCTCGAATTCGAGGGGCGCGAAGATCCCAAGACCGCCATTCCAAAGAGTCTCGCCGTGCTGCGAAAGACGTTTTCGACGTGAATCTGCCCCCTCCGCTGCAACGGAAGAACGCTTAAGACGATACAAGGGGCACATCCATCTGGACGTGCAACGGCTGCACTCCGATGCTTCGCAGATCAGCGACTGCCGATTCGATCGCGGCCTCCAGAGACTCGGCCTTCCGGTCAAAAGCTACGTAGCTAGCCCCGTTGGATTTTCCCAGACTCGCGTCCCTACATTTGCCGTAAATCGCGTCGGCTGTCTGATCGTCCACTTCGGGAAGAATCAGCGTGAATTCATACGTTTTCACGGTTTTGTACCCTCCTATCTAGCCGTTTCGACTATGTTCGCAGTTATCCACGGCCCTGCGAATTCGTCTCGCATGGGCTTCCGGATCTTGCGGCGTCGAGTGAACGAAGAACTGGCATCCCTGACGACCTTGCAGCGGACAAAGGAGCTTTCCCCAAATGTGAGCCCGGGCAGTTGCTTTGAGCACTCGCCAGCCATGCGATTCGGCATATTCGATTGCCTCGCGAATATGCTTGTTTGGGTGATCCGGCACTATGCTTGCCCTTGTTCCATCAGATGCACACCCTCTTCATGAGGACAAGATTATATGATATCCGCCCGCGTGGGGCCATGTCAAGAAGCGTACATTCGAGAGCGGTCTAACCGGCGTCGCTTGCTCCGCCATGATGTTATCTCGTTGTAGGCGACTTTGTGGTGGTTCCCACGAAACCCAGGCGCTGCGAAATCCTGTCGGTGTGCTCGCGGACGACCGGGCCGAGTTCGTCGAGCATCCGTTCGGTCAGCCGCGAAGAGGGGCCGGTGACGGTGATCGACGCCACCGGCTCGCCCCGGTCGTTCAGCACCGGCGCGGCGATGCAGTGGATCCCGTCGTACGTCTCCTGGTGGTCGACCGCGTAGCCGCACGCGCGGATCCGCTTGAACTCCTCCCGAAAGGCCTTCTTGGTCGTCAGCGTTCGCGGCGTGAACCGCGTCAGCTCGATGTGATCGAGCACTTCCATTGCTTTCTTTTCAGGCATCACGGCCAGGATGACTTTGGTCGCGGCCGAACCGTGGATCGGGAACCTCATGCCGGTCTCGACGACGAAGCGAAACCGGTGCAGCCCGGGCACCGACTCGAGCACCATGCCCTCGCGATCGAGCATTACGGAAATAATCACGGTTTCCTTCACCACGTCGCGCAACTGCCGCATGATGCCGAGCGAAGATTCCAGCAACCCGCTTTCCGCCTCGACGCTGTAGCCTATCGACAAAAGCTTTCGACTGAGCGTCAGCCGCTTGGTCTCGTCATCGCGGTGCAGGTACCCGCGGTCAACGAGCGTCGAGGTCACACGGAACACGATATTCTTCGACACACCCAACGCCCTGGCAATCTCGCTGATCCCCTGCCCCTCGGGGTGTTTCAGCAGGAACTCCATCACGTCCAGCCCCCGTTCGAGGTTAGACACATGATGGGCGGAATTCGAACGGTCTTTCGGTGCGTTAGGTTTGGTGGTCATGGTGGACTCGCCATGGTCGAATCGTGAATTTAGAACGTCGTTCTAATGGCAGTATACCGGCTGGGCTCCCCCGCTGTCAAGACACGGAAACAAAGGGCAGCTTCCCCACGGAAAAATATGCCATCTGGGCGAGATTCGTACCGAAGCGAGAGGCGTTGAGGGCATTGTACGCCATCCACTGTGGGGGTATAATAGGTAATAGGCTTTGCCGGAAAACGGTAGCCACGCTCGCCAGAGCGTGGTTGGCAAGTGCCAATCTCTCGCAAAAGGAGGTCTCCATCGTCTGGCGACAGTGGCTACACGCCGTTTTCCGACAAAGCCTAGAAGTTGTTGGCCCCGAGGAACGCCATCATGGATCGGATCACCGTTGACGACTCACTCAAAACGCGACTCGACGCTCTTGCCTGTCCAGTCGAGGTCGTTGACAAGACAGGCCAGCGACTCGGTCACTTCGTCCCAGCCGGAACAACGACGGCAGCCGATGACTGCCCCTACTCAGCGAAAGAGTTGGAGCAGATGCGAGCCGAAGAGGGAGGACGCCCGCTGTCGGAGATCTGGAAATCTCTGGGGGCGAAATGACCTTCACCGTGATCTGGAGCCCTTCGGCAGAAAATGCGCTCGCACGGATCTGGGCAGATGCAGATGATCGGCAGGTAATCACCGATGCCGCTGATGCGATCGACGAGTTGCTGCGGACCGATCCCTTGGCCGCAGGCGAATCACGAGTAGCGAACATAAGGATCCTGACAGCCTTGCCGCTATCTGTCTATTACGACGTTCGCGAAGATGATCGGTTGGTTTCCGTTTGGGCCGTCTGGCGAGTGAGTAAACGCTGATCTCTCGCGCCGCACCCTCACTCTCCTCTGCCCGCTACCCAGCACGTTCTTCCGCCAGTTCGATGGCCTTCAGCAGCCCCTTGGCCTTGTTGAGCGTCTCGTGCCATTCGTTTTCGGGCACGCTGTCGGCAGCCGATGACTGCCCCTACTCAGCGAAAGAGTTGGAGCAGATGCGCGCCGAAGAGGGAGGCGCCCGCTGTCGGAGCCTGGATAACGGCTTTCGACGATTATCTCGCTTCGGGATAATCGTACCAGGAGCGGCCAAAAGCCGATTGTCAATCCTAGCCACCCAAGAGGCGACCGAAGCGCAGACAAGCGATAAATGGTTCTGTCACAATATGTTGCGCTGACCGGAACGTAGATGCCCGGTTGAGCGGACCAGCTTCCCACTTGCTTGCCGAACCGAGTCCCTTGAGGTATACTCAGTGTGCGTGAATTCCAGATACAGGGTAAGTTAGGGGCTTTGGAAATGTCGGACTTAACACCCGCATCGCAATCCAACGGCGTTGTACCGGTTGAGGCAATGCGTCCCGTCGAGGAAGGTTGGACGATCGAGGCGCTGCGGGAACATTTAGGGCCACCTCTGGAGGTCCGAAGCGCTGATGAGACACCGGGCCCAACAGACACATTTAGCTCGCTGGGTTTCACGGTCTTTGACTTCGCCGTGGACCGTGATCTGAGCGAGGTCTGGGTATACAAGCACGATCGAAGGGGCAAGTTCCGGCTCACTAAGTTGCTGCTGAGCTTCGTCGGCATACGCGACGGCAAAGTGACCGGCGTTTGGCAAGAACAGCGCGATCAAGCCCCTAACCAGCCGATCGACCCGACCAGGAATGGTGGTCAGGCCCTGAGGTGAAGTCAACGTCACTCGCCGCCATTCCCGACGGGTCATCGCAATCGTTACCTGAGACTTTTGTGCCACGGCCGTCTGCTTGTCTTGGATTCCCGCCTGCGCGGGAATGACGGTACGGGTTCAGAATCACGCAAGGTCATTTAGCGGGAGAAAGCGGGACCGGTTCGCTTTTTGTATGGGGTAAGCTTGCGTGGACGTACCGCAAGGTATTTGGGATCAGATCTGCGGCAGAGTTCGAATAGCGATTAGATCGTTCCATTCATCGGAGCCGAGATCCAAGGTGAATGGCCGCTTCGTGACCGACACGCAGTGCATGGGCAAGTCTGTCCGGGTATTTCCTCCGTGATGCGCCGATCGCTTCACTCAGCGTTTTGCCAAAGAAGTAGTCCCCGGAAATCGGCTCAATTGCCACAAACTCGTTCAAGTGCGACTGTTCCAGCGTCGTCTGCAAACGCTCCCGATAGATCCGTTTTGCGCGATCCGCGATATTCTCGCTTGTTTGGCTCACAGGATACCTCCGATGATAAGCGGCAATTTCGAGCACCCTGCTGTATTCTACCAAAACTGCCCAGATCGGCAAATCCCGGCAGCAGAACGGGATACCGAGGCTTGGGACTTCACAGCAGAAACACCGAAAACGAGCGTCTTTCTCAAACCCCTTGCGAAGCCCTAAGGGGCCGCTCAGAAATAACTTCGGCATTTCCCCTTATAAAGCCGCGACCGGTGGTCGCGCCGAACCCGGGTTGCGGTCGTTTCCGGCAGTGCTCGGCGCGACCACCGGTCGCGGCTTTATAGCAAGCAGCATCCGAAATCACCGAAGTTATTTCTGAGCAATCCCTAAGCGGCCCTCACGCCCGTTCTTCCGCCAGTTCGATGGCCTTCAGCAGCCCCTTGGCCTTGTTGAGCGTTTCGTGCCATTCGCTCTCGGGCACGCTGTCGGCGACGATGCCGGCGCCGGCTTGAACGTAGGCGGTGGTGCCCTGGATGACGATTGTCCGCAGGGCGATGCAGGTGTCCATGTTGCCGGCGAAGTCGAAATAGCCGACGGCGCCGGCGTAAGGCCCGCGGCGGTGCGGCTCGATCTCGTCGATGATCTCCATGGCCCGAACCTTCGGCGCCCCGGAAACCGTCCCGGCGGGCAGACACGCCTGCAAGGCATCGAACGCCGTCTTCCCCTCGGTCAACTGCCCGGTGACGTTGCTGGTGATGTGCATCACGTGACTGTAGCGTTCGATGGTCATCACGTCGGTCAATTCGACGGAGCGGTACTGCGACACCCGCCCGACGTCGTTGCGGCCGAGATCGACGAGCATGACGTGTTCGGCCCGTTCCTTGGGATCGGCCAGCAACTCTTCGGCCAGCATCCGGTCCTCTTCCTCGGTATCTCCGCGTCGCCGGGTGCCGGCCAAGGGCCGGACGGTCAACTCGCCGTCGACCACCCGCGCCATCACCTCCGGCGAGCTGCCCACCAGGGTCACACTCGGCGTGCGGACGTAGAACATGAACGGACTGGGGTTCACGACCCGCAACATGCGGTAGATGTCGAACGGGTGCGACTTGATTTCCAGCTCCAACCGCTGGCTGAAGACGACCTGGAAGATGTCGCCCGCCCGGATGTACTCGACGCATTTTTCCACCGCTTTCTCGAAATCCTCCTTGGCGAAATTGGATTTGTACGGCAGGGTAACGTTGCCGACGGCGTGGACGTCGATCGGCGCAACGGCGCCCTGCGGCGACGAGAGTTGCTCGACCAGGCTATCGACCCGGTCACAAGCTTCCCGGTAAGCCTTGGCCGGATCGTCCGCATTTCGATCCAGCCGGGCCATCACAACTGCGGTGATCGTCTTTTGCACGTTGTCGAAGATGACCATCTGGTCGTAGAAGGCGAAGGCCATGTCGGGGATGTGGCGGTCGTCCTCCGGGGCGCAGGGCAGGTGCTCGCAGTAGCGGACGGTGTCGTATCCGGCATAGCCGACGGCCCCGCTGCAAAACGGCGGCAGCTCCGGCAGGTGGACCGCCCGGACCGCTGCGACCCGACGCCGCAACTCTTCCAGCGGGTTGTCGCACTCGAGCTGCCGGGTGACTAGCGTGGGGACTCCGCCGGCCGATACTCCCGAATAGGCATTCGTCGTCACCCGCCGGCCGTAGGCCTCGATTTCGAAGAACGGTTCGGTGGCGAGGAAGCTGTATCGCCCGACTTTTTCCCCACCCACAACGCTCTCGAACAGACAGGCACATCGCCCGGCGTCGATCTTATGGAACGCGGTGACCGGGGTGAGCGCGTCGCTGACGAGCCGGCGATAGACGGGCACCAGATCGGCGACCTTGGCCAATTGCTCGAACGAGTCCGGATCTGGGTAGTGTCGCCTTGTGGTAGCCATGCCGGCGGTGTAACAGGGCCAAATAATGCGGGAACTAGGCTTTGTCTGAAAACGGCTTTTTGCGTGTAGCTACCGTCGCCAGACGGTGGAAGAAGCCGCTTTTTAGGAAAAATTGGCTCGTTAACCATGGTGTTAACCACGCTCTGGCGAGCGTAGCTACAGTGTATCAATCCCCCACAACGGCGGCAAGCGGGACGAAAAAGGGAGACGGGGAGACGTGGCGATTTTCCGGTTGGAAACGAGCGGTGTCGCATTTTTGTCGCGAAAAACGCCCCCTGCCACCTGCTTCAACAGGCTGCAAAGCACATGATACCCCTTTGGGTTGACACCCGGCGACCGGGTGCTAGAATCAAGTTGGTTGCGGGGGTTGGCCCGCGGGAGTGGAGTTTCTTTGAAATGAAATGCCAGAAATGTGACAAACCGGCCACCTTCCACATCACGGAACTGGCCGGCGGCAAGCCGCACGAGTTGCACCTGTGCGAGGACCACGCCCGCGATTACCTCACCTCTCCGGGCAGCGAAACGGGCCTGGCGACGGGGTTGGTGCAGCAGATGCAGGAGATGGCAAAACAGATGGCCATCGGCCAAACCGCCGACGAGTTGGCGAAGCTCGATCAGCAGGAGTGTCCGGTTTGCGGCATCACCTTCTACGAGTTCCGCAGCCAGGGACGCCTGGGATGCCCGCACGACTACACCTGTTTTGAAGACCAGTTGGGGCCGCTGATCAGCAACATCCACGGAGAAAGCGAGCATGTCGGCAAAGCGCCGAAGCGGGGTTCCGGCGGAAGCGAAAAACGCACGCAGTTGATCCGGCTGCGACGCGAAATGAAAGAGGCCATCGACAAAGAGGACTATGAACGCGCGTCGGAAATACGCGACCAGATCAAACGGACTGAAGCAGCGGAATGACTAGACTCGACGATCTAACCGGAAGAAGCGGTGAATGGTTGCGCGGAAGCGGGCCCGAGGCCGACATCGTCATCAGCAGCCGCATCCGCCTTGCGCGAAATCTGGCCGACTTCCCCTTCGTCAGCCGGGCCGTTCCCCGGGACCTTGCCCAAATCGAAAAACTCCTGCGACAACGTATCCTCGAGATCGCTGTTCCGGATGATCTTCTCTACGTCGAAATCGAGGCACTGGAAGACGTTGACCGGCAGTTCCTCGTCGAGCGGCACCTCATCAGCCGCGAGCATGCCGAAAGTCGGCGCGCCGGTGCGGTCGCCATCGACTGCCGGGAGAAGTTCAGCCTGATGATCAATGAAGAGGACCACCTCCGGATCCAATACCTGCAAAGCGGTTTGAACCTCGAAGGCGTTTGGAAGGAGATTAACGCCATCGACGACCGGATCGAAGAAAAGGTGACCTACGCCTTCCATGAGCGACTGGGGTACCTGACCGCTTGCCCCACCAATGTCGGAACCGGTATGCGCGTAAGCGTCATGCTTCACCTCCCCGCGCTGGTCATTACGCGACAGATCGACAAGGTCTTTCGCAGCCTGCAAAAAATCAACCTCGCCGTCCGCGGTCTCTATGGCGAAGGCTCCCAGGCAATGGGTGATTTCTACCAGATCAGCAATCAGATCACTCTCGGACGGAGCGAGGAGGAACTCCTCAAGCAGATAGGCGATATCGTCCCCGTCATCATCGACTACGAACGCCAGGCCCGCGATTTCCTCGTCAAAGAAAGCCACGAAAACCTTCACGATCAGGTCAGCCGGGCGCACGGCATCCTCCGCACGGCACGTACCATCTCCTCCGAAGAAACCATGCACCTGCTCTCCAGTGTGCGGTTGGGAATTAACCTGGGACTGCTCCCCGATCTGGAAATCCCCGCCATCAACCAGTTGTTCATCCACACCCAGCCCGCACATCTCCAAAAGCTCAGTGGCGCCGAACTCGACACCACCGACCGCAATATCGAACGGGCACAGTACCTCCGCCGGCATCTCAACAAGGAAGAGGAACCCGGCGAGGCGGAGAAAAACTGAGTGGGTGGCGGGCGGTGGGTGGTGAGTGGTGGAATAGGGAAACAGAAAAGCCCCCGCACTGCGTACGGGGATTCTTGTTTTGAAGCATTGCGCAGGCCACCCACTACTTCTCCGCTACCTTGTCCCGCAGCAACGGTACGACGTTTTGCGGCACAAACCGTTCCAACTCCTTGTCCCCCGCCAGACCTGCGATCTCCTTGATTAGCGAACTGGAGACGTGGGCCAACTCGCCGTCGGCGATCATGAACAGGGTCTCCACCTCGGGCGCCAGCCGACGGTTTGCCATCATCATCGTCAACTCTGCCGGAATGTCGGTAAGTGGGCGGACGCCGCGAACCATGACTTGCGCCTTGCACTCGCGGACAAACTCGACCGCCAGGCCGTAGAACGTCCGGATGTCAATGTTGTCCAGATGCGACGTCGCCGTCCGGATCAGCTCCACGCGCTCGTCCGGGGCGAACGTCGGTTCCTTCTCGATGTTGATTCCGACACCCACGATCAGCCGGTCGAAGAGCCGGCTGACCCGCTCGATAATGTTCAAATGCCCTAAGGTGACCGGGTCGAACGAGCCGGGGTAAACGGCAATTCGAGGAGAAAGTTCTTGCATGGGTGGTAATCCTTGTGGATGGCAGGCTGATGGTGGGTTCGTAGTGCCGGCTTCAGCCGGTTCTCACGACCGGCAGCCCTCAGTTTACAGACTTCGCAGGATGGCCGCCAGCAGCCAAACGGCACTTCTATCCTATTCCATTGCCCCCATCAAGTGATCGAGGTCCGACTCGTTATTGTAGGCGTGGGGGCTGATTCGCAACCGTCCGCCCCGACAACTGATGACCACATTTCGATCGAGGCACCGGCGGCGCACTGACTCGGGATCGCGCCCTGGAAGCTCAAACACGACAATTCCGCTCTTCTGCGCGGGTTCGCGATTGCTGTGGATGATGGCCCCGAGTTCTTCCAGCCGTTCGCACGCCGTGTCGGTCAACTCGATGACGCGTCGTGAGATCGCCTCTTGGCCGAACTCCGCCAACAGTGCCAGACTGGCCCCCAGGCCGATCAATCCCGGGGTATTTTGCGTGCCGCCTTCGTATCGTGCGGCAGTATCTTTCAGTGTCAGATCAATATGGCTGAAGTTGTGTGCATCCACCACGCTGTTCCAACCGATGCCCACCGGGCGGAGCAAATCGAGATGTTCGCGCCGGGTGAAGAAAATCCCTGCGCCTTCCGGACCCAAGAGCCATTTGTGCCCGTCGGCCGACAGAAAATCGATGCGAGTCCCGGTCACATCCAAGGGAAAAACCCCAAGTCCCTGAATGGCATCGAGGAAGAAGAGCGACCCGTGACGGTGGGCTATCTCGGCCACCTTCTCGAGGTCGTTCCGCCACCCGCTCGAAAACGAAACCCAACTGATCGTAACCACCCGGGTACGTTCGTCACAGGCGTTTGCAAGCCGTTCCAGGTCGACTTCCCCCTCGTCCGTGGGAACTCGTCGGGTCTCGACGCCGCGATTGGCAAGCTGCATCCAAGGATACTGGTTCGAGGGAAACTCGTCAGCCAGCGTGACCACGTTGTCCCCTTCTTGCCACGGAAATCCTTCGGCAACGAGGTTGATTCCGGCCGTCGTATTGCCGACCAATGCGATCTCATCGACTGTGGCGCGGATCATTTCGGCGGCCAGGGTTCGCAGTTGCTCGATTTCTGCGATCCACTCAGAATAGGGGGTTGCGCCGTCTACAGCGGCCCGTTCAACCCACCGCGAGATGGCCTTGCGGCTGGGGGAGGTGATCGGTGCCACCGCCGCATGATCGAAGTAGGCCCAACGCTGCGAAATGGGCATCTCCCGCCGAAATCCCTCCCAATCCTTCCCCAGTTCCCCAGAGGTTCCCAGGTGTGCCAATTCGTTTTTTCCCTTTCATTTGCGGTGGTGACGAGTTACGATAGAAGTATAATCGGTGAAGTGTAATCACAATAGGGAAATTGGGCAAGGCGCTCAACTGCTGATCGTCACCATGGGGATAGCTTACATGCCCAAAGTCTTGTGCATTTTCGGGGCCGTTGTCGCCGTGGTACTACTCCTTGGGTTTACGCTTGACCTGGTAGCCAAAGTTCCTTTCGGTCGGGCTAACCTCGTGATGGACGTGGGGTTCATTCTTTGTTCGGCCATGTTGGGCTATTTGAGTTGGATGACCCTCCGTGAGCAGAAGTAGCCTGGGGGGGGCATTGTCTGCCCAGTCGATGGGGTTGCATCCAACCGGAAATAGCTGCCGATACTCCGAGATACTCTCCATCAATCCCGCGCTTGCCGGCAATGCGGCGCGGGTCCTCGGGACCGATTTCGGCCAAGTGAACCTCCCGGCTCGACGGTTCCTTGCCAGGGTATGGGGATCGGGTCTGTTGTGTTGCACTGGTAACCTGCTAGAATATCAATATTAGTAACACTTCAGCCGTCTGCAGTACGATGGCCCTCCGAGGCTGTCGCTGCGGCACCGCAAGCTCTCGACGGCCTCGGAGGGCCGTCGTACGGAGCATTTCGCCATTCGGCTAAAGTGTTCCCAATATTATAGTCGTTTTTGAGAGTTCAGAAGGTTTTGGGGCTCCCGTTGCTCACGACGCCTCGTTCGCTGTTTGTTCACGTTGGATCTGATCGACCATGGCACCCGAAGAAAAAGAACCCGAAGGCCAAGAAACCACAGAGGTCCGACCCTACACGCGGGAAGAGCTTTCCCCTGCCAAACAAAAACGCTTGCAACAGTGCTTTGAGCATGCCAGCAAGCAGATGGCGCAGGAAAACTACGACTATGCCGTCCAATTGTTCGAGCAGTGCGTACTGGGAGACCCGTCGAGCCGGATCTACGTAGAAAATATGCTGGGCAACCTCAAGAAGAAATACGGCAACAACAGGACGGGGAGCAAGCTTGCTCAGTTCAAGGAGCGCGGGGCCCGCAGCGGGGTGAAAAAGGCCTTAAGCCAAGGGCAGTGGGAGGACGTGCTCCGCAACGGGTTGAAGGTATTGGCAGTCAATCCGTGGGACATACCGGCGTTGACGGCCATAGCAACGGCGTCGGAGAAAATGGGGGACGACGAGGTGGAAATGGTCTACCTGAAAGCCGCCTTGGAATCCAACCCGAAGGATATCGAGGTGAACCGACAGTGCGCCGCCGCGCTGGCCGCCCGGAAGCAGTTCGATCAGGCGATTGCCTGCCTCCATCGGGTAGAGCTGTTGCGCCCCAACGACGAAGAGATCAGACGGGAGATTGCCACTTTGGCCGTGGAAAAGACCATAACGATGCAGAAAGGAAGCGACGTTCCCGTCGGACAACGCGGCCAGGCCCAGGATCCGCAGGCGGCTATGACCGTCGAGGAAACAATCCAGCAGCGCATCAATCGAAACCCCAAGGAGCTGGCCAACTACTACGAGCTGGCTCAAGAGCACCTGAACAACGAGAATTACAAAGCGGCCGAAGAGGTCTTCGCCAAGGCCTTCGACGTTTCCGGCGGTGACGAGGATGTCCGGGAGAAGTGGGAGGACGCCGAACTCCGACACCTGCGACAGCGGCTTTCCGAAACGGAAAAAACCGACGACGAGGAATTGAAAGCCAGACTCCTCAAGGAACTGAAGGAAAAGGAATTGAGCGTCTTCAAAAAACGCGCGGAACGCTACCCGAGCAACCTCCTCTTCAAGTACGATCTCGGCTTGCGATACCAAATGAACGGGTTGTACAACGAGGCGATCAGGGAATTTCAACAGGCCCAAAACGACCCGCGGCGTCGAGGCGTTTGCATGCTCGCCCTCGGCCAGTGCTTCGAGAAGATCAACAAGAACGGTCTTGCCTTGAAGCACTACAAAACAGCCATCGAGGATATTCCCGAGCGGGATGCCAAGAACAAAAAACTGTCCCTCTATCTGACCGGAAAGCTCTGCATAGCCCTGAAAGATCTGGACGCGGCCGAGAAACACCTTACGGTGCTCGCCGGACTCGATTTCGCTTACAGGGACGTGTCCGACTTGCTCGACAAGATCGCCAATCGGCGCACGGAGGGCGGGGAAGACGGTGCTTGATCAACGTGCCAATCCAAGGAAAGTGACAACATGCCCAGCACCAAGAGTGCAAAGAAGCGGTTGCGGCAGAATCTCGCCCGCCGTGACCGAAACCGTTCCATGAAGCGGGTGGTCCGTCACCAGTGCCGAAAAGTCCGCGAAGCGGTCAACGCCGGCGACCTCGAGCTGGCCGAGGCCGAGTTTCGCCGGGCCGTCAAGCGGCTCGATCGCGCCGGCGCACGGAATATCATCCATCGAAACGCCGCCGCAAGAACAAAGTCCCGGCTCTCCGCCAAAATCAAGGCCCTGAAACAGACCGGCTAGCCGCTGTGTCGTAAAGCCGCGACCGGTGGTCGCGCCCGGTGCGAAGCCGCGAGCGGCTAGTCGAACTGCACCCGCTCGGCGTCGAAGACCGGCCCTTCCACGCACGTCCGCCGGTAGTCCCATCGGCCGTCCGCCCCGCGGATCTTCGCCACGCAACTGAAACAGATGCCGACCCCGCAGGCCATCGGCGTCTCCAGCGAAACCTGGCACGGTCGGCCCAGCTCCTTGGCGATCCCCGCCGCCGCCGCCATCATCGGCTCGGGGCCGCAACAGACGATCCGGCACGGCCACTCGGAACTCTCGACCACCGGGGCAATCAAGTCGGTCACCAACCCGTGGTGTCCAATGCTGCCGTCGTCGGTGCTGAGGCGGACCTCGACGCCGACCTGCTCGAAATCGTGTACGGCGGCCAGAAACTCGCCGGTCTGCACGCCGTAGCAGAGTGTAACTTTCTTCGCTTTTGGGACTTCTCGCGGCGGGTCGCCGAAGGTCTGCCCGCCCAGATACTCTTTGGCGAGCGAGAGAAACGGCGTCTGGCCGATCCCGCCGGCGACCATCACGAGATGTTCAGTTTCGGTCGGCGGAAAGCCGTTACCCAGCGACCCCCAGACCTCCAGCGACTGCCCCGGCTCGACCTTCGCCAGCCAGCGGGTCATCTTCCCGACGGTCAGATAGACGACATCGAGCCCCCACGGCTTGCCGTCATCCCCCGGCACGACGTCGTACATGGCCATCGGCCGGCCCAGCAGCGGATCGTCCACGCCCGAAAGCCGGAGCATCACGAATTGCCCCGGCACGACCCGCCGTGCCAGCTCCGGACAAGCGAATCGCACCCGGTACGTATCGCGGGCAAGGAGCACGTTTTCCTCAACGGTCACCGTGCCTTGCCAGATTCGGTCAGGGCAAGTGGGGCCGTCGTCGCCCGAGGTGCAGCAGCGGTCTTCGGTCATGGGTCGTCAGCCGGTGGATGTGTTCTCAATCGGTTCAGTGCTTCCCGGGTGCAACTGCTTCCCGCAGTGCTTTCAGCTCTTGTCGCGAGAGGGGCCGCGACTCGCCGGGTGGCAGCTTGCCGAGCCGGACCGGCCCGACGGCAACGCGGGTCAGGCGGAGGACCTTGTGGCCGAGCTTCGCCAGCACCCGGCGGATCTCGCGGTTGCGGCCCTCCCGCAAAACCATCTCCAAGTTCGTGCTCTCCTTGTAGTGCGACTTGACCTTGATGTTCTCGATCCGGCACACCGCTTCGGCAATCCGCACGCCGCGGCGCAACCGGGCAAGAACTTCACGGGTGGGGCTGCCCGCAACCTGCACGCGATAGGTCTTCTCAATGCCGTAACGGGGATGGGTCAGCCGGTTGGCCAGTTCCCCGTCGTTGGTGACCAGGATCAGCCCCTCGCTATTGAAATCGAGCCGCCCAACGGTGAACAATCGGGCGCCGGTCTCCGGCGCCAGGTCGATCACCCGGGGCCTGCCCGACGGATCGCTGTTCGTCGAAACCACGCCGGTCGGCTTGTTCAGCGCATAGTAGACGAGCTTCACCTTTGGCAAGGCGTCGCCGTCGACGCGGATTTGTTGCCTGGCCGGATCGACCCGCGTGCCCAACTCGGTGACCGTCTTGCGGTCGACCTCGACCCGGCCGGCGGTGATCAGCCCTTCGCACTCCCGGCGGCTCCCGATGCCGGCGGCCGCCAGGATCTTTTGGAGCCGCTCGCCGTCAGGGTGCGGAGCATCCTTCTTTCCCTGCGAGCGCTTCTTGCGGCCGGGTTGTTTCTTTGCAGGGCGTTTTTTTCGCCGTGAAGTTGTGGGCATGATGGGCGATGGTTTAGCGGGCGGGCTTGCCCGCCGCTGACGGTCTGAGAAATCGGGATGCACAACGGCGGGCAAGCCCGACCGCTAAACGGCCACAAAGCCGCGACCAGTGGTCGCGGAAACGCCGGCAGCCGGTTCTACCGCCTGAAGGCGACACTACAAAGTGCCATCATACCGCAAGCGACGCGGTTTCGATAGAGGGCACACGGCAATGGACCCGTCGCCGTGGCGAGAGGACGCAGCGGGCGCTCACCACCACCGCAAGTCGTATTGGGCGCGGTCCACCTCGGATCGAGGTTTTTTGTACCCAAGCGGGCGGGAACCCAAGACGGTCGGGCCGGCGTCATTGTCCGGATACGGGTCGAACCTTTCGGCACGTTGCTGCTGATAGGGGGCCGAACCCGGACGGAAAAAGCTCGGCGGCGCCAGGTTCCGGCAACCGGCAATTCCGGCAAGACACGTGGCCAAAAACGCGGCAGACCAAAGCTTCTTCATCGAAACGCTCCTTCGTCCCAAGCGGGATTCGCCTTCTCTGCAAGATGAGGCGGCGGATTGTACGCTCTGCGGCCGGGCAGTGAAAGACGAATCCCCTGCTCCTGGAAAATGGAATCGTCAGTTGCGGATCGGCGACATAAGTCTATTCGCAGCAACATCTTAGCGTGTTAGCATGGGATGAGTCTGCGGGTTTTGGCGGTTCGGATCGTCCAAGAAGATCTTCGTGTTAGGGTGAGTTTTGCGGCTCCAGGCCCCGGTTGGAGCCCGGTTGGAGCCCGGTTCGCCGCCCGCAATCTGCACAATCCGGCGGCCACGCTCCGGCTCAAAGGGGGTTTCTTTTCCCCCTGGTCACGGTCTCGCGAATCGGTAGAATAGTTCCTTGAGTGGCACGGCACTCCCGTGCCGTGATTCACGACGCGGAGCGTCGTGCCGCTCTGGGTTGATTCACGACGCGGAGCGTCGTGCCACTCTGGGTAAATCGCGTCGCGGAAACACCATGACCACGCCAACCATCGCCCAACGGACCCCCCTTTTCGATAGGCATGTCGCCCACGGGGCGCGGATGATCGAATATGCCGGCTGGTCCATGCCGCTTCAGTACGCCTCGATCATCGAGGAACACAGGCATATCCGCTCGGCCGTCGGCATCGCCGACATCTCCCACATGGGCCGGATGCGTTTCGAGGGGCCCGGCGCAGCGGTCTTTCTGGCCGAATTGCTCACCCGCCGCGTCGCCGACATGGACGAAGGGCAAGTCCGCTATTCCCTGATTACGAACGACGGCGGCGGAATCATCGACGACGTGCTGGTCGGGCACTATCACAACGACTACGGCCAGCCCTACTACGTGCTGGTCGTCAACGCCGCCAATCGCGAGAAGGTCGCGGCCTGGATCGATGCCCACCTGTCGCGGGAAAGGGCCGAACAATTCGGCGACGAGGTGATCTGGAGCGACGTCACGCGTCTTTGGGCCATGATTGCCGTCCAGGGGCCGCGCTCGGTCGAGTTGTTGCAGCCGCTGGTCGACGCCGATTTGCACACAATGAGATACTACTGGGGTGTCCAGGCCCGCATCCTCCATCCCGCCGCACAACGCCAGGGGGGAATTGTCACCCGAACCGGTTATACCGGCGAGGACGGCTTCGAGTTGAGCATCGGGGCCAGCATCGCACCGGGCGTTTGGGAGGCACTGCTCGAACTCGGCAAGCCGCTTGATTGTGTTCCAACGGGGATCGGGGCACGGAATACGTTGCGGCTGGAAACCGGGATGCCCCTTTATGGACATGAACTCTCCGAGCAGATCGATCCCTTCCAGGCGGGGCTCGGATCGGTGTGCCACCTGACCGGCTACGATTTCCCCGGACGCGATGCCCTGTTGGAGATCGAGCGGCAACCGCGGCGGTTGGTCCGGGTGGGACTGGAACTGAGCGGCCGTCGAGTAGCACGGCAGGAGGACGCGATCCTGGCCAACGATAAGCGGATCGGCAAAGTTACCAGCGGGACGTTCTCGCCCACTCTGGAAAAGCCGATTGCCATGGGCTACGTTCCTCCGGAATTCGCCGTGCCGGGGACCGGACTGCAAATCGAGATTCGCCGCCGACCGGAACCGGCGCGAGTTGTTCAACTGCCGTTCTACGAACGGAAAAAGAAAGGAAAGAAGAAGTGACGCCTGAAGACCTCTTGTACACAAAGACCCACGAATGGGTTTGCGTGGAGACCGACGAGTCCGACGAGAAAATCGCCACGGTGGGCATCTCGGCCTTCGCCTTGGAACTGCTGACCGACCTGGTCTATATCGAGTTGCCCGAGGTCGGGTGGGATGTCGTTGCCGGCGAGCCGTTCGGCGTGATCGAGTCGGTCAAGGCCGTCAGCGACCTCTGCAGCCCCGTCGACGGCGAGATTGTCGACGTCAACGAAAGGGTGTCCGATCAATTGGAAACGCTCGGCAATGATCCGTACAGCAGCGGGTGGCTCGTGAAGATCAAAATCTCCGACGAATCCGGGCTCGCAGATCTGCTCGACCACGCCGCGTACCGCAGTCAGTGCAAAGAAGAACAACACTGAAAGCAGAAAGCTGAAAGCTGAAAGCGGAAAGCTGAAAGCTGAAAGCGGAAAGCTGAAACGAAGAAGAAGCAGCGTAAGAGTGAACCCCCGCACGCAGTGCGGGGGCTTTTGGTCCCGTGGCGATTCAACTTTCCCCACTGCCAGCTAACCACTACCCACTACCCACTATCCACTATCCACTATCCACTATCCACTTCCCACTTCCCACTTCCCATGCCCTATATCCCAAACACAATCCAAGACCGGCAAGCCATGCTCGAAGCAATCGGGGCCGGCTCGTTGGAGGAGCTGTTTGCCATGGTCCCGTCCGAGTTGCGGCTGGATCGGCGGCTCGATCTGCCGCCGGGGCTGGGTGAGATGGAGTTGACGGCTCACATGGCCCGCTTGGCGGCCGGGAACACGGCGGCCGGCTCGGCAATCTGCTTTCTCGGCGGCGGCAGCTACGACCACTTCATCCCCGCCGTGGTCGACGTGGTTTCCTACCGCAGCGAGTTTTTAACCTCGTACACCCCCTACCAGGCCGAGGCCGCCCAGGGCAATTTGCAGGCACTGTTCGAGTACCAGACGCTCATCTGCCAACTGACCGGCATGGATGTGTCGAACTCGAGCCTCTACGACGGCGCCAGCGCGGCCGCCGAAGCGGCCATGATGACACTGCACGCTACCCGGCGATCCGGCCGTGTGGTGACTGCCGACGCCGTCCACCCCGAATATCGGCAGGTCCTTGGCACCTGTTTTGCCAATCTCGATACCGAACTGGTCACGCTCGGCACGCCGCAGGGTACGATTCCCCTCGAAGAGCTTGAAGCGGCCGTCGACGACCGCACCGCGTGTGTCCTCGTGCAACACCCGAATTTCTTCGGATGCCTCGAAGAGATCGAGCCGATTGCCGAAATTGCCCACAAGGCCGGGGCAGTGCTGGTCGTCGCCGTCGACCCGATCAGCTTGGGGCTCTTGCGGCGCCCCGGCGACTACGGGGCCGATATTGTCGTCGCCGAAGGCCAGCCGCTGGGGATCCCAATGGGGTTCGGCGGACCGTACCTCGGCGTCATGGCGTGCCGCGAGCAGTTCGTCCGGCGTGTGCCGGGTCGATTGGTCGGGCAGACCGCCGACCGCCGCGGCCGGCAATGCTGGGTCCTAACACTCCAAACCCGCGAACAGCACATCCGACGCGACAAGGCAACCAGCAATATATGCACGAACCAGGCACTCTACGCACTCCGGGCTGCCGTCTACCTGGCGCTGATGGGACCGACCGGCATGCGGCAGGTCGCCGAACTCTGCTTGCACAAATCGCATTACGCGGCCCGGCAGCTTACGGCCGGTGACCAATTTTCCCTGGCGTTCGACAAACCGACGTTCAAGGAGTTCGTGGTCCGCGCAGCCGGTAGTAACGTCGATCACTTGATCGACACCGCCGCGGCCGACGGTATCTTTGCCGGTGTACCCTTGGGGCAGTGGTATCCCGAGCTTGCCGATTGCATGCTCATTGCCGTAACCGAAAAACGCACGAAGGAGGAAATCGATCGATTGGTTGAAGTCCTAACCGGCTCTACCGTTTAGCCGCCGCCGGCACGGCGGCGTGAGACGGGCGAAAACATTGTCACGAAATGACACCCATGCGAAACACACAAGCCACCCAACTCTTGTTCGAGCAATCCCGGCCCGGCTGCCGGGGCGTGCAGCTTCCGGCGTGCGACGTGCCCGAGCAGCCCCTGGACGAACTCTTGCCGGCCGGGGTGATCGCCGAGGAACCGCCGCCGCTGCCCGAGCTGACCGAGCCGGACGTCGTGCGCCACTTCGTCAATCTCTCGACGCTGAACATGTCGGTCGATACCCACTTCTATCCGCTCGGCTCCTGCACGATGAAATACAACCCTAAGCGGAACGAGCGGCTCTGCTCGCTGCCGGGCATGGCCGATCTCCACCCGTACCAGCCGGAATCCACGCTCCAGGGGATGCTCGAATTGCTTTACCGCTGCCAGGAGATGTTGGGCGAGATCGCCGGGTTGCCGGCCGTTTCGCTCCAACCGGCGGCCGGGGCCCACGGCGAGATGACCGCCTTGCTGGTCGCCGCGGCCTCGTTCCGCGACCGGCGCGAGCGGCGCTCTGTCGTGCTGATCCCCGACGGCGCCCACGGCACGAATCCCGCCAGCGCGACGATGGCTGGCTTCACGACCTTGCCGGTTAAGAGCACGAGCGACGGCTTCGTCGATCTCGACGACCTTGCCGCAAAACTCAACGGGAAAACCGCCGTCTTCATGATTACCAACCCGAACACGCTCGGGATATTCGAGCACGAGATCGCGAAAATCACGCAGATGGTCCACGACGCCGGCGGTCTGGTCTATCTCGACGGCGCAAACATGAACGCCATTTTGGGTATCACCCGGCCGGGTGACTTCGGGGCCGACCTGATGCACTACAACCCGCACAAGACCTTCAGCAGCCCGCACGGCGGCGGCGGACCCGGCGCCGGACCGATCGCCGTGACCGAGCAGCTCGCACCTTATTTACCCTCCCCGATGGTCGTCAAAGAGGGCGACGCGTATCGGCTCGACTACGACCGGCCCAGGTCGATCGGCCGCGTGCGGAGCTTCTTCGGCAACACGGGCGTGCTGGTCCGCATGTTCTGCTACCTCCTGACGCACGGCCCCGACGGACTGCGGCGCGTGGCGGAGCACGCGGTGCTTAACGCAAACTACCTCCTTGCCAAGGTGAAGCACTTTCTGCCGGTCCCCAACGGCGACCGCTGCATGCACGAGTTCGTTGCCACCGCGTCGCACTTGAAGTCGGACAAAGATATCTCGGCCATGGACATCGCCAAGCGGCTCCTGGATCACGGGTTCCATGCCCCGACGGTCTACTTCCCGCTGATCGTCCGCGAGGCGCTGATGATCGAACCGACGGAGACGGAAACCAAGGCCACGCTCGATGCCTTTGCCGAGGCCCTGTTCCGGATCACCGAGGAACCCGCCGATCTGCTGCACGACGCCCCGCACACCACGCCGATCAGCCGCCCGGACGAAGTAACCGCCGCCCGCAAGCCCGTATTGCGATGGACGCCTGAACAAGAAAAGTAGCAGGCACACTCCGTGTGCCGTCTGCGGGCACGCGAGCAGGAGCGGAATGCGAATGAACAAGCCGCCGACCGAATGCCGCCTGTTGATCGACCCCCCCGCCGCCGGGGCGTGGAACATGGCGGTCGACGAGGTGCTGCTGGAGTGGGCAACCGCACAAAATAACCTCGGTTGGCGTATCTATGGATGGGAAGTCCCCACCTTGTCACTCGGGTATTTCCAGACCTACGCCGATCGCTGCTCCCACGCCCCCAGCCGGGATTGCGCGGTTGTCCGCCGTCTGACCGGCGGCGGGGCGATTGTCCACGACGTGGAATTGACGTATAGTCTCGTTGTACCCGGCGCACATCCCCTGGCCAAGCGGCGCGACTTGCTCTACAATACCGTCCACAAAACCCTGATTGACACATTGGCCGAGTTGGGCGCTGTGGCGAGCTTGCGGGCCGCTCTGCCTCAAGTTCCCCCGGGCGAGGAGCCGTTTTTGTGTTTTCGGCGCCGCTCGCCGGGCGACGTGTTGGTGGACACGCACAAGGTGGCCGGAAGTGCCCAACGCCGCCGCCGAGGCGCCGTGCTTCAGCACGGGAGCGTCCTGTTGGGGCGATCCCGGGCCGCCCCGGCACTGAACGGCCTGACGGAAATAACCGGAAAACCTTTCCACGCCGACCAAGTGGCTGACGCGTGGCTGAAAAAAATAGCGGAGAACCTCTTCCTGGCGTGGCGCCGGGAGCCGTTTTCCGAGAAAGAGTGTCGCAGGGCCGAGGAATTGGTCGAAACCCGATACGCCACGGCTGGGTGGACTGAGCACCGTCACCGAGAAACCACCCCCCCTATCGGACCTGAGCCGTTTTGACACGGCCGGCCAAAACTGCTACCATAAAGGTAGCCTGACAAGGGCAACATTGGGGAGACGGGAAGATGGACGTGAAGCTGATTGTTGTTGGCGGCAAGCACGCCGGCCAAGAGGTGGAAGTGCCCGGCCCGAGGTTCTTCATCGGTCGGGCGGAAGATTGCCATCTCCGACCTCAAAGCGAGCAGATTAGCCGGCACCACGCCGCCATCCTCATCGAATCGGGGTTCGTCGCCGTACGCGATTTGGGCAGCCGGAATGGAACCTACGTCAACGGCGAGCTTCTCACGGGAGAACACGAACTGAAAAACGGCGACCGCTTGAAGCTGGGACCCTTGGAGTTCGAGGTCGAATTGGCCGTCAGCCTCAGCGGAAAGAAGAAGCCGAAGGTCCACAGCGTCGAGGAGGCCGCTGCCCGCGCTGCTGAATCGGGCAGCCAGGCCAACCTCGATATCTTCAACCTGCTCGGTGAGGAAACGCAACCGCCGAGCAAGCCGATTGCCGAGAAGCCAACCGTCTCTTCTACCCCCACGGCTGAAGTCAACCAGCAGGAAGCGGATACCGTGACCGGGAAACCGGCCAAGGATGAACCGAAGGAAAAACCGAAGGGGGAAGAAGGGAAGCAAACCGGCTTCCGCGAGAAGCTGGACAAGGCCAAGGAAGAGATCGGCGACACGCGGTCGGCCGCCACCGAAGCACTAAGGCAATTTATGAAACGCAGGTGATGAGAGCTGCACGCAACGAAAAGAAAGCGGCCGGGTTGCTTGGCCTGGGCCTCGACAACCACGACGGCCACACACGGATCACTCGCGGCAAAAACTTCCTTCTCCTCGGAGGCAGCGAAGAAACCCACGCCCTCATGCAGGAAACCGCCGTCAAGGTCAACGAGCATCTCGACAAACGCCGACAACGCCTGGAAGACGTTCCCGTGGCCGAGTTGCGCAATATCTGCCGAGACGTCAACGATTCGGTCGCCAACTCTTAGGGACTGATCGAGAACAAGTTCGGCATCTCGAGCATAAAGCCGCGACCGGTGGTCGCGCCAAGCACTGCCAGAAACAACCGCAACCCAGGTTCGCCGCGACCACCGAGGCTGTGACTTTTTGTAGGGAACGCCCTCTGTGGCGTGGCGTTCCGAAACCCGGAAAACACGCTCGTTGCTGCTTCCCGGAACGCCACAGAGGGCGTTCCCTACAGACTGAACGTGTCAAATGCCAAAAAGTCACAGCCGCACCGGTCGCGGCTTTATGGCAGCCGTCCCCAACTCCCCCCAGTTTCCCTAATGTGGACTTCTCGCCCGCAATATCCGCATAATCCCTCTCTCTTGCGTTTCCCCCCCTCGCTTCTCCACGGATTTGGGTTTCCGTAACCCTTTTCTTGATGCTTTTTGGCAACGATGGTGTATTCTTCCTACGTTCAAGCATTGTATTCCCACCGGAGAATTTCACCGTGACGACGACCAAGAAACCTGCCAAGAAGACGAGCAAAACGGAGAAAATGGTAGCGATGGACCGCCGTAGATCGGAGCGACGCAAGGCGGACGAGCCGGTGGCAACCGAACGTCGCAAGAAGGCCAATCGCCGACGCCAGATCGATCCGACCACCTGCGAACGCGACTATACACCCGACGAAATCGAGTTCATGAACGCGCTGGACGAGTACAAGCGCGCCAACGGGCGGATGTTCCCCACGTGCAGCGAGGTCCTGGAAGTAGTCAGGAACCTCGGCTACGTGAAACAGCCGGTGCCGACCGCGGTCCTCCCGACACCGCAAAATCCGCAAGCAGCCCTGGGGAGTCCGGCGCCGGTTCCGGGGCAGATGGCCGCAGATTTCTTCGAACCGGCAATACTCTGAGCCTCCCACACTTCTTGGGGGGGCACTTCCACTTTCTGTAATACTTCGTACGATGGCCTTCCGAGGCCGTCGAGGGCTTGCGATGTCACAGCGACGGACTCGGAAGGCCATCTTACTGCCGGCTTGCCATCCCACGCCGCACACGACAATTGGGGGGTGCGGAAACCGGGGTTGCATCAAATTGCCCCGGCGGCTACCCTTCCCACCCCTTCACCCCTTTCAACCTGCCGCCGTCGCGTCCGCGCCGTCGGTCCTTTTCAAAACGCAATTCTGCAAAGCGAGGCGTAAGCCGTGATGTCATCGAATCAAACGTCGTATCGTAGTCGTCGACAAATCTCTTTCTGCATGGTGGCGATACTGCTGGCCGGTCTACTGATTGGTATGACTGCCGGGTGCAGCAACTTTTCCGCCGCCGCCCGGAATGCCGAAGGCGTGCGGCTGTACCAACAGGCACGATACCACGAGGCCCTGCGGCATTTCCAGGAAGCAACCTACGCCGAGCCCAACAATCCCGACGGATATTACAACATCGCCGCCACCCATCATCGCCTCGGTGTGACCGAGAACCGCCCCTCGGATCTTCATCAGGCCGAGAAGTATTACAATCAATGTCTCGATATCTGGGATCGCTTGGATCAGGAACACCCGGGCATGCAGACCACCGCTTGTGCCGACTGCTACCGGGGGCTGGCCGTGTTGCTGGTCGAAGAAGGCCGCCACGACGAGGCGTTCCGTTTGCTGGAAGGCTGGGTCGAACGCGAGCCGACTTCCGCCGACGCCAAGATCGAGCTGGCCAGACTCTTCGACGAGTTCAACGACCGCCGGGCCGCCAAACAAAACCTGGTCGAGGCGCTCGCGATCGATTCGAACAATCCCCGCGCACTGGCTGCACTGGGCAAAATCCGCGAGGAGACGGGCGAATATGCCCAGGCCCTGGAGGATTACCAGCGTTCCTACGCCCAAGATCGCTTCCAGCCGCAGTTGGCCAATCGGATTGCGGCTTTGCGGGCGCAGCTAAATCCCGCGCTGTCGGTCAACTCTCCCCCAGCCGGAACCCGATTGGCGGATCAGAGGCCGAAGTCGTTACAGTAGTTCTTTCTCGCGGTAGTCCGTAGGGTGGGACAAGCGCAGCGCCGGCCCACCAGCACGGTGCAGATGGTGGGCCGGCGCTGCGCTTGTCCCACCGTACGCAACTTCGTGCTCATTCACCGGACGATTGGCTCGCGATGAGCGCCCGCACGGCCGGTACGAGTTCGACCGGAACCGCCATCGTCGTCTCGGTTGTCTCGTCGTACCCGGCCTCATCCTCGGCAACAGCTTCCTCGTCCGACTGGGACTCGTAGTGCTCGAGCACCCTGCCGACTCGCTCCTCGTCCCATCCGGGAGGGAATTTCCCATTCGTCATCGCTTTCTCCTTCCCTCTCCGAATCCCCAGGTTTCAAATATCGACTGGGCATCCGATAGCCACTTGGCGTGAGTTGTCTCATTGGACTCTCATCGCAAATTCCCCTACGCCTCCAATTCCGTCGTTGAACGTTGCCGGTAACTGGCGCTATGCCGGGAAGTGGTGGAACTTGGTCTTCCTTGGTGACGCTCACCCTCCAAACACAATCACCATCCTACACCAGAAGCGGGGTGTTGGCAACTCGTGAGTGGCAAGGTAGGCCCACTTTGGCAAGGGAGAGCCGGTTCAACACAACGCCAAAACGCCCCCCTTGTCGAGAAGGGGCGAGCCGTTAAGCTGGTATCTGCTGACGATGTCCGAGAGAACGGCCGTTTTGTGTTGACTTCACACCGTTTAGCGGCCGACGGCACGTCGGCCAGGACGCGAGTTGCCGGTTACCATTCTCGCCGTCGTACCGACGGCGGCTAAACACGTACATACACCCATGCCAAAAATCATCGTATTGGACAATGTCTCCCAGGACGGGCTGAATCTGCTGGAATCGGCCGGGAACATCGAGTATGAGGTCCGCACGGGACTTGCAGGGGAAGAGCTGCGCGAGGCCCTGAAGCAGTTCGACGGCGCCATCTGCCGAAGCGGCGTAAAGATCACCGCCGAGGTACTCGAGGGCAACAAGCGGCTGCGGGCGATCGCCCGGGCAGGCGTCGGAACCGACAACATCGACAAGCAGGCCGCCACGCGCCTGGGAATCGTCGTCATGAACACCCCCGGCGGAAATACCATCTCGACCGCCGAACAGACCATCGCACTGATGCTCGGCATGTCGCGGAACCTGGCCCCCGCCTACCAGAGTCTGCAAGAGGGGCGATGGGACCGCAAGAAGTTCATGGGCACGCAGCTTGCCGGCAAGACGCTGGGAATCGTCGGCCTCGGCCGCATCGGCCAGGCGGTCGCCGCCCGGGCCCGGGCACTCGAAATGAAGATCCTCGGCTACGACCCGTTCCTGCCCACGGCCCGGGCCGAGGAGTTGGGCGTGCAAGCGTACTCCGACTTCCATGAAATGCTCCCGCTGGTCGACTACCTGACCGTCCATACCCCGCTGAACGACGATACCCGCAACCTGATCGGCCCGAAAGAGGTCAAGATGATGAAGCCGGGCGCGCGGCTGATCAACTGCGCCCGGGGCGGGATCTACGATGAAGACGCCCTGGTCGAAGGGCTCAAAAGCGGCCGTCTCGCCGGCGTGGCACTCGATGTGTATCCCACCGAACCGCGTACCGAGAGCCCGCTTTTCGGGATGCCGGGCGTGCTCTGCACGCCCCACCTCGGCGCAAGCACCGAAGAGGCCCAGGCCAACGTGGCCGTCGAGGCCGCCGAGCTATTGATCGATTTCTTCACCACCGGGGCCATCAAACAGTCGGTCAACATGTCGCCGCTGGAGCCGAAGACACTCCGCGAGTTGCGCGGTTATCTGAACCTGGCGTACCGGTTGGGCCTGCTGCTGGTCCAGATGGACCACTGCCCGCCCACCTCGTGCCGGCTCGGCTACGAGGGCGAAGTGGCCAGGAAAGACACGCGGTTGCTCTCGGCCGCGTTTGCGGCCGGGCTGCTCGAACATGCCATCGACACCGACGTGAATATCGTCAATGCCGAGGTCTTCCTCCACGAACGCGGGATCGAAATGATTGAACAGCGGACCAGCGACATCGGCGACTTCAGCTCGATGATTACGGCCGAAGTGGTTACGGAGGCAAAGGCCTCATTCGCCGGCGGCACGCTTTTCGGCAACAACCTGCCGCGACTCGTCCAATTGAACGACTGCCGGTTGGAGAGCTACCTGCACGGCGTGCTGCTGATCTTTGCCCACCGTGACCGGCCGGGGGTGATCGGCCCGGTGGGCAGTGTCTTCGGCGCACATGGCGTCAATATCGCGCAGATGTCGGTCGGGCGGGGACGCGACGAGCCCGGGGGCGGGGCGATCGGCGTCCTCGCACTCGATTCCCAGCCGCCGGCCAAAGCCCTCGCAGAGGTTATCGGCCTCGACGGAGTCGACATGGCCTGGACCGTCAAACTCCCCCCGGCCGACGAGTTACCTTCCTGGATGGGCGGATGAGTCCAGAGTCCAGAGTTGGGAGTCATCCACCCTGAACCCTAGCACAGCCTGAGGCCGCAACCAAAGAGATTGCAAATTCAGTGATACTTCAGCCGTCTGCAGTACGATGGCCTTCCAAGGCCGTCGCTGCAAACATATTGAGAAATCGCAAGTCCTGTAGGGAACGCCCTCTGTGGCATTCCGGGCGCAACGGCCATCAACGCTGCCTGGCCGATCCGCGGAACGGCACAGAGGCCGTTCCCTACAATTTCCCCGGGAAAAACCCGCGTTTCGCCATTCGGCTGAAGTGTTACTCAATTTTCAATTTTCATTTTACAATTTACAATTTCCCACTCCCAGCCCCTAAACCCTCGACTCTCAACCCTCTAATGACCGATCAACCGAGAATCCTGTTGTTCACCGGCGACGGCAAGGGCAAGACGACCGCTGCGCTGGGACTGGCCCTCCGCGCGGCCGGCCACGACATGCACGTCTGCATTATCCAGTTCATCAAGAACGATCCGGCGACCGGCGAGATCACCGCACTCAGTCGCCTGCCACAAGTCGAGATCGTCCAGACCGGGCGCGGGTTGGTCCGTGGCACGGACGACCCGCGGTGGGAGGAACACTGCGCAGCCGCCGAGGCCGGACTCCTGCGGGCGCAGCAGGCCGTCGCTTCCGGGCAATACGACCTCGTTGTCCTCGATGAGATTTGTATGGCGGTTGCCATGGGACTGATCGAGGAAGCGAGCGTCGTCCGACTGGTGGAAGAGGCCCCGCCGGAAAAGTGTCTCGTCCTGACCGGTCGCGGTGCTACCCCCCGACTGATCGAACTGGCCGACACGGCGACGGAAATGCGATCCCTCCGCCATGCCTTCGACTCCGGAATCCCCGCGCAGGACGGCGTAGAGAGGTGAAAGCCGGCGTACCGGCTTATCTGGGATTGTGGGGGCGCCCCGGTCCCAGGACCGCCTCTTCCCGGTTGCGATAGGATAGAAAATGGTTGCTCAAGCGGCACGTATCCAACATCTGCTGATTGTGTTCCGAAAGACCGCACAACCGCAAGATGCCGTCTCGATCTTGAATCCGCTTTCCCAGCGCCAACAACTGGCCGATCAGGTGGCTGTCCAGCATGTCCACCTCGTCCATCTCCAACACCAGCCGGTAGGTGAAGTGTTGTTCCAGCAGCGACCAGAGATTTCTGGCCAAAGGAGTATCCGCCGAGTCGGCCAGGTGCTTGATCTTCACCAAAAGCCAGTCGGGGCCGCGATCCACCTCAAAGTCGCAGACAGTCGAGTAAGCAGACATTACGTTTCTCCTTCAACGTAGCGGATGAATACCTCGTCTCGAAGAAATGCCTCCCGGACAAATTTACTATATCCAATTGCCGGGAATTGGCAAGCCCCCTATACGTACGAAACCGGCCTCTTGTGCGGTTTTTTTGGTGCCGTTGGTCAAGTTCAAGCCCGCCGATTTGGCAAGGTAGGTAAAATCGGCGAAGAAAGAAGTGTCTTCGGTAGTAGCTAGTTTTTGTTGCGGAAAGTTGGGTGCCATGCCCACGCTTGCGTGGGCATGTAGCGGTTTCTTGCGGGATTTACGCCATGCCCACGCAAGCGTGGGCATGGCACCCGAAAATCCGGCTTTCCGCAACAGGTGCTAGCTACGGTCGCCAGACCGTGGGCAACGCCGACGTCCCACGGTCTGGCGACCGTAGCTACCGGCCGAACACCGAAGTTATTTGTGAGTCATTCCTTAGTCGAACAGCTTCCCCTGCTGTTCCTCGGGAGTGGAGGGATCGGAGATCAGTCCCAAATGATCCAGCGCAGCGGGAGTCAACTTCCTCCCTCGGGGGGTGCGAACCACCAACTCGCTCCGCAACAGATACGGTTCCACCTCGTCGATCAGCGTATCAGCGACAATGTTCATGGTGTGGGCGATCGCCTCGACGCCCGCCGGGCCGCCGCCGAAGACCCGGGCAAGCGTCTCCAGGTATTTCCGGTCCTGGCGGTCCAGCCCCTTCACGTCGATTTCCTGCATGGCCAGGGCGTCGCGGGCGACCTTCAGGTCGATCTTGCCGCCCGCGCGCGAAGTCGCGTAGTCGCGGACCCATCGGAGCCGGTTGTTCGCCAAACGCGGCGTACCACGGCTCCGCGTGGCGATCTCTGTGGCCGCCTTCCCGTCGATCTCGACCCCCAGTTTCACCGCGTTGCGGCGCACAATTTCAGCCAACTCCTCTATCGTGTAGAAATCGAGGTGCTCCCGCATCTGGAACCGGTCGCGCAGCGGCGCCGACAGCAGCCCCGTCCGCGTCGTCGCCCCGATCAGCGTGAATGGCTTCAACTGCATGTTGATCGTCCTGGCGTTGACCCCTTCGCCGAGCGTCAAGTCGATCCGAAAATCCTCCATGGCCGGGTAGAGAAACTCCTCGACACCTTTGGGCATCCGGTGGATTTCGTCGATAAACAGCACGCTCTGCTGCTCGGCGTTGGTAAGATAGGGAATCAGGTCCTTGGGTGCGGCCAGCGTGGCCCCGCTGGCGATCTGGCACGAAACCCCCAAATCGTGAGGAATGCAAGTGGAGAACGTCGTCTTACCCAATCCCGGCGGGCCGTCGAACAGGATGTGCCCCAGCGGCTCCCCCCGTTTGGCGGCCGCGTCCACCGCGATCTCCAGCCGCGCATAGACCTCCCGCTGTCCGACCATCTCCCGCATGTGCTGAGGACGCAGATCGCGATCCTCGTCGTGGAAGCCGTCGGGCTGCTGGAGAATCGGTTCGCGGGCCATCGCTTTTTCGACCGGTTGTGCGGGCGGTGATCGAGCCCGGATCGTGCGTCGACGTGTGCCGCTGCTTCGTCAGAAGCAGTGCAGCCGGGCTAAACGGGCAACTATACCAGAATTCCCCCGGAACGTCACGCCCGGTAACGCCGAACATCATAGACGCCCACCCTGTCGCCGTACCGGACATACAACCGTCCGCCGAACACAACCGGATGCGCCCACGTCGGGCACTTGCCCGGGGCCTTGAGCTTCAGCCGGCCGGCGACCTCAAAACCCGGAGCCCGCCTCCAAGTAGATTGCCGAGCGAACGATTCGTCTCCGTTCGTAATGACCGCATTCATGCGATCCGCTCGAACGCCTGGAAATCGCCCTCCTTCAAGAAGAGGCGCATCCGCCCGACGCCACGGTTGAGAACGTGGAAAACCATTCCTCCCGGTGCGATGCCGGTCGTCTTAAAGCCCTGCCCGGAGATTACGATCGGGCAGAATTCCTCGATGTATAAGGGACTGGTTTATCGCGAGCTTTTGCTCTCCATGGACCAGCTCCAATAGCTTGGCCAACGTCTCGGATAACGCGGCCGGCAGTAAACGTGACCGAGCGAAGCGAGCCAGCCGGCCTATTCCGGCTCGCGTTCATCCGTTTGTCAGGCCGCAGAGCGCGATCTGAACATGTAGATCGCCCAACCAAGCGTGTCGCGCCCCCAACGCAGGTATGCCGCCCTCGCCTTGCTCACGCGCTCAACCACCTCCGCCAAGTCCGGATCATCTGGATGGGTGCGAGCGTACTCGGCTGTCGCGAACCATTGGAGGCCCTCATACCTGTCCCAGTCGTCCTTGCTGCTCACGATGGTGTGAACGAGCTCCGTTCCTCGCCGCTCTCCGGCTTCTGCATTCGAGGAGTGGCTCCCGAAGTCCTCTCGCGCGCACCCGGATGCCTCTAGGTAATCCCCTGACGGCTCCTGCTGCCAGTATGGCTCTCCCACGATCACCCAGCCGCCGGGCCTCACCATGCTGATCAGCGCTTCGAGAGTATTAGCATGCCCCCCGAAGACCCAACTGGCACCGATACATGACGCCAGATCTAAGCTGTGCGGCTCGTCTGGCTTGAAATCCGCACCATTCATCTGAGTGAAGGTGATGCCAGCACTCGATGCCCGCGCCTTGAGCCTTCTCTCTGCATCGGCGATGAAGAAAGGAGAAATGTCGATGCCCATGCCACGAGCGCCATAGGCTTCCGCCAGGCGAATCAGGAACTCGCCCTTACCACACGCAATGTCAACCACCTGCGCGTTAGTCGGGAGGCGCAGAAGTTCCACGAGACGCGTCAGTTTTTCCTCGCTCGTGGGATTGCATACCACATGTTCACGGTGAGTGATGTCGTAGAACTTACATGTGTCCATGATTCTCAATCCTTCGATGGCCTAACGTCCCGCATCACCGGGCCGGGACTGTAATGGTTCACCGTGAACTGGAATCTCGGCGGGTCAGAATAAGCAACAATT
>CAZJRB010000021.1:0-70821 GCA_964547995.1 uncultured Planctomycetaceae bacterium | reverse complement strand
AAGAGCCCGGCCCGGGCGAAGAGCCCGGCCCAGGCGAAGAGCCTGGCCCGGGCGAAGAGCCTGGCCCGGGCGAAGAGCCCGGCCCGGGCGAAGAGCCTGGCCCGGGCGAAGAGCCTGGCCCGGGCGAAGAGCCCGGCCCAGGCGAAGAGCCCGGCCCAGGTGAAGAGCCCGGCCCAGGTGAAGAGCCCGGCCCTGGAGAGGAACCGGATCCTCGGCACAACATACCGGATGAGGCGGCACAGTTGGCAGCCCGTCAGGAGATTCGGGGTATTTATAAGGACGAGTTTGACGGCGCGAAAGACTCGAAGCAGAAACTGGCCCTGGCAACCCGCATGGCCAAGGAGGCGGTTTCCACCCAGGATGCCGTTGCCCAATTCGTCTTGAGCCGTATGGCTGCGGACTTGGCTGCGGAAGGGGGCAACCTGGATCTCTCGCTGGCCATCGCCAACCGGCTCGGCAAGGACTACAAGTGCAATCCGATGGAGTTGAAGGCCGAGGCGCTCGGCAAAACGGCGAAGCAGATCGCACGCGACCGGACGGCCTTTATCGCCAACCAGCAACTCGTGACGACCTCCCGCGGGCTGTTTGACGATGCTCTGCGTGCCAATGACTTTGACTCGGCGGAGAGCGTCCTCAAGGCCGCGGGCCCTTCGGCGAAGATGCTGGGGTCTCTGTTGAAGAACAGGGCCCTCTCCGCAGAAATCGTCAAGAAACAGAAGGAAGTCGAGCGCCTGCGGAAGCGAAAGGATCTCACCAAGAAGGCATTCGACGCGCTGCGGGCCGATCCGAACAATCCCCTTGCAAATAAGGCGGCCGGCGAGTGGTTCTGCTTCGTTGCCGGTGAATGGGAAAAAGGCAGCAATTTCCTCGCTAAATCGGGCGATGCCAAACTGACTCAAGCGGCGCAGATAGAGATGAAGAAGCCTGCCGACGCCGCCGAGCAGGCGAAACTCGGCGACCTCTGGTGGGATGTCGCGGAAGGCCAAGAGGGCTTGGAAAAAGACCGCCTGCAAGAGCGGGCGACGCACTGGTATCAAGAGGCGATCCCGAATTTGTCCGGTATCAGCCGTACCAAGATCGAAAAACGCCTTGCCGATATCGGGATCGTTGTTACACCCCACGCTTTGCAGTTCGGCAGCAGCTCTACCCGCGTCGAAATTCCCAACTCCGGATACCCCGGCGGGGTGCCGATTACGGTCGAGGCGATCGTGAATTCCTCGTACTCGAAGGCTCCCAGGCCTTCGAATCCGCTTGCCAGCTCGCCTCGGATTTCGCGAACGATCATTGGCAACGGAAACGGAACGGGGGTGTGGCTCGGCGCCGTCTATACCACGTCGGGAGGCAGTTGGTACTTCAGGGTCGGTTGCAAAGTCCGCAGCAGCACCACCGGGAAGCCGGTCGACAGCTCGGCCTATTCAAACGCCGGTGCGGTTGCGGGGGAGTGGGTCCACTTGGCGGGTGTGTATGACGGCAAGCAGGTCCAGATCTACGTCAATGGCAAGCTGGTAGAGACCAACAAGGTGGTCGGCCCGCACGTCGCGAGTCCTTTTCCCTTTGTCATCGGAGCGTGCCCCAGCAAGTCGTCGTCCTCATCGAGACCGGGCGTCGCGTTCGGCCAGTCCTTCTATGGAAAGATACGGGGGATCCGCATATCCAACACGGCGCGGTACACCAAGAGCTTCGATCCGCCCAAGCAGTTGAAGGCCGATCCCGATGCCCAACTCGTATTCCAGTTCAGCGAGGGCAGCGGGGAAACGCTCAAGGATCGCTCCGCCAACAAGCTGGTCGGAAATATCAAGGGCGCCACCTGGGTGAAGGTGGAAGAACCGAAACCGGCAGAGGAAGCAGCGCCATCCAAGCCCAAAGCGGGAGACGGCAACTAGCCTGGATTATTTGGGGGAGAAACCGTTTAGCGGGAGGGCTTACCCGCCGTTGCCATAGTGTTATTGGGCGGTGAGGTCGCAACTTGTGTCACGACACGCTGTTACAGCAGCAACGCCCGTGCTTGTGAACTCGACGACTACTTCTCGCTGCCCAGTCCCAACTTTGCCAGCCAGCGTCCACGGGTGCGTTTTTTGGCTTCTTGCTGTCTATCGGGATCGACGGGTGGGGGCGGTTGGTTCTCGATCGCACGGAGTCTTTCATCGATTCTGGCCTTATCGCGGGCGAGCTTGGCCCGTTGCAGGGAAATTTCGATTTCGGCCTGGCGGAGTTTCTCGCGCCACTCTTTTTGAAGTTGCCCGAGTTGCTCGCGTTCCCGCCTGATGACGGCATCGGCGTTGAGCGTATTGTCGGACTGCTCGCCCAGCAGCTCGTCGAGTTTCTCCTGGAGTTCGGCGTTACGGGTCTTCAACTCACGGACGTCGTTCATGGCCGTCTCGCGGCGCCGGTCGCCTTCCACCGGGACTTCATCGCCGGCAATGCCCTCTCTTGAATCGGCCGAACCGAGTTGCGTTTCCGCCAGTCGGCGCCATTCGGCCTGCTTCACACCGAGGTCCCGTTGGAATTCGTCGAGTTGCTCCTGCTGTGCGTCCAGGAACTCTTTCATCTGCTTCCTTTGCAGATCGAGTTTACGGGCGAATTCGTTCGCTTTTTCTTGATCGTCGGGCATCGGCAGAGACATTGTTCTCGCAGGGGGTCGCTTCCGGGTGCGCAAGTTCCTATCCATGTATAGGCCGCACCCGGCAGCGGGTCAAAGGAAGCGGCCGATTGTACTGGCTGACCCGGTTACAAGAGAAATTCTATTTCACCGCCGCCATGAACCGCATGAATTTCGCTTCAAACATCTTCCAGTCCTTGCCGAAAATCGACGTGAAATCGGTCACCCGCTGCGAGGCAATCACCGTCGTAAACGGCGGGTGCGCCGCCGTCTTTGCCAGGTACTTCACATACTTGCGAGGCCGCGTTTCAGCCAGATAGAACGTCAACGCCCAGGCTTTCGCGTAGGCTGCGTGCGGATTGGTTTGGAACAACCGGTCGGAGGCGATCAGCGACCGGATCTCCGGCTTGCGGCTCGGGATTAGCCTCTTGAATGCGTAAAGCTGCGCGCGGTTGATTCGATCCTTCCGGTTTGGGTAGTGTCGCGAATCGCACACCCCGCGGGCTTCGAACATCGTAGCCAGCCCCTCGGCAACCCAAAGCGGCGGCGGCGTCCATCGGCTGTGTACGCCCGTGTTGAATGCCGTCTGATGTGTGGATTCATGGATGATCACCGACGCCGTTTTGTGCCAGTCGTCAACGCCGGCAAGACCGTTGATGTCATACACAATGTTGCGGTTCGACCGGAGGGAATAGTACCCGAATACACCGGGCTGAATTTGTTTTCCCCTTTCTGCCGCGTATCGGGCGAACTGGCGGCGGTCGGTGCAAACGATTCCAACCAGCGGAGACGACGGCTCTTTCAACTTCAAACCGCGGACGGCGAAATAATGGACAAACGAGCGATAGAGTTCCTCGAAACGCTGAGGCCACCTAGTTCGCTGGCCGCGCGGATGGGCAACAAGATAGTGCCCCGTCCCGGTGACTTCATACCCGCGTCCCAGATCACGGATCAGTGCAGCCCGGATTTTCGACGAAGAAGCGCCCTTGGACCGCTCCGACGTCTCGTGCAACTCGACTGGAATCTGCGCCCGGCACGAGACGCAGCAAGCCGCCAGAACAAGCAATACGGCAATCGCGATTCGCATAGGACGTTCTCCTATGGGCCCATTACAAGTCTAGCATTTCCCGGACGGTCTTGCCGGCACCTTTTTCCCGGCGTATGATGCCGCCATGAAGATTCTCTGTATCACCGACTTGCACGACAGCACAAAGGCGCTTACGCGAATTCTGGCAGACGCCGGGCCGGTCGATCTGATCCTTCTCGGCGGCGACATCACGCACTTCGGCACGCCGGACGATGCCGAGCGGCTGGTCCGCCGGGCCGGGGAAACCGGGGCCAGGGTCCTTGCGGTAGCCGGCAACTGCGATTCGGCGGCGATTGATCGGCGGTTGACCGGTCTGGGGGTTTCGCTTTCCGGCCGCGGCGTGATGATCGAGAACGTCGGCCTGCACGGTCTTCCGGCCATGCCGCCGTGGGGACACACGATGTATCAGTTCACCGAAGAAGAGTTCGCCGGGATGCTCGAAGCCGGTTATGCACAGGTTGACGGCGCGGCCTCTCATGTTGTTCTTTCGCACGCCCCGCCGCGGGGCGGAACGCTCGACCGCACTCACTTGTTCCAGCACGTCGGCAGTACGGCGCTTCGGGCGTTCATTGACGAGAAGCAGCCCGGCCTCGTCCTCTGCGGCCATATCCACGAGTCGCGCGGCGTCGAAAAGTCCGGTTGTACAACGATCGCCAACTGCGGCGCCGGCGGCAGACGCTACTACGCGATTGCCGAAGTCGGCGACAAGATGGAAGTCGAGTTGTGCCGCGCCTGAGTCTACCCGTCCGCAGCAAGACCGAGCCGCTCGACGGAGTTGCCATTCAACGGAGTTTTTTAACCGCAATATCCCGCTTTGTGTCATCAGCCGTGTCGAAGACATAATGCCGTGTATCGTTGATGTAGTAGAGCTTTTCGCTGCCATCAACGAGAGTATAAACACGGGCGGAGATCGAGTAGAACATCGGGTTCGGCCGAACCTTCGCCGGATCGTAGGGGACCGCAAAGGTCACCGGCAGTTTGAAGGGCGGTTTGAGTTCCACCGTGCCGACGAGCGGCGACGGGCCGTCGGCCAGGGCCGTGTTGCGGATCGAGACCACAATCCGACTGATCTTCCCGACGTCCGGTTGCTGACCGAAGAGGATCTTTCCGGTAACGACCGGACTCGTTTTGTCGGTCGCCTCGATCGTTACGGCGAACGTTTTTGCAGGTTTGGCTTCCTTCTCCCAGGGCCGGCGATAGGCCAGCGTGATCGACGCCTTGCCGGTCTTGACAGCCTGGTAAGTGAACGTCGTGACGCCACCTTGGCCCATGGCAGGCGGAATCTCCGGACAGCGTTGGGAGGCGGTCTCGAACTTCTTTGATTTCAGCGTAAGCGAAGCATCTTTCGGCAGCGGTTGCGGTTCCCATGTGAATCCCGTCGTAGGATTGGCGTCCAACTCGATAATCACCAGATCGCCCACGCCGGCCGACACCGTTTTGCCGCTGTCGGCGTTTTTGAGATTGATCGCCCTGCCGCCGGACGGTTTGGCGGCGCCGCCCGCGGCCGACGGCTTGATGTTGACGCTGGCGATCATAACACCCGTCTGTGGTGCGTCGTCGGCGATTCTCGTATCGACGTAGAAGCACGACTTGAGCAGCCCCCGATCGTCGAATCGGACGTAGAGGCGATGGTGGGGCTCGAGCTTCGTGTTCAGAATGCCCTGAGCCTCTTCGTAGAGTTGGTCGAGCGTCTTGGGTGGCGATCCCTTCTTGTGGCTTCCTAAATCCCGGCCCGTCTCCGTCCAACTCTCGCCCTTGGGTTTGGGGGGCGTGGCTGTCTGACGGGCAAGAGCCCTTGCAGATTCCTGATCCGCCTTGCTCAGTATGTCGATCGGCAGGGTAATCGTCTTGCCGTCTTTCCTCTTCAAGCGGAGCTTTCCGTCCTTCAAATCAACAAACTCGGCCTCGACCGAGTGTTTCCCCGTCGAGTCGGTCCATTTTCTTGGCAGAATCTCGGGCCTGGGTGGGACCGGGGCAATCGGGACCGGAGCCAACCCTCCACCGCCGAACGCTCGGAAACGTCGCTCAATAACCTTGTTGTCGCGAACAACAATCTCGGTTTCGTGCCCAAATCCGACGAAACTGGACCAACGCACTTTGTACGAATAATTGCCGCCGCAATCCTCTCGCAGCCGCTGCCACGTCTTCAGGCTCGCTTGCAGCTTTTCCTGCTCCTTAGCGGGGGGCTCGGCCCCGAAGGCGAAAAAAGCACTCGCAATTGCCAAGGCAAGACCGGGAATAACAGAAAACCGTCGCATCATCATGACTCCTTGCTGGAAAATAGGTCGCTTACAGGAAAGGGGACCCATAGAATAGTATTAGACGCAACAAATCCAGGAAAGTTCCGGTCTTTTTGTAGGGTGGGACCAGGAGCGAAGCAACGCCGGCCCACCAATGTGAGAAAAACGCGGTACATCTGGTGGGTCGGTGCGGCCTGAGGGGCGCTGGCCCCATCCTGCGGCCTGCCCTCGGACGGCACACGGAGGCACGATGAAACGGGCTTCGCCCCCGCGGATGAAGACATAGGAGGGGGGCACCTGCCCCCGGACCATTACCGTAAATCGTCAGACCAAGGGCAGGTGCCCCCTCCTACGTTTTTTTCGTAGGAGTGTACCCTACCGCAACTCCGCCCCGTGTTTCTTTTTGCATGCCGCGACGATCTGCTCGCGGATTTCATCGGCTTGCTCACTGGTCATGGTGCCTTCTTTCGAACGCAGGGCGATCGACAGCAACAGGCTCTTCTTGCCGGCGCCGAGACGAGTCTCGTCGCGGTAGGTATCCTGGTACTGCAAGCTCTCGAAGAACTCTCCACATTTTTCGCGGACGGTCGCCGCGACGTCGGCCCAGCGGATCGCCTCGTCGACGACGAGGTTCAAGTCTCGCATGACCGCCGGATACGGCGGCTGCGGGACGTGGCGCGGAATCAGATTGGCCGCCTTGTCGAGGACCGGCATTCTCACCTCGGCGACGACGGCCGGGTTCCGCAACTCGAATTTCTTCAACCCTTCCGCGGTCACGCCGCCGATGTAGCCGAGCACTTCGCCGTCGAGTTTCAGTTGGCACGACTGTGCCGGCTCGAGCAGTCCGCAATCTGCATCGGTCGTTTCCAACTCAGCAGCCGGATTCAGCGCGGCCAACACCGCTTCGATCACGCCCTTGACGTGCGGGTAGTCCCGCCCGCTGGTGATGGCGAGCATGTACTCCTCCTGCGGCAGCTTCTTGCCACGCGGGAGGTAGACCTTGGCGATCTCAAACAACTCGATCTCGGGGTTGGCCAGGGCCTCGTTCGTCCGCCGCACACTCAGGAGACTCGGCACCAGGCTGAGCCGCAGCCGGTCGGCCCGCCCGATGATCGGCGTATCGCTTCGAAGCGGCTCGGCGTCGCTCCACGGGCTGAAGGTCTTTACCAACGCTTCGTCGATCGCGCTGTAGGTTATCGCTTCGTCGTAGCCGGCGGCGGTCAACACGCCGCGGACTTTGTCGGCCACGCGGTCTTCGTGGCGGCGTGTCGAAGCGGCCATCCGCACGCCGGCGTCCTCGGGGATCTTGTCGTAGCCGTGGATTCGCCCGACCTCTTCGACCAGATCGGCTTCACGCGTCAGATCTCGCCGCCAACTGGGCGGAACGACCTCGACGGACTTTTCATCAGCCGTTATTTCAACGTTGCCGAGTGCCGTGAGGATTCTGCGGACCTCTTGCGGATCGACGTCGATGCCTAGGATCCGCTTCAGTTGTGCCAGCCGCATCACGATAGGCCGGCGTTTCGGGATCGGCTCGATCGTGGCGGCCATTCCTCGGGCGAGTTCCCCGCCGGCCAGATCGAGGATCAGTTCGGCGCAGCGGCGGCCGGCCCAGTCGAGTCCTTCCGGGTCGATACGGCGTTCAAAGCGGTAGGATGAATCGCTGTGGAGGTTCAGGGCCCTGGCGGTGCTGCGGATCGAAACGGGGTCGAACTCGGCGGCTTCGATCAATACGTCGGTGGTCGAGTCAGCGATTTCGGTGATCGCCCCGCCCATCACGCCGCCGATCGCCACCGGATCCTCGGCATCGCAGATCAAGCACATGTTGGGCCCAAGCTCGTAGGTCTTGTGATCGATGGCCTCGATCGTTTCGCCGGGCCTCGGCCGGCGGACGACGATCTCCGCGCCCTTGAGCTTTGCGAAATCGAAGGTGTGCAACGGCTGGCCGCACTCCATCAGCACGTAGTTCGAGATGTCAACCACGTTGTTGATCGGCGTGATTCCCAGCGTGGCGAGCCGCCGGACCATCCACTTGGGGCTCGGGCCGACTTTGACCCCGCGAATCACCCGGGCGGTGTACTGGCAGCAGAGATCGGGGCAGTCGTTGCGGACCTTCACAAGCTCGTCGACCGGCGTCTTGCTCTCCGGCGGCTCGGCGGCGGGAATGGTCAATTCGGAGCCCCAAAGCACCGAGATTTCACGGGCCACGCCGATATGCCCCAGGCAATCGGGCCGGTTGCTGGTGACCTCGAGATCGATCGCCAGGTCCCCTCCGACTTCTTCCGTGCCCTCATGATTCAACCCGGACATCATCAGCCGTTCTTCCAACTCGGAGAGCGGCATCGTCAAGGGAACGTATTCTTTGAGCCAGTTCCAGGAGACAATCATGGTTGGGTCAGGGGTTTGCGGCTGGGACCTGGGGAATCACGAAACGCGAAATCCGAAGCACAAATGCAAAACAATCTCGAAATCGGAAATCCCAAAACCCGAAACGGCTACGTTACCGCTGCGTGGTATGCACGGCAAGTTTCGGCACGCCCGTTTCGAGCCTTCGGATTTGTTTTGGACTTCGTATTTTGTATTTCGGATTTGTTTCGTATTTCGAACTTCGTATTCCTCCGGTTTCCAATCCCTAAAACTGATGCAAAAACCGCACGTCATTCTTGTAAAACTCGCGAATGTCGGTGATGCCGTGGCGCCGTGCGCACATCCGCTCGATGCCGAGGCCGAAGGCGAAGCCGGTAACCTCCTCGGGATCGTAACCGACCGCGCTGAGCACGTTCGGATCGACCATGCCGGCGCCACCCATTTCGATCCAGCCGCCGTGCCAACTCATGTCGATCTCGACGCTCGGCTCGGTAAACGGGAAGAACGAAGGGCGGAAACGGATGTGTACGTCGTCCTCGAAATAACTGATGCCGAACAGACGCAAGACGCTCTTCAGGTCGGCCATTGTCACGTCGCGATCGACCAGCAGACCCTCGATCTGCTGAAACATGGGCACGTGGGTGGCGTCGGGTGTATCGGGGCGGTACACGCGCCCCAGCGAAATCACCCGCACCGGCGGCTCCGTCTTCTCCATCACGCGGATCTGCACGGTGGAGGTCTGGCTCCGCAAGAGGCGATGGGCTCCTTTTCGGGCCGTTGCCAGGTAAAAGTTGTCGAGGGGATCGCGGGCGGGGTGTTCCGGCGGGATGTTCAGGGCATCGAAGTTGTGCCACTCGTCCTCCACCTCCGGCCCTTCTGCTATGGTGAACCCGAGGCGGCCCATAATGTCGGCGATCTCCTGGCCCGTCTGTGTGAGCGGGTGGAGATGTCCCAGCCGGGGGCGGACGCCGGGTACGGTGGGATCGAACCCGAGTGCCCGCGCCGAATCAACCTTGCCGGCGGCAAGCCGCCGTTGGGCTGCCTTTCGCGCCGCCTCGATAACCATCTTTGTCTCGTTGAACGTTTTCCCGGCGACCGGCTTGTCGGCCTTTTGGACCTGTCCGAGCCCCTTCTGGAGCATCTTCAATCGGCCCTTCTTCGCACCAAGGAACTCGATCCGGGCGGCTTCCAGGGCCCCGGCGTCACCGGCCGCCTCGAACGCGGCGGTCGCTTCGTTGGTCAACGCTTCCAGTTCCAAAAGGAATTCTGCGAGTGCCATTGTTGCAGTAGTAAACAGAGAGCGGCGGGCAGAGGACCGCGGGGTGAGTCGCTGGTAAGTGGCCGGTTGGGAGTCACGAATGTCGCTGATTTACCGCAGGCTAATCGGCCGCCTTCGTAGATTTTTTCTTCGTTGATTTTTTCTTGGCTGTTTTCGTCTTAGTTGGTTTTGCCTTTGTTGATTTTGGCTTCGCTGTTTTCGCCTTCGCTGACTTTGCCTTCGCTGACTTTGCCTTCGCTGTTTTCGCCTTTTTGGGTTCTGTCTTTTTCAGTTCTGCTTTTTTCGGTTTGGCCTTTGTCGGTTCGGCCTTTGTGGGTTTTGCTTTTGGAGGTTCTGTTTTTGGAGGTTCTGTTTTTGGAGGTTCTGTTTTTGTCGGTTTCGGCTTTGCTAGTTCGGCCTTCGATTGTCTGACGACGGCGTCAAAACCCTCGGGATCGTTGACAGCCATCTCGGCGAGCATCTTGCGATCGAGTTCGATTTGGGCCTTTTTCAGGCCGTGGATGAACTGGCTGTACCGCACACCGTGCTGACGCACTGCGGCGTTGATGCGGATGATCCAGAGCTTTCGAAATTCGCGTTTTCGGACCCGGCGGTCTCGATAGGCATAAGCCCCTGCCTGGATGACACTCTCCTTGACGGTACGCAGCAAATTCCCTCGGCCGCCGCGATACCCTTTGGCTTTGCGAAAGAGGCGTTTCTTGGCCTTGTTTCGTGCCGCACCCTTGGTGGTTCTCATCTTCAGTCCTTCATGCTCTTCCGGGAACAAGGCCCTCCCCGAATGTCAGGGAGCGTTGTCCTGCCCGTCCCGTGCTTGCACGGCGGGGCGGCTGGGTGACCGCTCGCCGCCGGGGGGATCAGTAGCTGTTTCCGCAGAGTGCCTCGCGGATGCGCTTGGCCTCGACCTCCTTGACCGAGCCGGTGCCGCGGAGATTCCTCTTGCGTTTGTGGCTCATCCTGGCAGCCAAGTGGCTCGTCCCGGCCTGACGGTGCCGGACTTTTTTTTTGGCCGTCAGGCGGAAACGCTTCCTGGTCCCCTTGTGGGTCTTTTGCTTCGGCATGGTTTTGTGGTGTTTTCCAGCCTTCCGTTGTCATAAGTGAATCCCTCATTATATGCTTTGCCCGAATCCTGCAAAGGGGGATCGGGGAAAAAGGGAGTTGGTAGAGCGTGGGTACTCCAGACACGTGAGAGCGGCGGTCGGTCAGGCTGCGTTTGCCGCAAATGGTTGGCTGCTAATAGTTTATGTGAAGTTATCTCGGCCAAACCGGCTTGGCCCCCCGGCGGCCGGCCGTGTACCCCGGTCATCAGCGACCTTGGCGACTTCAAGGGCTTGTTGCCGGCAGATATTGTGGTAATCTTGAACAGAGGGGGACGGCCATCTCCCCGGCCAGGATGGTGGGTGTAGCTCAGTTGGTTAGAGCACTGGATTGTGGTTCCAGGAGTCGGGGGTTCGAATCCCCTCATCCACCCTAGCGCAAGACAAAGCCCTGCAACAGCTTGCCGGGATGGGCGTTTTGCGGCTCAGTTGCTATCGGCAATTGCCGTCCCTTTTCCCAAACTGCCGACACTCCCGCCAGCGCCGCCGCGCCGCGATATACGACAGTCGCGCTGCGTAGAGTCTTCTTTCCCCGGCGACGGGTTCAGGTTAGAATGCCAAGTGTGGGAGATGCGCTCCGCCGGTTGGAAATGCAATCATGTCGAATGATGAAGTCACCTGTTGGCTCAGCGGCCTGGCCGAGGGGGACAACAAGGCGGTCGAGGCAATCTGGCAACGGTACTACGACCAGCTCGTCCGGCTTGCCCGTCGAAAGCTCGCGGAAGGTCAACGGCGAGAGGCCGACGAGGAAGACGTCGCGCTGAGTGCCTTTCACAGCTTCTGTCGCGGTGCGGCCGCGGGAAGGTTCCCGAAGCTGGAAGACCGCGACGACCTGTGGAAGCTGCTGGTTACGATCACAGCGCGCAAGGCTTCCCGGCAGGTTCGGCGCGCCAGGCAACAGAAGCGCGGTTCCGGCAAAGTCCGCGGCGACTCCGTGTTCACAGGCCCCGGCGATCAGGAGCAGGGCGGCATCGGGAATGTCCTGGGTGCGGAACCGACGCCCGAACTGGCGGCAATGGCCGCCGAGCAATGTGAAGAGCTGCTCGACCTTCTCCCGGAAGAGCAACTCCGTCGGATAGCGCTCTGGAAACTCGAGGGCTACACGAACGACGAGATCGCCGAGAAACTCAAGTGCGTGCCCAGGACGGTGGAACGCAAGCTGCGAAGGATCCGCGCTTTTTGGCTCCCCTATGTCGAGGGTTAACGGAAGACTCACCGTTTCGGCACCTCGCCGTTTCTGCTTCGTATCACAAGCTGCTCCCGTTAACCTTTGCCGATTATGCCAGATGTGTCGGCTGCCGGTCTTCAGAAGTTGCTTCCGGGGTCACACTGCCGCATGATCTGGTCGTGCGTCTTGCCGATCACGCCGATATTCGGAAAAGCCCCGGTTGTGCGGGTAGTAATGCGCGCCATCGGCATATACCAGGTCCGGCAGCGGACAACCGGTTGTCTTTCCATGCCGGGGACAATCCGTACTCAGCAGTCCGAGCATACAATTGAGCCATACACTAATGCGTTTGATCCACCCATACCCAATGACGATGTGGATGGTCAGGCACGCCGTGGTTCTCTGCCCGCTGCTGCAATTTCTGCTGAATTCTCAGGCAACGGGCCACGAACCCGACCAGTTCACCGTACCTGTCGGGAAGGAGTTTGCCGACTTGGGCAGCTTCTGGAACGAGATGCTGTACGAGGCGGTACATCAGAGCGTGGAGAATGTCAACGCCAAGATTCGGCAAGCACAGCGAATTCCAGTGACAGAGGTGCGCCAATTCCGGCTGGCCGAACTCCAATCGCCCGATACCATGGCCTGGGAAGTGCGGTCGAGATTCTCCCCGTCACTCTGGGCCATTGAGGATCTGGAAATAGGATTGCGGATAGGCAAGGAGCGAGGCAGGCATCCGGGCCAGATCATTGCGTATCGTTCGTCGCTGCTGGGCAGCATTTACAGCCACGTGCCGCTGCCCCCCGATCCACGACAGGTCAACCGGATGCTTTTCCTGCGGTGTTCGACGATCAAAGTCCACGGCACGTATCTCGGAACCGACAAGATCGCGCATTTCATGGGCATGGGCCATCTGTACTACAAGGGGTACCGCCGGGCAATCCGCGCCGGAAAGCCCCACCAGGAGGCAATGCGCTCGGCACAGACGATTGGCAGAATCGGACCGTTGTCGGAAATAGGCCTGGTCGGCTACCTGCCTACCGGCATCTATTCCAACGCCGACATGGCGTCCAACTACGTCGGGTTGAAGTTCTTCGTCAACCTTACCGATCCGGTGCGTCTGAAGGGCCGGCGGTGTCCGCCGATGTTGGTGCGCGAGGGCAACTTCTGGAGGATTCAGCCGCACGTGCGCCCCGACGGCCCGTTCTTCGCCATGTTCATTTCCGACCATCTTGACGAAGTGCTCAACCCGAGCCTGTACGAGTGGGGAATGCGGGGCCAGGTCCGCAACATGATAAGGAACCGTCGCAAGACCGTGCTCGACTGGTATGCCGGCGACGATCCCGCCAAACGCAACCCGGCCTACTTCGAAAAGCTGATCGCCGAGTACGCCACCTACTACACAGAGGACTACGGGCACTCCGGCCACAGGGAAAAACTGGTCACGGTTGCCAACACGTGCTTCGACCGCCATTCGCCGGCGACAGGCGGCTTTCCGGGTCTCGTTCAGCGATTGCCGCCGACCACCAACTCTACGAATCCCCCTGCCCGCGTACACATCGAGTCGATAGTGATCGAAGCCAGCCACACCGCGGGCGCGACAACAAAGCGTTTCTAGTCGTTGATCGGCTCTGTCCGCCTTGAGGAACTGGTGGGATACCAAGGATAAACGGGGCAGCCGCTCGCGCCGGAATTGTCGACACGATTTTTTTCAAGTTTTTCCCCGGCCGCATCGGCAGTTTTCAGAATAGACGGGCAGTCACCACCCAAGACTCGAGCATCCGTAGAGTCCCGGGTTTTGTGTGAAACATGCCTGGTGTGCAAGGAACAAAAGCCGCCAAGGCATCTCCACATGGCGAAGCTCCTGAGGCCGAATGCCATGTCGACAGCGAGCAGTTCCAAGAGAGATTGGTATTGACACGAGAACCCGTTACCAGGACAAAAACTAATGAATGTTGAATGTCGCGGCGGGTACCGACCGGCCGGCAAGCGACAAGTTTCGGTTGTGATCCGAAGAGGCGGCCCGACAAGGGCGATGTTGCGAAGGAGACGGGAATATGGCGGACGTTAAGCTCGTTGTGGTTGGCGGCAAGCATGCCGGCAAGGAGGTGAGAGTGCCCGGCCCCGGGTTCATTATCGGTCGAGTCGAAGGCTGCCACCTCAGAGTTCATAGCAGACAGGTTAGCCGGCACCACGCCGCCATCCTGATCGAGTCGGGCATCGTCGCCGTACGCGATTTGGGCAGCCGGACCGGAACCTATGTCAACGGCGAACTTGTCACGGGAGACCGACGGCTCGAGAACAGCGACCTATTGAAGTTGGGACCGTTGCAGTTGGAAGTCGAACTGGCCGACAGTCTCCAGGTGAAAAGCAAGCCGAAGATCAAGGCCGCCGAGGAAGCCGCTACACCGACTGCCGGATTGGATAGCCGGCCCGAATTCGACATCTTTCACTTGCTGGGTGAGGAAAAGGCGGTTGTCAACCGGCAGAAGAAAAGAAAGGCCGGCTCAGACCATGTGACAGAGAGGGAGCGAGCAGCCACAAAAATCTACTTCGATGCAAACGTTCTCGGGAACGACAAGGCCAGCAACATCTTCTACCCTCACCGGTTCATGGAGGGCGCCAGAGTCGAGCTTTGCAGGGGCGCCGTCCTTGGGATGGCCGGAAAAGCCGGGAGTGAAATCGGTTCGCGGCTTCACCTTGTTCTCACCCTTGAAGACGCTTTCAGTACAGAGGGCGGAATTGACGATCTGGTGACCAACCTTGCCGGCCGGTTACACAACAATGTTGCGAAGCTTCGGATTGGCGGTTCCAAGATCCCCGTTGGAAAGGGTGTCGGGCGGGTCACCATCGAACATGCTCTGAAGGGGGCAATACTGGACGGGACCAGCAGACAAGAGCCGATATGACGGTTTTCCCTTGCGCGGTCCCCGGCTCTTCCGGTTCGACGAGTGTTTCGCTCGCCCGCAGCATGTTACAGGCAAGTCAGCCCGAGCGGTCAGTCGCGTAAAAGACGAGATTCACTCATCCGCCAACTTGACGGCCGGCGAGTCATCTGCCAGATTGACGGTGAAACGGTTCGACCAGTCGGCTCAGGGGCAGATCGTCCGTGAGAAGGCTATCGGGACGTGCCGTGGCGCCGCCGAGTCTTCAGTAGGGGGAAACCCGGACGTCATCGCAGGCAACAAGGCGTTTTTCAGTTGCCCCACCCGCCAAGCTGTGATACAATGCATGAAAGGTCTGTCCGGCCATGGGCAGAAAGGACACCAGACGCCCGGAGGAGATGTCATGTCGATTCGCGTTGTCTGCCCCCAAGGCCATGACCTGAAGATTAAAGAGAAATATGCCGGCATGATGGGTGTCTGCCCAATATGCGGGACCCCGATCAAGGTTCCGGACCATACGGGCTTGTTCGATGAAGACTCCATTATGGATGTTCTTGAACCTCAGGAATCGGGGGTGTCGGGATTGTCGCTTCAGATTTCCGATATAGACGCCTGGAGCATGACGGCAGAGCAAAGGGATGCGGGCAAGGCGACAAAGACGTGTACGATGTGCCGCAAGTCGGTTCCGGAAAATGCCCACGTCTGTCCGTACTGCCACAACTACGTACCACCGCTACAGTGGCAATAACCCTCACATTTTCGCCGCCCGCGTCAAGGCGTCGCATGGGCTAGCAACGGATTGCCTCGCTTCGCATGGCAGGACCGGACGGCACGACTTGGACAGTCGACGGTCCCCTCGCTTCAAGCGGATGGACGTTGCCCGTTCTGCGAAGTTTCTCCACGCTTGCACCGCTTTCCAGCGCCCGGTCTTCCAGAAAAGTGATTGCCAGTCTTTCGACGGCCCCCAAGGTCGACCAATCAACGTCAAAGACGGCAACGACAATCCAACTGACGTGCTGCATCACATCGCACATTCTACCGCAATTCCGCCCAGCGGCACACTCCCGGCAAAAAGTGCGAATACTATTATGGTGACAGACCTCGGCCAGCATGCCCGCATCGCATCCCTCGGCTGCACAAGTATAATGGGGGACCAGGAAGATCGGAGCCTGGAAACCGATACCGGGGGTTTAGCGGGCATTGTCGCCGGTTCACCACAGCGGAAACAGCCATTCATGGACAGCCAGCCGGACCGCGAAATCGCACGCGGGTTGCGTGCCGGAGAGCCCGGGGTATGGAATGCGCTTTACGACGCGTATTTCGACCGGGTGTGGCGGTCCGTTGCGCGGGCGATCGGACCGGGCTCGGCGGATGTGGGCGACGTCGTGCAGGAAACCTTTCTCGCCGCTGCCCGGTCCGCCCGCGCGTACGACCCCGCCCGGGGTTCGCTCTGGATGTGGCTCAGCGGGATCGCCCGCAACCACGTCGGGGACTACTTTCGCAACCGGAAGCGCGACGGCCGGTTGAGCCCGGGGGGTGACTTGTCGGCGTCCGTGGCCGAGCGGCTCGGCGAATGGCTCGCACGCCGCGACGCAAGCCCGCCGGAAGCGCTGGCCTCGGCCGAGGCCGCTGCACTGGTTCGGATGGTGCTGGGTGAGTTGCCGTCCGACTACCGGCAGTTGCTCAACGAAAGATACTGCGATGGAACCACCGCCGAAGGGATCGCGAAACAACGGGGAGCTTCGGCCGGGTCGATCCGGTCGAAGCTGGCCCGCGCACGCCGGGCGTTCCGCGAGGTTTTTGCAAAATACGCTATCTGCCCCGATGATGATCGAACGGGAGCACATCATGAATCCTGACGACGAAACCCGAGAAGACAGGCAGTTTGCGGAGTTGTTCGGCTCGCTCGAGCGAAACGCGGCGCCGGTTGATCCGCAGTTACGCGAAAAACTCCGTAAGCGGTCGGCCGAGGCGTTCGCCGACGCTTCTGCGGAAGAAGATCAGAACAAAGAAGGGGGCACCCGCCCCCGGCCGATCGCAGGCGGCACCCGCCCCCGGACCATCACCGAAAAACAATCGGGCCGGGGGCCGGTGCCCCCTGCTATAAGGAGAAAGCGGATGTTTGCCATAGCAGCACGAGGTTTGGCGGCCACGGCGGCGGCGATTGTGGTGGCGGCGGCCTTATGGACGGTCTTCTCGCCCGGCGACGGCTCGCTCACCTTCGGCAGTGTGCTCGAAAACACGGCCAACGCCGAGACGCTTCATCTGGAAATCGACTGCGGGGGGCAATCGACCGAACTCTGGGCCAAAGGCCCCAAGCTGCGCTGGAATGCACCCGACGGGACCTATAAGATCGCCAGCGGCGAGACGATGTGGGAGATCGACGAGAAGGCGAACCGGGCGACCTCGCAAAAATCGCCCTTCTTCGACGCCCAACAACCGGGGTTGAACGTCCTGCCGCTGCTCGATCTGCCCGGCGATGCGGATGCCGACAATTTGCTGGGGGCGGAACCGGCCGAACGGGTCGAGCGCGACGGACGCCAGTGTGATCTCTACCGCGTCGAACTCGCCGCGGCCGAAGGCCCGATCCGGGTCGAGGCCCTCGTCGACGCCGGCTCCGGGTTGCTGCGGTCGCTCGAAGCCAAGGCCAACCGCACCGGGCGGTGGCAACCGCTGACCCGGATCACCGTGTTGGCCGCCGGCGAACCGGTCGACGAAGAGAAATTCGTCGTCGGCGACACGCTCACCGAGGACGGCCGCATCGGTAAAGTGACCGACGCCCAGGGCATCGTCATCGTCCGGCCCGTGATGCACAAGCGGTTCAGCCCCTTGCGGCCGGGGATGCTCATCAAGCCGGGCGATTGGGTCCGGACCGACATTCGTGGGGCCAACGCGGTCAAGATCCGGCTCGTCAAGCAAACCGACGTTACCTTGGGGCCGGGCACGCTGGTCGAGCTATCGAGCCCGAAACAGATCAAGTTGATCTCCGGCGAATTGAAAATCGTCGCCGACAAGAAGGCCCCGGTCAAACTGCTCGGATCGACGGGGCAAAAAATCGTCGTGAAGGGCAAACAGTTTTTCCGACTCGGTGACGATGAGAAGCTCGTCGCGGTCAAGAAGGACCCGCTCTGGCTCCGTGGGTTCGAAGGGGCGACGGCCAACGAGTCGATCGGCTCGCTGGTGGCCAAGGTCGACGGCCGCGACGTACCGCTTACGGTCGGCTATCACAAGGTGACCGTCGACATCCGCGACCAGATCGCCCGGACCGTGATCGAAGAATCGTTCGTCAACCACACGAAGACGCAGCTCGAGGGTGTGTTCTTCTTCCCATTGCCGCAGGATGCCTCGATCTCCGGGTTCGGGATGTGGATCGGCGACGAACTGGTCGAGGCCGACGTGGTCGAGAAACAGCGTGCCCGCGAGATTTATGAGACGATCCTCCGCGAGAAGCGCGATCCCGGGCTGCTGGAATGGTCGGGCGGCAACCTGTTCAAGGCCCGCGTCTACCCGATCTTTCCGCACTCGGAGAAGCGGATCAAAATCACCTACACCCAGGTGCTTCCGATGCGGGGGAACCGCTATCGCTACAGCTACGCGCTGCAGAGCGAGATGCTCAAGAAGAACCCGCTTCGCGAGTTGGGAATCGACGTCAAAATCCATTCGGCCGTACCGCTGGCCAACGTCACCTCGCCGACGCATCCGGCGCGGATCGAGAAGACCGACCATTCGGGCCACGTCGAGTTCGCCGCCCAGGAGTACACGCCCAGCCGCGATTTCGAGGTGGTGGTCGAGGTCGGCCCCAAAGTAGCAGGCACACTCCGTGTGCCGTCCGCGGCGGAGGCATCCGCTGTTCCCGATGTGGTGGTCATCCCCCACCGCCGGGGCGACGACGGCTATTTCATGCTGCAACTGATGCCGCCCGACGGCGAAGGCCAATGGCAGCGGGACGTCTTGCCCGACGGAAAGCCGCTGGAGCTTTTGATCCTCGCCGACACGTCGGCCTCGCTCGACCGGTCGCAGCGGAACCGTCAGACCGAGTTCATCGCGTCGCTGCTGGGCAGCTTGACGCCGGACGACCGGTTCAACCTGGCCGGGTGCGACGTCGGGTGCGATTGGGTCTTCAAAAAGCCGCAGCCGGCCACCGACAAGAACATCAAGGATGCAAGAAGGTTTCTCGACGGCCGCATCTCGCTCGGGTGGACCGATCTCGACAATGCCTTCGCATCGGCGATGAAACAGTGCGGGCGGAACACGCAGGTCATCTACGTCGGCGACGGGATCGTCACGGCCGGCGACGGCGATCCGGTCGAGGCGAGCAACCGCCTGCGACGGCTCTGCGACGGCAAGGCCGGCGGGTTCCATGCGGTTGCTCCGGGCAGCCTGTTCGAGCCGGTTGTGCTGAAGACGATCGCGGCCTTGGGCGGCGGGTCGGTCCGCCAGATCACCGGCGAAAAGACCCCACAAATGGTCGCGGGCGAACTGCTCGGCGAGATCGCCCGGCCGAGTATCCGCGATCTGAAGCTCGAATTCCGGGGCTTGCAGACCGCCCGCGTCTATCCCGAACAGTTGCCGAATCTGCCGGCCGGCACGCAGCAGATCATTCTGGGCCGCTACCTGCCCGAGGGCGAGGACCAGACGGGCGAGGTGGTCGTCACCGGAACGCTCGACGGCAAGCCAGTCCGGTTCAAGTCGCGCATCACGCTCAAAGACGCCGAGCACGGCAATTCGTTCATCCCGCGGCTCTGGGCCCGGATGCACCTCGACACGCTCTTGCAGCAGGGGACCACGTCGGTCATCAAGGACGAGATCATCGGCCTAAGCGAAGAGTACCATATCATGACGCCCTATACGTCGCTTTTGGTGCTCGAAAACGACGCCGACCGCGAGCGGTTCAAGGTGAAGCGGCGGTTCCAGATGCGCGACGGCCAAAAATTCTTCGCCGAGGGCCGCGACACGGCCGATTACGAGCTGATCCAAAAACAGATGCGTCTGGCCGGCAACTGGCGTCTCGGCCTGCGGCGCAACGTCCTTCGGCAACTCAGCGGCCTGGGCCGCAATCCGCAGATATTCCAACCCTCACGCAATCATCTTCTTCGAGACAACAATATGTCGATTCCTGACCGTGGAACCGTCTTTCTTGGCGGGATTGCGGGCGTAACCCGGGCGCCCCGCGTCACGCTCTGGAATGGCCAAAGCATGCCCGAAGCCGGGATTGATACGACTTCCCTTGGTTTGCTCCCCTTCCTTGGTGCCGGACAAACATACAGGGGAGGCAGGTACAAGGCCGCAGTGAACAGGGGCCTCTCTTTCTTGAACGGCCGTATGGCAAGTCCAGTCGATATGTCCATCTCCGGCAGATCGGACTCGATCGTGGTTGGCGACGACATGGACGGCGGCTGGCGCTACGAGCCGCGGGAGGAGGACGAGACATCGGTCGTCGGCTGGCAAACCATGGCGATGAAGAGCGGTCACTTGAGTTTCTTGAGAATTGAGGAACGCTACAAAAATGAAAATGCGGAGTTGGGCGCCGAACTCGGCGACATCAACGGCCGGTTCGGCTTCGACTTCGATGGTGACGAATGGTGGGCCAAGGAGCGGCTTGGGGGACGGCTTTCTCTCGGCGAGCCGAGGGCGACCGCAACGGGCATGAGCTTGCACCGTCAACACGGCCTGGTCGCGACCATGCCCCTCCACGGTGGTGAATTGTTACGGTTTGACGATACGGGCAGGTGGGTGCCAATCCGGGCCCCGGGCTTCTCCGGCGGCTTTGGATCCCTTGGAGGGCTTGGTAGATTCGGGGGCGGCATGGGCGGCGGGGGCGGCGCGGGATATGGATGGTACGAGCCCAGGTACGAGTACTCGCAATGGCTCGACACGCTCTTCCCGGAATTGCCGCCGGAACCGCCGGCGCCGGTGAAGCTAAAGCGCCGCTGGCCGGCCGATGCGAGGAAGCTGGCCGAAAGCCTGCTGCGGACCAAGCAGATCGCCGGGCTCGAGGGGCTCAGGATCGAGTGCCGCACCGACCAGTTCGACCCGCGATTCGGCGAACCCACGTCGCGGTACGAGACGCTCTCGCTCATCTCGCCCAAGGCGTGGCTGATCGGTTCCGTCGGGACCGGGTGGCAGACAACGACTGTCGAGTGGTGCGACGCCAAGCGGCGCGGCATCTTCTCGGGGGCCTTTCTGCTGGGGCGCGAGCGGGAATCGACGCCCAGCGATCTCGCCCAGCCCCCGCTGGACCTCAGCGTCCACCTGACGACGTCACTCGAACGGAGCTACCACTACCGGGATTGCCAGATCGAGCTTCAGCCACAGGGCGGGGACCGCACCATGCTGGTGCTGCGAAATTCGACCCGGAACCACGAAACCCGAATGCTGATCGACACCGACCGGCACGTGGTCCTGAGCATCGAATACCGCAACCACGGTGAGCTGACCAGTACCACGGAGTTCGGCGATTTCGTCCGGGTCGCCGGCGCGTGGTGGGCGACGCGGATTGAGAACTTCGACCATGAGCACCGGCGGACCTCGCTGGTTACGGTGCAGCTTACGCCCCTTTCGGCCGGGGCGTTTGCCCGGGAGATGAAGCAGAAGCTGGCCGCGCTCGATCGGGTGCAGTTGATCCGGGAGCCGCTGCCGGGGGTCGTCGAGGCGAAGAAGGCGGTCGCCCGTGGCAAGGCCGACTTTGACGATCAACTCGTGCTGACCATCCATTTCTCCTGCACGCAGCAGTGGGACCGCGTAATGGAACACCTGGACGCCGCGGAAAAGTCGTCCGACGGGAAACCCGGCGTGCGGTGGATTCGCGACGCGGTGCTTAAGGACGCCCGGCGCAACGAAGAACTCAAGAAGCGGATCATGGCGGAAGCCAAAAGTATTGCAAAGCCGCAAGCGGCGGACGACTTGTTTCTTGCCGGTTATCTGCTCAGCGAGGCGTCGAGGATCTTCGGACCCAACGAGATGCTCGCGCTGCTCGACGTGCTGAAGCCCGTCTATCGGCGCCAGCCCAAGCGGCGATCGGCGATGAACCGCTGGACCCTGGAGCGGATCACCTACCTGCGGTCGGCCAGCAGGGCCGAGGAGGCGTTCGCGCTCCGGAAGAAGCTGGCGGTTGATTATCCGCGCGACTGCGGTCTGCAAACACAATACGCCAACGCCCTGGCCGGTCGCGGGGAGTATGGGGCCGCCTACGCATGGCTCGACCGGGCACTGGCCGACCGAGACGCCCGATGGCGACCGAACGAGGAGGAGTCCCTGCGCGACACGTACGCCCAGTTGCTGGAAAGGCAGGGCCGCTACGAGGAGCTTGTGGACTGGCTCGCTGCGTGGGTTGCGAAGAACCCCGAGCGCCACATGTTCGTCTATTATCGCCTTCTCCCTTACCAGCGGTACCTCAGCGCCCTGATCCGCACCGACCGGACGGACAAGGCAGACGAGTTGATCGCCCGGTGGTTGAAGGAAGGCCAGGTGCCGGGCCGCTTGCCCCACGACGTGCAGCGCCGGCTGGAAGCGGCGGTCAACCAGGCGCTGGGGCAGGGTTACAACATGTACGCGAACCGGATCGACGAGCGGTGGCTCGGGCCGCTGGCCGAGGCCGTCATGTTCTTCGCCAGGCACGAAACGCAGCAGGGCACGGCCGACCAGATCATGGGCACCAGCAACTTCACCCGAAGCGACGAGTGCCGCGAGGTCCGGCGGAAGATCGCCCGGATTCTTGCGGCCGAGATCGACACGCTGGAACCCGACCGGATCGGCCGGTTTGTGGATTGGATATGGCCGAACGACCCGGCCATCGAAAAACGCCAGTGGAAGCGGATTGCCGATGCCCTGGAGCGGCGTTGGGCCGAGGAATCGAAACCGGAGCTGAAGGAGCAATTGGCGGGGCCGCTCGTACGGATCCTCGAAGGCCGCATTGGGGTAGAGGAATACCTTGCGTTTCTGCGGCGACAAATGGCCGAAGGGCCGAAAAAGTACCGCACCGGGCACGCCAGGCAGTTGTTCAACACACTGCTGGACCAACCGTGGACGATCGAATACGAAGACGAGGCGTTTGGGCTCATCGAGAAACTCTCCGACGCGAAAGAGCCGGCCGAGCGACTGCTGGCCGAGGTGCAGGCCCTGTACCGGATGACCGACCGGATGGTGCCGGCGCGGTTCGCGGCGTTGATGAAGAAGGTGGAACACCCGGAGAAGCTGACGCGTATCGAGCTGCGCGAGAAGCAAGCTGCCAATATGAAGGCGGCCCGGCGTGGTTTCGCCGGGCGGATTGCGAAGCTGCAAGCGGCTGAAGAGCTGGCCAAGTGGATGCTGGTCGAGCGGCTCTACCTGGATATCCTCACGGAACATCAGCTTGACAAGGTGACCGAGGAGTGTTGGGAGATCGTGGGCCCGTTTGTAGGACGGCCTTCCAAGGCCGTCCATGAGCGAGGGGAAGGCTCAGTCGACGGCCTTGGAAGGCCGTCGTACAACCTGGAGTTATTCGAGGAAATCCGTCGCGGGCGGTGCCTGATGATGCTGGCCAACCTGGCCGCCCGCCGTAACGCCAAGCCGCAGCTTGCCGAGCGGCTGCTGGCGTACATCGACCAGGGCATTCAGTCGGCGCCCAAGGCGCCCGGCTGGAAGCTCTTGAAATACCGGATGCTCATCGCCTTGGACCGCCCCAAGGACCTCGAAAAGAACCTCCGGGCGTGGATCCGGACGGACGACCCGGCGAACCAGTGGCGGGTGTCGCTGGCGTATCTCCTGGCCGAGCAGGGCAAGATCGCCGAGGCGATCAAGCTGCTTGAAGCGGTTAAGGCTGACGACGAGCTCGGACCGGCCGAATACCGCACCCTGGCCGACTGGTACATGGTCGTCGACCGTCGCGAGGACCACGAACAGGCCCTGATCGAGGTCTACATGATGATGGAGGAGTGGCGCATGCGGAATTGGCTCCAGGAGCGGCTCCACCCGTGGCAGCACAACGACGGGCACCTCCCCAGCGAACTGGACAAGAACGTATTGCGGATGTTCGCCGCGTTGTTCCGCAAGTCGGGCCACCCGCAGAACTACCTCTGGCGATTGCGGCAGTTCTACGGCGCCTCGCGCGATTTCCGTCTGCTGGCCTGCCTGGCCGACGGTGTGGTGGGCCATACGGCCGGCAAGGTCTACCCGTTTCTGCAAAACATGGATTCCGTCCTCAACGAAGTCCGGGACGAGGCGACCGCCGATTCACTGGTCGAGGAGATCGAGAAGGTCCGCGGGCGGGCGAAGACGGACGTCGATCGCCGGGCACTCGATCTGCTCGAAGCGCTCGTCGAGCGCCGCAGCAGCGAGGTGCTCAACCAGCCGGGGCCGCACGTCGACCGGGCGCTGACCGCTATGCAACGGGCCTTCAAACGCAAGTGGTCCGGCGGCGAGCCCCGGCTGATGGCCGACCTGTTGGCCGGCCTGGGGCACGTCTCCCAGAAGAAACTGGCCGACGAGCAGGTCCGCGAGTTGGAAGTCCTGCACCACGAAGCCCGCAAGGGCACGATCGACCGGTTGCACATCGCCCACTCTTTGGCAAGAACCTACTGGACCTACTCGCGACAGGACAAGGCGATTGACCTGCTGCAATCGGCGCTGGACGAATACCAGGCGGCCAACCGCGGCGTGTTGCCGGCGGATGCCAATGGCCCGCTCGACACGTTCATCTCGCACCTCGAACAGCAAGGGCACCATGCCCGGGGCGAGAAGGTCCTCTTCGCTCAATTGAGGCACCCGGTCAACAACCAGCAAAAGCACTGGCTGAAGCTGCGGCTTTACCAACTCTACGACTACGCCCTGAGGCGCCACAGCGACGTTTCGCTCGGGAAGGACGAGGTGCTTTTCAAGGCCGCCGATCGGGAAATGCGGGACGAGCTGGGCACGAACGACCACAACTACCGCCGCCAGGTCATCGAGCGGCTTTGCACGTTCTATCGCACGGCCAAGGATGTGAAGATTCCCGTCGCGGCCGATCGCCTGAAGGACTTCGCGTTCAAGCAGGTGCCCGAAGTCCTCAAGCGACAGACCAATAACTACCAGTGGATCGTCAGCAACGTGGCCCAGACGCTGCACGACGTGGCCGGCCCGCGGGCCGGACTGGAGTTCCTCATCGAGCGGATCGAAAACGAGCCGGGCTGGTTCCGGCTGAACAACCAGGACGGGTGGAGCCGGTTCGGCTACCAGCTCGCCCGCTGGCGGAGTGAGGCCAAAGACGTCGGGGACCTGGAAAAGCGGCTGCTTGCGATCGTTACCGCCGAGTTGCGGCGGGACCTCGAATCGCGACAGGGCCGAAATCGGGACATCTACTACATGCACAGCGCCTACTCCTGGAAAGAAAAAGCAAAGGCATTTGCCCGGGTTGCCGAAAAGGTCTACGCCGAGCGGAAGGACTCCGGCGAAAGCGTCAGGTACATCGCCGAGTACCTCTACCACGGATTGGACCGCCACGACCGGGCGATCGAGATGCTCTTTGTCGCCTTGGGCGACAAGATCCTGGACGAGTCGGGCCAGTCGCAACTGGTGCAATACCTTCACGAGCAGAAGCGCTACGGCGAGTCGATTGCCGTGCTTGGGCCGCTTGTCGAGCAGCGGCCCGGGAACATGCAGTACTGCACCTGGCTGATGCACGCCTATTTCCGCACCAACCGCAAGGCCGAGTTGCTCGCCCTGTTGAAGCAGACCGATGAATACTTCCACAAGGAAAACCGCTGGAACGAAAGTGCCATGGCAGCACTGGCGTACAGTTGCCTGGAGAATGAGCTGTTCGAGCAGTCGGTCGCCTACTATGAGGAGCTGATCCCGCTGCACCAGCGGACGCAGCCGCGCCGGGGTATCGGCAACGGGACCCTCTCGGAATACTATGCCAACATGGCCAGGGCGTACGCCGGGCGGAAGAACACGGCCAAGGCGGTCGATGCCGCCTGCGGGGCGATTGTCAGTTGGGGACCGCGCCTGGACAACCGCCGAAACGCCGTTGAGTCGCTCAAGCAGGTCCTTCGCGAGGCCCCCGATCTCGACGCGTACGTCGCCGGGTTGGACAAAGAGACCGAAAAGTCCGGGCTCGGCAACCCGATCGTCCGCAAGGCCCTCGGCATGGTCTACGCGGAGAAGAAGCAATGGGCCAAGGCGATCCCGCAACTTCGGCTCGCCTGCGAGTTGCAGCCCAACGACGCGGAAACCCACAAGACGTTGATCGCCTGCTACGACCACCTGAAAGATAAGCAGGGGGCGATCGACCAGTTACTCGAATCGGTCGAACTGTCGCGACGCGAAATCAAGCTCTACGAAGACCTGGGGCGCCGCTTGGGCGAACTGGAGCAACCCGGACAGATGGAACGGGCGTATACCTCGATCGTCGAGGCGCTGCCGGCCGAATCGGAGAGCCACGCCCTGCTGGCCCAGATTCGCCAGAAGCAGGACCGCTGGGATGAAGCGATCGTCCAATGGCGACAGGTCGCCCGGATTCGCGAGTTGGAGCCGACCGGTCTGCTCGGGCTGGCCGCGGCCCAGATCCACCAACGGCAGTGGGACGCGGCGGCCGAAACCCTCCAAAAGCTCGACAAGGGCTGGCCCCCGCGGTTCAGCAACGTCGAGGACGAAATCCGAAAGCTGCGAGAGCAGATTGAAAAGGGCCGGAAGCGGTGAGCATTCAGCACGCGACGACGAAAATCCCGCTCCACACTTACAAAGCCGCGATCCGTGGTCGCGGGAACTCCGAGTAAACGTTTCCGCAACATCACTCCATCTTGCGGCGGGAGGCGCGGTGTCCAGGAACGCGGGATGATGCCGTTGCTGACCGGCCGCAACTTGACGGGGAAAGACCTCCCCGCGGCAAGTTGCACCACTCGCTAACGAATTTTCCGCACAGGGCCCTTTTCCCCGCGCGATTCGGACGGCCGCATTTCTCTTTCAAGCAGGCTCCGCTGCCATTCGACACCGAGCATCACAACGTTGATCCCGGAGCCGATACCCAACAGGGCAATATGATCATCCTTCTTCACATAGCCGTTTTCGATCCCCAGTGCAGCGGTAATCGGCAACGCGACCGAACCCGTGTTGCCGAGAAATTCCAGTGTCGAATAATCGATCGCCGGGTCGAGTTTCAGCACGTCAAGCATCAATTTGCGGTGGGCGCGGCCGACCTGGTGGCAAAACGTACGATTGATTTCGGCCGTGCTCCAGTCGACGGCGTCGAGGAACTCGCCGAACGTCTCCTTGGCAACGTCGATGCCCTCGCGCATCAGCGTCTCGCTGTCGGTCTCCATCAAGGTTTCCATCCCGATAGATTGGCAAAGCTTGCAGCCGCCGGTATTGGTGCGGAAAACGCCGCCGAGCACGCGGTTGCCCGTCTGGCTGAGTTCGCGGTCGCAAAGCAACACCGCCGCACTGCCGGAACCGATCGTCAGCGAGGCAACGACTCGCTTAATGTCGTTACGGGTCAATGATTGGTCGCTGTTGAGCCGCTCGATGGTGTTTTCGACCAGCGATCGGCTGTCCTCGGTGCCAACGACGATGCCCGCGCGAATCTGTCCCAACTCAATCATGTTGGCCACCTGGACCATGCCGTTGAGGATGCCGAGGCAGGCGTTTGAGACGTCGTAGATGAGGCACTCGCCCGGCAGATCGAGCTGGTGGTGTACGCCGCAGGCAGTAGCCGGCTCAAGGAAGTCGCGGCAGACCGAGCCGTGGACCAACGCCCCGATGTGCCGCCGCTGAATGCCGGAAACGCGAATCGCCTTTTCCGCCGTTTCGACGCTCTTTTCGCTTGGCGGCATCCCTTCGGGCCAAAAGCGGCGCTCGCGAATGCCGCTCATCAATTCGAGTCGTCCCTCCGGCAAACGGAGCCGGGTATACAACGGTGCAAGCCGCGTCTCGATCTGTTCCGAAGTAACCACCTCGTCGGGCAGCGTGTACGCAAACGCTTCCAGGCACACGTTATGGAACTGCACGGGCATCGTGAGCGGGACTTCCTGTGGGCAGGGTGAACGAGTCGAGAGTTGAGAGCAAAAGCCCTGGCACTGCGTGCCAGGGTTCCGCTGGAGGCATCAGGATTTCCTGGGGTTTAACCCACAAAGTCCTTATGCTAACCGTTTCTGAGGACATGGTAAAGCGGCGGGCAGTTCCCAACAAATACCCCATTTAGGTGATGCCCTGTGCGTTCGGTCTACGATGGGGCCGAGTTGTCGACAGGAAATACACACTTTAGGGTGGTAAGCAAGAAGGCCGTTAATGCCCAATTCCATAGTGACACCACATTATATGGTGGGGTAAGGGATTGTGGCCCCAAAATATGGGTAAGTTCTTGCAATCTCTTGCCTAACCGTTAAACTCCCCAACCACTTGCACACCCAAACCGGCAGAGAGGCTGAGGCTGGAGGTTCTTCAAGAGCCCAAGGATAAGGATGTCTATCTATCGGCTCCCTTCGGCTGTCTAACTCAAGACACACGACGTGTTTTCACAGGAGTGCAAGATGGCTGCTGTCAAACCCTTGATCGGGGTCAACATGGAGTATCGTTCTGCTCGCAAGGACGCCCCGGCATTTGCCTATCTTAGCGCCGGCTATTTCAATTCCATTGCGAAGGCCGGTGCCATTCCGGTGGTGATTCCACCGCTGGAAGATGAAAGCGATCTCGTTCGCGTGTTAAACCTGTTAGATGGTGTTGTGTTGGGGGGCGGCGCCGATCTCGATCCTCGCAACGACGGGTTCATGGTGCATCCTTCGATGCGCCTGCTCGAGAGTCGTCGGGAAGAGTTTGACCGAATGCTGATGCGGCTGGTTGGCGAGCGGAAGATGCCGGTCTTTGGCATCGGGTGCGGCATGCAACTTCTGAACGTTTCGCAAGGCGGTACCCTTCATTTCCACATACCGGAGGATCTCCCTCGAGCGATTCCACATCTCGATGCCACCGATCCGAACCATCGCCACGCCTTGGAGGTTGAAATGGGGTCGTTGATGGAACGCGTTTACGGCGAGGGTGAAATTCGGGTCAACAGTGTCCACCACATGGCAATCGATGACGTGGCGCGCGGCTTCAAGGTGACGGCACGCTGCCCGGACGGCGTCGTCGAGGCGATCGAAGGTACGACGGACAACTGGTGGGTGCTGGGAACCCAGTTTCATCCGGAGAGCGAGTCCGCTTCGGCGCTCGATTTGCGCATCTTTGAGGAATTCATCGCTGGGATTACCGGCGAAGTAATCGAGATGCGCATGGTTGCGTGATTGGATCGACATCATGGCAACCATACTGCCTATTCACACGCCGCAGCCCGGCGACGAGCGGCGCTGGGCGGCGGGTGTATTGGTTTCTGCAAACTGCCGCCGGGTGAGCGCTGCCCTGGTCGGTACGGCCGGGCAAGGCCTGGAGGCCCACTTCTACCTTGCCGGCGCCGCGGTAACCGACGTTCCCGGGGAAACGGTATCACGGTTTCTCTCTTTGGCGAGGTCGAAGTCGTGTCCGACCGATGCCGTGGCGTTGCTCCGGGCGGAGTTGGCTGAGATTCAAGCCGGCACGCTCCAGAATCTTTTTGCCGGATTGTCCGTTGACCCCGGATTGGTCTTGGCCGTGGGAGTTCATGATCCGGGGTTTTGGGGGTTCGACCGGATCGGCTCGGGCGGCTACCTCAGCCTGTGCGACGCGGCCCGGCTGGCCGAAGCGACGGGGCTGAACGTGATTGATGCCTTCCCTGCCCGCGATTTGGCCCAGTGCGGACAAGGCGGGCCCGTCACCGCGCTGGCGCAATGGGCCCTGCTAAAGAATCCCCGGCAGAACCGCGTGTTGGTCGATCTCGGGCAGACGGTGCGGATGACGTATCTTCCAGCAACCCTGGAAGGAAATGCGGCCTTGCGGGTTCTCTGTTTTGATGTCGGCCCGGGAATGGGTTTGCCGGACCAGCTCGCGCAACGGCTAACGGCTGGTGAACACCGTTTCGATCCGGGTGGCCGTATGGCCGTCCAGGGGCGTCGGATTTCCGAGCTGATCGACCATTGGTTGAGCGATCCGTATTTCGATCGGCCTTTGCCGCGTTGGCACCCGCAGGGCGTGCGGCCGGAGCGATTTTTGACCGACGCCTTGCAGATGGCGGTCAAGTCGGGTTGGTCGATCCGCGACCTTCTGTGTTCCGCCACGCACTTCATTGCAGAGACCGTTTCTATGGGGTTGCGGCGGCATCTTCCCGATGATGCACGCGTCGATCAGATCGTCGTAACCGGCGGGGGACAGCAAAACGGCATGTTGCTGGCCGAAATCGGGCACCGTGCCGGAATGCCGCTGGCGCGGATGGGCGAACTTGACATCATGAGCGGGGCCTTCGACCCGGCGTGTATCGCCGTCCTTGCTTTCTTCTATCTGGATCAGGTGCCGGCCAATGCCACGGCGATTACCAAAGCAGATGCTCCCCGGGTTCTGGGGCGGCTGACGCCCGGCACCCCTGAGAATTGGCAGCGTTTGCTGGCAGACAGTGGCGGTATCGCCCTCCCGGCGCGACCGGTTCGCAGCGTGCTGTAGATTGCCCCTTCTCATGGGGGGCTGGCAACCTGTCGGAGTTTGCGGATTCTGCGGTCTGGTTGAAGTTTTCCGATCAGGCAACCGATACAGGGTTCATGCCCTGATCATGCGCGGTGGTGCTGCGCGATTGTGGGTCGGAAGCCGGTGGCACTGGACTCGGGATTCGTTTCGTTAGTCCTTGCCAATAAACGACTTACGACGACAGCCACTTGGCCGCGCAGGACCCGAAGGGATTAAGCTCTTTGACAATAAGCACTTACGACAATTCCACCGGTTTCACCGAACCGACTGGACGGTGGGACAATCACGGTTTAATTTGACCGATCTTCGTCGCTTGAACCGTTGATTGATCTTGACTCTAGTCGTTACGGGGCCTAGACTTGGAACATATCGGGCCGCCGTGCAAGTGATCGTAACTCTTGCCTGCGACGACCTCTTTTTCAGGAGAATCGAACCGTGACCAAGAAAGAGATCGTTCGGACCATTTCCGAGGAAATTGGATTGACACAACTTCAGACGAAGGAGATTGTCCAGAAGACGTTCGATGCTATCATCGACACGCTGGTCAAGGAAGAGCGGATCGAGCTTCGCAACTTTGGCGTATTCGAGGTCAAGCGCCGAGCGCCCCGCAAAGCGAGGAACCCCCGCACCGGGGACAAGGTCTTCGTGCCCGAGAAATTCGTGGTCACCTTCAAACCGGGCAAGGAAATGGAAGCGCGGGTACGCGAGATGGAACGTCGCGCAGCGGCTGCGGCGCAAGCGGCCCGGCGCAACGCGACTTCCTCCCCGGAACCCGTTCCGCAAACCTAGATGTACCAATAGGTTAGGCCCTTTTGCCGGCCGAACGTGCCACGTGCGGTCTCATCAAACGCTTGGAGGTCTCTATCCTCCGGGCAGTATTCGACCCAACTCACCCCCTCTCGGCCCAACACACAAATCAAGCGAAGTGGCCGCAATTGGCCTTAACGGCGGTATTGCGGCCAGCCATGAATACATTTTTCGTCTCACGGAGGAGTTGTCCTATGCGCAGATTGCTTTTGGCTTTGGCGTGTGGCCTACTGGTGACTACGACCGTCGGATGCATTATTCCGGCATACTCAGCCGACCCGGTTCGCCGAACGCAACAATTGATTTTCACCTCAGAGAACCTCCGCCTGATCCTGGATGAGTGGGAACGGCTTTGGATGCTCGATCAGCCGGATCACATGACGCCGTACCGAACCCATGGCGGGTTAATCTGAGGTTTGCGCGGAGCGTCCGCGCGGACCATGCCTTGGCACACGATTAAGATTCAGGCCAGGCGGCTCAACCGCCGCTTGGCCTGTTGCTGCGCGCCAACGTGTATCCATCAAGGGGACATGAGGCAACTCGGAGCCGGACAAATTGACAGGAGGAGGGGACGGCGGCTACACTAGGCTTTGTCGGAAAATCCGTTTGCGGTTCTTGTGCAACGGCTCTCCGAAGCCGTCGAGCCTCGGTTTTCACGCGAAATCGAACCTTAATCGACGGCCTCGGAGGGCCGTCGTACGGGTTTTCCGACAAAGCCCAACTCCCCAAGAATGTCCTTTCTTACGGCACCAGACCATCAAACGAACGTGAATCCTTCCGACATCCCACTCGACGTCCGCCTCGGCCGATTGCACTTGGCCAACCCCATTATGGTCGCCTCAGGCACCTTTGGTTATGGGCGGGAAATGGCCCGTGTGGTTGATACCGGTCGCTTGGGTGGTATCCTGCCGAAGACGATCACCCAGGAGCCGCGGCCGGGCAATCCACCACCGAGGATGATAGAAACGGCTGCCGGGATGCTCAATTCCATCGGCTTGGACAACGATGGGATCGGGGCCTTCGTCCGGGAGAAGATGCCCTACCTTGCTTCGTTGGAAACGGCGGTCCTTGTCAGCATTGCCGGTCGCACCCGGGCAGATTTCATGGATATGGCAACGCAATTGGACGGCGTTCCCGGCGTGGCTGCACTGGAATTGAACATCTCCTGCCCCAACGTCAGCGGCGGCGTCGATTTCGGTACGAATCCACAGTCGTGCGAGCAGGTTGTCGCGGGCGTTCGCGGGGCTTGTTCGTTGCCGGTGTTGGCGAAACTGACGCCGAACGTGACCGACATCACTGAAATCGCCAAGGCCGCGGAAGCCGGCGGGGCCGATGCCGTCTCACTCGTGAACACCTGCCTGGGAATGGCCATCGACTGGCGGCGGCGGCGGCCGATCCTCGGCAACAAGCTGGGCGGGCTCAGCGGTCCGGCCATCAAGCCGATCTCGCTGCGGATGGTCTACCAGGTGGCCGCCGCGGTTGGCATCCCGCTGGTCGGAATCGGCGGCATCGCCACGATCGACGACGTCATGGAGTTCCTCGTTGCCGGGGCGTCGGCCGTCCAGATCGGTACCGCGAACTTCTACAATCCCACCGTGTCGATACAAATACTCGACGCCTTGCCCGATGCACTGGCAGAACTCGGGGCTACTTGCGTTGCCGACGTGGTGGGAACGATTGAACGTTAGTGAAGAAACTGTAGAATGTAGATTGCAGATAGACAACAGAAACACGCCTCACGTTCCCATGCAGACCCATGCAGAGCATGGGAACGAGGTTGAACCCCCAGCCCCTAACCCCCAGCCCCTAACCCCTACCACTGCCATGCGAGCACTATCCGGCATTCAACCGACGGGACGTTTTCATTGGGGAAACTACTTCGGCGCAATCCGGCAGTATATCGAACTCCAGGAAAAGGCGGACGACGCGTTCTACTTCATCGCCAATCTGCACGCTTTGACCACGGTACGTGATCCGGAAGAGTTGCGGCAGCTTACGCTCGACGCAGCGATCGACCTGGTGGCGCTGGGGCTCGATCCCGACAAGGCGACGCTCTTCGTGCAGTCCGACGTGCCGGAGGTGAGCGAATTGTGCTGGCTACTGATGACCGGCGCGCCGATGGGGCTCTTGGAGCGGTGCCACGCATACAAGGACAAGAAGGCGAAGGGGATCGCGGCCGACACGGGGTTGTTTGCCTACCCGGTCTTGATGGCGGCCGACATCCTGGCCTACGACAGCGACATTGTGCCGGTCGGCGAGGATCAGGTGCAGCACATCGAAGTCTGCCGCGACCTTGCCGGCGGTTTCAATCACCATTTCGGCGAGACGTTCGTGATGCCCAAGGCGTACGTAATCGACAGTTCCGCCCGGGTCCCCGGCACCGACGGCGAGAAGATGTCGAAAAGCTACGGAAATACACTCGAAGTGTTCGAGGAGCCGAAGTCGCTCCGGAAGCAGGTCATGCGGATGGTGACCGACTCGCGGTCGATGGAGGAGCCGAAGGACCCGGAGACGGATCATCTTTTTGCACTCTATTCGCTCTTTGCCGACGACGCGCAGCGCGAGGAGATGGCGGCCACCTACCGGGCCGGCGGCTTCGGGTACGGCGAGGTGAAGAAGGCCCTGGCCGACGCGGCCGAGAATTTCTTCGCCGGACCCCGCCAATGCCGCGAGGAACTGGAAACCAAACCCGAGCGCATCCGCGAGATCCTGGGCGACGGCGCTGCGAAAGCACGCAGGAAAGCGGCCGAAGTGTTGCTGCGGGCGCAACGAGCGTCCGGGGTGAAACCATGAAAAACCACTTGCGATGGTTTCGCATCGGAAAATCGACCCGGAATTTCCGCTCTGTCGGGGGGATGAAGGTGCGCGACGAGCTATAATTCGTAATTCGCCTATTCCCACATGGCAGCTTTTCTCATTTGCCGCCGGCGCCGGGAATCACGCAATACGCCTCAAACTCGTCGACGTAGAACCGCGAACTGTAGCTGTTGTACAGCCCGTAGAGCTTGACCGCCTTCACCGGACGGTTGGGAACCGGAATCCGCTGCCAACCTCGCCACTGCCCCTGGCTGGCATTGAACAAGGGGAAGTACTTCGTGCCGTCGGCCGAAATGGCCACCGCGTAGCGAGCGTACGGCTTATACCGCGAGGAGCTGGAACTGGAACTATAACTGTGGATCCTGAACGCGATTGCCTTCAACCGGTAGACCTTGTCGAAGGTGATTGTCCATTCGCACGGGTGGCGAGCGTAGCCATAGGTCGACAGGCTGCCGTCAATCATACGGGGAGCATAGGACGAGTAGTCGCCGCCGCCGGTTATGGTGGTTCCGTTGCTCGTCAGGGCCACGTTGCCCGGCTGGACCACGCCGCGTTCCGGCCTCTTGATCTCCTTCGGTTTTGCGGCAACCGCGGCTTCTGCGGCGGCTTTGTCAGCTTCGGCAATCGATTCGAGCCGTTTCTTGACCTTGACCCTCGTCAGACCGTCGAGCGACGGCAGGGCCTGCTCGTAGTAGAACTTGGCATGTGATCGGACGGCGGAAGCGCTTTCGTTCTTCTCCTTTTCCGCCTGGTCATACCAGCCATCGGCCAGAGTTACCAGGGAGGCCGAATCGGTGGGCGCCTTCATCTCCTGCCGTGCCACCGCGGCCAGATTCTCATCGCTCCCCTTGGCCAGAAGCGGAAGCCCCTTGGCCCAGTCGTCCCGGTTGAAACAGTACCACCGGCCGGCCGTCAGGTTCGCTCCGGGGTCGTCCGGCCTGGTCGAGAGCGTATCCAGGGCTTTCTTGATCGAGGCGAACCTAGCCTTCTTCCGTTTGATCTCGCGATCCTGCACCATAACGAGCTGCATCAGCGACGAATCCTTGGTCTTGCGGGCGGCTGTTATCGCCAGGTCGCTGAAACCGGCCGCCGCGTCATAATTGCCCGCGGCTCCACACTGATCGGCCAGCGCGGTCGCGGCGTCCACGATCTGCTCGCCGGCAGTCAGCCCGGTCGAGCCGGACGGCATCGACTCGGTTGCCTGTTTGAGGACGTGGGCCCGCACGCTTAGCGGGTTGATCGTGTATTGCCGTTCCATCTGGTCAACAATCTCTATGGCTTGGGCAACGTTTCCCGCTTCGGCAGCCATGTTGCACGCCATCTGCAGCAGGACGAATCGGGCGTTGGGATCGTCGTTGTTGGCCTTTGCCTGTTCGAACAGCGCCGTGGCCATCGCCGCTTTCGCCTCGGCGGTCGTGGCCTTGGCAAGTTCTTCCTGGAAAATTTCCTTCACGTCGGCCTGGATCTTCTGTCGCGTCGCACTATCGGGAACCGCGAGCTGCTCGGCCGGCGGCTGAACCGCCGCGGGCGGCCCGGAGGGATCGGGCGGCTCGGAGGAAGCGGACGGCTCGCCCGGTTCCGGCAGCGCCGCCGTCGCGGTCGATCCGGCGTCGACCAGCAACGCCTCGGTCGGAACCGGCTGCTCTTCAAACACACCCGGCCGCGACCAACTCAGTTGCATGATCGCGTTGGCCGTATAGTCGAAGTACTCGATCTTGATCGCGTGGGGCCGGTCGGTCAGCACAACGTCGACCTCATCGCGGGTGCCCGACGAAGTTGTCCACCGGTCAATCAGCAGCTCGCCGTCCAGCCACAAGCGGACCCCGTCGTCGGCGACCGTGCTCAGCTTGTAGTTGCCCGCCTCCGGGGCAACCAGCCAGCCGGTCCAACGAGCCGCAAAGTCTTTGGGCACCTGCGGATCGGGAGAGCCATAATCAAATTTGAACTGGATCTGCGGATCGACCCGCGTGAGGACCTTCCGTGTCAGATCCTTGTCCGCGAAATACTCACCGAGCAGCCCGTGTTGGGCCGTGGCGGGCGGCACCACCTTGCCCGGTTCGGGCGTCGCGGTCAACTCCCCCGGCTCGTCGGGATCGGTATGAATCAGTTCCCCCAAAGAGGGTTCCGGTTTGTCGAGGCCGAAGATCTCCGCCACGGAAGCGCCCGGATTCGGTTGGGAAGGTATTCCGCTCGGTTCCGAAGGTGTCGGGGGCGCCGGGTCCGTTGGGTCCGACACGGCGCCCGGGTCGCTGATGCCGGCCGGGTCCGCCGGTTGGGCGCCGGGGGCATCTGCCGGTCGGGCCGTACCGGGCTGCTTGGCCACGTCCTTGTCCTTGTTCTGCGTGAGGAACATACCCAAGGCCACCAGAATCGCCACTGCTGTGGCCGCCCCAACCACGATAACCGCGACCGGCTGCTTCTTCTTTCGCCCCGATCGGTCCGAGACATGCGCAGCGACCGATGGCGATCCGAAGGAGGGTATTCCCGCTCCCGCCGAATCGGTCCCGGCCGACAGCGGGGCAGCCATCGGAAGCGACTTCCGCCTGTCCGACTTCAATTGCGAGCGCAACTGTTTGTCGTATGCCGCCCTCTTCTTCCCGTTGAGCAGGCACACTCTCGCCTCGACAATTTCCTTGCCGATTTTCTTCGCCGCTTCCGCGTGCTCGCCCGACTGGTACTGTTTCAGTTGGGCGGTCCGCGCGTCGGCCGCGTTCGAGATGACATCCGCGTCTTTTTCAAACGGTTCGATATTCAGCAGCCGATAATGATGGGGCGGCTGATCCTTGGCGGGAATTCCAAGCCACTTTCGATAGGGATCGAAGTCTTCCGGCATGGCTTTCTCCTGTTCTGGCTCAGAAGGGGGGTAATTCCCGGTTTCCGTCGCTCAGGCGCCAAGCTGCTATGGAATGCGCCTCTTATAGGTATTACCACTACCAGGGCGAATTGGACACGGATTTCCGAAGGAAGCACGCATAACATCTTGCAGGAAAAGGGGTTACGAAATAGGCCCGGAAGGATTCGAACCTCCGACCAAGGGATTATGAGTCCCCTGCTCTAACCACTGAGCTACGGGCCCCCACGTCATCGCCAGATAACGTTTTATCCCACCTCACATCCCCGTTCAAGATGTTCAGCCGGCGGGCGCCAAGCAGCTTTGAGTATACTATTCTGCGATCATCAAGCTTTTGCACCAGTATGACATCAGTATGACAAATGTCTTGTTATGGCGGATCGCCGGATCGAAATACCTGTTGTTGGGTGCAGCTTCCCGGATATGCTTGCCTGATCCCGCCGCCGCCATGGATGAATGCTTCGTCGAGGCGGTTTTGAGCGTCATTCGCTCGCGCTCGAGAATTGTATGCGTGGGTCGGAACAAGGATTTACGGGCCGGAAACCACCCGCTTGAGGGGTACGCGATCGGACGAATCCATCCTATTTTCCCGTGTTTATCCCAATTGCCCCTATTGACTGTCTTTAGCAGATCGCTATAGTTAGTCATAGCGCGCAGATTGTCGATTCCAAGCACATTTGGAATAATTCAACCCACTGAACCGGAATGGGGTTTAGGGAGTATATCCTTTTGGGGGAGTGATTCAGGAACGCGACATTCGGAAACGTTTTGATGATCAAAACCAACGTGCTCCCTCCGGCTGGACCTCGGAGGGAACCGCTTGACGGGGCGCAAGTCTTTTCCAGCAAATAGCTTGCGTTGCAAACACGATCCCATTTGCGGGTATTGGCACCGGAAATGCTTTCATGACACGTGACACTTCAGTCCGCCGTTCGGCTACTTGTGTTCTTCCAACACAACCGTCCAGCATTTCGCCAAAAACTTCGCCAAAAACCATGAGCAGACCTCCCCGCAAGAGTTCCCATCGCAGCACCAATTCCCGATGCGTGCAACCCAAGTCCAACGGGACGAGAAAAAGGAAGACGCCAGTCGTCAAGGAACCGTTTGACGAGCACAGCCCGAACCTGTCCGGCGAGCGTGTTCCAGGTCTCCATGACGAACCCGATGACCACCTCGCGGACGAGTTCCATGAGTTGTACGACATGGAGCAGACCGGGAACGACGATCAGATCGAAGACCCGGTACGAATTTACCTGATGCAGATGGGCAAGATTCCGCTGTTGACTCGTCAGGAAGAGTTGGCGGCTGCCCGGCGAATTGAACGGGCGCGGCGCCGATTCCGGCACAGCATGTTGGCGACCGATTACGTGTTGCAGGCGGCGATCGGCCTGTTGGAGAACATTCGCGACGGCAAGTTGCGTCTGGATCGCACCATCGAGGTTTCGGTGATCAACGTCCGCGAGAAGCGGCGACTGCTGCGGGTGCTGGTTCCGAATGTCCGCACGCTGAAGCACTTGATGCGGCAGAATCGCCGCGACTTCGCGCTCGCCATCGACCGGCGGTTGCGGCTGAGGCAGCGGCGGCAGGCGTGGCGCCGGCTGGTCGTGCGCCGCAACAAGGCGGTGCGGTTGATCGAGGAAATGGGATTGCGGACGCAGCGATTGCAGCCGATCTATGAGAAGCTGAAGGAAATCGGACGGCGGACAACCCAACTTCTGGGGCAACTGGCCGAACTGCGGTATCGGCGCGACGCCGCTGAGGAGAAGGCCGAACTCCGCAAGGAGCTTTGTTATCTGATGCGGGTGACGCTGGAGAGTCCTTCCACGCTCGAGCGCCGAATCGAGACCACGAACGCCTTGCTCAAGGAATATGAGGCCGCGAAACGTGCTCTCTCGGCAGGAAACCTCCGGCTGGTGGTTTCCATCGCCAAGCGCTACCGCAACCGAGGAATGAGTTTTCTCGACCTGATCCAGGAGGGCAACACGGGACTGATGCGGGCAGTCGACAAGTTCGAGCACGCTCGCGGCTACAAGTTCTCGACCTACGCCACCTGGTGGATCCGGCAGGCGATTACGCGGGCGATTGCCGACCAAAGCCGCACCATTCGCGTACCCGTCCACATGATCGAGACGATGAGCAAGGTACGGACGATCCGTCGGGAGCTGGTCCAGCAGAACGGGATAGAGCCTTCGGTCGAAGAGACGGCGAAGGCTGCCGGGTTGTCGGTCGACGAAACCGCTTGCGTGATGCGGATGGCCCATCAGCCCCTCTCACTCGATCAACCGGTGGGCGACCACGACGACACCTACTTCGGCGAGTTTCTCGAAGACTATCGCGAGGAAAACCCGCTTTACGAGATGAACCAGGATATGTTGAAAGTGCGGATTGCCGAGGTGCTCGAGGCCCTGGACTATCGCGAGCGGGAGATTCTCCGCCTGCGGTACGGTCTGGCCGACGGTTATGCTTATACGCTGGAAGAGGTGGGCAAAATCTTCTCGGTCACACGGGAACGCGTCCGGCAGATCGAGACGAAGGCCGTCCGTGCCCTGCAGCACCCCGTCCGGGCGAAGAAGCTGTTAAACTTCATCGAACGCCGTATCCCGCTACCGCTGGTAGCGCTCAATCCGAACGGCGACGGCAACGGCACAACGGCAATGGAAAACGTATAGTGTTGCTTCCGTATTCCGGCACCTCGTGACTAAAAGTTCCCCATCGGTGCCCCCAAAGGGTGGGTTTTTCTTCGGCCTGCCTTTACAGCCTCGCCCGATTCGGATTAAATGCCGGTAATTGCTCAGGGAAAATAGACGCAGATGACATGGACAAGGAGATCACCGTGTCGAAGACGCACGGAAGGGCGAAAGGGGAGCGGCGATACCTGGGCATCGACGTCGGCGGAACGAAGGTTCTGGCGGCGCTGGTCGGCGAGTCCGGGATGATTGTGGCGGGGGAGCGATGCCGGACCCCTCGCGACGGCGGGCCCGATCCCATCATCGCCGCCATCGAAACCGCCATCGACGACGTCCTCACCGGCACCGGAACCGACGTCGCAGATTTGACCGCCATCGGCATTGCCATTCCCGGCGTGGTCGACCCCGACGAAGGCCGCGTGGTCGTCACACCGAACATGGGCCTGACGGGTGTGGCGATCGGCCCGCACTTGAGCAAACGCTATGACGCGCCGATTGCGGTAGGCAACGACGGCAACTTCGGAGCGCTGGGCGAACAATGGCTCGGCTCCGGGCGCGGCGCAAAAAGCGTGTTGAGCATTTGCGTGGGAACCGGGATCGGCTGCGGGATCGTCCACGGCGGCGAACTCTGGCGCGGTGCGCGGGAAGCCGCCGGCGAGATCGGCCATATCGTCATGGAGATCGGCGGGCCGCGGTGCGGTTGCGGCAATCACGGTTGCTTCGAAGCGCTGGCCGGCCGCACCGCCGTCGAGCGCGACCTGCGCGACGCCATCGAAAAGGGGCGCACGAGCATCCTGAGCGAATTGGCCGAAGGCGACTTGAGCGTTATCCGCAGCGGCATGATCCGCCGCGCATTGGAAGCCGGGGACGAGCTGGTCGTCGAGGTCATGCGCCGCGCGTCGGAAATCATCGGCTACGCGTGTCTTACCGTCCGCCACCTGATCGACCCGGAGGTCATCGTGCTCGGCGGGGGGGTTATCGAGGCGTGCGGCGCGTTTATGATGCCGATTATCGAGGACATCGTCGGCGACGACAAGCTGCCCGGTGCCCGCGAAGGCGGTCGGGTGGTGCTCTCGGCCCTGGGCGACGATGCGGTGGTGCTGGGCGCCGTCGCGATGGCCCGCACGCAAGCCGGCCGGAGCCCCTTCGAGCAGCAGTACGCCGTCAAGCCGACGTATGCGGAGATGTCGCGCGAGGGTCCGGGTGAGATCGCCGTGGGGGGAAAGACCTTTAATCGCGATTTCTATATCACCGTCAACGGAAAGGCCCGCAAACGGAAGAAGTCGTCCGTGCAAAACGACGAGCCGATGATCGCCGCCAGGGAGCTGGCAAAGGTCTGCGAAGGGGGGCCGGCGGTGCTGTTCGTCGGTACCGGAAAATCGGACGAATGGAAGCTCAGCGACGACGCCCGCGAGTATCTCGACAGGCGCACCATCGCGTACGAAGAGTTGCCGACCACGGACGCCATGAAGGCGTACAACAAGTCGAAACACCGCAAGGCAGCCCTGATTCGGGTGGGGAAGTAAAATGCCGGCGTGCCGTGCCCGCGCAAGCGTGGATCACGGCGCCCGTGATCCGATCACTTCTTCGCCTTGATGGCCGATTGGGCGGCGGCGAGCCGGGCAATCGGGACCCGGTAGGGGCTGCAGCTTACGTAGTTCAACCCGGCCTTAAAGCAGAAATCGACGCTTGCCGGGTCGCCTCCCTGCTCGCCGCAGATGCCGATCTTCAGGTCGGCTCGCGTGGCGCGGCCCTTCGTAACGGCCATCTCGACCAACTGGCCGATGCCGGCCTGATCGATGGTCTGGAACGGATCGGCGTCGAGGATTTTCTGCTTGAGATAGTCGGGCAGAAAACCACCGATGTCGTCGCGGCTGAAACCGAAACCCATCTGCGTCAGGTCGTTGGTTCCGAACGAGAAGAACTCGGCCGTCTCGGCCATCTCGTTGGCCAGCAGGCACGCACGCGGGATCTCGATCATCGTGCCGTACAGGTACTCGACGTCGACGCCGGTCGACGCCTTCACCTCGGCATGGACACGATCGACGATCTCCTTGGTCACGTCCAGCTCGCTGACCGCGCAGGTCACCGGCACCATGATTTCCGGTTGCGGGTCCTTGCCTTCCTTCTTGAGTTCGGCGGCGGACTCGAAGATTGCGCGGGCCTGCATCTCGGTAATCTCGGGATAGGTGATTCCCAGCCGGACGCCGCGGTGGCCCATCATCGGGTTCGTTTCGCTGAGCAATTCACCTCGCCGCTTGACCGTTTCGACGTCGATGCCCAGGGCGTCGGCCAGTTCTTTCTGCGGCCCGGGGCTGTGCGGCACGAATTCGTGCAGCGGCGGATCGAGCAGGCGGACGGTGACCGGCAGGCCGTCCATTGCTTCGAGCGTGGCCTTGATGTCATGCTTGACGAACACGCCCAACTCCTTGACCGCAGCCAGCCGTTCCTCATCGGTCTCGCTGAGGATCACCTTCCGCAGGGCGAACAGGGCCTCGTCGGAGCCCTTGCCGTAGAACATGTGCTCGGTACGGAAGAGCCCGATGCCCTCGGCGCCGAAGTCGCGTGCCACTTTGGCGTCGCCCGGCGTGTCGGCGTTGGTCCGAACTCCCAACGTCCGCTCCTTGTCGACCAGCTTCATGAACTCCTGGAACCGGGGGTTCTCGGTGGCGTCCATCATGGCGAGCTGGCCCTCGTAGATGAGGCCCTTGGTGCCGTTGAGCGTAATGAAATCGCCTTCCGTGAAGGTTTTTCCGCCCACGCTCATCGTCTTGGCCACCGCATCGATTTTCAGCTCACCGGCGCCGACGATGCAGCATTTGCCCCATCCGCGGGCAACCAGCGCGGCATGGCTGGTCATGCCGCCGCGGGCAGTGAGAATACCGATTGCCGCGCGCATGCCCTCGACGTCTTCGGGATTCGTCTCCTCGCGGACGAGAATGCACTTACGTTTGGCTTCGGCGGCGGCCACCGCCTCGGCCGAGGTGAAGACGATCCGGCCGCAGGCCCCGCCGGGTCCCGCAGGCAACCCTTTGGCCACCGCCTCGACGCCCTTTTCGGCCTCCGGGTCGACGATCGGGTGGAGCAACTCGTCGAGTTGGTCGGCCCCGACGCGCATGACGACGGTTTGCTCGTCGATCAGGCCCTCCTCGAGCATATCCATGGCCATGTTGACCGCCGCCGTGCCGGTCCGTTTGCCGTTGCGGCATTGCAGCATATAGAGCTTCCCGTCTTGGATTGTGAACTCGATGTCCTGCATGTCGGTGTAGTGTTTTTCGAGGTTTTCCCGGATCGCGGCCAATTCTGCATAGAGCCCGGGCCATTCCTTTTCGAGCGAGTCGAGGTGCTCGTTTTGTTCGTTTTTGGTTTCTTCGTTGAGCGGGTTGGGGGTCCGGATTCCGGCCACCACGTCTTCGCCCTGGGCGTTGACGAGCCACTCGCCGTAGAATTTGTTCTCGCCGGTGGCGGGATTGCGGCTGAAGGCCACGCCGGTGGCCGAGGTGTCGCCCAGGTTGCCGAAGACCATGCTCTGCACGTTGCAGGCGGTTCCCCACTCGCCGGGGATGCCTTCGATGTTGCGATACGAGACGGCCCGCTTCCCGTTCCAGCTTTTGAAGACGGCCCCGACCGCACCCCAAAGCTGGGCCTCGGCGTCGTCGGGGAATTCCGCGCCGAGGACTTCCTTGACCTTGGCCTTGTACTTCTCGCAGAGCTGCTTCAGGTCGTCAGCCGTCAGGTCGGTGTCCGATTTGTAGCCCTTGGCCTCCTTCATTTCGTGCATGATTTTTTCGAGTTGATTGCGGACGCCCCGTCCCTCCTCGGGCTCGATGTCTTCGGCCTTCTCCATCACGACGTCGGAATACATGGTGATCAACCGGCGATAGGCGTCGTAGACGAACCGTTCGCTGCCCGACTTTTTGATCAGCCCCGGGATCGTTTTGTTGCACAGTCCGACGTTGAGCACGGTTTCCATCATTCCGGGCATGGACTGCCGGGCGCCGCTTCGGGCGGAAAGGAGGAGCGGGTTGTCCGCGTCGCCGAACTTCATGCCCATGCACTTTTCGGTTTGGGCCATTGCTTCGGCCACTTCCTTCTTCAGCGAGTCGGGAAACTTTCCGCCCTCGTCGAAGTAGGTCGTACACAATTCGGTGGTTATGGTGAAACCGGCGGGGACCGGCAGGCCGAGCTTGGCCATCTCGGCCAGATTGGCGCCTTTGCCGCCGAGCAGGTTTTTCATTGTCGCGTCGCCGTCGGTGCCTTCGGAGCCAAAGGAATAAACGTACTTTGCCATGATTGGTTTCCTCGGTGGTCTGTCACAAAAAAAGTGGTCGTTATTGCGTTCTCGCCTATCTGAACGGGGATCTCGAAAAGTGGAATCGCGCAGTGTACCAATCGGGGAAAAGGCCGTCAAGGAGCCCTCAAACACCACCGTTTTCACTGCCCGAGGGCATCTCTTTGGGCTCTTCGGGCGGTCTGCACATCCCTTTGACCGGGCCAGCACAACCCGCTATAATTAACTGTGGTCTTGAAACCTTCCAAGGAGGGGTCTGTCATGAGCCCCAATCAAATTCTCGAACACTTCCGACGTGAGCCGTTTGAGCCGTTGCGTATCTGCCTCTCCGACGGCTCCTCGTACGAAGTGCGACACCCGGAAATGGCATTGATTACGCGCAGGGAGATAGCTGTCGCCGTCCCTTCGGATAAATCCCCCTTGCCCGAACGAATGGTCTACTGCGACCCGCTCCACATCACGCGGATCGAGATCCTCGATGCCGGCCAGCCCACCTCCTAGACTACGGAACCGGCAACTCCGCGTAGATGATCTCGTTGCCGAGGTCTTTCTTCACCCGGGCGGCTGTCTTGCCGGTGCGGCGGATGATCAGGCTGTGCCCGTACCCGGTCCACTTGGGTTTCTCCGGCACCGACCAGTTTGCCCCGATGATGTTGACGTCCGCTTCCTTGGCGATCCGGGGTAGCTCCTCCTGAAACCACCGGCTGCCGGGATAATCGACCCAGGCGATCGAGTAGAGCAGGTGGTCGATCTTGTTCTTCTTCAGGTTGGGGGGCTCGAAATTGATGTCGAAGCAGATCAGCAAACCGAGGCAGCCGTACTGCGTGTCGAGAAACTGCAAACCGCAATCTCCCGGCGTGGCCCAACCCCGCTCCGCCCAGGGCCACGGGTGCAATTTGCGGTAGTGCAGGGCCATCTTGCCGTCCGGTCCGACGAGCACGACCGTGTTGTAGTACTTGCCCTGTTTCGAGTCGATTTCCAGAATCGGCACGGTCAGGTAGATGCCAAGTTCCTTGGCCAGGGCGCCGAACGCGCGGGTCGAGGCGCCGGGTACCGTCTCGGCAACGTCTTTGGGCGAGGCGCCCTCAAGCCCCTTCGAGAGTTTCCGGTCGCCGACCTGCCACGTGTGGCGGAGGTCCTGGCTCATGTAGCCGGTGATGGCGGTCTCGGGCAGCACGACGATTTTGGCCCCCGCGGCGGCCGCCTCGCGGATCAGCGGTTCCAGCCCCTTGCGATTCTCTTCGGGCTTGCCCCAGCGGGAGATGAACTGCACGGCGGCAACGCGGACCGTCTTCGGCCGGTCGTTGGCTTCTGCGCCGAAGAGCGGGCTGACATACGACAAGATGGCGAAGGCGACAAGTGTTGGTCTCATACATGTAATCTCGCTGGTATTGTCGAGACAGAACCCCGGCACGCAGTGCTGGAGCTTTTCTATTCATTTACTCAGCACTCAACACTCAGTACTCGGTACTCGGTACTCAGTACTCACTCAAAACGCCTTCTGCGCCTCGACACCCTGCTGGTCGCTCTCGTACATCATGTCGAGCTGCTCGGCCTGCTCGGCCTGCTGCTGCTTGATGTAACCTTTGACTCCTTCCAAGAGATCGTTCCTGCCCTCGGCTGCGGGTGCGCCGCCGCCAAACGGATCTGCACCCGCGGGGGCCGCAAACGGGTCGTCGGCCGCCGCCGGTGCCGCCGGTGCCGCCGGTGCCGCCGGTTTCGTCGCTGCCGGTTTTGCGCGGGGTCGGGCCTTCTGCGGCAACAGATCCTTCTTACCCCGGAAAAACGCGTATCGCGCGTCGTCCGCCCGGGCAATCACCGTTGCCGTGCCCTCGATTGCGTCGGCCACGAACACGCCTCGCAGATCGCTCTCGCCGGAGGTGAACTTTCGGTTGCGGCTGCCGATCACCTTCACGTCGACTCCGTCGAGATAACGGTCCTTGGTGACGTCCTTGACGGTCGTTCGCACGCGGCCGGAAGTGACGTTCTCCTGGACCTCGACCCCCAGCGGCGTCAGCAGCACCAGCCCGCTGGCGTGCAGCTCGTCGCCGCGGCAGACGACCAGGTAGGCCCCTTCCTTCTCGATCGGCAGGGCAAGCTTGTGCGTCCGGTCGCGGTAATCACGGCCGTCGCCCAGCTTGACCGTTGTCTCGTGAAACGGCCGGATCCCCGCAAGGTTGATCTTCGTGATCCCGCCGAGGTTCCGCTTCATCAGGCTGAACTTCATCAGGTCGATGCGATAGACCTTCGTGTCGCAGGCGGCGACGTTGCGGAATTTCAGCTCGGCCTCGACCTTCTCGCCCGGCTTCACGGTGGTTACCTCCGGCAGCGAGATGGCCTTGCGCTCGAAATAGGCGATCGACTGCTTCGCGTCGGGGAAGCGGTCCTCGACGAGCTGATACTCGCGGATTGCATCCACCGCGTCGCCCAGGCTGTGGTAGATCTGACCGAGGATGTAGATCGCCCGCCACTTGTTCGGGCTTTCGGTCTCGCGGCCGGTTTTCGGGTCGATCCGCTTCGCATCGGCTACCTTGCGGCACATGGCCAGCGCCGCCTTGTGCTGCTTCAGGGCGAAGTGGCAATAGCCGACGATGTACCAGTAGCCGGTTACCAGATCGCTTTTCGGATACCGCTTCGCGTACGCGGTGCATGCGGCAATGGCGTCCTTGTACGCCTCCATGTCCAACAGGGCGTTGGCCGCGGCGAAGGCCCCCTGGTCGGCGGCCGGGTCGTCGGGATAGGCCGTCAGGAAATCCTCGAGCATGCACCACGCCCGGCGAATCAGGTCGATCCGATTGATCTTCTGCTCGCGGAGCTTTTCATCGTCAGCGGCTTCAGGTGCCTTCGCATAGACTCGCTGGGCCAAGGCATACGCGGCCGCGGCCACGTACCCTTCGGGCGGATACTCCCGCAGCAGCCGGCCCATCACGTCGACGCTCCGGGTAAACTCGCCCTGCGATTCGAGGAACCCGGCCACGCCGCTTTCCCGCATGAAGCTCCCCTCGACCGTCGCCCGGAAGACCAGGTAGCTCCGCTCATACTCGCCCATCTCGTGGTAGGCGGCGGCCACTTTGACGATCTTGTCGAACGGGATGCTCTCGGCGGGCCACTTCTCCTTGATAATCTCGAAGTAGTGGACGATCTTCGCCGCCGGGCCGGTCTCGAGATGGGCGTCCAACAATATCCGGACCGTCTCCTTGTACGGCCCCGGGTCGAGGTTCCATTTGACCAGCAGTTCGGCCAGGTGACGCTCGGCCTGCTTCCAGTCCTTCTTCTTGAAGTAGTGCTTGCCCAACTCGAAAAGCTCCTGCGGCGTGAGCCGGTACTTGTCCGCGCTCTTCTCTCCCTGCGGCAGCACGTCGAGCGTCTTCGCCGTGGCCACAACCAGTTGCTCCGGGCGATGGGCGTTGCGCACCACCGTCGGGCCGGCGCGGTACTTGCCCGGAAGGTACCCGAACAACTCGTAGCGGATCGTCCCGATCGAGCGCCGCGGGCCGATGTAGAACGTGATCGCGCCGGGCGAAATCTCGAACCGCTCGAACGGCCCCTTGACCGACTGCTCGATCACCGTCGCACCGCTGGGGATCGGCTCGGTCACCACGAGGTACTCCAACTGCGACTCGGGCGTGTTCGACGAGACGTTCTGGCGATGGCCGTACAGCTCGACCAGCCCGCGCCGCCCGACCGGCAGTTGCGTCAGCGGATTGCGGAACGTCGAGTAGCTCCCCCGCAGGATACCGAACCCGCGCGGGATCTCGCGGCCGTCGACCTCCAACGGGGCCGGCTCGTAAGTCCGCCGCAACGTCCAGTCGTTTACCGTGCTCTTGAGCTTCTCGGCCGGCACGAACCCGCCCAAAAGGCACTGAAACGCGTAGCGCCCCCGGCCGGTGATCTGGAAGTTGATCCGCTGCTTACCCTTGGCCAGCAGCTTTGCCGGCACCTCGATCGTCTGCGTTCCGGCGGCCGGGTCCACGTCGAGAACCTTCGCCCGGACGTTGTTGACGAAGACGGCCAGCTTGTACTTTTCGCCCTCGAAGCGGCTCTTGGCAAACCAACGGCACAACGCCATCGCGGCCGGGCCGGTCGCCTTGTCGGGCGAGAACCGATTGCCCGTGCGGTGGGCCATGAGCCAATCGACCAGGGGCTTCGTCTTTGGCGACTCCGGTACGGCCTCCTGCAAGGCCAGCGCGTAGAGTGCCCGCAACTCGACCGGCGAATGGCTCCACGGTAGCGATGCCTGCGGCGTGTGTCTCGCCGAGGCCGGGCTGTCGAGGTCACGCTGGGCAAGCACTTTGAGCAGTTCGGCGGCCGTGGCATCGCGGTCCATCGCCGCAAACGCCAGCGCCAGATGGGCCAATGCCCCGGCCGACAGCGAGGGCCGGTTGCGATACAGCCGATTGGCCACCGCGAAATCGCCGCGGCCGGCGACCGACAGGGCGTGCAACAGGATCGCGACCGCCTCGTGGTCGTTGTTGGCCGTGGCGGTAAGCTGCTTTTGCACAAAGGCGAGTGCCTTGTCGTGGGTCTGCTGCGGGACGTCGTATCCGGCGTTCTTTGCCAAGGCGAGCGCCCAGACGGCCCTGGCGGAGGAGAACCGCCGGCTGCCGCCGCCGTATCCGCTCCAGCTCCACCCGCCGTCGTCGTTCTGCGACGAGACGAGAAGCCCGATCGACGAGCGGATTCGCCCATCGAGCGCCTGGGTCTCCGGTCCACCGGCCGCCCTGGTACCGCCGATGAGCTTCTGCAACGCCAACGCGGCCATCAGGTCGCTCGTGGCCGTTTCCAGGCCGGAGCTGATCCGGCAACATTCGATCTGGCAAAGCGGTGCCGCCCCTAGCACGATGTCCAGCAGGCTCCGCTCGACCGTCGGGCCGACCAGGATTTCGAGGCTCGGCCGCTCGATAGCCATCTCCTTGGGCGGCTCGACCCAGGCGGTCGTGTCGGCGTCGGCCGTGCCGCTGGCGGTGGCGAAGACGGGCATACCATACGGCTTCAAGGGGATCGCCCGCCGGATGACGTCTTTCTTATCCGCTGCGGAAACCGTCAACTCAAAGAGAACGTTCTGCTCTTCCGCCGACGTCTTGTCGTCTTTCTTTCGCTCGGGCAGCTTCAACTCGACGGGGAAGACGATCTCGCGAATCCCCTTCTCCTTCACGTCGATCTTTTTCTTCTCCTCGACGGTCTTCCCGCCGATGGTCGTCTTGAGCGTCACGTCGATCTGCCCGGCCGCGATCGCGTCGTTGTGGACCGACGCGGCCACCTGGGCCGTATCGCCGTCGGTCAACGCCAACGGCAGCTTCAACTGGCCGAACAGGTCCTTCTTGACCACAAGCTCATCGTCGGCCTCGCCGGCGAGCGTCTCGGTCGTGATGCCCTTGGCCAGCAGTTTCCACGCGGTCGACCGCTCGGGCACGGTAATCGTAACAGTCGCCTTGCCGTCCTTGCCGGTGACAATCGACGGGTTCCAGTAGCCGGTCTCCCGAAGCAACACGCCGGGCATCAGCACCGTCCCGGCTCGCGTCAACTCGGCGGCCAACCGGACGGCTTCTTCTTGATTTGCCACTCCATCGGTTGCCAGCACAATGCCTCGCATCGTACCGTTGCTGTCCAACGCGGCAAGGCTCTGGTTCGCCATCGTGCCACCGCCTCTGGTCTGGTTGACGACCAGGCTCAGGTTGGTGTTAAAGCCGGCGATGCCGCCCGCGTAGCCGACGTTGTCCCAAGTAGTCGGTTCAATGGTCGACTCTATTAGTTCGGGGTTCTCATAGACGAGCATCCGCTCTCCGGCCATGGCAAGATTCTCTTGCCGCCGGTGACGGCGTTGCTCGACCTCCACCTGCCTTCGAGAGGCGGCCCGCAAATGACCTTCGATCAGGTTGCCCAATGTGCCGCGGACTTCGGGGGGCAGATCCGGGGTCTGGCGGACCATTTCCAGCGTGAGTGTCAGGTTCTGCTTCGCGCCCTCGGGATCGCTTTCCATCTGCTGGCGGGCTTTGTTGACGGAGTTGTGTACCTGCGTCTGGATCACCTGCCGGACCACATTCTCGTTCTGGCCAAAGGCCTCGGTAAATGCACCACCGCCGCCAAACGGATCGGCTCCGGCGGGTGGTGCCGGAGTCGAACTGGATAGCGCCTGGCCGCCACCTCGAACGGAAAATCGGTGTGCCAACACCCTGCGACGGCTGGATTGCTCTTCCCGGGCGATCTCCTCCCGATCCTCTTCGGCCAGCAGCTCGGGATCGATCGCCCGGGTCGCCGGCCGATAGGCGAAGGTGATGCTCGACGTGGTTCGAACTGCCGACCGGCGAAGCTGGCCGCGGAAGAACGCCTGGATCGTCGGCAACTGCGACCGGAACCGGTCCAACAATGCCTGCTCGACCATGGCGAGACTCAACTCGGCGGCGACCGGCTTGCCCTGCGTATCGGTCGTCGTCACGGTGACTTCGAGTGGCTCGCCGGGGCGCACTGGGCCCTTCGCTTTGCCCTTTCGCTTGGTGGCGATCTTCACGTCCAGTTTCCGCTGAACCATAAATGGGCTGGAAGCCTCATGGAACCGCCGCGGTGGTTTCGTTTCCTCGTCCTTCGCCTTCGCGTCCTTCGCTTTCTTCGCGGGGCGGGGATCGATCATTACGGCCACGGCCAGCTCGAAATTCGGGGCCAGCCGGGCGGTCATCGGGATTGACAGCTTGTTCGCCCCTTTCTTTAGCTCGACCAGCTTGTAGTCGAGGATTCGCGCACCCTGGAAGGTGACCAGCGCCAGCGCAGGCTTCTCGCGCCAGTGGAGCGTCACGTCGGCCGTGTCGCCGGCCTTAAACGTGTGGCGATCGGCAAGGATCCTAAGCCGCACTTCGTCGTCTTCGTCGGAGATTTGCACATAGTGCTGCCCAGAGACGGGGTTGTCGAACCGGTCGGTCCCTTCCGCCCGGAGCACGTAGCGGCCGCCCTTGTCGAGCTTGAGCGTCTGCCGGGCGGTGCCCTCCTTCTCGTCGGTTGCAAGCTTGTGTTCCTCGACGAGCCGCTCGCCGACCTTGCCGTCGGTGACGGTCACTTCGAGGACTTTCAGCGTCAAGTCCCGAGCGACCGGCTTGCCCTCGGCGTCGTTGGCCGTGAGGGTCGTCTCGAAGGTCTCGCCGGCGACGTAGACCGGCCGAACCGTCTTCAGGTGGATCGAGAATCCCTGGACGGCCAGGACGAAATTGATCGCTTTCTGCAGGTTCCGCTCGGGCAGCGTCACGGTCATCCGCAGGACCTGGCTTTCGCGGAAGCGCCGGGTCGGCAGTTTGAACCGGACCTCTCCCTTCGCGTCGGTCTTGGCCGTTTCGACGCGCTCGCCTGCGAGCTGGTAGCGGATTTCGCGCCCGGCCAGCGGCGCCCCGTAGTAGAACGCGGCCTTGATCGTGCCCTCGATCTGCTGGCCGCGGTAGTAGACCCGCCGCGGCGTGTCGACCGTTAGCCGCACCGGTTCGAGCTTGTACTCCTGCACAAGGAACGTACCCTGGTAGGTCTGCTTGTCGTTGTCGCGGACCACCACGCGGTACGTCCCTTGCGGGCTGGTCGGCGGCAGGATGAAATGGGCGTGGAACGTGCCGAACTCGTTGAGCTTCACTTCGTCCTGCCGGATCAAACGGCTGCGGCTGTCGAACACTTCGAGCGTGTACTTCTTGCCCTCTTGGATCGTGTAGGTGTCGGAGGCCGGCTGCCCGTTGCCGCCGGGACCGGGCCCAGCACAGCGCAGGTCGCCGCGGGAAATCCGCGTATCGCTAAACGGATCGTCCGCCGGCGGCGCAGGGGCTTCGGGATCGCCAAACGGGTCCGCTTCGTCCGGCGCAGGTTCGGCGAACGGATCCACAGCAGCAGGGACTGGCCGTCGATTGGCCGGGCGAGAGCCACGCCCCGAAGGTGCGTAGAAATCGTCGGTCGGATCATCCACCGGAACGAAGAGCTTGGCTTCCGGGGTGGTGACCAGCAGCACCTCGTTGCTCACGACGGCGCACAATCCCAGCGGCTTCAAGACCTGCTGCAGAGCGGACTGCAAGGGGATCTTCTTGATGTCGACGGTGATCGACGCATCGCTGTCGGCCTTGATCCGCTTCAACTCGACCTGGTCGAGTTGAATCTCGATATCGTGGTAGTCCTCCAAGTACCAGAGGACATCGCAAAGCGGCGTCTCGATGAACTCCATCTGGGTGGAGGATTTCAGGGCCTCTTCGATATTCTTCTTGGCGGCACCCTCACCGGCAGTTGAACGGACCGGGACCCAGCGCCCGCCGGCGGCCTCGGGCGTGGTGATCAGCAGCACCTCGTTCCGAAACACGTGGCACAGCCCCAAGTCGCGGAGCGCCAACGCCAATGCCGACTGGAGCGATATGCCCTTGAGGTGCTTCGTAATCATAGCGTGATGGTCGAGCCGCTTGGCCTTCAAGGCCTTCTCGTCTATTTGAATCTCGATATCGTGGTAGTCCTTCAGGTAATCGACGAAGTCGCAAAGCGGCGTTTCGATGAATTCCAACTGGGTGGGAGATCGCAGCGCTTTGGCAATTTTTATCTTTGCGGCGTCGCTTATGGTCACCTCGACCGGGGAGTATCGGCTACCGACCGCCTCGGGCGTCGTGATCAGTAACCCCTCGCCGTCGATCACGTAGCACAGGCCGAGCTGGCGCAGCGTGAGCCGCAGAGCGGATCGAAGCGACAGGCCCTTCAGATCTGTGGTTATCGCCACGTCCGAGCCGCCTTCTTTCTCTTTCAGGGCATTTTCGTCCAATCGAACCCTAATGTCGTGGAAATCGTCGAGGTACGCCGCCACGTCGCTCAGCGGTGTTTCGATGAATTCCAGTTGTGTGGGCGAACGCAGTGCATCGACGACTTTCTTCGGCAGAATGCCGCCCAGCACAAGGTCCTCGGAGTGGTTGAGCCGGCGCATCGCCGCCGGCACGGGCGACATGTCGCCGCCGGGCACGTGGCGCAGGCAGCCGCGGACGTGGACGATCTGCCCGGCGCGGTAGGCCGGGCGGTCGGTGTAGATGTAGCCGCGGTCGGTCAGCCCCTGGGCGACGCCGACGCCCTGAAGCGGGATGACGTTCGAGGCGATGCTGCCGTCGGCGATGGCGAACACCCGCACGTCGCCCGCGTCCTTGAGTTCCTCGTATCCGTGCTGGAACACGCCGTCGTCGCCGGTTGTGCCCTCGGCGAAGACGCTCTTGGCGTCGGAGATCAACAGCCGCACGCCGGGCCACGGCTTGCCGGTCCGCATGTTCTCGGCCAACACGAAGACCTCGTCACGCGAGCTTTTCACAATCACGTCGAGATCGCTCTGGATCACCATCGTCGTGGCTTCGAGCTTCTCGCTGCTTACCGTGACGGCCATCACGCCCGCGGTGGCGTCCTTGGGCAGCGACACCTCGATCTCGTTCTCGAATTGCTGGTACTTCGCGTACTTGGGAATCTTGAACTCGAACGTCCGGTCGGGGTCGATCAGCGCGATGTCGAGCCCCTCGACGCCCCGGGCGAGGTGCATCTTGCGGAAGTAGGTCTCCATGTCGACCTTGTACGCCCGGAAGGTGAGCGACTCGATGTTCCGCGTGGTGGCCTTGATTTTCGGGGCCTCGTCGCTGCGGAAGATCCGCTCGGTGACGATGGTCAACTGCTTGGCCGTCAGCCGGGCGATGGCCTGCCGCGCGACGCCGGCGCGGTTCCCCCACGTCACCTTCTTGTACTCTTCCAGGGCCTCTTCCAGCTTGTCGAGCTTCGTTTCGAGGACTTCGGCGATGGCGAACTGGGCCTGGGAGGCGGGGTTGGTCTTCGGGTACTTCGAGACCACCCGGCGCCAATCGGCGATGGCGGCCTCCCATTTCTCCTGCCGGCGGTTCATCTCGCCGAAGAGGAATAGGATGCTCGGATTGCGGCCGTCGAGCGGGTATTTTGTGAGAAATGTGGACCACTGTTCGCGGGCGGCGTCGTACTTTTCGGCGTCGAACTGCTCTTTGCCCATCAGGAATTCGGTGTTGATGATCTCGCGCTGCACGGCGCTCCATGCCTTGTCGGCCGGGTGTTTTGCGAGGAACTCCTGCCACGCGGCCAGGGCCTCGGCGTACTTCTTCTGGAACCGGTAGCAGTGGCCCAGCAGATTGCGCCCCTCGGCGATCTCCTCGCACTCCTTATAACGCTCGTCGCCGAGGAACTGCTTAAGTGCGGCGACCGCGTCGTCGTAACGCCCGCGGTGCATGTCGCTCCGGGCGATGTCGAGGTGGGCCCCGGCGGCCAGCTTGTGCCCGGGGAACCGCTTGAGAAATCTTTCCAGCGCGGCGGTGCCGAGGTTCAGCTCCTCGTCGTTTGCCGGGCTGGGGATGCGCCACGTCCGCGAAAGGTTGAACATTGCTTCGGCAATCCGCTCCGAGGGCGAGTCTTCGTGCTTCGCCAACAGGTCCTCCCACGCCCGACGGGCCTCGACCTGGTTGCCCTGCTTCAAGAAGCACTCGCCAAGCCGGTAGCGGGCCTCGATGTCCAGCAGGCTGTCCGGATGGTCCTCGATGAACTTCTGATAGAGCTTGACCGCGGCGCCGTCGTCGTTGAGGTTCTGGTGGCACTGGGCAACGAGCAACTCGATCTCGACTTGCTTCTCGGGTTTCGGGCCGACCTCCAAGGCCTTCTTGTAGAACTCGCGTGCCTTGGCGTAATCAGGTTTCTGTTCTTCTTTTGGCGGCTTGAAGTAGGCGTCGGCGAACTCCAGGTAGATGTCGGCCAGCTCCTGCTTGCGGTCGGCCGAGAGGAGGTATTCGGCTTCGGCGCGGTAGATCAACTCGGCCGCGCGGAAGTCGCCCTTGCGTGCCAGAGCGACCGCCTTGGCAAAGCGTGCCCGGCGTGCCCAGCGGCTTTCGGGGAATTCCTTCTGCATCCGGTCGAACTGCTTGACGGCCTCGTCGTACTGCTTTTGGAAATACAGCGCCCGGCCCTTCAGATACGCGAGGTAATCCTTCGGGGCGTCCTTGGCCTTGGCGGCTTGATCGATGGCCTTGATCGCGGCCGGGTAGTCGCGGTCCTGCATCGCCCGGCGAATTTTCGCATCGACCAGCGGCTCAGCGGCCACCGATTTGTCACCGGCGGCTTCCTCCTTTGCAGCAGCTTCCTCGGCCGCCGGTGCGGGAATTGACAGGCCCAGCAACAACAGAAACGCCAAAGCAAAGGGGTATCGAGACGATCTCATGGGATCTCTCCGAATGAAGGTTGGGGGAAGTGGCAATACGTAGGTTAGTATACCCTCCCGGACCGCCGAATGGTGGGATTTGTGTCAGGTTTTGGTAAAAGACGGGTAAACTGCGCGATCAACCCCGTATCTACGGCCCGGCGAATGTTCCGCTGACGACGTTGTACCCGATCGCGAATATCGCGGCATCGACGAAGAAGTGGCTGATCCAGGGTCCCAGCAGGGATCCGCTGCGGTAGTAGATCCACGCCCAAACGGCCCCGCCGACGGCAATTGCCAGCGCAAAAACCGGGGTGATCCACGAGTCGTAGCCGAAATAGTGCCCCAGGATAATCACATGGTGGCCCATGAATCCGAGGCTCGAAATGAGAATCGCCACCGCGACCGGCACGAACCGCTGCAACTGCCCGAACACGAACCACCGGTAGTAGTATTCTTCAAAAAACGAATGGATCAGCGAATAGAACACGGCCAGGGTGAGAAACGGCAACGGGCGATCGACGCCGAAGCTCGCCACGCGCCGGCAGATCGCCTCGCCCGGCGCACCGAAGCTGCCGCTCGGTTTGAGCCAGCCGAAGTACGTCAACAACATCAAGGCAAACACCGCGGCGCCGAAAAGAGCCCCTTCGATAATGCCCGCCCTGCCGGGAAATTTCAACCGCAGACGCGCACGCTGGATCGCCACGACCCAAAAAACCGGAAAGCCGAACTGGACCACCTTGCCCGCGGTGTAGACCCCTTGCTGGACACTCGACAGGGTGTTTTGAAGGACGATGAAGTAGAGCCAGGTGAGCACGGACGGCAGCACCAGCGCGAAAACGACCGCCGCGATGTCCAGGCGACGCAAACGCGGCATGGTCTCGGCGCTTGGGGAATGTGAAGTCAAGTTGGATGAATCGTTCACGCTTGCCACCGCAGGGGGGTATAGTATTGCCGACTTGTTTGCAGGGTCGCCTTTACGCGGCATAACCCCCTGGTACTACGATCCAAGAAGCGTCACCCCATTACCCAGGCGAGAAGCCAGAAGGAATATAACAGAGATTCTGTCGACGAACCAAAGGATTGGGGTGTTTCGGGCGCAGCGGATTTGACGGAACATCACCCAACAGAGGGGACAGGGAGGGTTGACAACGCTTTGCCACACAGACAGAATTCGCGTAGCGGCGCCGAGTATGAGTCAGTTGGTGTACAAAGGAAGCGCCCGTGCAGGATCGAGAATCGTGGCCTACGCTTGGGGCGCGGCGGCTTCTCGTCGCAAACGGATGAATACATCCTCGATAAGCACGGGCTGTCTGTAAAGGCGCAGCAGTGCGGCTCGGACCTGCGAGCCGTTACGCCCCGTGAAATGCTGGGACTGTTTCTCGGCTGCCGTGCCCGGCACCTGGAGAACACGAACTGGGTGGCCGAGGCGGAGCAGGATTACTTGCTGGCCCGCTATCTATTTCCCAGGAATCGGCAGTTGTACATTGCCCAAAACGAAGTCAGCATTCATTGCAGCACGGACCTGTTCGAGCCGCACGAGAAGGGGCATCCTGTCGAGCTGGCCTTGTTGCTGCGGCAACTTGTCCAGATAGCCCCGTGGACGCGAAAACAGACTCAAAAAGCACACAAGCCCAAGGAGAAACCCAATGGCGAGTACATTGATGCCGTGTTCCAACAAATCATCATCGGCGGCCCGACAGGGTAAGTTGGATCTATTCAGAAGTGGTGCGCCGCTGGGATACGCCGGCAATGACGCAAATCTTACCCGGTACGTGGGGAATTCGCCAACACAGTCCACGGATCCGGATGGGTTGCAGACGAACCCTTTTGGGCTTGCAACGAATGTCTTGAATAGAGACTTGTCGGTTTGGAAGGCAAATACCCGGAAAACGCAATACGGCGAGTTCAAGGTCAATGTCAGGGTGCTGCGTGAAGAAGGCCAACGACGTGGTTACATGAAGTCGGGTGTAGATATAACGATTGAGTTCGTTCTGAACAAGAAATGTTCTTCATGTAAGGAAATCACATTTGTGCAAACCGTTCGCCCATATTATACGAAAGGAGGCGGGTTTTACAATCTGCATATGCTAGGCATCCCGGGGACCTACCAGGAACAAGACCCTTTTTACAAAGATATTGTGGCGAAACGCACGACGGGAAAGGAAGGGACGGCCGTCAGTGCTGGCGTGATGTTGGACGTGAGTCCGAAGTACTTTCCTTCGGGGAAACCTACCATTTTCTTTACGGAGGCGCTTGCCCCAGAGTATCGGCGGCAAACAGGGTACGTTTCCATAGGACCGGGGGGCACGCGTTCAGTACGATCTGCAATCATGCAGGACGAACCTGGTGTGGGTATCGACATAAAGAACTCAGTGACGTACGAACTTGAGACGGCAGCGATCTGCAAAGAGACGGGAACCTGGCTCGGCTCGCTACGCTGGGGGTTTGTCACAGTTGGAGGGGGAAAAGTAGGGGCGACACTATTACCAATGTCCGTATCAGATAGACCTTCGGCTAGCCATCTCGCTGCGATTTCCAATATGATGCAGGTCTGGTGGCCGAGTAATTTTGTGATCCAAGCGGAATTGAACCCGGCGCCCTTTACGGCGTTGTTTCCGCCAAAATATGGGGTCCGATTGCCGCTTCCACCACCTGGAAGTGTCCAGCCTCCCGTCCAATACCGATCGACACCGCCTATCAGGATAGTGAAGTAGATCCGATGCGCAACTATTGTCCGCATCCATCAACGTGGGTCATGGTGTTGTTCACCACCATTCTCATGGTGGTGCTCATTGTGCCGTGCAGCAAACCACAACCCGGAAGCCGGAGGTGGAACAACCAGTACGCAGAACACGGATTTCCCCTGGTGTACCTCCACAGGACGGTTTGCCCCCGCATTGTTACCCAGAACACTTTGCCTACAGCATGGGGATTGACCGATTCGGCTTCTCTTCGAGAGTTTCGCCTAGGTTATCTTATTATTGACATTGCTCTTGCCCTTGTGGTTATCGCATTAGCCGGAGGGCTTTGGGAATGGTGGCGAAGAAAGCGAGGGCAGCCCGTACAGTATTCACTGAGAAGTGTGTTCATCGTGATAGCTCTCGCTGCCGTGGGCTGCTCATATCTCCGCGTGCGCTACGTAAGACATGTCGCGGAGGAGCGGGGAGCAGCAGGTTTGCAGGGCAGGGCGCTGACTCTGTGGGACTTCACTGCACCGGATTGGGCGTGGAGATTTGCTGATAGAATCGAGATGTTCTGGAATGTGAACCGAGTACACTTTTACGGCGACGAACTCACGGCGAAGGATGTCGAGGCAATTGAGAGTTTCCACTACCTGCACAGGCTCGTATTGCTAGACAACGTGAGTATCGACAATGTTGACGGTCTTATTGAGTGCTTGGGAGATTTGTCACATCTGGAAGCCGTTTCCTTAGCCAAGGGAAGCATTGCCGATGAGGACCTTCATAAACTGAAAGAGGCGTTACCGCATATTGAAGTAAAAACAGGAGATTAACTTTTCCCTTTCTGCGTCCGGACCATGACTAGACGTTGGTGCAATTTGCACGCAACAACGTGGCTGGTGCTGTTGGCCGCAATCGCCCTCGCGACAATAGTCGTTCTCCCGGCTGAGAGAGTAGAGTATGTGTGGGTATTTCGTACGCACTACTATGCCCACCACGGATGGCCATTCACCTGGCTGGTTCGGGATTATGATTATGACGAGCATGGCTGCGCGTCCATCTGGTCAATCACGGTTTGGGTAACTGAATTCAACGTGTTCTATCTGGCCTGCGACATTGTTATTGCACTGGGATGGGTGGCGCCGCTCGTCGGGGGTTACGAGATCTGGCGACGGCGTCGGGCCCGGTTTCAGTTCGGCATCAAACACTTGCTCCTGTTCGTGACCGCGGTGGCGGTCTGCTGCTCGTATTTCGCAACCGCCGAATGGAGACGCCAAAAGGAACGGGAAGCTATCCGAGAACTCGGGGACGGCGCACGCGTCACCACGCGATGGGAAGGCCCCAATTGGCTCTGGAAATTCGGCGGAGCGTTGGTGCCCGAGCTTCTGGCGCGTCGTGGGCGTATTGCTCGATAATTTCGAGCCGGCAGACGTCGACCGGCTGGCAAAGTTTCGGAATCTCGTTGACCTGCGATTGCCGTCGAAAACGAAAGACGAAGACCTGCCAAGCGTGGCAAGTCTCCGATCTCTGACCTACCTTGGACTTAACGGCTCAGACGTGGCGGACAAAGGCTTGCTGCACCTGCGGAAGCTCTCGGGGCTTCGATGTCTTGATCTTCGCAACACGTCGGTTTCAGCCGAAGCGGTGCAGGAGCTGAGGCAACAACTGCCGGGGTGTGTGATTGCCTGGAAGTACGAATTCATCCCTCCTATCAAGGCACGTCCATGGTCGCAGTGGCGGTTCATGGGATATCAAAAGTCGTCGGATGGGCTTCGAGCGCTTCGAGGGGCATGGTGACCCTGCCCATTGGAAGTGAAAGGGGAAACGGGGTCCGCGGCAGCGGATCCGTTGTCCGGCCCGGGAAATATAGCCGCGGAGTTCCCTGTCGCTCATAGCTCCCCTTCACAGCTTCTCATACGCCTGCGTACGATTTCGTCGCCGGGCCAGTTCGCTGGCGTAGCGGCGACCGAGCTGATCGGCGTGCTCGGCGGCCCAATCAGTAAGCCTGGTTTCGCCGGCCGGCGCCCGGCTGCTTAGCTCATACTCTTGAATCGACAATTCCCCTTTTCCCCTACTTCCCATTTTTCCTCCTCTCACACCTCGCTTCAGATAGCTGAAGTGTTACAAAACTGCGAATTGCAAGAAAAGTAAACTCGTTGGTGGATCGTATCGTCATGCGAAACGCAACTGGAAAAGTCGCCGAAAAGGAAGTAGAATACAATCAAGGGCCCTGCTGCGGTTGATCCCCAAAACTGGCGAACATGCTTATCACACGCAAATCCACCTGGGCCGCCACCCTTATTGGGGGGTGGCTGCTCCTTTCCGCCTTTTCCCACGCCCGGGCAGACCGCTTTACGGACGACGCCGAAAAGCTCCATGACAAGTACGCCGCCGACTTGGAGCAAGTGGCCAAGACCTGCGAGCGACTGGGAATGGCCGAGCAGGCCCGCCAGACCCGGTCGACACTGAAGGCCCAGGATCCTTACAAGCTCTACGTCCCGATATTGCCGGACGAAACCGGAGTGGACGATCTGCCCGAGAATGCGCCGGATTTGGTGGAGAAGTGGCACAGCCAATATTGGAAGATCCGGCGGACGCACGCCAAGGAAATGTATCGGCTCGCGCAGCGGGCAGTGTCGCACCGGCCGTCGCTTGCCTGCACGCTCGCCATCCGGGCCATCCACGCCTATCCCGACCACGAGGGGCTTAGGAGGCTGTTCGGCCACCAGAAATACCACGACAAAGAAACAGGCATCACGCGCTGGCACACGGCTTTTGAAGTCAACCAGTTCAAGAACAGAATGGTGTGGCACGAGAAATTCGGCTGGGTGCGGGAAGCCCACGTCGAAAAACTCGAGGGAGGCCAGCGCCGCCACAACGGCCGGTGGATCACCGCAGAAGCCGATGCACGGATTCACCGGGACATCCGGCAGGGCTGGATCGTCGAGACCGAGCACTACCAGATCCGCACGAATCACAGCATCGAAGGTGCGGTGGCGCTGGGGGAAAAATTGGAGCAATTGCACCACATCTGGCGCCGGATGTTCTTTCGCTATTATGCCTCACAGGCACAAGTGATCGCCTTGTTCAACGGGCGGGCACAAGCCCAATCGCGCAGGCCGCAGCGTTTCCGGATCGACTATTTCCGCAACCGCGAAGACTACGTCAAGGCACTGAAGCCGATTATGCCGAACATCGGTATCTCGGTCGGCGTTTACATGGAGGGAACCCGGACGGCGTACTTCTTCGCCGGCGAGGACCCTGACGACCGGACCCTCTACCACGAAGCCACCCACCAACTCTTCCACCAGTCGCGGCGGGTTGCAAACACCGTGGGACGCAACGCCAACTTCTGGATCGTCGAAGGGATTGCCGTGTACATGGAATCGCTGCACCGGGAGAAGGGCTACTGGGTGCTTGGCGGGCTGGACGACGATCGGATGTACGCCGCACGGTTCCGACTGCTGAACGACAAGTTCCATATCCCCCTGGCCGAACTGAGCACCTACGGCATGGAGAAGATGCAGGCCGACCCGCGGATCGCCACCATCTACAGCGAGATGGCCGGGCTGACCAATTTCCTCGTCTATTACGAGGGCGGCCGCTACCGCGATGCCATGGTCGCCTTCCTCTCCGCCGTTTACGACGGCAACAACGATCCGAACCTGTTCGCCGACCTGGCCGGCGTCAGCTACAGCGAACTCGACAAGCAGTATCGAGAGTTTATGGAGGCAGCCTCGCAGGCCGCCGGGCAGTAGAATACCGCGGACGAGTGTGGAGCTTCGGGATCAACGATGGGTACACTCCTGCCGGACGGAATTGACGTCGATCTGTGGTACGTACGGTCGGATGAGGTGACCGACTCGCGGCTGCTCGCGCGCTATCGCCAATTGCTCTCGGCGGATGAAACGGCACAAGTGCGGCAATTCGCGTTCGAGAAGGGCCGCCACCAGTGTCTGGTAACCAGGGCGCTGGCGCGCACGGTCTTGTCGCACTACGCCGGCGGCGAGCCGTCCTCGCTGGAGTTCGCCCGCAACGCATTCGGCAAACCCGGTTTGGTCAAGCCGGCCGGGCTGCCGCTGAGCTTCAACCTGTCGCACACCGCCGGAGTAGTCGCCTGCGCGGTAGCGTCGGGGCAAGAGATCGGCGTGGACATCGAGGACACGAACCGCCGCCTGAAATACCTTCCCCTGGCCCGGCGGTTCTTCGCTGCGGCGGAGGCGTCGGCCGTCGAAAACGAGTTGCCCGAGCAACGGCGCGTGACGTTCTTCCGGCTTTGGACGCTCAAGGAGGCGTACATCAAGGCCCGGGGCGTCGGGTTGTCGATCCCGCTGGACAGTTTTGCCTTCACGCTTTGCGGGGACCGTCCGCCCGCGGTCTGCTTTACCGGAGATTGCCGCGATGAGCCCGGCTCGTGGCAGTTCGCGCAAATCGGGCTCGACGAGCGGTACCGGCTTGCGCTGGCGGTTCGGTTGCCGGGAGGGCATTCTCCCGGAATTCGGATCCGGCAAACCATCCCCTTGCAACAGAGCGGCGCCGGCCGGATGCTTCCGCCCTGCCCGGCCCATGAGTGGACGGTGTGAGGCCCCCTCGGCGGCGCCCGTTGGTGAGCGTTCCCGCCATTTTCATCTCGGCGCGCTTGCTGTCAAACACGCCGCGCCAACGAGGGCCGGGCCGGGCCGGGCTAGAGATCGAAGTTTGCCTCCGTGCTCCCCGATTTCTCCACGGTGTACTTCATGCTCTTGTCCCGTGCGGACTCGGGGAGATCGTGGATCGCCCGTGAATCCTCTAAGCCCTTGTTCATGAAGTTTTCTCGTTTCGTGCAAAGGAAGCGGACGGCAGATTTCCCAACGACGGCCCCTGTTTTTAACTTGTCATGCACCTCTGTTTGCATTTCATAATGTCCCCGGTCGTCGGTGATTCCAAACGAAGTGTAATACTCTTCATCCGTGACGTCCGACTCACCGACAATCGGTTCAAAGGTAACTCGAATCCCGTCGACCGGTTTTCCGTCGAGTGTCACCGTGCCCGAGACGGGAGCCAAATTGGGTCCCCCGCAACCGACCGTGAAGAGGCAAAGCAGTGAGAGGATCAAGACGCGTTGGAGTTGGCTTGTCATCTTACTGTTTCATCTCCTTTCGCAAACTTGTTCGATTCGCCGTCACTTGTGCTTCTGACTCAAGTTGTCGACTTCACCACCCGCTTTCGTGGCCAGTGCGTGGAAGATTTCCATGTTGATCGTGTCCTCGATAAAGTGTACCGAACCATCGGCCATCGCAATGTGCATCCCGCCGACATGATTCGCTCCCCAACCGCCTCGTTCACAGGCATAGCGGTATATCCCCAGCGTGCCGACGCAATAGTCGTGCGTCATGGTATGGCGATTCAGTGGCGAGGAGGGGAATACGGACGACCAGTTGCTGTTGTAGAAACCGTAGGACCACGTTTTTTCGCGGCCTGGGCCGTCCCAAGGTTTAGCTCCGGTTTCGTGGCCCTCTGGCGCGATGTGGTGTTCGCCGAACATAAAGGTGTTCGAGGCGCCATCGCGGATCTTGGCCATGGTGGGACGCGCACCATACCGGTCGCCCAAGATGATCGACATGGGACCGGCCCAACCCGACGGCACGCCCGGGGGGGCCACCGGGTTTTCCATCCACGCGGGATGGTCATAGGCCGAATCCAGCATGGAACTGGGGATTTCCATGCTGGCGCCCGCGTTGGCGCAATACGAGGACGGGGCCACGCCCTTCAGATTGTACACCCAAGGTCGTTCCGGAGGATACAGCAAGAAGACGAGTTTATCGGGCCTGTCGCTCGGGCATTTCATTTCTGCAATGTATTCCTTGAGCAAAGCGGGGTCTTGCTGGTACATTCTCAGCGTGGGGTCGTACAGGTCGTAAAGCGGTTTCTGCTCCAAATGCGGCAAGATCGCGATACCCCACGACGAGGTCGTCCACTCGTATTTCGCATAGTCGGCGTCGACGGCAACCTGGATCGGGGGCAGGCATTTCCAGACCTGCTCATAGTTGAGGCAGGCCAGGCCTATCTGCTTCAGGTTGTTCAGGCATTTCGCGCGCCGCCTCGCGCGCTGCCTGAACCGCCGGCAAGAGCATCGCTATCAGAATCCCGATGATGGAGATGACAACCAAAAGTTCCACCAACGTGAAGGCTTCTCGACGTGGCGTTCTACACGCCCTGAATCGCACTGAGACGAACATCGCTCTTTCCTTTTTCTTCTTCCCACGACCGACCTGGCTGATCCGTAGTCGAAATACCCCTTTCGGCGGCGATGGGTAGCTTTCTTGCCGATCGATGTTATGCTTGATTTCCCTGATGGAGCCGGTATTTTCGAGCCATTGGACGATCTCCAACGGTGAGACTACCAGAGTTGGGGGGTGGCTGTCAAGCAATGGAACCCCCATTTTCCATTCTAACCCCCAAGAGACCAGTTTCTGAGCGTTTTTGGAGGCAGGAGGTAGAAGGACCGCAAAAAACGCGGTTTTTGAGCAAAATAACCCCGTATCAGGAGGAACGAACATGGCTTCCCGTATTATTCTTGCGGTGTGCGCCGCCGCGGTTGCGTTGGCGTTTCTTTCAGCGGCGGCGGCCGACGCGGCCGACCGGCCGAACATCGTCTTCTTTCTCTCCGACGACCAGCGGGCGGACTTCATGGGGTGTGCGGGGCACCCGATCCTCAAAACGCCCACCATGGACAAGCTTGCCGAAGAGGGCGTGCGGTTCGAAAACATGTTCGTGACCACGTCGATCTGCGCCGCGAGCCGGGCGACGATCTTCACCGGGCTCTACGAGCGGACGCACCGGTTCACGTTCGGTACCCCCCCGATAACCGCAAAAGACGCCGAAAACAGCTACCCGGCAGTGTTGAAGAGAGCCGGCTACCGGACCGGCTTCGTCGGCAAGTTCGGCGTCAGTGTGGCCAAAGGGGAAAAGGAACGGATGTTCGACTTCATGGTCCCGCTGGGCCGCAGCCCCTATTTCAAAAAGCAGCCCGACGGCAGCGTCCGCCACGTGACCCAGATCGCCGGCGACAAGGCGATCGCATTCCTCGACACGTGCAAAGACGACAAACCGTTTTGCCTGTCGGTCAGTTTCAACGCCTCGCACGCCGAGGACGGGGACAAGAAGAACCATTACCCGTCGCCGAAGGTGGTCGACGGGCTTTACGAAGACATGACCATGCCGCCGCCGAAGCTGGCCGACCCGGCAATCTACGAGAGCCAGCCCGATTTCCTCAAGAAGTCGCTCAACCGCCAGCGGTGGTTCTGGCGGTGGGACACCCCCGAGAAGTATCAGAAAAACGTCAAGGGCTACTACCGGATGATCAGCGGCCTGGATCACGTGATGGGCCGCGTGCTCGATGAACTCGAGAAGCGGGGGTTGGCCAAGAACACCGTCGTGATCTTCGCCGGCGACAACGGCTATTACAAGGGCTCGCGCGGATTTGCCGGCAAGTGGTCGCACTACGAGGAGTCGCTCCGGGTGCCGCTGATCGTCTTCGATCCCCGGGCGTCTGAGAAGCAGCGAGACAAGGTCCTTTCGCAGATGGTCCTCAACGTCGACATCCCGCCGACGATCGTCGATTACGCCGGCGTGAAGGTCCCCGAATGCTATCAAGGGCACAGCCTGGTGCCGCTGGTGGAAGGAAAGGAGCCGAAGGACTGGCGGACCGATTTCTTCTGCGAGCACCTGTTCGAGGTCGGCACCCGGATCCCGAAATACGAGGGCGTCCGCGACAAGCGGTACGTCTACGCCCGGTATTTCGAGCAGGAGCCGGTTTACGAGTTCCTGCACGACTTGAAAACCGACCCCGACCAGTTGAAGAATTTTGCCAAGGACCCCGAATACGCCGAGGTGCTGAAGAAGATGCGCGCCCGCTGCGACGAGCTCCGCGACAGCTACGGCGGGCCGTACAAGAAACATCCGCGGCCGGCGAGAAAGAAGCCCCCGAAGAAAAAGTAAGAACTGGCCAAGCCATCGTCCATAAAGCCGCGACCGGCGGTCGCGCCAAGCGCCGCCGGAAACCGCCGCGACTCGTGTTCGGCGCGACCGGCGGTCGCGGCTTTATGGAAGTCATGCGGCGTTTTCTTGCCGGCTGTTGGCCGGCGGCAGTGATGGTTGTTTGACCGCTTGTCGTCCGACAAAGAGTTTTCCCATCCCGGTGGCCAGGATTGCCGGTAGAAAGACCAGGTCGCCCACCAGCGCCGCCAACAGGAGAACGAACATCAACAGGCCGTACTGGGCAACCGGCTGGAAGTTGCACAGCACGAAGACGACATTGGCCAGCCCGGCGATCAACGTGGTCTGGGTCATCGCCACGGCGCATCGCCGGTATGCCACGCCGATTGCCTCGGAGCGGGACCTTCCCCCCATCGACGCCCGGCGGAACCACGTGAGGAAGTGCAGCGTGTCGTCCACCGCGATTCCCAACGCCACGCTTGCAGTCATCATGGAGCCCACGTCGACGAGCGTGCCGGTCCAGCCCATGGTCCCGAAAACAATCAAGATGGGAAAGACGTTCGGCAGCATCACGATCATCCCCGCCCGGAAGTTCCGCAACAGAACGATCATCACGATTGCGATCAGCACAAATGCCGTGCAGAAGCTCTTGAACAAGCCGACGAGCAGTTCGCGCTGCGCGATGAACACCAGCGGCACTCCGCCGGTATAAACGACCTCGACCTCGTCGCTGCCGTAGCCCGACTTTCTCAGGAACTCGTCGATGCGTTGCTTCACCTGGTCGAGAATCTGGTCGTAGTCCATTCCTCTGGCGGCTTGGGTTCGTGCCGTGATTCTCCACAAATCATTGTCCCCCTCCTCGGCGAGATACCCGGCCTCTTCAAAGACATCGCGGTTGGCCAGAAGCCGCTTGTTAAGCACGGTGCGTCTCGCCAGGATTCGCGCGGGAATCCGCCCGCGGTACCTGTCCACGCGGACGCCGCCGAGCGGTGGGGCGAACGTCGCCGACGAAAGCGTTGCATGGGTATGGTCCATTTTGCCGATTTCACGCTCCACCCGGCGGACGAGTTCCATCCGCTTCAGGAACTCCATGTCGCTCTCTTTGTCGATGTAAAGCACAACTTCGAGGGTAATCATGGGCCCGATGCGTTCGTTCAGCCATTCGAAGTCCTGTATCCACTTGGAATCGGCCGGGAAGAACCTCGCGGGGCGTATGGAAGTCTGGACAAACGCGACGCCGACGCCGCAGGAAATAAGCAGCAGGAAGCACAGCCAGGCCACCGGAGTGTGGCGGCGGACAATCCAACCCGCGATCCCGCCGAGCAGTCGCTCGGTCCGATCCGCAACCCCCTTTTTCTCAGCGGATTTTTCCCATCCCCCGCCGAACGGAAAGAGTTCCATCAATGCCGGCAAGAGCACGAACAACGACAGCAAGCTCAAGAGCACGCCGAGCGCCGAGTAGATGCCGAACTGCTTCACCGGCACTACGCTACTGACGTAAAGCGAGGCGACGCCCAGGGCGGTCGTCAGCGACGCGAGCGTACAGGGCCACCAACCGGCGGCCACCGCCTGCATCGGCGCCCCGTCTATGCCCGACTCGCGAACGGCATCCCGGTAGTAGTTGGCCAGGTGTACGCTCGCCGAGAGGGTCAGGACGTAAATTAAGACGGGTACCAGCACCATGATGAGGTTCATCCGCCCGCCCGTGTAGTAAATCGCCGCCGTGCCGAGGCCGACCGCATAGGCCGATACGAAGAAGATGATGATCATCAGCTTGATCCGCCGAAGGCACAGCCAGGCGACCGTCAATCCGACCAGCACCGAAAGCCAAATCCATTGGGTGACGGCCTTTTCGCTTTCGATGTCGATGGCGGCGTTGAAGACGGCGTCGCCGCCGAGCCGCAACCGGCCTCGCTCGATGCCGCACTCGTCGACCGCTATGTCTGCCAGCGCATTCACGGCCCGGCGGCGGTCGGTATCGCCGATCTCCGAAAGCGTAACAATCGCGCAGGTTGACTTGTGATCGGGCCCGACGAGCACCCCCTCCAACCGCGACAATGCTTCCTTGCGGGAAAGCTCAAAAGGCTCGGCCATCAGTGTCCGAAGCGCCTGGCGACCGGTGAGAACTTTCGCAAAACACTCCGTCTTGCTCTCCGATTCCTCGTCGCCGCGCTTCTCCGCCGGCGGAACCAGCGCTTCCGCCAGCCGGTCCAGCCGCTCGTCGTCCAGCGTACAACCTTCCCAACTGATCAGGGCGAAGTCGTCGGCCCCAAAGGTGCGGCGGAACTCCTGGTATTGGACCGTCTCCGCCCGATCCGGAAGCCATTGCCGCACGTTGTTGTTCATGCCCTCGAAGGCCTTCCGTGCGCCGAAGATAATCGGCCCCGGGAGCAGCACTGCGACGAGCACAATCAGCCAGGCATATCGGGCGTAGAAAGATCGTTCCATCAAACCAGTTTACCTTTTCGCCGGGGCCGGGGTCAACCGCAGTCCGGGAGAGGCGCCGTCGATTCCGTGGCTAGATGGCTAATCTCGGAGGTTCCCGCAAGAGAAGAAAGAAATACCGCCGTCGCGCAACAAACGCATTTTACTCGCTGGCCATCGCTCCTTGTGGTTCCGGCCCGTTTGCACTATCCTGGGCCCAACAGACACGGAACTTGTTACTAACTCTCAGCTCTCGACCTTCGACTCCGGACGCTCATGCCTGAAATCCCCTCGCGAGACGAACTCGCCGACCGGTATCTCGACCAGATTCCGTACGAGCCCTACCCGGTCCAGGAAGAGGCCCTGCTGGCGTGGTTCTCGGCCGAGCAGGGCGTGCTGGTCTGCGCGCCGACGGGCATGGGAAAGACGCTCATCGCCGAGGCGGCCCTGTTCGAGGCCCTTCACACCGGCAAGACTGCCTACTACACCACGCCCCTGATCGCCTTGACCGAGCAGAAGTTCCGCGAGATGCAGGCGCTGGCCGTTAAGTGGGGCTTCGAGCGTACCGACATCGGACTGGTGACCGGCAACCGCCGCGAGAACCCTGAAGCTCGAATCCTGGTCGTCGTGGCTGAAATTCTCCTGAACCGGTTGCTCCATACCGAGGCATTCGATTTCAGCGACGTCGCCACCGTCGTGATGGACGAGTTCCACAGTTTCGCCGATCGCGAGCGGGGCATCGTCTGGGAACTCTCGCTCGGGCTTCTGTCAGAGCGCGTCCGCACGCTGCTGCTCTCGGCCACGGTCGGCAACTCGCTCGAATTCTGCAACTGGCTCCGCACGGCCAACAACCGCCGCGTCGAGCTGGTCCAAAGCAGCGACCGAAAAGTGCCGCTCACCTTCCAATGGGTGCCCGATAAGCTCTTGACCGAACAGATCGAATCCATGGCCGCCGGCGACGACGACGCCCGAAGGACGCCCGCACTGGTCTTCTGCTTCAATCGCGAACAGTGCTGGACGGTCGCCGAGCAGCTCAAGGGCAAGCGGCTCCTGGGCGAAGGGCAACAGGCCCGACTCGTCGAAGAGCTTAACCGTTACGATTGGTCGCAAGGGGCGGGGCCGAAGCTGAAACAGATCCTCATGCGCGGCGTCGGCGTCCACCATGCCGGCATCCTGCCCAAGTATCGCCGCATCGTCGAAGACCTGTTCCAGAAGAAGCTGCTGTCGATCGCGACGTGTACGGAAACCCTTTCGGCGGGCATCAACCTGCCGGCCCGGTCGGTGGTCCTGCCCGAGATCCTCAAAGGGCCGCCGGACAAGAAGCGGATCCTCGACCCGAGCACGGCCCACCAGATCTTCGGCCGCGCCGGGCGTCCCCAGTTCGACACGCAGGGATACGTCTTCGTGTTGGCCCACGAGGACGACGTGAAGATCGGCCGGTGGCGCGAGCAGTACGATCAGATTCCGGAAGACACCAAAGACCCGGGCTTGATGAAGGCGAAAAAGAAACTCAAGAAGAAGATGCCCAAGCGCCGGGCGAACCAGCAGTATTGGACGGAGGCCCAGTTCCAGAAGCTGTGCGAGTCGCCCCCGGCGAGACTCTACAGCAAGGGCCCGCTGCCGTGGCGGTGGCTGGCCTACATGCTCGACGCCTCGCCCGAAGTCGAGCGAATCCGCCGGCTGGTGGCCAAGCGGCTGGTCGAGCCGAAATTCCGCGAGCGGGGGCAGGCCGATCTCGACCACATGCTGCTGACACTGTGGCGGGCGGGTTATGTCGACTTGGAACCCGAACCGCCCAAGCAAGATGAAGCGGCCGAAAAAAGGGGAGTTGACGAAGAAGCTTCGGAAAAGAAATCCAAGACGCGGCTGCTGATCGAGCAGGAGCTGGCCAAAGTAGCAGGCACACTCCGTGTGCCGTCCGCTGCCCCGGCAACGTCCGCACAGTCCGTCGGCACGCCCGAAACCGCTCCAAAAGCACCCGAGGAACCGAAAGGCCTCCCGCCGTACCAACCCGAGTTTGCGCATCCCAAGCCCGAGTTGCAGAAGCTTCTCTTGTTGCGAGGTGTCAATCCGCTCTACGGCGTTTTCCTGGTCAACCAGTTAGGCATCGCCGACCGGGCCGAGCGGATTCAGGCCATGGAGAGCATTTTGGAATTGCCGCGGTCGGTCAACCGTTTCGTCCGCGTGCCCAAGCACGATCTGCTGCCGCCGGGGCCGCTGGCCACCACCCGGCTCGACGAGCAGTTGCTCCGGCTCGGGCTGGTGACCGCCGATCAGCTCCGGGAACCGCCCGAGGAAGAGCGCCGCGAGCGCCGCCATACGTACGATGAGGACCGCGTCTGGGTGCTCACCTTGGCCGATAAACTGCGTCTACAGTTCGAGTACGATTTCCCGGGTGTCCGCGACGTCCGCGTCAATCCGGTCTGGGCGGCCGGCGAGGTCCTCGAATTCGGCGACTTCAACAAGTACGTCACGAGCAAGAGCCTCCAGAAGCAAGAGGGCGTGATCTTCCGCCACCTGTTGCGGCTGATCCTCCTGTTGGCCGAGTTCAGACAGTTCTGCCCGCCCGACACGACCGAAGACGAGTGGCAGGGCGACCTGCAGGAGATGGTCGGCCGGCTCTCGGAAATCTGCCGCCAGGTCGACCCGACCAGCACGGAAAAAACCCTAGAACAGGCCGAAAGCGCGGCCGATTTGGGCGATGAGGCGGCGGACGAGTGAGAACAGGGGAAGGAGATCGGGGCCCAGAGCGACCTACCTGGTGTTTGAGGCTGCGAAAGGAGAGCGTATACTGCCAAGCTAGTCCTTACAGAAGCGAAGTCAAAGAGGGCTTTTCTTGTTTTCCATGAAAGTG
>CAZJRB010000020.1:61450-72690 GCA_964547995.1 uncultured Planctomycetaceae bacterium | reverse complement strand
AGCGCTCGGATGGTCCTTTTTCAAATTCAATTAGCTTTTGGGGACATACCAGGGGGCACCTGCCCCCGGACCATGACCGAAACCTGTTCAGCCGGGGGCGGGTGGCCCCTCCCATTTCCCCGGCTACTCGTCCCAGAGGTCCCTCGTCAGGTCGATCAGATTGTGGAGCCCTTTTTCGCGGGGCTCCCCGCTGAAAGTCGGCTTCTCGCCCGTACGCTCCAGGTTGACGATCAATCGTCCGTCGGGCATCCTCCCCTCGAGTCGGGAACGATACAACGGCCGCACCTCGTATTGATTGTTCTTGTCGAGCCCGGTCGCTTCGGTGATTTGGGTGATTTTCCGGGAGCCGTCTTCGGTGAACCGGTCGATCTGGAGAACCAAGTCGATCGCGGCAGCCACCTGGGTCCGTGCCACGTATACGGGAATCTCGACGTCGGACATCAACGAGAGAGTTTCCAGGCGGATCAGGGCGTCGCGGGGGGTGTTCGCATGGATCGTCGAGATCGAACCCGCGTGACCGCTGATCATCGACTGGATCAGGTCCAGGGCCTCGCCGCCGCGGACTTCGCCGACGATGATTCGGTCGGGCCGCATCCGCAACGAATTGACGAACAAGTCCCGGATATTGAGCCCGCCGCGGCCCTTCTGATCGGCGTGCCGGGCCTCCAAGTAAAGGCAATGGTCCTGGATCAGCCGCAACTCTGACGTATCCTCGATCACAACGATCCGTTCTTCCTCGGGAATGACTCGGGAGATCGCTCCCAACAGGACCGTCTTGCCCGTCCCCGTCCCACCCGAAACGAGCATGTTCTTCCGCAGACGCACGCAAATCGTGATGAACTCCCGGGCCTCTTCCGAAAGGCTCCCGAATTCGATCAGGTCGTCGAACGTGAGGGCCTCGCGGGAAAACTTGCGGATCGTCAGGTACGTTCCCGTCCTCGCGCTGGGGGGAATAACGGCGTGGACGCGGGAACCGTTCGGCAGCCGCGCATCGAGCACCGGGTGCTCCTCGTTAATCTCCCGCCCCACCCACTGTGCCACGTTGTGGATCGCCGACAGCAGGGCGTCTTCGCTCGGAAATTTGGCGCCCGTCAGCTCAAGCTGCCCGCGACGCTCGACGAAGACCGTGTCGTACCCGTTCACCATGATCTCCGTCACCGATTCATCCTCGAGCAGCGGAAGGATCGGGTCGAGGAAGTAACTGACGCTGGCTTCAAAAACGTCTTCACGGATCATAGCTTTCGCCTTGAGAGAGGAGGGCAGGGGAGGGCCAAGTTGCTCTGAATCCATCATCCCTGTGCGGGGGGAGAAAGTCAAGCGGTGTCCGCGGGGCCACTCCTTCCGTGGAGGGGTCTTGCCGGGGCCGCGTACAGTCTCCGCCCCCTACGTCAACCGGCGTTGCCGACGGAGTCGTCCTAGCCCAATTCGGTCTCGCTGATGCGTGCGGCGTCGTCCGCGCTGGTATCGAGGATGCGTCCCCAATCGGGTGCGAAGTCGTCCGCCTCACCGGATTCCTCGAGTTCGCGCTGGGCCTCGATGCAGACCGTGGTGTAGGGGAGTACCTGTAGCCGCGCCAGTGGGATGGTCTTGCCGGTTACTTCGCAGATCCCGTAGGTGCCGTTCTGCATTCTCTCCAGGGCATTCTCGATCTGGGCCAACTCGCGGCTTTCGTGTTCCGCCAATTGCGAGTTGATTTCGTGATGCGCCAAGTCGAGTGCGGCATCGACCGAATCGCCCCCCGACTGGTCACGCAATTCCTGAAGCGAACTCAGATCACCCGCCAACGCTTTGCGCAGAGCGTCGCGACGTTTGATGAGAACCTGTCGCAGTTTCAGAATTGCCTCTTTCCGCCTCATGGCTACCCCCTCCAACACTGGCCCTCTGTTCCAGGTAATATTCTACCACACAACAGCGATCCGGTCGACCAAAATCGGGTGCTTTTCCCGCAAACAGACCGGCTTGCCAAAATAACGCATTTTGGATACGGGCCGCCTCCCCCGGTTGTTCACTTGAAAAGACGCCGGACACTCGGGAAACGGGCATGGAACTAACCCGCCTATGTCAGACGCCGTACCCCCGCAGTATGGTGAGTCGAACTCACCTCTTGCCCGATCCGACGGAATATTTTGCAGTGGGGTGGGAGATCGGATTCGGCTCGGATCGGACGCCCCGTTGACGATCACTGTCGGGGATGCCCTTCGAGTTTCCCCCAAACGCAACTGCGAGGTTTCTTCCGGCGTTCCCGTTTACCCTCGGTTCTCTTGCGGTATGGCCGGGGTCCACGTCTCGCGCAATTCCGTGAATCTCGCGTGCCACCGCTCTCGCTGTTCGGGCGTGAGAACTTCCGCAATTTCTTGCTCGACAAGATCCAGCTCGGCGATGACGCGGGGTTGGACCTCGCGGCGGATGGTCTGCAAAACCGCCTGGCGCCGCCGGAGAATCGCTTCAACCCGGCGGGTTTGCTCGCCGGTCAGGTCCAGCTTCGAGCGGAGTCTTGCGGCGGCCCGCGGAGGAAATTCCTCGGGATGGTGGACCCAGTACAGCAACGTATTGCGGAGCGTGACCAGGGTGATCCCGCCGCCGGCGACGAATCCCGATGTGAAGATCACAATCGCCAACATCAACGACAGCCATCGCCGCCGCCGCGGTCTCGCCGACAGATTCGTTGTACTCATCGCATCACCATAGTCAAGGAGTCAAACAAGCCGGACATCGGATCGGTGATCGATGTCCAGGCATGGAAGGCCAATACGCAGGCAAGCGACGCGGCGGCCATCGACAATCCCGCCCAGACGGCCATCGACCGCTCGAAACCGGCCCGGTCGTTTGCGTAGCGAAGATCGCGAACCACACGGGCGGCAACGTCGATCGGCGGGACCGGCTCCTCGCGGGCGCCCCGCGACCAGCTCTCAAAATCTTCGAGATCAGGCATGTTCCCCCTCCTCCAAGAGCGTCTTCAATCGTTTCCGGGCACGGTGTGCCTGGACCTTGACCATCGAACGGCTCCAACCGCTGAGTTCGGAGATCTCGGCCACCGAGCACTCTTCCAGGTACATCAACGTTAATACGAGCCGATCGCGGGGACCGAGCCGGGTCAACACGGCGTGGACCCGCTCGGCGGCATCCGCGGCCGCGCGCTCGCGGGAACCGTCGGTCGCCACTGCGTCCCATGATTCAAGCGAAAGGGGCTCGCGGGCCTTTTGCCGCGTACGCTCTTTCCAATAGCGATAGCCCGCCCGCGTCGCGATTCTCCTCAGCCAATGGAGCCACGGCCCGCGGCCGCGATAGCTTCGCAACGAGAGATACGCCTCGACAAACACGTCGTGGACCAACTCTTCCCACTGCCGTCGATCCCGCGTGAAACGCCACAGGTATGTCCCGACGGCATCCTGGTGGCGGCGGATCAGCCGCCCGTATGCCTCTCCGTCGCCAGCCAGCGATGCCTCGATGTCGCGCCGGTCGAGATGATCGGCAGCGGGGGCGGGCACATCGTTTTCCTCGGTCGCCCCCCCTCGCGCGACCTTGGCCGCAAACATTACCAGCACGCCAAACCGCTTGCCGGTCCACGGTGGAAGCCCCGCCGCCGCGCAGGCAGGGCTTCCCGTGATGGCGAAGGCGAGCATGGTGGGTGGGATCACGGCTTGGTCGCTTGTTCAAAGAATTTTTCGGTGGCCGCCTTGCACTGTTTGCGGGTGGCCTCGATCTTGTCCCGCTGGTCCTCGGTCAACACCGGCCTGGCTTCGCCGGCGATCTTCGACGCCAGTACGGCCGCGTCGCCGATCGCATCGCCCAGCCTGTCCGCCGCTTTGCGGATTGCCTTCTCGTCGGGCTCGTCGGCCAGCACGGCTTCGCGCAGCGCCACTCGCTTCTCCCAGACGTTCTCGGCAGCCTTGGCGATGTCGGTCTTGTGCTCGACGACCATTCCGCGGATCTGCGCGCGTTGCTCGTCGGTTATGTTCAATTCCGACCGCAAGACCATCAACCGCCCGATCTGGCCCGAGACCATCTTCCCCAACGGCGTATGGGCGAGTGGATGCCCGTCGAGCTTCAAAACCGCATCCGTCGACGGAGCGGCGGCAACCGCAACCGTCAGAATCAGGCCCGCGGCAAGAAATGCCAGTCCTTTCGTGCGTAACATAATCGATCTCCTTGGTGTTTGGCAAGGGGCTCCGCATCGGCCTCGCGAACCCTCGCGATCCCGCGAAAAACAGGTGTTCTGACGGGATAGTGGATGCCGGAGGGGGAAAGGTTACACTCGGCCCGCGCCCGGTCCTTTTGGAACGGAGCAAGATGTCCGACCCGTCTTCTCCAGATATTGTTGATGGCGCTGCTCCGCTTCCCAGAACTTTTCGGCCGGCAGAATCTCGGTTTCGATTTTGTTCTTGTAGTTGCCCGACGCCTTCAGCTTCTGTAGCGAGACTCGTGCCGCTTGCGATTGTCCGTCGTCGTGAAAATAGACTACCGACCGGTACTGCCACGTCTCGGCGGGCTCGGTCCGCTCGACGGTGTTCCCGTCGTGATTGTTCCAGAAGACGTCGAGCAACTGCTCGTACGATACAAGAAGGGGGTCGTATTCCACCTCGACGACTTCCGCGTGTCCGGTGGAACCGGCGCAAACGTCTTCGTACGACGGATTCTCCGCGGTTCCTCCGGAATAGCCGACTCGCGTTGATTCGACTCCGTCAAGCCGGCGGAACGCCGCCTCAACGCCCCAAAAACACCCTGCCGCGAACGTGGCCTTCTTCGGCATTTAACGTGCTCCACGTTTCTGGCTGGATAACATAGCGTTCAGCCGCGTGCGGGCCATCCGCTACGGCTTGATTCATTGTACCACGTTTCTGGATTCCTTGCAGCCTGGGGCCAAGCGGGTATGGACAGTAATCGTCCTATTGCTTATTCTATGGGTAAGCGCGGATTCCCACTCGAATCTTCCGACAAGACACTCAAATCTTCCAACAAGAAAGGGACGCCCAATGCTTCTGGTATTCGAAATCGCGCTGACAGTCTATGGAATTGTCATCGTGGTCCGCAACAGGTACAAGGTGGGCAAGACGGCCGAGGTGACCGGTACGCCGGCCAGAGTGATCGGCATCGTCATGCTGGCCACCCTGCCCATGGCCCTCGTCGTCGGATTCATCGCCGGCGCGGCTTACGTGGTCATCACCGGTCATCCGCCAAAGGAAATGCTGTGGTTTGCCCTTGGCGACGTCGGCGTCATCATTTTTGTCCTGGTGCTTGTCACGATCCTAAGCTCCGTCTACAAGCAGCCGATCGGAGCGGCAACGGAGTCTGCTCAAGCCTTTGCGCCGCTTCAACCGGGTGACGTCGAATTCGGTGCCCCGCCCGACCCCGAGAACCCCTACGCATCGCCGACCACCCGAGAATGACCGCAGGAAAAACTTTTGAAGAAAATAAAGGGTCCTGGCCCGGGCCGGGACCAGTATGCCAAGGCCCATTCGTGTTGCTCCCGACGGGATGGTTTTCCACGTCTTGAACCGTGGCGGCGGATGCCCGCGAAAGGTTCGGCCCAAAAGGAATACATAGCAACAGAACGTTGCCTAAATGTCAAAAAGGGTCCCGGCTCCCTTTTTTCTTTTTTCCCTCTTTTTCTTTCACCGCGTCCGAGCCGGCGTTTCCTTTCGCGGCTTCCGGTTCCTTTCCGTATTTCTCTCTGAACTTCTCCCAGTGTATCTCTTCCCTTTCGAGTTCCTCTTTCGCCAGGTAGATGGCTTTCTCTTCGATCGAATACTTGTTGTCGATCTCGTACACATACACCCCAGACACAAGACCGCGGTTTCTGTGAATGCGATGGATATACACGAAGAGGCGGCCCTCGTGTTTGCCAACCCAACCATCGGTCATCATGGGGGAACCGCCAACCTTTTTCGCACTGAGGACCGAGGACTTCTCGTTGATGACCTGGATAATCTGTGGCTGGGAACCGGGCCACGACTTCATCACGCTGTCCCACACACGAACCCGAATCTGCCGATTCGGGAAATGGAAGGGCTTGCTTTCCACCGCGAGTCTATAACCGCAGGTAACGCACTCCAAATAGGCCGTCGCCATGTCGGGCGCATCGTCGGGAGGCGTTTTGACGGGCGTTACGATGTTCGTTGTCAGAAGGTCCTTCTCCGTGGCGTACTCCAGCTTCTCTGCTGCAAACGTACGAACGGAAAAGAGAAGCAGCCCCAAAGTAGCGATGGTTGTTCTCTTCATTATCATGAGTCTCCCGGATTTCGGGATTCTGATTTGGGCGGCTCCGCTGCTAGTCGAGTTTGGCCGCCGAGCCGAGCCAGACGACCATGCCCTTGTCCCATTCGAGCGGCTCGCTGAGCCCGGTAATGTCGATGGCCGGGTCCATGACGATGGTGCCGAGGACAACGACGTTGTTTCCCTTATCGAAGGGCAATTTCTCGTGGCTCATGACGAAGATTTTCGATTCTTGCCCGGTGATGTAGACCATGGCGGCGCACACGCCGCTCTTCTCGCCGACAGGCCCGACCTTGCCGGACAGGAGGATTCCGTCCTGGTTGCCGGGCCCGCCCTTCAAGAACGCGTCGGCCAGTTCGCCGATTTTTTCAGGCTGGTCGGCCGTGGTGCCGAGTTTCTCCAAGACCTTCTCCACGGCGTGCTTGCGACTTTCGACGCTCGTATCGTCGGGCCAGCCCCGGACGAAGGTCACCAGCTCGCCGAGCTGCCTGAACTTCTCGTAGGCGTCGTTGTCCATCAGTCCGGTGTCCTCGGCAATGACCCACTCGTTGGCCTTCTTCAAGGCGTCGCCCAACTCCTTGGAGGTGACCGGCAGCGGATCGGCCGGGCCGAGATAGTCTTCGGCCAACGGCGGCGGACCCCGGTCGGCCAATTTCAAGCCCTTGGGAACCTCCATCGGCGGAGGAAGATCGTCCGGCTCTTCCAACAGCGACGCCATGGTGCGGTGGCTGGCGTCGATCCTGTTGAGCGGATGGCCCCCGTCTCGCAGCCTTCCTCCTTTCGGTTTCCGCTTTGCCGGCGGCGTTGTCCGCGGTGTTGCCGACGGCGGAGTCGGCTCGGACACACCCGTATTGACGGCAACTTTGGTAGGAGCGGGCGCCGGGCTCTCCTCGGGGGCCTGCGATTCGTCTTCCGTCGGTATGCCACTCCCCGGCCAGTGATCATAGGTATGGGGAACGCCGGGCAAATAGATATTCAAGAAGTCGTGGTCCTTATTGCCGGTGAAGAAATTTAGTCCGTAGTACATCAGAAACACTCCCCCGAACCCGCCGATGATCACCTCGGCCATGATGCGGACCACGCCCTTCGACTTCTTTTTCTTCTTTTTGGCCGGTCTGGCAACAGTAGTAGCGATACCCATTCCCGGGCCCTGGCCTTCGGCCGTTTCCTCGCCGTCGAGGTCGAAATCGATGGGTTCCTCGGTCACGCCTTCGGCGGAACGCTTCAAGGCATAGCCGAGATCGGGCGACTGCTGGTCGGCCGCTGCTTCGCCATCCGCCGCGTCTCCCGCCCCGACCTTCGCCGCCGCGGTTCCAGGCATCTCCGCCCCCAGCACGTCGGAATCGCCGCTGCCCCCGACCGGGATCAACGCGGGCGGGGCCTCCGCCAAAGCTTCGCTCAGCGGGTACTCCTCCTCGCAAATCGGACAACGAACCGACGCATCCGGCACGATCCCGTCGGGAACCGTGATGGCCCGCTGGCACTTGGGGCATTTTGATATGATCGACATGGCAACTCCCTTCAGACTTGCTGGCGTGAATTCGTTCTAGTTTAACCTCAGCCGCTCGGAAAAGCTACAAGGCTCCGCGGCGGAAGTCTTGTAACCTGTCCTACGTCCCAGGAAGCAGATCTCATCCGAAGGAGACGGGTGGTTGCGGCCTGCCCGCAGGGGGTGGGCGGCTCACTGCTCTCGTGAGACGACGAATTCCGTCAGGCCCTTGAGCGATTCCCTGGCCGTGCTTTCCGGCAGCGATTCGAGCTGATCGGCCGCACGCCGGGCATGGCAGATTGCCTTCTCGCGGGCGTAGGAGATCGCATCAAAGCGATCCAGCCAGGGCCTCAGGGCCGTACCGTGGTGTTTGTCGGGGTGCGAAAGAATCTCGATGACATCGGCCCGTTGTTCGTGGCCGGCCACCTCCAGCAGCCGGATCAGCGGCAGGGTCGCTTTCTGCTTGGTCAGGTCGGTCCCCAGAGATTTCCCGACGGTGTGTTCGTCGCCGACCAAATCCAACAGATCGTCCACGATCTGGAAGGCAATGCCGAGATCGAGGCCGTAGCGGGTGAGCGCCTTGGAAGTTTCGGGGTCGGCGTAGCGGGAGCCGAGCTTGCAGGAGCAGGCGGTCAGCGAGGCGGTCTTGCCCGTGATGATCCCGAGGTAATCCTCCTCGGAGAGATCGTAGTTTCCGCGGCCGGCGATCTGGCGGAGTTCGCCTTCACACATGGCCTGGCCGGCCTCGCCGATCGTGCGGCAGGCGAACGACCCGTCGACGGCGCCGGCAACGCAAATGGCCCGCGTCAGAAGGAAATCGCCCAGCAAGACGCTTGTCTCGTTGTCCCATCGCGCGTTGATCGTGTCGAGGTGCCGTCGCAGCGTTGCCTCGTCGAGCACGTCGTCGTGAATGAGCGTGGCCGTATGGATCAATTCAACCGCGGCTGCCAGTTGAACGTGCTCCGGCTTGCAATCGCCGCAGGCCTTGGCCGACAGCAGAACGAGCGCGGGACGCAGCCGCTTTCCCCCGAGGCGGAAGCCGTGTTTTGCCAGCCGATCGACAAAAGGATGGCTGCTGGAAAGCTCCTCGCGCAGCACGTCCTCGACCTGATCGAGTTCACCCCGGATGGGCAGGTACAACGTGCGCAGACGTTCCGGAGCTTTTACCCGATCCTTGGTCAATTGATTCATGCGTCTGTTTCCAACTTCTACTGTTCGACAAATGATCCGTCAGGCCGGGCGGACGAAGTGCCCGCTCCTGCCGCCCGATTTCTCATCGAGCCGTACCTGCTCGATGACCATGGTCCGGTCAACCGATTTGCACATGTCGTAGATGGTCAAGGCGGCAACGCTCGCTGCAACCATCGCTTCCATTTCCACCCCGGTCCGGGCCGTCACTTTGGCTTGCGCCTCGATGACAATCGTGGTGGGATCGGGGAAATCGAACCGGATTTCGACGGCGTCCAACGGCAAAGGGTGGCACAAAGGGATCAGTTCCGGGGTCTGTTTCGCGGCCATGATCCCGGCCAGGCGTGCAACCTCGAGCACGTCGCCCTTGGCCATCTTCCGATCGCGAATCAACGCGACCGTTTCGGCCGCCAGCCGCACCCGGCCGCTGGCCCTGGCCGACCGGGCTGTCACCTCCTTCTCACCCACATCGACCATTCGGCTGGCCCCGTCGGCGTCAAAATGGTTCAACTGGTTCATCGTCTGCGGTTCTTGCGGAACGGTCGGCAGGGTTCACTCTATTCTAGTGTTCCGCGTCCGGTCGTCGAGGGGAAACCCGCAATTCGACCAGGCGGGCGAGCCATACCCCCTGTATTGCGTATGTGTGTTCCTCCATAACTCGGCCGTTGGCAAGGATCCAGTCGCCGGCGGCGGGGTCTGCACGGCGGTGGTAGATCACGGCGCACCTGTAGTCGCCCGAATCGGATTCGCCGGCGCGCCAACCCTCCAACGAAACCTCGCTTCTCGATAGTGCCGGCGATAGGGCCTCGATGCTGGCGGCCTGCCAAAGCGGCGCCAGATTGGGGCCGAACAGCACCGGCTTGCCTTCGGATCGGGCTACTGCTTGTTCCAACAACGGTTCGTTCACCGCGTCGCCCCAGTAGGATACCTCGAACCCGAGCCGCTCGGCGCCCCACAATCCGCCCACGAGCAGATTGTAGTGGCTCAACTGGCAGGGATGATAAATCACCGTACCGGTTCCCTGAAGCAGAAGGAACAGCGCCAGGAGCAAGACGCGAAGCCGGTGCGGGACGGCTGCCAGGGCGGGGTGCTCCACCATCCACTTCGCACCGATTCCCACCCAGACCGCCCAGAGCGGAAATGCCATGAGAAACAACCGGACGCCGTCGTAGACCGGAGTGCCCGGCACGGAAAAGACCAGCAGGACAAACAGCAGCGTGCCGGCGGCCAACGTCAAGTCGGGCTCGTCCCTCCAGCAGCGGCGCTTCGCCCAGACGCCCAACAACCCCAGGGCGAGCAGCCCCAACGGCAACGCCAAAAAGAACATGACCCAAGGGTAATGCCACGGCGTCTTGCAATCGGCCCAAACCTGGCCGAAATAGAAGACGTTGACCGGGTCGCGGTCCGCCCCGCTGGCGACATATTGCCGGAGGTTCGTGACCGGCGCAAGCCACAGCCAGGGCCACCCGGCAAACAGCGTGGCCGTGCCCGCCGTCAACCAGGCCACAAGCGGCACGATCGCCTGGCGCCGCCATCGCCAGACAAGCCAGACGATCACCGGCGCCGCCGCCAGCACGCCGTGCAGCCGGACCAGCATCGCCAGCCCCCAAACCACGCCGGCCAGCGCGAAATGCCACCAGCGCCCGCCCCGATTGCCCGCTTCGCTTACCGCAAAGACCGCGGCGACGAAAAACAATGCGGTCAGCATATCGAGCGCGGCGAAATGGGCATGTGCAAACATGCGAGGCACCAGCACCACTCCGGCGGCGGCGACCGTTCCGGCAAGCCGGCCCTCGCGCCGCAGGGTCCACGAACCGACCAGCAACGCGAGCAATCCGAACGCTATTGCGGGAGCGAACCGCGCGGCGATGATGCACTGCGCCATCCCGAGAATCCACTGTCCCAGCGGGGCCTGGACCGGTGCATCGACGTTGTCCCAGGGAAAGTTTTCCCGGATGTTTGCCGGCGCAAAGAAGGCGATCCCCTGTTCGCCCAACGCCGTGACGAGCCGTTGCCCCTGGACGACGTGATAAGGCTCATCGCACGTCAAGCCCGGCCCGTTGATCTCCGGCAGAAGCGTAGTGATCGTCGCCGCGGCGGCAAACAACGCGATCAGGATCGGCCCAAGATGTCTTCGGAAGACGCCCAACGGCGCTTCGCCGGCATTTTGCTTGCGTGGCGACAACGTGAATCCTCCCATGGAACATCAATATACAACGTGATGGCTAAAAGGGTAGTTGCCCGCCTTCTGCTCCGGGTGCCACGGGCTGCTCGTCAGCCCGTGTCGGCGGGACACAAGTCTGCACGGGCAGACAAGCTGCCCCGGGTGCCACGGGCTGCTCGTCAGCCC
>CAZJRB010000020.1:0-61350 GCA_964547995.1 uncultured Planctomycetaceae bacterium | reverse complement strand
GTGTGTCGGCGGGACACAAGTCTGCACGGGCAGACAAGCTGCCCGTGGCACCCGTGTGTCGGCGGGACACAAGTCTGCACGGGCAGACAAGCTGCCCGTGGCACCCGTCGCTGCCCCCCTTGCAATTCGCTCCCTCTCGGCAAATAATAAGCGGCACGTGCCATTCTGCAGAAGGGCGGCTCTTGTGGCGGCCGATTCGCGAGGGGAGGGGATCATGGCGGAAAAGTTCGACCCGTATCACACGTGGTTGTCCATCGCCCCGGAGGAGCAGCCGCCGACGCTCTATCGCCTGCTCGGGCTCCGCCCCTTCGAGGACAACCCCGACGTGATCGAAAACGCCGCCGACCGCCAGATGACCCACCTGCGCACCTATCAGGCCGGCAAACACAGCGAGGACTCCCAAAAGCTCCTTAACCAGGTTGCATCGGCCAAGCTCAACCTGCTGAAGCCCGAGAAAAAGGCGGAATACGACAAACTGCTTCGGGAACAGATGGATCTGGAATCTTCGGAGTCGGTCCTCGGCGACGAGTCTTCGGCACGACAGGAAGAACTCTCGATGACCATGGTCGGATTTCTGGAAGCGATCGAGGCCGAGAAGGAGAAAGAGAAGCAAGCCAAGGGCAAAGGGACGGCTGCCGGGCCGGACGTCTTCGACCCGTATGAGACGTGGCTGGCCATCCCGGAAGAGGAACGCCCGCCGACGCTCTACCGCTTGCTGGGGCTCCGGCCGTGTGAGGACAACCGCAACACGATCAGGCTCACACTGCTGAACCGGAAGAAGAAAGCTGAGTACGACAAGCTGCTCCGGCAACGGATGAAGTTGGAGGACGAAGGTTCGCAACCGGACGAAGAGCTTTCAACCACCCTGGCTGGATTCCTTGGAGCGGTTGAGGTGGACCAGGAAAAGCCGGTCAAAGGGTTGCCCTCGGTCAAAGTCGAGCCCCGGGTGCCACAGGCTGCTCGTCAGCCCCGGGTGGCACGGGCTGCTCGTCAGCCCGTGTCGGGACGACACAAGTCTGCACGGGCAGACAAGCTGCCCGTGCCACCCGGCCGGAAGCTGCTGATCGGCTCGTCGATTGGCATCGCCGCCCTCTTGGTCCTGGTCCTGATCGTCTGGGGCATTATGTCCAGCCGGGGACCCGAAGAGAAACCGAAGCACGCAGATTGGCTACTTGTGAACGGACAACAACGTAAACCATCCCCGCCGCCGAAGTCAACACAGCCGCAAACCCCAGAACCCCCACCGCCGAAACCCGCGCGCCCAATACGCACGAAACCGACTCCAACTCCCACTGAAATCAAACTATGGATGACGGTGAAGGCTAGCGAGCATATGGTCACGTCCGTAGCATTTTCCCCTGACGGAACGCTACTGGCCACCGGCGGCGGCAGTTGGGGGAGAAAGCCCGGCGAGGTAAAACTGTGGAATCTCTCCACGGGGAAGATGAAGGCGAACCTTCAAGGGCATTCGTTAATTGTTCACTCCGTCGCGTTTTCCCCCGATGGGAAGACTCTGGCAGCAGGCGGAGGAGGCTCATTTCCCGGAGACCACGGTCTTGTGAAGTTGTGGGATGTTCCCACGGCAAAGCAAAGGACGACCCTTGTCAGGCATCGAGGTTGGATAACTTTTCTGACGGTCACCCCCGGCGGAAAGACGCTGGTCACTGCATCTGATGGCCCCCAAAAAGTCAGACTCTGGGACCTGACAACCGGTGAGGAACAAGGAATTCTCAACGGAAACAATGCCGTAGCGGTATCCCCTGACGGCAAAACCTTGGCCTCCGGAGGCGATGACGCTACCGTCAGGCTCTGGGACATCGCCACGCAAAAGGAGTTGGCTGCCCTCAAGGCGATTACGTCGGGCCTCGGAGCTTTGGCGTTTTCTCCGGATGGCAAGATGCTTGCCACAGCGGGAGGGACAAAAGTCAACGACCAACCCGTCGCTGAAGCCAAGATCTGGAGCGTCTCAACACACGGGGAGTTGGCATCCCTTGATGTTCCTAACAAGTGTATTCACGGACTGGCGTTTTCCCCAAGTGGGAGCATTTTGGCAACCTGCGGTGACGACCAGATGGTAAGACTTTGGGACACGAAGGAATTCAAACAAATTGCCGCTCTCCAGGGTCACGACGATACCGTTTGGTCAGTGGCATTTTCCCCCGATGGGAAAACGCTTGCTTCCGGCAGTGCGGACGGGACGTTCAAACTCTGGGACCTTCAGCCCGGCACGCCGCCCGAGATCGCGACGCCAAAACAGCCCGACACCGGTGCAACCGTTGCAGCCACAAAACCACCCACAAAGGAACCTTCAACTCCGACGGCCGAACCACCAATACCCGAACCGCCAACGCCGACAGCAAAGAAACTCGCTGTTCCTCCGCCGGATGCTCAGCAGAAGATGGCTGCGCAGGTTGTGAGGTTTTATAAGATTTCGGAGGCGCGGTCGGCGGAGGAGAGACTGCGGCTGGCGGGGGAGCTGTTCGAGTTGGGCAAGAAGTCGCAAGGGGGGGCGGTTGAGAAGTTTGTGTTGATGCGGGAAGCCATGAAGCTGGCCCAGAGCGGCGGCGATGCCGGGCTGATGCTCGAGATCGTTGACGCCATGAGCGCTGAGTTCGAGGTGCCCGTCCTCGAAGCCAAGCAGAAGATGCTGGCCGGGTTCGTCTTGCAAAAGCCGGAGGGCGACGAAGTCACCTCGTTCATCGAGGCGGCCGATCCGGTCATTGACGAGGCGATCGCCGCCGGGCGGCACGACATCGCGTCGAATATCGCCGAGGCCGCCTACCGCCTGGCCCAGAAATCGGGCGACCGGGAGTTGCGCAAGAGGGCGTACGACCGGCGTAATGCAATCCGGAAGCTGGCCGGGCGGTTCCAGGAGTTGGCGGCTGCCCAAAAAACGCTCAAGACGGACACGGACGACCCGGCGGCCAACCTGACCGTCGGCCGTTGGCTCTGTTTCGAGCAGCGCGATTGGGAGCAGGGTCTGCCGCACCTTGCCAAGTGCAGCAGCCCGGCCCTGAAAGGCGTCGCCGCCGAAGAGCTAAACACCCGGCCGACCGAGGCGGCGCTCCAAGTCCGCCTGGCCGACGCCTGGTGGACGCTGGCCGAAAACGTCGAAGGCCCCGAAAAAACCGCCCTAATGCTCCACGCCGCCGATTGGTACCGCAAAGCCCTGCCAAACCTGCCCGAGGGCTTCATCAAGACCAAAGCGCAGAAACGCGTGGCGGAGATTGACAAGATCGAAGAGCCAGCAGCGAAGGAGCCGAGTGAACCATCCGGGACGTCGAGCCCGGAACGCAAAGCCCCACCCCGTCAGGCGAGTTCCGCCTTACTGTTTGAGGGAAAAAGCATCGTACGGATTCCGTCTCTTCGCTATGACGGCAAGGTACCCATCACGCTAGAGGCGTTTGTGACACCCGCCGACAAAGACGACAACACCATGTGTATCGTCGGCGACCATTGTAGCCGCCGCGGGATCGCGTTGAGAAGGAACGACGCCAAGGGAACTTGGGAATTGCTGATCGGACAGAAGCGGGTGACGGAGTCTCCCTCCAGTGCGGCGGCGTTTGAACCGGGCCGTACCGTCCACGTCGCCGGCGTCTGGGACGGAAGATTAGTGCGTCTTTACGTCGACGGCAAGAAACGCGCCGAGGCCGAATTTCCGGCGAGCGAGTACAGCGCCTCATCGCAAAGTCTGGCCATCGGGGATTATCCTCACGGTGATGGGCAATTCAAGGGGCAGATTGACGAAGTACGCGTTTCAAACGTCGTCCGCTATAACAAAGACTTCACCCCCGCTGCACGGTTCAAGCCCGATGCCCATACGGTAGCATTGTATCACTTCGACGAGTGGTCCGGCAATATCGCGTCTGATTCTTCGGGGCATGGCCACCACGGCAAGATCGAGGGGGCCAAGTGGGGCACGATGACGGCGACCGAACCGGCGCGGAAGCCGACTTCCAGTCGAAGGACGGTTTCCAAACAGCAGAAGGAACTCACGATCGACCTCCCCGGCGGGGTCAAGATCGAGTTCATCCTGATCCCGGCGGGCGAGTTTATGATGGGCTCGTCGGACGCGGAGCGGAAATCGGCCCTGGAACGGGCGAAGACTCGCGATGACAAGACGGTCGATAAGATTGCTGCCGAGGGACCGCAGCATCGTGTGAAGATCACCAGGCCGTTCTACCTGGGCAAGTACGAGGTGACGCAGGCGCAGTGGGAGGCGGTGATGGGTGACAATCCGTCGGCTTCCAAAGCCCCCATGCAGCCGGTCGAGCAGGTACACTGGAACGATATTCAGCCGTTTCTGGCGAAACTCAACGCGGTAGGGTGGGACAAGCGGAGCGCCGGCCCACCATCTCGTGTGCCCGGGGCTGGTGGGCCGGCGCTCCGCTTGCCCCACCCTACGGGTCCTATGAAATTCACCCTGCCGACTGAGGCGCAATGGGAATACGCGTGCCGTGCGGGAACCACGACCCGCTACAGCTTCGGCGACGCGGTGGGTAAGCTTGCAGAATACGGCTGGTACGATCGCAACTCGGGCCGCAAGACACACCCGGTCGGGCAGAAGAAGCCGAATCCTTGGGGGTTGTACGACATGCACGGGAACGTGTGGGAGTATTGCGCGGATCGATACGGCGGGGACTACTATGCGCAGTCTGCTGCGGCAGATCCGGTTGGTCCCGCTGCCGGCCCGTGGCGCGTCCGTCGCGGCGGCAGTCGTTTTTACAACCCGGAGCACTGCCGGTCGGCCTGTCGCTTCTACGGCTCGCCCAAGAGCCGGAGCTGGCACGTGGGGTTCCGCCTGGCCTTAGTTCCGCTGGATGCATCCGGCAAGTAGAGCAGGCAGGTCAGCGAGCGGAGGTCGAACGTTCGGCGAGACTATGAATGAGCAAGGCGCCCTCAAGAAAAAAATTATCCGCCGCGGGGGTCCTTCCGCGACGGGTTGGGTGAATTCGGCGATTATTGGATGTATGTACGATCGGAGGTCAAGCCCGGCGGGGGGTGTGCGACCTCAAACAAGCTCTTTCTTTGCACCGATGAGCGTCCGGAGTCGCTCGGCCAGCAAAGCGGCGTCGAACGGCTTCTTGAACGTCTCGTTGATGCTCGACCGGTCGAAGCTGGTCGAACTGCCGTCATCGGGCAATAGCGCGATGAGAATCACGTCCGCAAACTCGCTGTTGCGGCGGAGATTCTGGCAGATCTGCAACGCTTCGGTGCGTCCGATCGAGAAGTCAACGATAATGCAATCCGGGTGGAAGCTCTCGGCTTGGATTCCGGCGTCGAAACCACTCGCGGCAACCGCCACCTTGAACGAACGTTCGACGGGCAGCTCTCGCCTGAGGTTTTCGATCAAGACCTGGTCCTGGGCGACGATGAGGACCTTGGCCATGGCCTCATCCTCCAAATCGCCAAGGGGCATTCCGTGTTCCTTGAGGAACTTAATCAGGTATTCCCTGGGAATGCGTCGGTCTTGCGATCCGGGAATTCGATACCCCTTCAGCCGGCCCGAATCGAACCACTTGCTGACGGTGCGGGGGGCCACCTTGCAGATCTTGGCGACCTGACCAGTTGTGAAGACCTTCATCACAGGCTCTCCAAAATTGTTCACTTTGGTTAGTGTTGTGTTCCGATCGGACGCAAGCGTCTCGATCAGAACCTTTTTGCCCCTTGCCTGACGAACCTCTCATTCCATCAAACCGGTGGTCGGACCAACCGGAGGTTCATCGGCATCTGGGTCGGGGCCTTCCGTAATTCGCTTCTGTTGGCTGATCAGATCCGTCTGATCCGCGCCGTATTAAATACATCGGCAACCTGGGCATCCGGAAGCCAGGGGAAATCCGTAAAATAGAGAAGCTGTTTCCTAACCACCCTATTGAGAATTCCACAAACCTCCGGTACAACTATCCGGCGAACTACAGGTCCTGGGAGAATCTTCCCAATGGTCCACTATGGAGAGTGTAAAGTGAACCGCGAAGGCAGCGCCTTCAAGGCAGGTTCCCCCCTGCGACTTGTCATTCCGGCGAGGTCGAAGCGGTAACTTCGCCGCAAACAAGCCTTCCAATGAGTTACTTCGCACCATGGCATGGGAAGACTTTAGAAAGTTTCTCAGGTCGTAGGGACTAGGGCAGTTTTGTTGACCTTGACAACCCTATCAACACAATCGGCCATAGTTGTCCAGACACCCCAAATTCCCGCCGTCGTGGGAATGCAAGTTGGTATCTTGGAGGGGACCCCGGGCTTGCCCTCAAGCCGCCTGCGTGTCGTCGTCTTCGGCCTGCGATTCCCGTTCGGCCTCGTCGAGTCGTTCCTGACGGATATGCCCATCCTCGCTGACGTCCTCGAAGCGGACGGAGACCTGCTTCGATACACCCGACTCTTGCATCGTGACGCCGTAAATCGTGTCGGCGGCCGTCATCGTCTTTTTCGAGTGGGTAACGATGATGAACTGGGTCCATGCAAGGAAGTCCTGGAGCACTTGGATGAAGCGGTCGATATTGGCCTCGTCCAACGCGGCGTCGACCTCGTCGAGCACGCAGAAGGGGCTGGGGCGACTACGGAAGATGGCCAAGAGCAAGGCCACGCACGTGAGGGTCTTTTCGCCCCCACTTAAGAGGGATATGCTTCGCGGCTCTTTTCCCGGGGGGCGAGCGACGATCTCAATCCCACTTTCGAGGATGTCGTCGTCGTCGTCGAGGATGATGTCCGCCCGTCCGCCGCCGAAGAGATCCCGGAACAGTTTCTCGAAGTGGCCTTTGACGGTGTGCAGCGTTTCTGCAAACAGCCGGCGGCTGTCGGCATTGATCTTGTCGATGATCCCTTCGAGCGAGTTCTTTGCTTCGACGAGATCCTTGTATTGGTCCGAGAGCGTTTGGAACCGGTTTTCGAGGTCATCGAGTTCCTGGAGCGCCTCGAGGTTGACGTTTCCGAGGTTATTGATTTTGCGGCGGAGTTCCTCGATTTCGTTCTGGACTTCTTCCTGCTGCTGCTGCTGTTCCTCGTCGGTAGGTTTGTGCTCGAGTTCGGCGAGTTCGATCCCGTAGTCTTCGCGGAGGCGATCGGCAAGGCTGTTGCGCTGATGCCGGATTTCGTTGGCGGCGAGATCGGCGGCATGGATTTGCTCTTCAATCTGGCGGATCTTGTTGCGCAGCCCTTGTGCTTCAGCCGTCAATTCGCTGCGTGCCTCGCGGAGCGACTCGCGGTGATTGATCCGTTGGACCGTTTCGGCGGCATAGGTTTCCTTGCGGAGGTAGAGTTCGGCGATTTCGGACTCGGTTCGAAGGATATTCCATTGGGAGGCTTCTGCCCGCTGCCTGCACTCACCCAGTTGTCCGCGGCCCTCCGCGATGGCGCGATTCCGCTCCTCGCGTGTTTCTTCGAATTGCCGCATTCGGGTTTGGAGGTTGCGAACCCGCTCTTCGCTTTTTGCCAGTTCGACTTTGGTCTGGGTGGTTTCCCGAGTATAGGCGTGGCGTTCTGCTTCCAAACGGTCGTTTTGCTGGTTCAATCCGGCCAGGTTCGCCTCCATTTCGGCCAGTTCGTCGTCGATTTGTTTGCGTTTTTGCCGGGCCTCGGCGAGTTGGCCGGAGACGGCGTCGCGTTGTGCCGTAGCGGTGCGGAGTTCCGAGCCGACCGCTTGCCGTTGCTTGTCGAGATCGGTGCTCCGCTGGTCGGCGGCAGTGATCTTGAACCGATGCTCCGCCAGCGTGTCGAGGGCCTTGCGGTGGTTGGCTTCCCGGGCGCCCATCTCCTGCCGTTGCTGTTCGATCCGTTGTCCGAGCCGGTCGGTCGTTGCCTGGGACTGTTCGATTTTGGCTTCCAATTCGACCAATTGCTCCTTCATCGCGCGCAATTGGCTGCGGCGAGCGATCAGGCCGGTGGAGACGTGTTGCGGGCCGACGACGAGCGTCCCGTCGGCGCACAGGAGTTCCCCGGCAAGCGTGACGAAGTTTGCTCGAGGTGCGTTCGATGCGGCAAGGTGAACGGCGCTGGCCAGGCTCTGGACAATCCAGGTGTCGGCGAGCAGGCGCTCGGCCAGCGGAACGAAGCGAGGTTCCGTCTCGATGAAACGGTCGGCACGGCCGAGCACGCCGGGATGCCCTTCCAGATCGAGAGGCGGCCGGGCGGATGCTTTGTCGGCATCTTCCAGCCAAACGAAGCCTACGCGACCGGCAAAACGATAGGTTTCCTTCTGGAGATGTTCCAGGAGCGGATCACGCGATGTAACGACAATGTGCTGGGCCGTTTGACCCAGGGCAACTTCAATCAGGGGAGCGACTTCAACGCTGACGTTGAGCAGATCGGCAACCAACCCGCAAACCCCTCGAAACGGACTGCTGGAGGAGTCCCGCGATTGGGCAAGGACCTCCTTCACCCCGGCGGAGAGCCCTTCCTGGCGCCGGTGCAATTCTTCGAGGACCGATGCCCGTTCCGAGACCCTGCTGTGGCGTTGGCGCAGCGAGGCCAGTTCATCCTTTTGTGTGGCGTGTTGTTTTTCGCAGTCGGCAAGCTGTGATTTGGCGGTTTGCAGCAGGGTATCACTTTCGTCGACTTGGCGGGACAGTTCCTGGTGCAGGCGTCGGAGATTTTCCGTCTCGGCGTCTAAAACCTCTCGCTGCCGATCAAGCTCGGTCAGGCGGAGCTTGCTCCGACCGCAGGCAGCGGCGGCCGCGTCGAGGCGGCTCTGAAGCGAGCTGCTCTCGTTCCCCAAAGCGGCCGCCATTCGCATCCGGTCCATGTAGGCGCCGCGGCGCTGCTCGTTCTCGCCGCGGATTTGATCCAGCGAGCGGATCACGTTCGTAAGTTGTCGCTCGCGTTCGACCAGGGTCAATGATATTTCCCGGTGTTTCGCTTGTGCGGCATCTACTTCTTCTCGCGTGTTGCGCAACTGCTGCTGCAAATCGCCCGCCTTTGCACTCATTCCGACCAGTTGTCGTTGATATCGCGAGATCTCCTCCTGCAGATCGCAGCTTCGGGCGCGCTCGTGTTCGATGGTCGATTCATGGGTAGCGATGCGCTCGCGGTTGGCGGCAATCCGGGCTTCGGATTCGCGAATGGCCTCGTTGACGTCGGCTATTTGAGAGTCGGTTTTCAGAAGGTTCGCCTCGCCGGCTTCAGCCCGAGCGGCGATGGCGTTGCTCTGGTCGGTCAGGGCTTCAATCCGCTGGTCGAACGCGGCGAGCTGATCGCTCAGGCGTTGCCAGTCGACCAGACCGACCTGCGTGCGCAGTTGCTGTAGGCGGTCGGAGTATTCCCTGTATCGGCGTGCCTTGCCGGCTTGGGCACGGACGCCGCGGAGCCGGCTTTCGACTTCATCGACGATGTCGGACAGGCGCAAGAGGTTCTGCTCGACCCGGTCCAGCCGGCGGAGCGTTTCCAGCTTGCGCGCCTTGAAGCGGCTGATGCCGGCCGCTTCCTCGAAGATCACCCGCCGGTCTCGGGGCGAGGACTGCAACAGAATATCGACTTTTCCCTGCTCGATGACGCTGTAGGCCTGGGTCCCCATGCCGGTCCCCGAGAGCAGGTCGCGGATGTCGCGGAGCCGGCCGGGGTTCCGGTTGATCAGGTACTCGCCTTCGCCGCTCCGGTAAACACGACGGGTGATGTGGACCTCGGGAGTATCGATCGGCAGCAGATGGTTGGTGTTATCGAAGGTCAGCGTGATTTCGGCCGAGTTCATCCCCCGCCGGGCCCCGGAACCGTTGAAGATGACGTCGGCCATCTCCTGGCCGCGGAGGCTCTTGACGCTCTGTTCACCCAACGCCCACTTGATCGCGTCGACGATGTTCGACTTACCCGATCCGTTTGGCCCCACCACGACCGTGATCCCCGGCGGAAACGCAAACCGGGTCTTATCGGCGAAGCTCTTGAAGCCGATCAGTTCCAGGGCATTGAGCATGGGAAAACAGTAAGGATATTAGCAGGTAAGGTAGTGAGTAAAATGCCGCGGGAGGGTTCCCGGCGACCCACCCAAAGGATCGGTCCCTTAAAAGGTGAGCCCCGGGGATTCGCCTGGGGGCGCTTCTCGCGACCCAGCCGATCTCGGGGGCTCGCTATTTGACTGCATCTGGTGCCTCAACCTCGCCCCATCATTTTAGCAAGGAACGAGCTGAAGCGATTGGGGTTCCGTTTTGATTTGACTGATTGGCTTGAATCGGGTGGCCGAGATCGGCAGGGATCTCCGGAACCGGTTCTTGTGGGTGGATCGCCATCGCCGCTCTGGACGGGGGGTTCGGAGGACGCACCGGATCGAGCAAGATCGCCATCTCTCGGTTCAGAAGTTTTTTCTTCCTCTTCGATGTCTCGCACGTAAGACCGTCCGGCCTGGGGTAAGGCGTCCACTTCGAAACGACTCGTCAGGGTACGCGCTGCCTTTGCCTCTTGCAGGGCTTGGACGACGTCCGGATAGGTGCCGCCGACCTCGACGATGGCCCGAATGACTTCGTCGACCTCCGGAGAAACCACTCGCTTCAGGTCCGGTTTGTTCGCCGCGAATCTGGCCACGGAGATCCGATCCGGTCCGGTACTGGTGATCATGATCTGATTGCTGGCGTTGACGGCCAGCGGAGTAAGCAGCCGTTGCCCTTCTCCGAAGAGGACGACTTCGGGGCGTCGGTTTCGCGTGACGTGGATCATCGGCGGTCCGGCCGTATTCAGCACATGGTAGCTGAACTGGTTCCCCAGACGTTCCCCGAGCACCAACGGGTCGCCGGGGTTCATTGCCCACAATGCGCGAAAGGCGCCATATCGCGTTTCGGCACTGGGAACCGCCAACAGGTCGCGCAGTTGCTCGTAAGCGGCGTATTCGCGCATCGCACTGAGAGCAGTCAGGGCGAACACTCGAAACGCCGGTTGTTTGCGGGCCGCTTCGCCCAAGGGTTTTGCCGCGTCCGGGCAGTCGAGATAGGCCAGTGCCTCGGCGGCGTAGAATCGCACTTCCGGGTTGCTCGATAGGATCCCCTGCTTCAAGGTGTCGATTCCGTCGTTCCCGATTGCTTCCAGTTGTAGCGCAGCGGCGGCAGCCGTGACTGGATCGAGCAAACGGTCTTTCAAGCCCGCAATCCTCTCCATCCGCTCGACAGCCGTCTCTCGAATGGCAACGGCACGAACCACCCGGACGTAGCGAGGGATATTGTCCTTGTATCTCGGGTGAACGATCAATTCGACGAACTTGTCGGTTTTGCCCTTGGCAACGCCGATTTTGATGCCTTTGTCGAACGTGTGGAAACGTTTGTTCACGGCGTTGGCAAGCCGGGATGCGATGAAGACGTTTTGATGGTCGGGCTTGAGCACGAGCCCGAGTTGCCGGGATTTCCGGGCCACGCCCCCGCCGAGCACCCGGCCTCGCCCTGCCAGTACGCGGTCTTCCTTCTCGTTCGGCGAGGGATCGACCATGACGGGCCCTTCGGCCAGAGCGAGCAGCTTGCCTTCGTGGAATTCGCCTCCGAGCACGGCCATTTCTCTCAGTCGCACCTCGAGCATGTGGCCGCCCCGCAAGCTGGTCGTTTCGCTGCGAGAATGCACGCGAACCTCGACGTCGAAGCGGTCGCCTTTTTGGATGCCCGGGGGGAGTACGCCTTGGACGAGAACCATCGCCGTGTTGGGAGAAGCCATCAGGGCGTTCGGCTTCTTGACGCCCCGAGTCTGTATTTCGCTCAACAAGTATGCACGTTGTGGGGAGGGGGCGGGATCGCTGCCCGTGCCGCTCAGCCCGGATACCAACGTTACTCCCTCCACGCGAACCGGAAACATGCCGAAAGGAACCGCGAAGTCGCCTACCAGGCGAGTGCTCGGGGATTCTTCTGCTTCCGGCCGGTCGGGACTTTGGGAACGGACGGTAAGGACGTCCCACGCCGAGCACCCGCTCAGCAGGACCAGAGAGGTGCTTGCCAGAAACTGGCGACGTATGATTGTGGACATATCGGATTCCTTCTTCAGCGCGTTCTTTTCAAATGACCGTGTGACCGGGTCATACCGCGCCGCAAAGCGGGGCGCTTGAGTGACCGGTACGCGGTGTTTCCCAAGGCGGACAGCGCCGGGGAAAAAGAAAAAAAGAAAAGGCCGGCTCGGTGCCGGGGTTGGGGGGAAAAGGCAATGAGGGCGGGACGATAATGGTTTTGCCCGTGAGGGTCAAGAGGAATGGCAAGAGGTGAAAGCGATGCCAGTCCATAATCTGGCGAAGATGGCGATACTGGGAGCTTTCACGGGGGGTCGAACCCCCCAGGATTCCACGGATGGCAACGGCAAATCCGCCGAAGACCCCGCCATGCCCCCCGAATGGCCCCGTATTTCCGAATCGACTCAATAAAGTACGTACTGCACGTCGGATGAAAGCGGCAATGCTGTCCCAACAAGGGGCTGACGGCGGATTGGTACAATTGGACCATCGCAATCAGTATCCAGCCCGGGAGACGGCACAGCCCGCGAAACGTCGTTTGTAGACCTCGAATTACCATCACGCCATTATACCACTCCGCCGAGTTTCTCGGCCAGACGCTGGGCCAATCGGCACAGAGATTCCTGCAACGCGGCCAATTCCGGTTTTCCCCCGCAGGGAATGACAATCAGGTCGATTCCCGTCGGAAGTTGCTCGCGACTGAGCCGAAATGCCTCGCGAATGAGCCGTTTCCAGCGGTTCCGAGCAACCGCATTTCCCTTTGCGCGAGAAACCGACAGACCGAGGCGAGGATAAGGCAGCCCGTTTGGGCAGCCGAAGACCAGCAACAGGTCGTCCGACGCCCGACAGCGGCGGCGGTAGGCACGCTGGAAATCGGCACCGCGCCGGACATGATGCTCGGGAAGGAATCGTTGGTCGGTCATCTACCACCGCAGGCCCTTGCGGGGTTCCAAAGGATATCGCTTGTCGAACGCCTCGATCGCGGTGCGGTCGTCGTCGCCGATTTCGTGGGGCAACACGATTTGGATCTCTGCGAGCAGGTCGCCGGGCGAACCGTTCTTGGGAGCCACCCCGTGGCCCTTCACCCGCAACTTGGCGCCGGAAGAGGTTCCCGCCGGTACGCTGAGCGTGACCATGCCTTTGGGCGTGGGGACGTCCACCTTGGCTCCGAGGACCGCTTCGGCCAGCGTCACCGGCACTTTGACGTGCAGGTGGTTTCCGCGGCGGTGGAAACAGGCGTGCGGGGCAACGCGGACGGTAAGAAGGATATCGCCGGGCGTGCCTTTCCGGGGAGCCGGTTCCCCCTTGCCGCGCAACCGGATCTTTTTCCCGTCCTCGATACCCGGAGGAATCTTCACGGAAAGGGTTTCCGTCTTACCCGACTGCCGCTGCAGCGTGATCTCCACGTCGCCGCCGGTGATCGAGGTATTGAAAGGGATTTGCAGCTCGTGGTGGAGGTCCGCACCTCGCGGGGGAGCAGCAGGTTTCCTGGCACCGGTTGAGGAACGTCGGAATTGGCTGAAGAGATCGGCAAATCCCCCGCCACCGGGGGCCGGTTCTCCGAATCGCTCGCCGAAGAATTGGGAGAAGTCGATGTCTTCGGGCGAGAAACCTCCCGGTCCGGCGCCGCCCGGTCCGGCACCTCCCGGTCCTCCCCAAGAATAGGTGTATTGAGGGCCGCCTTGCCCCATCGTCTCGAAGGAACTTCCATAGCGGTCGTACATTTCCCGTTTTTTCGGATCGTTGAGGGCGTCGAACGCGGCCTGGACTTCTTGGAACTTCTTCTTGGCCGTCTTGTCGTCGGGGTTCATGTCGGGGTGGTACTTGCGCGCCAGCTCGCGATAGGCCTTCTGGATATCGGCCTGCGAGGCGCTGCGTGAGACCCCCAGCGTTTTGTAGTAATCCTCTGCCATTTCCGTGTGGTTTTCCCGAATATAGGCGTTGTCCGAAATCTGCGGGTTGCCGGCCGCAATCGGGTTGTAGGACAACATTTATTCTAGTGCATGAGTCGGGTCTTCATCAACCCGGGTAACGCCCCCTGCCCGCCGGTTGCGTGCTACGGTTGTGATATCGCTGAGCCGTAGGGGAGGTTTGCACCCTGTCCCGGAGCTTAGGGGCGACCGATAAATAACTTTCCGATTTGGATTGAAAGTAGGGGGCACCCGCCCCCGGCACTTGGCTCGTTCGGTTATGGGCCGGGGGCAGGTGCCCCCTCCTTGTATTCTTGAATCCGGCAAGTTATTTATCGGCCGCCCCTTAGGACAGGTTACCAACCTGCCCTACGAAAGAATCACAGCTTCTCCACGTACCCGCCACTTTTTTGCCAAAACACCATGGACCGACTGCCGAGAATCGCGGAACGACACCCTGCCGCCAGGCTGATACTGATTTGTTGTGCCGTTGTGGCCGCCTTGATGGGACTCCTTGAGAAAACGGCACCCGGTGCCGGGGGACAACTGGAGATTACCGTGGTCGACCGCGACACCGGCAAGCCGCTCCCCTGCCGGATGCACCTGAAGAACGCGGCCGGGCGCCCGCGAACCGCCGGCCGGGCACCTTTTTGGAACGACCACTTCGTATTTCCGGGAAAGATCATGCTCCGGTTGCCCGTGGGTAACTACACCTTCGAATTGGAGCGGGGGCCCGAATATGTCGTGCGCGGCGGATACTTCACCATCAACAACTTCGCCGACGACACCAAGTTGATCGACATCAAGCGGTTCATCGACCTGTCGAAGAACGGCTGGTGGTCGGGCGACATGGACGTCCGGCGGCCTGCCCGCGATATCGAATTGTTGATGGCCGCCGACGACTTGCACGTTGCCGAGGTCGTCACCTGGTACAACGACAAGAGCAACTGGGGGAGCCGAAAACCGAAAAACACACTGGTCTGCTTCGACGGCAACCGGTACTACCACCTGATGGCGGGCGGCCACGGCCGGGACGGAACCGAGCTGCTCTATTATCATCTGCCCATACCCTTGAAAACCCCGGCAAAGAACGATCTGTATCCGCCGACAATCCAGTACCTGCTGAAGGCCCGCGAAACACCCGGGCTGGCCGTCGACGTGACTCGCCCCTACTGGTGGGATTTCCCCATGCTCGTCGCCCACGGGCAGGTCGACTCGGTCCAGGTTCTCAACAGCAATTTGTGCCGGACGGGGGTCATCGCCGACGAGGGCGAGGGAAAGCCCCGCGACAAGCGGCTCTTTCCGGGCATCGACGGAAACGCCCGGTGGTCGCAGCAGATCTACTTCCATCTGCTCGACTGCGGCTTTCGGATTCCGCCCTCGGCCGGCAGCGGGTCGGGTGTTGCACCGAATCCGGTCGGCTACAACCGCGTTTACGTCCATGTCGACGGCCGGTTCAACTACGAGAGCTGGTGGAAGAACTTCCGGGCAGGGCGGGTCGTCGTGACCAACGGACCGCTCCTGCAACCGACCGTCCAGGGACACTATCCGGGCCATGTCTTTCGCGCCGAGGAGGGCAAGGAACTGCAATTCGAGCCCATCCTGACACTCTCCACCCGGCAGCCGATCAGCTACCTCGAGATCATCAAGAACGGGCGCGTCGAGCACTCGCTCCGTTTCGAGGAATACGCCAAGAGCGGCCGGCTGCCGGCGGTAGAATTCAAACGCAGCGGCTGGTTCCTCGTTCGGGCGGTGACCGATCTGCGGGGCACGTATCGCTTCGCGATGACGGGGCCGTACTACGTCGAGATCGGCTACCAGCGGCGGGTCGGCAGGCAAGCGGCCCGGTTCTTTCTCGACTGGGTCCGCCAGCGCGCCGGGCAGATCAAGCTCAACAACGACAAACAGCAGCAAGAGGTCATGGAATACCACCGGAAGGCCCGTGATTTCTGGCAGGATATCCTGTCGCGGGCAAACGCGGATTAGGCTAACCGCGCCGCCATTTGACAAACCCTAAGCAGAAAGGTATCAATATGTATTGGGGACGACCGCATATTGGGGGCTATTGTACGTTCCGGAGATATTGAAGGAATTCGCCGTGAGTGATCTCTTGGCAACGCCGACGAGCGGGAGCGACCGGCCGGACGACCGGCCGAGACTCCTTTGGAAGCTGCTTTGCATCGCGTATCTCATCGCTTTGGCCTGGCTGCTGCTCAGCACCGTGCCCGTCAGGATTGCCAGGGTGGCCGTCGTCGATCACGAATGGGTCCGAACGGTGATGTCCGTCGGTCATTTTGCCTGTTTCTTCTTGCTGGCGCTGCTCGTCTCCGTGTCGCGGTGGGGCGTGCCTCGTTGGACGATCGTGCTCGGCCTCGTCGCATGTGCCGCAGGCGCCGAATCGCTGCAATCGCAGTTCTCGGGACGTCTTGCGGAAACGGCGGACAGCGTTCAGAACCTTCTTGGGGTCGGATGCGGCTGTGTTCTTTGTTGGTGGGTAGCACTCGTTCGAGGGTCCGGTCGCTGACCATGTCTGAAGTTGATGATTGGCGCTCGCTCTATCCGTTCCGGTCGCGCACGCTTGATCTTTGGGGCCTCCAATACCATTATCTCGACGAGGGAACTGGTCCCGTTCTGCTGCTGGTCCACGGCAACCCCACCTGGTCGTTCTACTGGCGGGAGATCGTGACCGCATTGCGGGACGGGTACCGGCTGATCGTGCCGGACCATATCGGCTGCGGGCTCTCGGACAAACCGTCTGTGAAGGAATACTCCTACCGCCTGGCCCAGCGGGTGGACGACCTGGGGCGATTGATCGAGGAACTTGACCTTAGGCAGATTACGCTGTTGGCCCACGATTGGGGCGGGGCCGTCGGTATGGGGGCCGCCGCGGCCGCGCCGCAACGGTTCTCGCGATTTGTGCTGTTCAATACGGCGGCGTTCCGTTCGAAGCGATGTCCCTTGCGGATCCGCATCTGCCGCGTGCCCGTTCTGGGGCGACTCGGCGTGCAAGGTCTGAACCTCTTTGCCCGGGCGGCGCTCCGGATGGCCGTGAACCAACCCGAGCGGATAACGCCCGACGTCCGCGCCGGCTTTTTGGCGCCGTACGATTCGTGGGGCCACCGGACGGCCATCCACCGGTTTGTGCTCGACATCCCGCTCTCGCCGCGGCATCCCAGCTACAAAACCCTCACACGGATCGAACAAGGGCTCGAGCAGTTCCGCGGGCATCCGATCTGCCTGATTTGGGGGATGAAGGATTGGTGTTTCACGCCCGCGTTTCTCGATCGCTTCATCGAGTTCTTCCCGGAGGCAGAGGTCCACCGCCTCGACGACGCGGGGCACTACGTCGTCGAGGATGCCCACGAACGGATTGTCCCGCTGCTGAGGGACTTCCTCGAAGCCAATCCCGTGACCACTGGTCCGGGGGCCGCAAATCCGTAGAATGGAGTTGCCATGGAACAATTCTACGTCCGCGCCGCCAACGACGACCTGGTCTTCAGCGCCGCCCATTTCATCAGCCTGGACGACCATACGTGCGAACCCCTGCACGGACACGACTATCGCATGACGGCCGAGGTTTCCGGACCGCTGGGCAAGCACGGCTACGTGGTCGATTTCGCCGCCTTGCACGATGCGATGCTTGCCCTGGCAAAAGAGATGGACCATCGGGTGCTGCTGCCGACGGGCAATCCGATGATCCGCGTCCGGAGCGATGCCGGCGAGGTGGAAGTCACGGTCGGCGACCGTCGATCGGTCTTCCCGGCATCCGATTGCCTGTTGCTGCCCATCCCCAACACAACGACCGAACTGTTGGCGCAGTATCTGGGTCGACAACTGCTCGACCGTTTCGTTTCGCAGTTCGGCGAGCAGCAGCTTCGGGTGTGCATGGAACTCGACGAAGGCAGGGGCTTCTCGGCCGGGTGCGAAATATCTGACGAGTAGGCTACCCAATGGCACTATGCAGCGTTTAGCGGGCGGGCTTGCCCGCCGTTGCGACTGGATACCAATCGGTGACACCATGGCATCGGCGGGCAAGCCCCGCCCGCTAAACGGCGCCGAGGCCCCCCTGTCCTGGGGCATAGCGTCCCATCAAACGAGTGGCTTCCAACACAAAACGCGATGATTTTATGTGTCAGGGGGAATAGGAAACCTGATGGAAGTAAGTAGAATAGACTACAATTGACTGTTCATATTGCACCTCTTTTTTCTGGACGACTTCAGCGTGAAAGGAAGGTAAGAAAGATGGATTGGAATAAGTTGTTTGAGTGTTTCTACAGACGATTCCTGCTGCGGGACTTTCTGGGAAAGATGGTGCCCGGCGGAATCGTAGTCGGGGCGTGTTGCCATGGCGTCTGTGGGCAAGCCGCCGAGACGATTCCGCTTGTGGTTTGGATCTTTCTGGCGGGGGTGGCGTGGCTGGCCGGATTTGCGATACAGGCGATCTCGGAACTCCTGCTGCCGTGGCGGCCGATCATGAACGGGGAGCATGCGGAAGAGCAAGTCGAGGAAAGGCTCGATGTGCTCGGGAGATTCAGCGAAGACGGACGCCGCGACTTCGAGCGTCTTGTTGTCGTCGAGGAGATATGCCGCAACGGGGCCATGGCGCTGGTACTCCTGGTCGTCATCGCACTTGCAAAAAGTTTCGAGACGGCAACGTTTGTCATTACTCTCTGCGGCATCTTGGCGATTCTCGGTTTGTTCCGGGCGTCTCACTATTGCGAGAAGATCAAGAAAGCGTACCGGCAGCGGGAGGTTCCCGGGAGACCGGCCGCCGCGCGGCGTAAGACGGCCAAGAAGAAGACGGCCAAGAAAATTGCGAAGAAAAAGACTGCGAAGAGAAAGCGGTCGTGATCGCCTGCCCACACTGCTCGCCTTACGGGCAGCAGCGGCACATCTCTAGGGATAGCATGGATTAGCGGCGGCGTTGGTCGGGCTGGCGTTCCCACTCCAGTCCGGCTTCCCTCGCGAATTCTTCGCGGTAGGTGTTGATCATACCGCGTATGTCCCGGTCAGCCACGTTGCTGTACTTGCCGTACTTGTCGAGTTCGAACGATACCCAAAGGACATTGTCCGAGGGGTTGACCTCCCGGACGCGAATGACGTACGCGGTGTTCTTGGGCAGGTTCATGGCGGCGCCGACGTCGCCCGGTTTCATTTCGAAAACAGTCTTCATAAAATCGTTGCCCGCCATCGGAACTCCCTCTACTTTGCTGATCTCGGGCAGCGGAGTGCGGCCCACCATTTCCGCATACCGATCCACCGTCATCCAACTGAAGGGACCGGCTTCCGTGACGGCTATCGGTTTCCCGCCGAGCTTCTCGCCCGCCAGGGCCTTGGCCAGCGGGCCGCCTGCTTTTCGGGCCTTCTCGGCAAGCTGGTTGGCCTTGTCCATGGCCGGTTGCCTGGCTTCCACCGTTTTCCAGGCGCGCAAGACGCTCTCGCGGACGTCCTCGAATTCCGGGACTTTCGCTTCAAGGTCGTCGTTTTTCCAGAAGAGGTATTGGTTGCCGGTCCGATCGACCGACCTTTCCGGGAGGTAGAGCTGCCGGTTCTCGATATAAGCGTCGACCCAGAACGGATGCCGCTGGCTGCCCTCGAGGAACGAGTGGGCAATATCGTACTTGAGCGATTCCAGGGCTGAGATGAGCGGAGTTTGGTGAGCGGATATGCCGGGATGTTCTTCTGCCAGGGCCTCGAAATCGAGTTTTTCGGGCGGTTTGGCGTTTTTGCTCTTCTCTTGGTCGATCTCGTACCGGTTCCGCAACTTGCGGTATTTCTGCATCTTTTCTTCCAAGACGTTGAAGACGTCCTCCATTTTCTTGGGGGCCAACTGCACGCGAATGAAGTCGCCGATCCCGCCGGCAAGGATCTCTTCGCGAGTCTTGGGCTTGGCTGCCCGGGGCGGCTTCGACTCAGACGGCTTGGGTGGCCCGGCTGCCGGCTCCTCGGGCGCGGCATCCGGTTTCTCGTCACCATCGCCGGCGTTCTTTTCCTCCTTAGGCTGATCGGTTTTCTTCGAGTTGGCAGGCCCGGATGGAAGCGTCGGCTCTTTGGCCGTCTTCTCTTCGCCGATTTTTCCCTCGCCGGCTTCATCCTTCTTCTCGCCGGCTTCTTCTTCCGAACCGTTTTCCTGCAAGTAGGAAGCGAACCCGAACGGTGAGAGCGGCGTGGCGGAAGACGATCGGTCGGGCTGTTCCGGTTGAGGAACGTCGGACGATTCCTCTTTCGTCTCGCTGTCTTCCGGCTTCGGCTTTTCGGGCTTGGGAGTTGTGTTGTCGTTTTTCGGCTCGACACCGGTCTTTTCGGCCGTGGGGGCGCCGTCGGACGGGGTTGTCTTCTCTTGCAAGCCCGTCGCAGCGGGTTTATCGCCTGCGTCTTTCGATTTCCCTTCCCCGGCGGGCGGGGCAATGGCGGCAGCAGGCAGGCGATCGAAGAAATCCTTGTACTGCTCGTAGGTTTCGTAGACCTCGTCGTCCGGAACAAACTCGCGGGATTGAAACTCCTTGGCGTTGGCCTTGAAGTACTGGACGGCGATCTTGTGCGGCTCGTGGAACCCCGGCTCGGGCGAGTCGGGCCTGGCAAAATTCTCTTTGTGCCGCTCGAAGAATTCCCGCAGCGTTTCGTCACCAGGGTCGGGAACCTCATCGACAAAATCCTCGACCTTGACCGGGGCGACCTCGATGGTTGCCTGACGGGCTAGTCGCGTGAGGTAATCCCAGCGTTGGCCGGGGGGGGCGCCTTTCGGTTGGAAATGAAGCAAAGGAACCCGCGTGGCCGAACCCCACAGTCCGCGCGGGAGCGTCGCAGGCAAACTCGGCTGGATCATCTGCTGCAACCGCAACGCCGACAATTCGTACTTCAACAAGTCAAACAGCCCCGGCTCGCTGAGCCCCATGTTTCTCAGAATCGTCTTCAACTCGGGAGTATTGACGCTGTTGTCGGTCAGCTTTTTGAGGAACTCATTGACGGTGCGGTCGCTAACCACCATACCTTGGCTCTTGGCCTCCTTGGCGAAGAGCCACGTGTTGACCACGGCGTATTCGGTAGCGGGCCCGATAGCGTCGAGGAACTGCTGGGCGGCCATCGGGTTGCCCTCGTTGTCGATGGCAGCGCGCTGCACCCTGTTGAGGAACCGGATCATCTGGTTCCGCCGCTCGCACATCATCGCGAGTTCTCGTTCCTTGAGGTTACCGTGTTTTTGCGTTCTCACGACAACCGGGTTGGCTCTGGATGGGCCTCCGGAGCCTTGGAACACGGCCATCGGGACACAAAAGGCGATCATCGCCCCGATACCCAACGTGGCGAGCAGCCATTTCTGGTGCTTCCGGAATGTGCGAAACGGGTTGGCCATGGATGCGCACCCTTCTTCAGCGGGGGAATTCGGGTCCAAGCTCGGCTTGACGAGCAGGCCGGTCTGTTAGTAATAGTGTTTGGCGCTTCCGCGTGGTCGCAAACCTATAATTTTAGGCGGAATGGGAGCACGTGCAATCCCAAACCGCATTGCGCACCTCGTAGCCCCGGGACCTTGGACGGGAAAAACGCACATTGTGTAAATGAAAGGGGTTGCTACAATTCCAGGCCGCGCGAGACATCGTAACGTTTCAGAAATTGGCTCGAGGACCGGTAGCCAATTCAAAGACAGACGAAGGAAACCCTTTCCAGGTTGCCCAGACTGCCGATATTGACATGGCAAAGAAATCTACAGGATCCAATGCTGTTTCCCTGGTGATCGTGGAGTCGCCGGCCAAGGCGCGCACGATTGGCAAGTTTCTTGGGAAGGGCTACACCATCGAGGCGAGCATAGGGCACGTTCGCGATCTGCCCAAGGGTGGAAAGGAGATGCCCGCGAAGTACCAGGAGCACAAGGGCGAGGCCTGGTACGATCTTGGCGTGAACGTTGAAAAGGACTTTGAGCCCGTTTACATCATCCCTAAAGAGAAGTCGAAGCAGGTCAAGAAGCTCAAGTCGCTGCTGAAAGGTGCTAAAGAGCTGTACCTTGCCACCGATGAAGACCGTGAGGGTGAGGCCATCAGTTGGCATCTCTGCGAGGTGCTCAAGCCTAAGGTTCCGGTGCGGCGGTTGGTGTTTCACGAGATCACGAAGGAAGCGATTCTTGCCGCCCTGGCTGCACCTCGAGAGATCGACAACGCCCTGGTCCGCGCCCAGGAGGTCCGCCGGATTGTGGATCGGCTGTACGGCTACGGGGTTTCACCGCTATTGTGGCGAAAGGTCCGTGGAGGGCTCTCCGCCGGGAGGGTTCAGAGCGTAGCGGTCCGCCTGATCGTCGAACGCGAGCGGACGCGGATGGCATTTGTCCGGGCCACGTTCTGGGATTTGCTGGGGACGTTTGCCAAGGCCGACGGTGGGACGTTCAGCGCGACCTTGGTCTCGGCCGACGGGCGCAGGATTCCCAACAGCCGCGATTTCGACCCGGCAACCGGGCACGTGAAGGACCCGAACTTGTTGCTGCTCGACCGGGGGCAGGCCGGCCTGCTGTGCGAGCGGCTTTCCGGCGCCGAGTGCCGGGTAGCGAATCTCGAGGACAAACCCTACTCCACCAGGCCCTACCCGCCTTTCACCACCAGCACGCTCCAGCAGGAAGCGAACCGCAAGTGCGGCTTTACCGCCCGCCGCACGATGCAGGTTGCGCAGAGCCTGTACGAGAACGGGCACATCACGTACATGCGGACCGATTCCACCACCCTGGCGGACGTGGCGGTTCAGGCGGCAAGGGACCTGGTCGAATCGCAGTTCGGCAAGGAGTACCTTCCCGGAGAGCCCCGTACTTACGTGACGAAGGTGAAGAATGCCCAGGAGGCCCACGAAGCGATTCGTCCGGCGGGGCATCCGTTCGCGTTGCCGGAGACATTGCGGCCGCAACTCAGCGCCGAGGAGTTCAAACTATACGATCTCATCTGGAAGCGGACCGTCGCCAGCCAGATGGCCGACGCGCGGGGACATCGGATTACCATCACGGTGGACGCTGAGGGTGCGATCTTCCAGGTCAGCGGGAAGACGATCGATTTCCCCGGCTACCTTCGGGCGTATGTCGAGGGCTCCGACGACCCGGAGGGCGAGTTGGCCGACCAGGACGACGTGTTGCCGTCGGTGACCGTGGGCGAGGCCTTGAAATGTGCCGGGCTGGAGCCGAAAAGCCATACGACCAAGCCTCCCGGCCGATACAGCGAAGCCCTGCTCACCCGCGCGCTGGAGGAGATGGGCATCGGCCGGCCCAGCACTTATGCCTCGATTATCGATACGATCCTCGCCCGCGACTATGTCTTCAAGCTGAAACGCGGCAACGTCCTCGTGCCGACCTGGACGGCGTTTGCCGTGAGCAACTTATTGGAGTTTCACTTGCCGGACCTGATCGACTACCAGTTCACCGCAGAAATGGAAGACGAACTCGACGCCATCAGCCGCGGGGAAATGGAAGGCGTTGCTTATCTCAACGCGTTCTACTTCGGCAACAACCATCCGGGGCTGGAGCAGCAACTGGTGAACAAGATCGATGAGATCGACGCCCGATCGATATGCCAGGTGTTGATCGGCAAGCCGGACGCCCGGGGCAAGGCAGGTGAAGAAATCTATGTCCGTGTCGGTCGACGCTACGGCGCCTTTCTCGAGCAGGGCGACCGCCGCGCGAGTCTGCCCGATCACATACCGCCCGATGAAGTAACGGTTGATGCGGCTCTCGATATGCTCGACAAGGCGGCTGCCGGCGACGAACCCATCGGGATTTGTCCCGATACGCACAAGCCGGTTTTTCTGAAAGCGGGTCGTTTCGGTCCGTACGTGCAACGCGGCACGACCGACGACGACGAAAAGCCGCAAAACGCCTCGCTCCTGAAAGGGATGGACCCCGAAAACGTCGACCTGGAGACGGCGCTGAGACTCTTGTCGCTCCCGCGAACGCTGGGCAACGACCCGAAGACCGGTGAGCCGGTGGTTGCCCACAACGGACGCTACGGGCCGTACGTCAAATGCGGCGAGGAAACCCGCTCGCTGCCGACGGAGATTTCGCCGCTGGACGTGACGTTCGAGCGGGCGCTGGAGTTGTTGGCGCAGCCGAAGCAGCGTCGCGGCGGCCGGGCAAAACGCGAGCCGCTGAAGGTCTTCGAGGACTCGCCGGTCACCGGCAATCCCGTCCAGCTTTTGGATGGCCGCTACGGTCCCTATGTCACCGACGGGGCCACCAACGCCGCGCTCCCGCGGGGCACGTCGGTCGAGGAAGTAACGTTTGACGCGGCCGTTGACATGCTGAGAATCAAGGCGGAAAAAGGTCCAACACGGCGGAGGAAAACCAAGAAAAAAACGGCCAAGAAGAAGACCAAGAAAAAAGCACGGAAAAAGCCGGGTAAGAAGTCGGCCAAAAAGTAGCCTGTACAAAACAGCCTGCCCGTGTCAGTGTCTCCACGTTCTTCAAGAAGAAAATGCCTTTTCCCGGATGCGTCTGATGGACATCCAAGACAAATCGAAGGAACAGCTTATCGAGGAATTGGCAGAAATGCGCCGGCGGGTCGAAAGCCTGGAGGCGTCCGAGGCCGAGTTCGAACGGGCGGAAAAATCGCTGCGACTGCCCCAATTCGCGATCGATCGCGCAGGCGATGCAACCTTCTGGATGGGCTCCGATGCAAGGTTCACCTATGTCAATGAAGCCGCTTGCCGCTCGCTGGGATATTCACGAGAAGAACTCCTCTCCATGACCGTACACGACGTCGATCCGGATTTTCCCAAAAAGGTCTGGCTGGCGCATTGGGATGAAGTCCGGCAACGCAGGGCATTTACCTTCGAATCGCGTCACCGGACAAAGGGTGGCAGGGTCTTCCCCGTCGAGGTTACCGTCAACTACTTCGAATTTGACGGAAAGGAATACAACTGCGCATTTGCGCGGGACATCAGCCGGCGCAAACAGGCCGAGCGCCGGCGGGAGGAGCTGGTTGCCGAACTCGAAGCCAAGAATGCCGAGCTGGAGCGGTTCGCCTACACCGTCTCGCACGACCTGAAAAGCCCGCTCATCACGATCAAGGGATTCCTGGACCTCCTGCAACGGGACGTGGCCGAAGGGGATGTCGCGCGGCTGAACGACGACGTGGCCCGGGTCACCGATGCGACGGACAAGATGCAACAGTTGCTCGACGAGGTACTCAATCTCTCGCGGATCGGGCGGATGGTCAATCCGCCGGAGGACGTGCCGCTGGGAGAATTGGTGCAGAAGGTCGCTGCCCTGCTGGCCGGACAAATTGCAGAACGCGGCATCCGACTCGAGGTCGCTGCTGATTTGCCCGTCCTCCGAGGAGATCGTCCCCGGTTGCGGGAGGTATTGCAGAACCTCGTCGAAAACGCAGCCAAATACATGGGCGACCAGTCCGAACCGCGCATCGAAATCGACGCCCGAGAAAAAGACGGTCAGGTTGTGTGTTGCGTCCGCGACAACGGCATCGGTATCGAGCCGCAATACCATGCAAGGGTCTTCGACCTGTTCAACAAACTCGATCCACGAGCCAAGGGCACCGGGGTGGGGTTGGCTTTGGCGAAGCGAATCGTCGAGGTCCACGGAGGGCGCATCTGGGTCGAATCCGAAGGCCTCGGACACGGGGCCACCTTTTGTTTCACCTTGTCTCCAACGCCTGAGAAAGGAGAAGAGCATGGCTCGACCGAATGAGACTCACCTTACGCCGATGGGCTATGTCCTTTGGTTCTTCGGATTCGCGGGCTTCTTCGGAGCTTACCGGTTCTACTACGGCAGGCAGATCACCGGAGTGATTTGGTTGTTTACCGCCGGGGTTCTTCTGATTGGCTGGATCGTCGACCTGTTTCTCATGCCCGGAATGTGCCGTGATGCCCAGAGCCGCTACCGCGCCGGGCGGCACGACTATGCCATTGCGTGGATTCTGCTGGTCATCCCGGTTACCGCCGTGCTGGGGATCCACCGGTTCTATCTGGGAAAGTGGGTCACCGGGCTGATCTGGCTGCTCACCGGCGGCCTGCTCTGGTTCGGGGTGATCTACGATTGGCTGACACTCAACGGCCAGATCGATGAGTTGCACGCGCGCGGGTTGTAAAGCCGCGACCAGTGGTCGCGCGAACTTCCGGGTAAACGTTCCCCAATGCATTCTTTCTTGTGGCAGAGACTGCGGGGCCGGGTTCGCCTGCTTTACATGCTGACCCCACTTCTCCGCGACCGCTGGTCGCGGCTTTTCATACGTGCCGACACTCTGCGCCGGTTTGGCTCACGACCGTTTCGTCACGTAGAAGACGAGGTTGACGATCCGCCACCCGCCTTTCGACTTCACGAGCGTGAAGTGGTCGTATCCGTATTCCGTCCTGGGGCCGGAGGTCAGCTTCCAGTAGACGACCACACGGGCCAGCCTGGCCTCGAAGCGGATGTCGATCGATTCGGGCGTCTCCGTCTGACGGTGCCGGGCCGTGCAGTGGGCTTGCCGCTGATTTGCCAGGAACGGCGCCAGCGCGAACGTCGTGACCTTCCCTTGGGAATCGAGGAGCTGGATGGAGGCCCCGTCCGCGAAGCAGGCGCCGTACCCTTCCATGTCCTGCTTCGACCAGGTGGCGAAGTAGTGCCTAATGAGCTTTTCCACCTCCTGATGCCGCGGGTCCGCAGGCCGGTCGTCGTCGGCGCCGTGTGCGAGAGAAGACATGCTGCCCACCAAGAACGACAGCAGGCCGAGGCAGAAGAGGTACCTCGCACCGCCAACGAATTGCTTGGGATCGGCCGAAGGGCTTTCGCATTTTCCGGCAAAGGAGGGGGCACCTGCCCCCGGACCATCGACGAATCGGTCCCGTTCGGCGGTAGTCTGCTTCTCAATAGAACTGCAAAGCGTGGGGCCGAATTCCGAAAGGCCGGGGGCAGGTGCCCCCTCCTTTATTATTCTTGCAGCAGAGCGATTCGCAGTTCGTGCGTTCATGGTCTTCTCCCTGTCTTCTCCGAGCGTTTTCAAAAGGGCATTGTTTCAATCGGGGCGTAGTCGTCCGTAAACACCGGCGACTGCGATACGTCGGGCACGTCGACCAGCAGGTCGGCAACCATGCGCTGGACGCGGCCGCGGTCGACGTACGACTCGGACCGGTACCTCTCAGCGCGGGCGGTCCAGGTTTCGGGCGAAAGCGGCTTCCCCTGTTTGGTTGCCACCAGGATCACGTTCGTTGACTGCTTTCTGCCGCGACGTCGGTAATCCTTGACGAATACATACGTGTGCGGGAACACCGATTCCAGCGTCCGGTACATCGACTGGAAGATTCGGGCGAGCGATCCGTCGACGGCGCTGTTGATGTTCATGACGAACACACCGTCCTCGGTCATCCGGTTGCGGCAGAGCGCGAAGAACTCCTTCGTGACCAGGTGCGGCGGAATCCGGCCGCCGATGGTGAATGCGTCCAGCACCACGCAGTCGTACGGCTCCTCGGCCTTGCGCACGAACATCCGCCCGTCCTCGTCCTTCGTGCGAATCTGCGGCGTCCGCTCCAGGTGGAAGTAGTCGTGCGCAATATCGAGCACCTTGCGGTCGATGTCGACCACGTCGATCTTCATATCGGGGTCGTGTACGTGAAAGGTCCGCGGCCCCACGCCCCCGCCGGCGCCGATAAACAGCGACCGCTCGATGTCCGGCTTTGCAAGGAAGGCCAGATGGAAGTAGTCCGTATAAAAGTCGTCGATGTAGCCACCGCGGTAATCCGCAGCGGGATAGGGCGGGGTGGTTAGGATTGTGGTTTCCACGTACCTGTCGAAACGCAAGTCGCGGAAGTCGCCGTTGTCGACCACCGTGATGTGGTGGTAGGGGGTGTCCACGTCGAGCAGGACCTGATCGCCGGGATAAAGCCGAGTCCGCGGTACCGTCCGCAGCACGCAGCCGATCGTCACGGCAACGAGCAGGATCCCCCCAACGATGGCCTCGGGCCGCTTCCAGAACGGTTCCCGGAAGGGCATTGTGACCGCCGCGGCCAAAAGCAGGACCACGGCAAGCCCTTTCAGTATGACCGTCAAGCCAAACAGCGGAATCAAAACGAAGGTCGTCAGCAAAGTCCCGGCGATGCTCCCCATCGTCGAAAGGGCGTACAACGTGCCCGCGCTCCGGCCCACCGAACTTACCGAACGGGTGGCCAGACGGACCGCAAACGGGGACACCATCCCCATTCCAACGCTCGGCGCCAGGAACAGCACGATCGAGGCCGCGAAAGGGCCGCTCTGTTCGCCGAACCCGCTGCCCACAAGCCACGCCGAGATCCCTTTCGAAACAAAGGCAATCCCGAAAATCGACAGTGCGACGGCCACGCAAATCGAGTTCAGCAGCAGCCGCGACGGGTAACGGTCGGCAACGCGGCCGCCCAGGTAGTACCCCAGACTGAGCGCCATCAGCACGACCGAGATCAGGCTGCCCCAAACGAACACCGAATTGCCGAAGTGCGGGGCGAGCACCCGGCTGCCGGCGATTTCCAGCCCCATCAAGACCGCGCCGGCCGTGAACACCAGGAGCTGGAGGCTGAGCTGTTGAGGGAAGGCCGGGCGGGCCTCGGGCGGCTCGGCGTCGCGCGGCTGCTCGTCCCGCGCCGGCGGCTTCCTTCGGGCCCGCTTCTTCGTCTTGCTTCTGCGTCCCATGCCTGGTTGAACCCGCGTGTGATACCCAACCCTACGTTCCACCTGCACCGAAGTTGTGATTGTCCGCTGTCTGTCGTTCTGTGTCAATGCCGAGGCTCCGTGGGGAATGACCTGTTCACAGGCGGCGAAAACGAGTAAACTTGGGGTAGGAGTGGTGAGGTTTTCCTGCCGCTTCTCAGCCGCCGCGCGTGACGCATCCAGGAGTCGACGATGAAAGCCGGACTTTGTCGGAAAACAGACACGGATGCATTGTACGATGGCCTTCCAAGGCCGTCGCCATCGAAAGAACGAGCCTTTTCGGCGGCCTTGGAAGGCCATCGTACGGGTCGGTTCCGGGCGTTCGCCCTGGCGGTCGCTGCGCTGATTGCCCTGGCGATTGTGCCGAGCCGGCCCGGAGCGGCCCGTAGCTTCGGCACGACTTCCCAGGGCCGCGTGGAGTTCGAAGTCAAGTCGAAATACTCTCATATCCTGATCCGCCGCAAGGGCAATATGCGGACCATGATCTTCGTCCGCGATTCCGGGGAAGAGGCGATGGAAACCCAGATGGATCTTGCCAATCCCCATGAATTGCACTTCACCTACTTGCGGTACCTGTTCCTCAGCTACGTCTTCCGGCCGGAGCAGGAAAAGGTGTTGATCGTCGGTCTGGGCGGCGGATCCATGGTCCGGTTCCTGAAACGTTACGATCCGGGCGTACACGTCGACGCCGTGGAGATCGACCCGGCCGTCGTGCGCATCGCCGAAAAATACTTCGGCGTCCGCAGCGAGGGCAACGTGAACATCATTACCGCCGACGCCTTCGATTACCTCGCCAAGACCGACTCGCAGTACGACGTGATCTACATGGACGCCTTTTTGAAACCCTCGAAGGACACGGACAGCAGCGGCGTTCCGCTGAAGCTGCGGACGCTCCGTTTCTACGAGGGCGTTCAGAAGAAACTGAAGCCGGGCGGGCTCGTGGTGTTCAACCTCAACCCCCATCCCAAACTACGCGGCGACGTGAAGACCATCCGCGATGCGTTTCCCCAGACGTACGTGTTTTCCATGCCCGCGGGCCGGGGCCTGGTGGTCGTGGCGTCGATGTCTCCGCAACGAGAGTCCAAAGCCGACCTGTTCGCCAGGGCCAAGCTTGTCGACCGCCGCTTCAAAACGAGCTTTTCATTTCAGGGGATGGTTCGCTGGCTGGAGCGATAGGTCCGGGGGGGGTGCCTCTGCTAGAAAGCTGCGACCGTTGGTCGCGCCAAGCGTTGCCCAAAAGCCACCGCCGCCGGCGTTCGGCGCGACCAACGGTCGCGGCTTTATGGGCCAATGGCGAAGTTGTTTCTAAGCGGTCCCTTGGCCTCAGTCTCCCCCGTTCCACGGAATCACGGGGATTGCCGCGGGTTGTATTCTCTCCACTTCCATCGGCTTGCTTAGCGTCAGTTCGGCCCAGTTTTTGGGAGCGACTTTCTTGGCGGTGAACTTTCCGCCCCAGGAATCGGGCATGGTCCATTCGCCGCTGAGTTTTGTTGCGGATTCCGAGAGGCGTCCCTCGTACTTCACCTCGTGATCGACTCCGGAGGTGCCGTCGTACGTCTTGGTGAAGGTCATCCGGCCCGTCTCGCCGTCGATGTGTCCCTTCAGCAGCGCGTGAAGCCAGGGATCGTCTCCTTCGCCGAACGTGTTGGGTTCCTTGACGAGCCCGGTCACTCCCTTGCCGAAGCAAGCCACGATCATCCAGAATTTTACGGGTGGCATTTGAACGTCGTCGGGATATTGGAACTCACCGGCCCAGACGCCTACGACCGAGGTTTCGCAACGGCCGGGTTTCCGCACCTTTTCGAGGGTGAAATCGGCGCCCCGCTGGTCGGGTATCTTCCAGGTTCCCTGCACTTTCGTCCCGTTCTCGGCGACCCGGCCGCGATATTCCACGTCGTGGTTTTGTTCCCCGGTGCCGTCGTAGGATTTCGTGAAACGGATCTTGCCCGTCGCTTTGTCAACACTCCCCTTGAGCATGGCATGGAGCCACGGCACTTCCTCCGTGCCGAACGTGTTGAGTTCCTTGGCGAACCCGAACAGCTCCGACTCGTTCTGGACCATGATGACCCAGAAATGCCCGGGTTCGCGGTCCGATTCGGCCGGGTAGCTGTACTTTCCTTTCCAGATGCCGGTGAGATCCTGGGCAAAGCCGGATCCGCAGACTACGAGCAACGCCAAGCAGAACAGCAAGAGGCTTTTCACGCTGCACATGGTTTGGTTCTTTCGAAATGATCTGGATAGCGCAAAGGAAAACCTGGGCTTAACGGGCGCCGGGCCGCCGGTGCCCAGCCACACGCGATTATAATCCACCGTTGTGAAAGATCAAGGAAAACGGCCTCCGCTCTTCTTTGTGCTCAAGCACCCAAGCAGCCGGAAAAGACCGTCACATGCACACACTTGTACCAGCGAGTTGAAGTGATATGGACCAAAGTGAAAGTGATATGGACTGGTGAACGACAATCGGGTACGATCTGCCCGCTCTTAGGGCCATTCGGCCCTGGCCGCACTTCCGCCCATTGTTTCCGTAGTCACACGGGACACCCCTCTTATCGGGGGCGCATGCTCCCGAGTCGCGGGCCACGGGCGGGAGATGAGTGAAACAGGCAAGAGACACTTTGCCATAGGTGGGGTTCTCCCGCCAACCAGTCATGTCAACGCATGTAGATAAGGAGGCTCGTAGCGTGAATTATTCAAGAACGAAGTTGCTCGACCGGATTACGACAGTCAGTCTATCGGTTATCTATCTGTTAGTCCTGGGGAGCGTAATGCAAGCCCAGCAGCTCAGCCCGGTTTCTCCGGCGCTGGTTCCGGTCCCCGGCGAGCGTTCCCGGTCGGAAGAAGGTTACCTCTACCGTCATTCGCACACGTATGGCGGGCCCGAAGGTATTCCACGTCAGCACGAGCGGGGCGTTCGCGAGGACAACCCTTACGACCGTATTCAGCCTCGCGAGGCGACATCCCAAGACGGCCAGTCGCGTTTTCGCAGCCAAACACGCTCGCAAAACGCGATTGCCGGCGGCGCGGGGCAAACGACCACAGATCCATACCGCCAGACGCACCGATTTCAGCACGCCTGGCAGCAGGACGGGCAAGCACCCGCGGGGACTTCCTCCACAATGCACGGCCCGGCACATGCGGGAGCGGCAATTCCCCGGTCGTTTTCGCCCGGAAACCGTGCTCAACCCTCCCCGCCGAATAACGATCCACCTAAGAAATGGGGCTGGCTGACAAAATTGAACCCGTTCCGGAACCATCGCTCTGGATTTCGGGGATCGGAGTCCTTGCCGGCGGGTCGCTCGGGATTCACGGTTGGCTCATCGGGCCGCAACAGAACATCTTGGGCAACTTCCGGACTGAGCGGAAGACAACCGGGGCACCCGAGCCTGAACGCACGGCGGCTTGGACCGGCATCCTTGCGAGGATCCGCCCAGACACACGGTGGAGCCGCGGCACATCAATCGGGGCGTGGTCACTAATAGGCGAATCGGTGGGACGTGAGAGCTTTTCCATCCGAGTGTAGGGCTGCGGCCGTCGCGGCCATCTGGCTGCTGTTGCCGTGGTCGACCGCCGGTCGCCTTGCAGCCTGGGAATCCGGTTTGCCGGGTGACATCGTGCAGCCGGGGTTGATGGAATACATCACTAACATCGCCGCGGGACGAGCGCAACTCGAGGGCGGATACGCCTTCGTGTACAACAACACTGGCGGGGTACGGACCCAACAACACGCGGTTCCCGACCTGCTTCTGCGGTTTGGGCTGACCGACCGCCTCGAGATGCGCGTAGGCTGGCCCGGCTACTTCGCCACCCGGCAGGACGGGTTGCCCGTCGATGATTTGTCCGACGACGTGCTCGATCCCAACGTCGGTTTGATGCTCGATCTGTGGCCCCAGCACGGCATCTTGCCGCAGACGGCCGTCCTTTCCGCCGTGCCGATGACTCTGCGAGGCGACCCCTTCGCACTGGAAGGCCTTCAACCGCTCACGCAACTGCTTTATCGGTGGCGACTGACCGACCGGCTTGCGTTCGGGGGAACTACCGGCTTTGCTCTGTTCAAGGTTTCGGGCGACAGCTTTATCCAGCTTCAGCAGACGGCCAGTCTCGACTGCGTGCTCACAAACCGGCTGGGGACGTTCGCCGAGTGGGAAATGCTCGTCGATCACGGCTCGGTCGACGACGGATCGCAGCACATGCTCGGCGGCGGTGTCTCGTATCTCCTGACCGAACGCCTTCAACTGACCTGGCGGGCCGCACTCGGACTGAATGACCGCGCCCCCGACTTCCTGACCGACGTACGTTTCGCATTCTGGTTCTAATGCGGCTTGCATAGTCAATCCGCAGAGGGCGTTCTTGCCCAAACGGTTGTCAGACGAACCCGATCCGTGGCCGTCCTGAATCCGTGGGGGAGTACCGAGGTCTGTCCCCCACGGATTCAGAACGACCACGGATTCAAATCGGTTGCTTGTGTTCCGTCACTCGGTTGCGGTATACTGATGCAGTGCCCAAGGGTTATGGAAGAACACGATCAAAGTCGGAAACCATGAGTCTCTTACGCGTTTTCGTCGCACTGGCAGTTGTTGGACTGTTCGCGACGGTTGGCATGGCCGATGAGGTGAGGGTCTCGCACTGCTACCGGGGCGATACGGCGGGGGCCATCAACGATCGTATCCAGCCGGAAAGCCCGGTCGACCGGCCGCGGCATTCCTTCTGGCCGCATCACGGCACGAAGGAATGGGTGGAATACCATTTCGACGCGCCGCAAAAAGTCTCATCGACGCGGATCTATTGGCTCGACGACACCCCCGGCGGCGGTTGCCCCGTGCCCGAGTCGTGGCGGTTCTTCTACCGCAAAGGGAACGAGTGGCTGCCCGTCGAAGGGGCCGGCGAGTTCGGTGTGAAGAAGGGGCAGTTCAACCGCGTGACGTTCAAGCCGGTTGAAACCAAGGCCCTGCGCATCGAAGTCAAGTCCCGCCCCGGCCACGGCAGCGGAATCATCGAATGGGACCCGTATGACGACCCCAAGCGGCTCGCCAGCCGGAAACTCAGGCAAATTCAGGCTTCCTTGAATCGTTTCCACTTCAAACCCCGCGATTCAGCCCTCTTGCGGCTCATCCGGGAAACCGACGGACTTTCGGACGAAGCGGAGCAGTACTTCGAGCAACTCGTCGAGTTCCGAAAGCGGCGCGAGGAACTGGTCGCCGACGAGGCGGAAATCACCCGGTTCGCCGGGGACATGAACGCTTTTCTTGCCGAACAGGCCCGGCAGCTTGGCCCGATTGCCTTTTTCACGCGCTATCCACTCGCCCGCCCCAACGCCGCCAACTGCCACATCTGGCAGAGCGTGCCCGAGCGATGGGGGTGCAGCATTTGGATCATCGACCCGGGCCGGCCCGGCGCCCCGGCGGAGACGATCTTCAACGACCCGCAAGGGTCGATCTTCGACATGAACCTCTCCCGCGACGCCAAGACGCTTTTTTTCTCGTTCAAGAAATGGGGCGACAAATGTTGGCAGATCTACGAGATCGGCGTCGACGGGAGCGGCCTGAAGAAGATCAGCCGGGACCCGGAATACTACGAAGTCGGGGCGATCGAGTTGCCCGACGGTGATTTGCTGTTCATTTCGACCCGCCGGGGCGGCTACACGGTCTGCCAGCCTGGGCCCTGTTCGAACCTGCACGTGATGCGCCGCGACGGGAGCGACGTGCGGTGCGTCAGCCAGAACACGCTGGCCGACTTTTCGCCGCACATGCTGCCCGACGGCCGCGTGCTCTTCTGCCGTTGGGAATACATCGACCGCGACCTGACCTACCGGCAGAGCCTTTGGACGCAGAACCCCGACGGCCGCCACTACCAGCTCTTCTTCGGCAACACGGTCCGCGAGGTGGGCACGTTTTGGCAGGCGCGGCCGGTGCCGGGGCACGGCAACCTCGTCGCGGCCACCTTCGCGCCGCACCACGGCTATCCGCACGGGGCCATCGGACTGATCCAGAACCGCCAAGGGCTCGAGACGCCGCGGGGACAGGGCTTCGCATGGATCACCAACGAGTTCTCCCAAATCGGCGACCGATCATACCGATGGTCCTACCGCGATCCGTATCCGGTCAGCGACTATCAACTGCTCGTTGCGTATGCCAACGCCGAGGGGAGCAAGGGCCGGTTTGCCGTCTGCCTGTTGGACCTCTGCGATAATACGACGCGGATCTACGCCGACCCCGAGATGGGCTGCTACAACCCCTTGCCGCTGCGGCCGCAGGGCAAGCTGCCGGAACTCGCCGCAATCGAGCGGACCGGCGGCTACGACCCCAAGGAAATCACCTGGGGCGAGGTCGCCGTCGCCGACGTCTACCAGGGGCTGCCGGGCATCGAGCGCGGCCGGGTCAAGTACATCCAGGTCATGGAGCAGGTACGCAAGACCCGCGATCTAACACACCGCGCCTACGACCAGTCGCCGCTGATGAGCTACGGCACCTACTACGCGAAGCGATGCTGGGGCCGCGTGCCCGTCGAGACCGATGGTTCCGCACGGTTCAAAATCCCCGCGCTGCGAGAGATATACTTCCAGGTGCTCGACGCCGAGGGCCGCGAGTTGCAGCGGCAGACCTCGGCCGTGCAACTCATGCCCGGCGAAACACAAAGCTGCATCGGCTGCCACGAGCCTCGGAACATGACCCCGCCGGTGGGTTTGGACGCAAGGCCGAACGCGTTCAGCAAACCGGCGGTGAAACTCCAGTTCCCGCCTTGGAGCAACGACGGGATCATCGACTTTGCGACCGTGGTGCAGCCGGTGCTCGACAAGTACTGTGTGAAGTGCCACAGCGGCGGAAACCCCGACGGTGGCTACGACCTGACGGGCGACAAGACGCGGCTGTTCAGCATGGCCTACGACAACCTGCTGGGCCGCAGCCGCTCGTACCGCCAGCACGACATGGCCGCCGGGCAGATGCTTCCCCAGGAGGCGGCGAAGGGCAAGCCGCTGGTCCATTTCTACTGGCTGCTGAAGACCCCCACGGCCGTCAACCGCCCCTTGTGGACCGGCTCGCACGCCAGCCGCCTACCCGAATACCTGGAAGAGAAACACTGCGAAAAGAAAATCCCGCGGGAGGACCGCGAGCGGATCTACGCCTGGATCGACGCGAATGTTCCGTACTACGCCACGTACGCCCACAGCCGCCCCCACTCGCCCGGCTATCGCGACCTCTGCACCGACGTGGCCACGGGCCGCCAGTCGGAATGGTATACGAAGCGGTTCCTGGGTGTATATAATAGGCGGTGTGGTTCGTGCCACGGCGGGTTCCCGCATCCGAACGATCACGGGCGGATTTGGGACGGCCTGTTCGCGTGGATCAACTTTACGCGGCCGGAACACAGCCCCGCGCTGACGGCCCATCTTGCCAAAGAGGCGGGCGGCCGCGGCCTTGGAACCGAAAAGGAGGGCAAGGGAAAGCCCCTTTTCATCGATAAGAACGACCCCGATTACACCACTATGCTCGATGCGATCCGCGAAGGCCGGCAGAAGATGTTGGAACATCCTCGCGCGGACATGACTGGTTTTATTGACGATGATCCAACTCACCGATGATGAAATCAGTGGTAGCCACGGTCGCCAGACCGTGGGCAACGCGGACACCCACGCTCTGGCGAGCGTAGCTACTATGTACTGAAAATGATCCAACTAACACATGACGAAATCGATGTCGCCGCTGCAATTGATGCCGCTGGGTCGCCCGAAGCCGGGGCCGTTGTGCTCTTCCTCGGAACGGTTCGCTGCTTGACTGGCGGCCGCGAGACCGAATCGCTCCAGTACGAGTGCTATCCGGAAATGGCCGAAAAGAAACTGGCCGAGTTGGAAACCGAGGCACGCGAAAAATGGCCCTTGATCAACGTCGTGATTGTCCACCGGCTGGGACACCTGGCCGTCGGCGAAACGAGCGTGGCGATCGCCGTCAGTTCGGCCCATCGGCAGCCCGCCTTCGAGGCCGGCCACTGGCTGATCGACCGCATCAAGGAAATCGTCCCGATATGGAAAAAGGAAAACTACACCGACGGAACCAACGATTGGGTCCACCCGGGGAGTGAGTAGCGGATAGCGGATAGAGACTCGTCGTGATGTCCGAGCAAAAGCCCCGGCACTGCGTGCCGGGGTTTTGGGGTTATTAGCGGACCAACTCGCACCACTCATCCACTTACGTCGCGAGCGATGCGCGGCCTGGGGCAAAGGCGGCTGGAAATGAGCCCAAAAGGGTGACGGCCGAAAGAGGGGAATCCCAAATCAGAAGCCCCTACCCCGGCGGCGGGGGCGGCGGCGTTGGGCCGCGCTGCGGCGGCGGGGCGCCGGCGGCCGGCGGCGGCACGGACGGGGAGTCTTGCGGACGGGGCGGCGCTGGTGGCGGCGTGCCGAACGACGTGGGGGCCGGCGGCTGCGGTTGGGCGTCGGGCGGTTGCAGCGGCTGAGAAGCATAGGGTTGCGGCTGGGCGGCCGGGGGTTGCGGCTGCGAGATGGGCACTTGCGGCCCGGCGGCCGGGGGTTGGGAGTCGGCCTCCACCTTCTTCCTCTTCCTCTTCGACTTCCGGTCCGATGCAACCGCCGTCGGGGCGGGCACCGATCGCGGCGCCGCCGGCACCGACTCGCCGTAGCTCGGCTCCGGCACCGTCTGGACGATCCGCTCGATGATCTGCTCGGCGTCGATCCCTTCGGCGTCGGCGTTGAAGTTCGTGAAGATGCGGTGCCTGAGCACCGGGAAGGCCATGCGGCGGACATCGTCGGCGGTCACTGCGAACCGGCCGTGGATGATCGTGCGGGCCTTGGCCGTGAGGATGATGTTCTGGGCCGCCCGCGGACCGGCGCCCCAGGCGAGCCAGTTCTTGACGAACTCAGGGCTCGGGGCTTCCTTGGGCCGGGTCGCCCGGACCAGGTCGACGGCATAATCGACCATGTGCTGGCTGGTCGGCACCTGGCGGACGAGCTGTTGAATCCACAGGATGTCCTGGCCGTGCAACACGCGGCTGACGTCGTGGTGCGCCGGGTTGGTGGTCGCCAGGACGATGTCGCGTTCCTCGGATCGGGTGGGATAGCCGATGTAGATCGAGAGCATAAAGCGATCGAGCTGTGCCTCGGGCAGCGGGTAGGTCCCTTCCTGCTCGATCGGGTTTTGCGTGGCCATGACAAAGAAGGGCTGTTCGAGCGAATAGGTCTTTCCGGCCGCCGTGACTTCGTTCTCCTGCATGGCCTGGAGCAGGGCCGCTTGTGTCTTGGGCGGGGTGCGGTTGATTTCGTCGGCCAGGACGATGTTGGCAAAGATCGGGCCGTGGACGAAGCGGAACGTCCGCTCGCCGGTCGCTTGATCCTGGTCGATGATCTCGGTGCCGGTGATGTCGCTGGGCATCAGGTCGGGGGTGAACTGGATCCGGCTGAACTTCATCGCCAGGGCCTTCGCCAGGGTAGAGACGGTCAGCGTCTTGGCCAGCCCCGGCACGCCGATCGTCAGGCAGTTGCCGCGGGCGAACATGCAGATGAGCATCTGCTCGATCATTTCGTCCTGGCCGATGATGACTTTGTGGACTTCGCCCAAGATGGCCTCGCGTGCCTGGGCGATCCGGTGAACGGCCTCCTCGGGGCTCATTTGGGGGGTAGGCGCCGCCATAAAGCCATGCTCCTTCCATCCTCGCAACCGGCTCGGTAGACTGAAATTGTATCTCCACACATTACCCGATCGGGGGCTTCCGATCAATGGTTGAACAAGAATCGCGGGCAGCCGGAAGGACTGGCCGATCAACGACTTCCCGGTTTCGTTCTCCAATACGGAGTGTTGGAGTTGTGGAGTATTGGCATATTGGGGACGCCGCAGGGCCTGCTCCGGGTGTTCGACAATCCATTACTCCAACACTCCAATACTCCAACACCCTATTGTTGACCGTCCTGGCGGCGGCTTTGCTCTCGGGGACGGGCGTTCTCGCCCAGTCGTTCCGCTACGGCGGCACGCAACTGAACGCGAAGCGGCCGATCGACGTTCTGGCCGGCAAGTCCTATTCGATCGTCGTTACCGAGTTCTTCCATCACGGCGAGATCAACGACAAGGGGACCAATGTCCTGGTTGCCGCGCGGAACCGGAAGATCTGTCCGATGAAGGTGCTCCAGCTTGGGCCGGGTGATTTCTGCCGGCTGGCGTTCGAGCCGGCGATCGGTCAGACCGGCTACGACGTTTTCTACGGAGGCGAACCGCTCGAGGAGCCGCCGCCACCGCTGACCAGCCGCGACGGCCTGCTGCTTGAAACGCGGCACTACAAACACTGCAACCTCAACCGCCTTGACGCGGTCCGAAAGGCGTTTGAATCGGCGAAGCCTTTCGGGGCCGACTATGTCGACAACGTCCACCACTCCGCCAATCCGTTCTCGCCGAACCTCGAGCCGTTTTTGAGCCATTACAGCGGCCACTTGCACGTCACGACGCCGGGAAAATACGGCTTCATGACCTCGAGCCAGGATGCCAGCTTCCTGCTGGTCGACGACAAGCTGGTGGTTGCGGCCCCGGGGCGGCACGGGCCGCGCCGCCGCGCGCTGCGAGGCAGCCGCAAGGACGTCCAGCTTTCGGCCGGGGACCACAAGTTCGACTACTACCATGCGGCGACCGGTTCCAGCGCCGTGATGGCGATCGCGTGGGAGTTTCGCCCGCGAAGCGACAAGCCGATCCCTAAGAAGGTGCCGGACGAGATATTCGGCTCGCATCGGGTAGCGCATTTGCCCGCCGGGCGAGTAACCACGCGGACGACGACGAACGTGCCCGACTTCGATGTAAAGATCGCCGGCGAGGTGCCCTTGCCCGACAATCCCGTGCCGCTCATCGGCGTCCTCTTCCGCGACATGTCGCCCAAGGCGCTGACCTTGCAGGGAAAGATCCGGTGGGATTTCGGCGACGGGCAAACGAGCAACATGCCCAATCCCGACCACGTCTACCTTCGCCCGGGAATCTACGCCGTGAAGCTGTCGATCAAGCGGAGTTCTCGCGTAAGCGAGATAACCCAACGCATCGAGATCGGACGGCCGTTTCTCACCTACAAGGACAAGATGCACACGCTGGACGAGTACCTGCCCATCGTCGAGACGTACAACCCGCAGACGCTCGACGCCGCGTCGCTGCGGCAGCTCGTGTTGACCTACGAGGCCAAGTCGTTGCAACTCGAAACCCGGGCGGACGAGTTGCAGGAGAAGCTGGCCGAAGCCATTAGGGAACGGCAAGAGGACCCCGACTGGGTTGCCACCGACGAGGAAAAGGAAAAGGCCGCGGCGATCACCGGCCAGATCGAGGAACTCCGAAAGGAATCGCGGACGCATCTTTCCAAGGCGGCCACGACGGGCATGACGGCCTTTACGAAGGAATCGACTGCGCGGGGCGACGACGAATTGCTGAAGCTCGCCCGGCTCATCGCCCCGATGGCCCGCGAGCGGTTCGGCGACTCGTCGATCGCCGCGAAGATCTGGTACGGGGCCGCTCAGAAAGTCACCAATCCCGCGCTCCGCGGACAGTGCGAGGCGGAATCGGCCGATATCGCCATCAACGATCTCTTGAACAAGTCGGCCGCCAAGACGTTGCTCGACAGCGCAACGAAGCACCTTGGCGGCACGAAAACCGGCGAGGCAGCGTCGCACCTCCAGCGGGTCTGGGGCGACTACTACGCCTGGACCGGCGACGGCGAGGCCGCCCGGAAGGCCTATCGCGAGGCGGAAAAGGCACTCGGCTCGAAGCGGCGATACATCGAATCGGCCGCGTGGCTGGGGGCCCATAGCCGCTCGACCGAAGAGTTCGTCCAGCAGAAGCAGTTCGACCGGGCGGCAGAGCAGATCCGGCAGTGGCTGGCCGATTTTCCCGCCGCGCGGCTCGAAGGATACCTCACCCTGCTCTACGTCCGGTACTGGGCCGCCCGGGGACAGCACGCCCAGGCAGTCGCCCAGGCCGGGCAGCTTCAAGAGGTCAACCCCGAGTCGCCGTACGTCGATCAGATCCTGATGCTCGCGGCCGATTGCGAGATGCGCCGCGGGCGGAAAGACGCCGCACTGGCTATCCTGCATTCCATCCTCCAAGATTACCCCGGCAGCCCGCTGGTGCCGGCGGCGAAGAAGAACATCCAGGTGTTGGAGGGGGGCAAGAAGGAGTAGGCACCCACAGACCGCCGTGGCACCCGACTGAGCAGTCTTTTCTATGACATTGCGACGGGCATGCGCCGGCCGAAGCGAAACACGGTGTCACCGTTTGGCCGAATCTACCGATTTGCCGGAGGCGGCGGACCGCCCGCACCGGGCCGCACTCGCTTTTGTACGTCCGTCTCGAGAACCCCGAATGTCGCCTCGTGGCGCTGGACGGTCAAACTCAAGGCGTGCAACATCCGTTTGGCGGTGTAGAAATTCGTGATGATCCGATGCGTGATAGGAATCGGTTCGGTAGGTATGCCAAACGGCTGCGGGTTCAATCCAAAGTCGATAATCAGTTCTTCAGGCGTTCCAGTAACGCGGCAGAAGTTGGCATACGCGGCCAGCGCGCTGCTGTCGTCGATTTGGACCTGGATGCGCTGTTGTTCGGGTGTGGCGGCATCGGCTGGCTCGGCGGGCGCCTGGGCGTCTTTGGACTTGTCGGGGGATTTGGCCACGGAATACTCCTTTTACTACATGAAAGTTTGTGAACTCCGGTGCAGATACCACATCGGAGAAAAACGCTGGTTGCTTGGTTGCCCTTACCCCTACGGTGCGGGTAAACCGCCGTGGGAGTAGCATGATTATACGAAATATATCCTACGAGAGAATCCCCGACGGGCGGCCACCGAAAAAAGATCGTTAATTCAAGGAGGCCCTCAAGAAGGAGTTGAACTTTGCCGATCATGACGACAAAGGTGTCTAGGTAAAGTTTAAGGGTTACAGTCCCCCATCTTAGGCCGCCCGGTCCCCCCAGCTCAAAAGAAACTCGGTGACTTCCGGAACCCCCCTGATGACCAACACTTGTCCGGCTATCATCACGCGATCACTAGCAGTGATAGCAGTGTGCGTGGTGGTTGGGGCGGCCGGGTGTCGCACAATCGACTTTTACGATCACACGCTCCAGGAACCGGTCCCGCTTGCGATGGAACCGCCCCGCGAGAAGGCGTTGGCATCGTTGCCGATGTACCGGATTGCTCCACCAGATGTCCTGCTGATTGAGATGCTCAAACTGGTCCCTTTGCCGCCCTATCGCGTTGAAATCTTCGACGTGCTGCAAGTCGAGGTGATAGGAACGCTGTTGGACCAACCGATCGCTAACTTCTATTTGGTCGAAGCCGAGGGGACAATCGATCTTGGGCCTGCCTACGGAAAAGTGCGGGTAGCGGGAATGACTGTCGAGGAAACCCGGCAGACAATTGCCCAACATTTGATGAAGTTCCTCAGGGGACCGGAAGTATCCGTTGAATTGGCACAGGCGTCGGGAACCCAGCCGGTTACGGGCCAGTATCTGGTTGCTCCCGACGGCACGGTGAACTTGCGGCAATATGGAATGGTTTATGTGGCGGGCAAGACGGTCGCCGAAACGAAAGTTGCCTTGCAGCAACACCTTTCCCAATTCTTCGATTCGCCGGATGTCGCCGTTGACGTCGTTGGCTACAACAGTAAGGTCTACTACGTGGTGACGCAGGGGGCGGGGTTGGGTGATAATATCGTCCGTGTGCCGATCACCGGCAAGGAAACCGTGCTGGATGCGATTGGCCAGGTGGGGGGGCTTTCGCAGGTTTCCAGCAAGAAAGTGTGGATTGCCCGACCCGCTCCAGGTGGAGCCGGTTGCGAACAAATCCTCCCTGTCGACTTCGTGGCAATAACCAAAGGCGCTTCTGCCAGCACCAATTACCAGGTTCTGCCCGGTGATCGTGTCTTTATCGCGGAAGATCGCATAATTGCACTAACCACCTTCATCAATAAGGCGACGGCACCGATCCAACGCCTCTTGGGCGTTACTTCCCTGGGTGTAAGCACTGTGCGCAGCGCCCAAAACCTTGGACGAAGCTCGAGCGGCACATACTTTTGAGCCAAAAGGCACTACGCTGACAGGGGGGCCGGATTGTCCTTACCCCAAGTCGCGACTTCTTTGAATTGCCAAATCGGTTAACTCGGAGTACAATCACAATAAGCGAGTGTTGGGATTTGCTTCTTCTCAAGGAGAGCCGCCACATGAACGCAACGATCGGGATATGTACCTTGGTATTCGGCGGTTGGGTCCTTCCGGCGGTGACCCCTCCGATCGACCAGCCGAGTTTCGTAGTTGACCCTCGGGTAGCGGCGTCGGCCGATTTTGCAATGGTCGGATCTTTGCCCCGGCAAGGGGAGACTCCACCGTCCTCTCGCGGCGACAGCGGCCGGCTGACCGGCCAACGCGGTCAAGGAACGGCCGGAACCCGTCCAATGCCGATGATGCCGACCGATCCGTCGTGGAGCGGGTCGAGGACACGCGGGGCCGTTCCGATTGCGGCGCCGTTCCGGTCCGGCCCTCCGGCACCGAGATGGTCGCGTTCATCGGCAGATAGCCGCCCCGGTTCGAGGCGACCGGCGTTTCAACCACGTTCGGCGCACATGTCCCAGCGTGCCAGCGCCACCGGAGCGACGGGCGTTCGGCGACCGGCTGCCCACGCGAGTTCTGTCGCCGCCCGCAAACCCTTTTCCAGCTACCGTCCCGACCCCGCTGTCAGCCCTTATCTGAATCTTTTCCGTACCGACACCAATGCCAATACGATCGACAACTACAACACGCTGGTCAAACCGTTTGTGGAACAGCGCTACGTCAACCGTAGATTCAGCAGCGAGATTCACGGGCTCGATCGCAACAGCCGGTCCCAAAGTTCGGCCATTCGGCGCCTTGGCGAGGCCACCAATAGCCTGCAAGGAATTGCAACGCCGCAGTACTATCAGAACTTCCAGGGGTTCTTCCCGGGGAAGGACGACTTCTAAGCCGGAAACGCCTGCGGCCTCAATCCTGGAGGCCGCGGTCCTTGATCCCTTTGCGGATTTCGACCCACTGGCCCATGTCGTCGCTGATCCGGATCGATGAAATGCCGGTCTTGGCGGCGTCTTGGCGGAGGGTTTCGCTCTTGACCTTGCGGAACTCCGGCATGCCGAGAAACTTCCCGCCGACCAGAGAAACACCGCCCCGGCGCAAGACGCGGTAGATTTCTTTCATGGCCTTTTGGCGGTCTGCAAAGATCAGCATGGGTCCCACGCCGACGACGACGTCGAACGACCCTTCTTCAAAGGGCATCTTTTCGATCTCGCCCACCTTGCAGGTAACGCGGTCGTCGAGTTTCGCTTTGCGGATCCTTTCCTCAGCTTGCCTGGCCACTTCTTTCTTGGAGTACATGGCGGTGATTTTGACCTCGGTCATTTCGAGGAATCCCTGCATCATACCCTGCTGTAAGCCGCCGTCGCTGCCGCCGCAAATCATCAGACAATCGCCGTCCGTGACGGCATAATCGGCAACGAAACGGTGAGCGAGCATCTGCGGACCCCCCGGATCCTTGCGAGCGGCTTCCGGGGCCTTCGGGCCGACGATCTTCACCCATTGGCCGCGGTGCTCGACCACCTTGGCATTCGACAATCCGGAGTCGGCCACGATCTTTTTCAGCTTCTCGTTGGATATTTTGTGTTCCAGCGACGTGTAGAGGTACCGGCCGCCGAGAAAAGCGACCCCGGTGGGTTTCAGCACGCGATCGACCTCCAGGAGACATTTCTTGATGTCGGGGATGAACGTCAGCGTGCCCCGGCTGACGATTGCATCGGCATAGTTGTCCGGGAAAGGCAGCTTCTGGGCGTCGCCGAGAACGAAGGAGACCCGCTTGTCCAAACCGGCCTCGCGAATCCGCTTGTCGAACAGGGGCTTCTGGTCCGGGTCAATGTCCAGGCCGATGATTTTGAAGTTCGACCGCTTGGCCAGCTCGATGTCGAGTATCCCCGACCCGCACCCGATGTCGATGCAAATCCCGTCGCGGATTCCGCCGATCTCGCGGAGCATCCGCATGGCGGTCAGCGGGTAGGTGTGCTTAACGCGGTGTTCGACGACCCAGTCGAAGGCCTCGGCGGCGTTCTTGCCGGTCACCATGGTGAAGCCGGCCTTCGCGTTTGCCCAGATGCGATGGCCCGTCGGCCCGCCCGTGAACGCGGCGAACCTGGCGGCCTCGGGGTGTTTCGTGATCGCGGCGGTCCACACCGGCAATCGGCTCGGGTGTTTCCACGCGACCGCTTTCGCGCCGGGAAGCGCGGCGACGGGCGTCTCGGCCTTCGGTTCCTTGGGCATGCAAACGACCACGTCGGCCCCGGTTTCCTTCTTTTTCACAAGTTTGTCGACTTCGTCGGCCGGCAAGAACTTCACGTCGATCTGCAATCCCGTGCGGCGCGTGTACTCCTTGGCAATCGCGGTAAGCGGTTCCTCAACCCGTTTGTCGGCAAGGACCTGACACGCCTTGGCGGGGGAATCGCTCTGCGAGTCGCCCTGCTGTTCCTCTGCCGCGGACACCGGGCCGGCGTACGCCACAAGCAGTGCGAGGCAAACGGCAAAAACGCCCGGGTAGAGCTGGTCGATTTGCAGGCGGATCGACCTCGATAGAGATTTGATCATTTGTGATTCCTCCCCATATTTCTTGTGGTTTCTCTCCCTTTTCTGACAGCGTACCGCTTTCTTCCTCCGTGTCAATCATTATCCGGGACATTCTTCGAGCGGCGTCCGTTTGCTCCCGCAACGCCGGGGCCGAACACCGGGTTTCGGTCAGAGCACGAAAAGTACAAGACCGCCGAGGATTCCGGCCGCGATCAGGTAGTATGCGGTGGGGATCAGCGTTTTGCGGATTAGGGCGCCTTCCTTGCCGTAGAGTCCGACGGTTGCCGAGGCGGTCACGACGTTGTGGACGCAGATCATGTTTCCCGCCGCGCCGCCGACGGCCTGTAGCGCGACCATCCAGAGCGGTGAGAGTTTCAGCCGCAGCGCAACGTCGAATTGGAACAGCGAAAAGGTCATGTTGCTGATCGTATTGCTTCCGGCAATAAAAGCGCCGACGGCCCCGATAACGGCCGAGACCGCCGGCCATGCCATGCCGGTCAGCGCAGCGGCCGCTTCGGCCAGCTCGGCCGGCATGCTCGCCAGCTCGGCGGCGTTGACGTCGGAATTGATGAAGATGCGGACCATCGGCACGGCAAAGACGATGGCCACCGCGGCACCCGCCAGGGCCCGGCCCGCATCACACGTCGCCGCACCGAACCGACGAAGACTCATCCGGTGTAACAAGAGACACGAGACCGAAACGATCAGAAAAACCGTGCCGGGCAGCTTCAGCGGGGACGTGCCGGCGGTAATGCCCGTATTGAAAAGAAACCGCTGGGGAATTTCGATCGAGGCGTTCTTCACGAATCCCCAGACCGGTTCAACTCGCAGAAGAACCAGCAATCCGCCGACCAGGACGTAGGGAAGCCATGCCGCCCAAAGCGAGATCGCCGGGGGCTTCCCATCATCATCCTCGGGCGGGAACCGGCTCAGCCACTCGGGGTCCCAGGCCTGCTCGGGCGCAAAATCCCAGGGCTCGCGGGGTTGAAACAGCCCCAGTTTTGTTGCGGTGACGGTGATCGCCAAGGCGATCAGGCCGCCCAGGAGCGATGGGAACTCGGGCCCCATGAAGACGCCTAACAGCACATAGGGTACGGTGAAGGCGAAACCGGCGAACAGTGCGAATTTCCACACACCCAACCCTTCACGCCACGAGCGGTTCGCGCCGAAGAAACGCGTCAGCAGACAGACGACAAACAGCGGGATCAGCGTCCCGATGATCCCGTGCAGGATGGCAACCCGGGCAGAGATCATCAGCAAGAGCTGATCGTAGTTTTCGGGTCCTCCGGCTTGTGTGATGAAATCCTGGACGAGGGCCTGATCCTGTAGTCCCCGGTTTACCCCGACAAGAATGGGGGTTCCCACGGCGCCGAACGAGACGGGCGTGCTCTGGATGGTCAACGCGCAGACCACGGCGGCCATGGGCGGGAAGCCGAGGATTACCAAGAGCGGTCCTGCCACGGCAGCCGGGGTGCCGAACCCCGATGCCCCCTCGATGAACGCCCCGAACGTCCACGCCACGATGATCGCCTGGACCCGGCGGTCCGCCGATATGTTGCGAAAGCCGTTACGGATTGCCGTTACGGCGCCGGAGTGTTTCAACACAAACAGCAACAGCAGAGCACCGAAGACGATGTACAGCAACTCCAAGGCGATGAGCAAGCCCTGAATCGAAGCCGCGGCAATCCGGCCGGGCGCAACCCGCCAGTAGATGAACGCAAGCCACGCCGTCATAAAATACGCCAGCGGCATGGTATACTTCGCCGGCCAACGGCGAAAGACGATCAAGAGAAAGACGACTAGAAGGGGCGAGATCGCGATCAGTGCGGGGATCAGATCGGGAATCGACATGGTGCCGGAGACTGGAGACGATACGGCCACGGTGCAGAAATCATCCTGCGAAGCCGCAAGCCGAAAAAAACCAAGTAAGGCATCCGTGCCTTCCTTGGGAATCCGTTCTAGCTTGTGAGCAGTGTTTTCGTAGCGTCCGCGTTCAGGCGGTGTCCGGATACCTCCACGGCTTGCGGTAGTCGCGCCGCAGGAGCTTGTTGGCGTCCGGATCGTCCACAATCACCTCCTTCTCGCCGTTCCACTCGACGCTCCGGCCGAGTTTCAGCGAGAGCATACCCAAGAGACTCATGTTTGTCGAGCGGTGACCGATCTCAATATCGCAAGCGGGCCGCTTCCCCGACTTGATGCACCGGACGAAATCGGCCCAAAGCTCTTGGATGTTCTGCGCGTCGGGTTGGTGCAGTTGGGGGGCTTCGTGGACCGTTTCCTTGTTCTTGTTTCTGGGGTAGAACGTCCAGCCGTCCAACCACCCGAGGTGCAAGGTCCCCTCCGTGCCGTAGAAGTAGCACCCGATGTTGTGTTTCTCCGCGTAATTGTGGGCATACGTGCGGTGCTCCCATGCGGCGGTGAACGAATCGAACTCGAATTGGACGACCTGCGTGTCCGGGGCATCGGTATTGTCTTCCAGGATATGCCGTCCACCGGTCGAGGCGATCCTCCTGGGGTATTCCTCTTCGGTCCACCAGAGGATCTGGTCCATCCAGTGGATTCCCCAGTCGCCGAGCGTGCCGTTGGCGAAGCTCAGAAAGCGACGAAACCCCTTGGGGTGTATCCGCGAGTTGAAAGGGACTAGTGGGCCGGGGCCGCACCAGAAGTCCCAATCGAGCCCCTCGGGGGGATCGCTGTCGGCCGTGGGTTTGCCGGGCCCACCTCCGTAATGGACGAAGGCCCTTACCATACCGATCTTGCCGAGTTTGCCGTCCTTAAGGAACTTCATCGCCGAGATATTGTGCGGCGACACCCGACGATGGGTACCGACCTGCACCACCCGATCGTTGCCCCGCGCTGCCTTGACCATCGCCCGCCCCTCGTGGATCGTGTGGCCAATCGGTTTCTCGACATAGACGTGCGCCCCGGCATCCACCGCGGCGATGGTTACCAGGGGGTGCCAATGGTCGGCGGTGGCCACGATCGCGATTTCGGGCTTGATTTTCTCGATCAGTTCGCGATAGTCACCGAATTTCTTCGGTTTCGAGCCGGTGAGCTTCTCGATTTCCTTGGCGGCCGGGTCGAGTTGGTTGCGATCGACATCACACAAGGCGACGACCTGCGATTGACCTGACGCAACAGCCGTGCGGAGGATGTTCATTCCCCACCAGCCCGACCCGATCAATGCAGTTTGGTGCTTTTTGTTCTTTTCAACCCCATGTACGGCGGGAGCAGCCATCACCATACCGGTGGCAGCGGTGGTTGCTAGAAAATCGCGGCGCGAAACGCTCATGCCGGCTCTCCGAGAAGTCAGTTTTCCAAGAATCGCAACGTGCCAGATGGAGGATTGCGTCTGTCCCGACAGCGGAAGAGAAGGAGCCCCTCCCTCAAGTTCCCGCAGATTTCAAGAAGATGCCAGATTCATCAAAGCCTGTCAAGCGTTGAACCTCGATGAATCGGAAAAACTTTTTTCGAAAACTTTGGGGGGCTTGACAGCGAAAAAGACTTGACTTGTCGATGCGAAGTTGCTAACAGCCCGTTGAAAAAGTGGAAGGAGGGGGTCAGGTCCAAGTTTTCGGCCAACGATTCACGTGAAAAACACGCTGTCTTGCCGAAAATTGGACCAGACCCCGACTTTTTCAACGGGTTGCTAAGAGCGCCGGCGACGAGCATCGCCGATCTACAGCAACGTGATGTTTGCCTTGGCACATTCCTTCAGCATTTTTTCCGGCCAGATGCCGACGCTCACCTCGCCGATGTGGGCCGTGCGGAGGAAGAACATGCACAGGCGCGACTGTCCGATTCCGCCGCCGATGGATTCGGGCAGTCTGCCGCCGATCAACATCTGGTGGAACTGTAGCTCGGCGCGTTCCTCCAGGTTGCGGATTCGCAGTTGCCGCATGAGGGATTCCGCATCGACGCGAATACCCATCGACGAAATTTCGAACGCGCGCTGTAGCACCGGATTCCAAATGATAATGTCGCCGTTGAGGCCCTTGCCGCCGTCGTCGCGCGGCGTGCTCCAGTCGTCGTAGTCGGGTGCCCGGCCGTCGTGGATTTCGCCGCCGGGCAACTCGCCGCCGATCCCGATCACGAACACGGCCTTGTGCTCCTTGCAGATGAGGTATTCGCGCTCACGGGGCCCCTCGCCGGGATACCGCTCCTGCAATTCCTCGGATGTGACAAAGACGATTTCTTCAGGCAATACGGGACGAATACCCGGGTGTTGTGAGGCGATGTGAAACTCGGTGCGGCAAAGGGCCTCGTAGATCGCCCGGACCACTTCCTGGAGTGTTTCCAGGTTGCGGTCTTCCGGCGCGATCGCACGCTCCCAGTCCCACTGGTCGACGTAAATCGAATGGATGTCGTCGAGCGTTTCGTCGGGGCGAATGGCGTTCATGTCGGTATAGAGCCCCTCGCCGATTTGAAATCCGTACTTCGCCAAGGCCATCCGTTTCCACTTTGCCAGGGATTGCACGATTTCGACGAGTGCATCGTTATCATCCTTGACGGGAAAGCGGATGGGTCGCTCAACGCCGTTGAGATCGTCGTTGATGCCCGTCCCGCTGCGGACGAAGAGCGGGGCGGTCACGCGCTGCAACTTGAGGGCCTCGGCCAGGCGGCGCTCGAAGAAATCTTTGATGTCCTTGATGGCCGCCTCGATGTGCCTGGTGTCGAGGCAAGGTTTATAGTCCGCCGGGAACTTCGCTGGAGCCGTCATGCAGAATTTCTCTCGTGACAGGGTACGGTTGCCGGATACAAACCGGCAAGTCTAGCAGGACTCGCCCACGTCGTAAACCGGCTCTCCGCGGGACTTGCAGGCTGCAAGGCGGCGATGACGGATCCGGGACGGGAGAAGCCTGTTTCCCGGAGAAAAGCGCCGATTGCGGCCCCGCGAATTGACCCGGACATACCGCTTTGGCATAATAAAAAGCCCCCGGACTGCGTCCGGGGGTTCTGGAAAACCACACACGCAACAAAGCGAGTCTGCGAGTGCGACTCCTACGAACACCATCTGCAATCATGTTTCTTTGGATAGCGCTGCCGGCAATCGTTTCCGCCGCAGACGGCACGCCGCCGCGTGCCATCCGCCCGAGCGACGTCGTCTTCATGTACGACAACCCGAAGATGTACGAGCCGTACGGCTGCACCGTGCTCGGCTGGGCCGGGCGGGGGAACGCCCGGCACATCGAAGAGGCCCACGCGGCCGGCGTGCGGCAGTTTTCCACCAGCGTCGGATTCCTGACCGAGTTCCGCAAGGTGGTCGATTTCGACCCGAACTTCCTCGACGCCGCGTGCCGCAACTTCGCCGGCGAGCCGTTCATCGTCCCCTGGCTTTGGGACCACAAGTACAAGGACCGTCCGGCTTACTGGTGGTGTACGAACAGCCCGCTGTACCAGAAATACCTGGACAGCCGGTTGGTCGAGCTGATGAGGGCAAAACCCGACGGCCTGCACATCGACGACTACCGCGGCACCTCGGGCGGGGTCACGTGGCGGTCGTCCTGCTTCTGCAAATACTGCATGGCCGGCTTTCGCGACTACCTTGCCAAGAACGTCTCGAAGGAGAAACTCGCCGAATGGGGGATCGACGATCTCTCGAAGTTTGATTACCGCCGGTTCCTCTTGGATCGCGGTGTGAAGCCCGAAGAGTATAACAAGCGGCGGGGCGGGCTTCCCTTGGCCGCCGAGTTCTACGATTTTCAGGTCAAGACGAACACGGCGTTCGTGGCCCGCTACCGCAAACGCGCCGAAGAGCTTCGCGGCAGACCGCTGACGCTTTCGGTGAATTCCGGGCTGAGCAATCCCCAGGCACTTGTGATCGCGCCGCACTTGAGCTACTTCTGCTGCGAGGTCGGCCAGGGTGCAAGCAGCCGCAAGACCCCGCGGCACCCGATCTACGTTTACAAGCTGGGCGACGCGCTGGGGCGCCCGATTACCTCGACCGCCAGCGGGCACGATTGGGCATACGTCGCCGAGCACAAGTTGCCGGGGCTGGTCCGCACGTGGATCGCCCTGTCGTATGCCTTCGGCCATAATCTCATGGCCCCGCATCGCCAGTGGTGCTACACGAAGGAGAAAGGAACGCATTGGGCCGAGTGGCCGCCGGAGGAGTACGCCTGGGTGTACCAGTTCGTCCGCAAGCACGCCCGGCTGCTGGACAACTACCAAGCGGTCGCGCCGGTCGCGGTGGTCTACGACAACGCTGCACGCCGCAAGGGCCGCGGCAACATCGAGCCGATTTGCATCGCCCTGGCCGAGAAGAACGTCCCGTTTACGGTCATAGCAGCCGGCGACGATTGGCTCGACTACCGGCTTGACGGGAAACGACTCGCCCGGTTCAAGGCGGTCATCGTCACCAAAGACCTACACGTGGACGAGCCGCAGCACAAGCTGATCGAAAAAGTGAAATCCGATGGACGGCTTGTAGTCTGGCCGGACGAGGCGGCCCTGGCGAAGCTGCTTCCCTCGCCGGTTGTGATTGAGGGTTCCGGTCAGATCATGGCCGTCCCGCGGGCAATCCCCGGCAATCCGAAGGCCCCGGTTGCAATCCACCTGCTGGGTCGTCAATATGATGGTAAGGAGGATGCGGTTGTTCCACAGAGGAACGTAACGCTACGACTGCGGAAGAATCTGTTCAGCAACCGCAAGTTCACCAACGCCGTCTTACACGCACCGAAGTCCAAGCCACAAGAACTGAAGGTCACTTCCGACGACGAATACACAACGATCCAAGTGCCCGAGTTGGGACTCTGGGGAATCATTGAATTGAAATAGCACGACAAGAAAAGTAGCAGGCACACTCCGTGTGTCGTCCGCGGCACTGCGTGTGATTCGTCCATTGGGGGTTGGTCATGCGGGTCAAGCATATCAAAGTCGTATCCGTCGTGTTGTTTCTTGTTCTTCTGCTCATCGGCGGTGAGTATGGCCGTCGGTTGATGCTTTTACGGTCTGAAATGAGGCAATTCAACGACCGAATCGGTCTTCATGGAGTGCCAGTAACCATTAACAGACCAAATCTGTATTACAAGCCGTACTTGAAACAGATTTTGGCCAAGCGCCAGAGATGCGACGTACACAGCTTCTTAACTGACGCTGGCGTCCAGATTATCGAAATGCGAGAGGAAGGGGATGTCCGAAACAGTGACGTTTTCCTGATTAGGTTTACGAGTAGTGCTCCGGTAATGCGAGTGAACGATCTATATATATCCACTATGACGACTTAGACAAGGTTAGCAAGGTGGTTGTTGATAATTGAACTACAAAAAGTCACAACCTCGTTGGTCGCGACGGGCGTTGGTGAGATGCTGCATTCTCGCGACTCGATGAGCAAACCAGTAGCTGCACTCGCCAGGGTGCGGAAATCCCCGAACCCCCTGCGTTCTGGCGAACGCAGCTACGATCTTGAAAAGGAGACCCCCATGTCCAACCAAGACGAACTCTCTCGTCGTGGCTTCATGCAAAAGACAACCGCTGCCGGGGCGGCCGCTTATATCGTGCCGGCCGTTGCCTTGGGAGCGGAGGAGAAACCGCCAGCCAGCGAACGCATTACCGTCGGCCTGATCGGCTGCGGCGGGATGGGCCAAGGCAACGCGCGGAATTGTGCAAAGTATCCTGACGTCGAGATCACCGGCGTCAGCGACTGCTGGAGACCCCGCTGCGACGCGGCCGCCGGAAAGTTCAAAGCCAAGCCCTACCCCGACTACCGCGACATGCTCGCCGAGAAGGACCTCGACGCGGTCATCGTCGCCACGCCCCCGCACTGGCACTGCCGCATGACGGTCGATGCCTGCGAGGCGGGCAAGGACGTCTACCTGCAAAAGCCGATGACACTGCACCTTGGCGAGAGTCTTGCGGTCAAGAACGCGGTCAAGAAGCACAAGCGAATCTGCCAGATCGGCACCCAGATCCACGCCGGGCAGAACTACCGCCGCGTGGTCGAGCTGATCCGTGCCGGCAACATTGGCCGTGTCAGCGTCGCCCAGACGTTCAACGTAATGAACCAGGGCCCCGGCGGCATCGGCCACGACCCGGGCACAAAGCCGCCCGAAGGGCTCGACTGGAACATGTGGGTCGGCCCCCATCCGATGCGGCCCTACAATCGCCTGCTGGCCGCGAATTCCTTCAACCACTGTTTCTTCATGATCTCCGGCGGCTGGACCCCCGGCATGGCACCGCACATCGTCGATCTGCCCGTCTGGGCCTTGGACCTCGGCTACCCGGAGATTACCTACTGCTCAGGCGGGCGATACGTCGTCAAGGACGACGGCGACGCCCCCGATACCCAAGAAGTCACGTGGCAGTATCCCGATTTCTCGATGACGTGGTGGATGTCGACGGTCAACAGTTTCGCATTCGACTTCGGCCGCGGCAAGCCGGCCCGGAGGCTGGGAATCTACTTCCACGGCGTCGACGGGACCCTCTACGCCAACTACGGCATGCACGAGGTTGTCCCCGAAGGGAATCGAATGAAGGACCGAAAGCCGCCGGAGGAGCAAATTCCGCCTTCGCCCGGCCACGAACGCGAGTGGCTCGACTGCATCACGACTCGCAAGCAGCCGAGTTGCAGCCCCGAGTACCACGGCAAGATCGACGTCGCACTGGTCCTGGCCAACCTGTCGATGAAGCTCGGCCGCTCGATCCGGTTCGACCCGAAGACCGAAAAGATCGTCGGCGACCCCGAAGCCACAAAGCAAGCCGTGCCCGAATATCGCGACCCGTGGAAGTTCCCGACGGCGTACCTCTGATGTCATTGCAGGGCGGAGCAGCACTCATTTACCGTCACGGTGGTAGCAGTTTATTGACACGGTCCCTTGTAGGAGCTAGAATCGTCCTAAGACGTGATCCGCAGGTGCAAGTTTTTGGAAGTAGGAGGTTGTGCATGAACTGGAAAGACCGAATTACTGTGGATCCGGCAGTGCTCGCTGGCAAACCGATCATCAAGGGAACGCGTATCTCTGTTGAGTTCATCGTCGATCTGCTTGGGCGGGGTTGGACGGTCGAGCATATCTTGCAGGAGTATGACCATTTGGCGCGCGAGGACATTCAAGCGTGTCTGGCGTACGCCAGCGAAGTGCTGAAATCCGAGCGCGTTTATCTGTCGCCCATCTGATGGCGGATGCCGATGCGAATCGTCGCCAACGAAAATATAGCCGGCAGTGTTATCGGCGCCTTGCGTGACGCGGGCCATGACGTATTGTCTGTGAAGGAATCGATGCGGGGGGCAAGTGACGAGGAAATCCTCGCCCGCGCTCAGTCCGAGACTCGAATCGTCATCACCCACGATAAGGATTTTGGCGAATTGGCCTTTCGCTTCGGCCTGCCCGCAGATGCCGGAGTGGTCTTGTTTCGTCTATCCGGCACGGACCCGGAGAGCGACAACCAGCGCATCCTTGAAGCGCTAGCCGTTCGGTCGGATTGGGAAGGGCATTTCACCGTGGTTGAGCAAGATCGGATCCGTATCCGTCCGCTTCCCGGTCCTCCAATCGGCTGATCCCCGATTATGGCCCGAGGATCTCCAACTTCAATGCCCCGGTCTCGCCGCGGACCTTTTCGTTGTACATCGGGTACGCGGCGCCGGGCAGGACGTGGCTGGTGCCGGGGGTCTCGGCGCGGAGGTAGTAGATCAACTCGTGGCGGCCGGCCGGAAGCTGCGTGAAAAACGTTGCCATGCGGTCGTCGCGGAACTCGACGTTTGCGGCGGCTCGAGCCAACGGGCCGCTGATCGTGTCGTCGGCATACTCGCATCCGGCCGGGCGGCGGTCTTCGACGATCAAGTACGATTGCGGCTTCTCAAGTTCGACATTCAGGCGTACGGCGATCACGTCGCCAAGGTGGATCTTCTTGCCAAGCGGTTTGCCGTCCGGTTTCGTCAACGTCCGGCGGATGCGGATTTCCTTGCCCTCCGGTTCGATCCGGTCGAGCCGCTGGTAGCCGGTGGCTGTCAGCGTGAAATGCGCCAGGCTCTTGCTGTGGACTTCCAGTATTACGGGCAAGCCTTCCGCGGTTGACAACTTCTTTCCGGAAAGATGGACGTAGGCGCCCGATTTCTTCAGTTCCTCGGGCCGGTTGTGGCGCAACACGGTCTCGCCTCCGACTGCGATAGATACGAGATCGGCTTTGGGAGGAGCGGGGTCGTATCGCAACATCTGCGAGAGTGCCTCGATCGCCCAGGACGTGGACCGGGTGCTTCCCCAACGATAACCCTGTTGGCGGGCCAAGAGTTTCGCGGCGGTTGCGCGGCAGGCATCGAGCGGGGCCCCGTAGGCGATCTGCACCGTCAGTTTCCGCGCCAGGTCTTCGGTCGAGCCGGGCTGCCACCGGCCAAGCCGGGCCGCCAACTGCTCGCCGTATTCGATCAGCCCGGCATTGCGGCATGCCAACGCTAAATCGGCCACCGCCGCCTCCGGGGTTCCCGTTGCAAGGGCCTTTTTCGCGGCGTCGCGGAGCATCTTCTCGTCGGCCTGCCCGGCAAGCGAGAGCGCTAACAACGCGCTCGGGCGAAGCAACGGATCGAGCTTCGCGCCGCGGAGCCGGGAATTCAGATAGTTGCAGCCGCCGGCCAGCACGTCGGGGTCGACCCGCGTACCGGTGTTCTTGCAGCGGGCCAGCCCGTAGACGACGTAGATTGTCATGCGGTCGTCGCCGTGGTCTTCTTTCCACCACCCCCAACCGCCGCCGGGGTTCTGGAAGTTGTAGAGCCGTGCCAGGCCCTTCGAGAGCACCTCGGGCAGCTTCTCCATCACTTCCGGCGGCAGACCGACCGGCGATTGCTGGACCGCCCGTTTTGCCATCACCGCCGGCAGGAAGCGGCTCATTGTCTGTTCGACGCACCCGTATGGGTAGTCGATCAGATAGGCCAGCCCGTCGAGCCCGCCGGCCACGTCGGTCCGCGAGATGCCGACCCGCAGGTCCCGGGCGACAAACCCGGCGGGCAGCTTCAATTTATGCTGGCCGGTGAACGTGCCCGACAGGGCGATCTCGCGTGGCCGCCCGAGCGGTTGCACCACCAGATTTCGGACTTCCGCGTCGGCGTTTTCGCCGTCCGTTACGCGGAGGGCCACCCGCACGTCGTCGACCTCGTCGAACAACAAGGCCAGCGTAATGCGGGTCGATCCGCCGGCGGCAACCTGGACCTGAGTCTTCGCGTCGCCCGGCGATTCGATCTTCGCGCCGGTCACTTCCCAGGTGACGTTGCACTTCCGCTGCTTGTCGGCGTTGTTGTGAATCAGCCCGACCGCTTCGAGCCGGTCCTTTTCGACGGCAAACCGCGGCAGGAACAACTGGACCGAAAGCGGCATGGAGACATCGATCCGTGTGCAGCCGATGCCGATGCGTGTATCACGCGTCAGCCCGACGCCGGTGAGCCGGTATCGGGTGAGCGAGTCGGGCAACATGAAGGATGTTTTCACCAACCCGTCGGGCCCGGTCTGCAATTGCGGCTGCCACGTGGCCGTCTCGCGGAAGTCGGTCCGCAGGCGTGCCAGCGGGATGCTGCTGACCGGCAACTGGCCGTCGATCATCGTGAGCGTCGGCCGGAGGTCTTCCGGATCGGGATAGCCGAGACCCTGGATCTGATCGAGCGACTTCTGCATTTCCGCCATTCTTGACATCTGCTCCGCCTGACCCAGCGCCTCCTGGGCCATGGCCAATTCTCGCATCTGCTTGTGAAGATGCTCCACCTCCAGCCTCCCACAGCTTGCCCTCCATGTCTTGCGGCGGTAACGGCGCGCCGGGTGGGGATCGCTGAAGAAGGCCGGCAACATGTCGATGCGGTCTTCGCCGAAGGAGTAGACGCTCTCGTCGACCGCCCCGAGCGAGACCTCCGCCTCGCACGGCCGGCCGGCCAGGTCGGTCGTCTTGATTTGCACGTCGACCTTCTGGCCGGGCTTGTACTCTTCCGCATCGGTCTCGATGGCGACGCCGAGCCGCTGTCCCCCGGGCCGGCGGTTCGGATCGACCACGTCGACGCGGCACCAGCGGGGGTCTTCGGTGCCGTCGCCGTCCTCTAACTCCTCGAATTCCTGAGCGAGCTGTTCGACCTCTTCGATCGCTCGCACCTCCCGAAGATCCAACGGCGAAATGATCCGGCCCTGCACATAGAAATTCGGCAGGTAGCGGGGCTTGATCGGAATCTCGACGACATGGTACGAGCCGGCAGCGTGGTCTTTCTTATTGTCAATCTTGGCCACAAGGTAGTCGGCGACGGTGCGGCCTTCGATCGTCAGCAGAAGCCGGGCTTCATTGCCGGGCACGTAGACCAACACGGGCAGCTTTCCGCCGACTTCGACGTGCTGGCGCCCGAGCAGGGCCGAGAGATTCGCCGGATCGCGATGGTCTTCGCGGCTGTAACCGTCTTCTTCCAGTGCATAGTCGGTCAGGTTGATCCATCGGGGCGAGTAGAGCGTTTCTTCGTCTGCGTCTTGGAGTGCTTGTTCCTGGTTGGGGTAACCTCGCGGCGGATCATTTCCACCGTATGCAAAGATGTCGGTTTGCTCCGCCCCGGCCGTAAGTGTATGCCAACCCGGTTCATGAAGCTTAACCCGGACAACGCCCCGCTTGGCCTTGAACGTTTTCCCCTTGTCGTCGCCGTTGTGATCCTGCTTGACGACAACCTGTCGGGCGGTCGTTTTCACTTCGAGCGCCCGGCCGACGGGGATGAAACGCGGCAGTGTGCTCAGACCGTCGGCCGATGCGGCGCCACGGCGACCCTCAACCTCGCATTCGAGGATCTCGGTCACGGTCCGGCCACTGTCGTCGGTAAGCGAGCCGATCAGACGGTAAGTGCCAGGCTTGAGTTTTCGCGGCAACTCCAACTCGACTTCGGCCGTGCCCGACTCGTTCAGTTCGAGTTTCTCGCTCGCCAAGGGCTTCCATGCGTCCGGATGGACCAGCCGGACGTCGGCCGTGGCGGCCGTGACCGGTTTGCCAAAGTAGTATTTCCCGGCCAGTTTCAACTCCAGCGTATCGCCGCCGGAGATCGTCTCGGGCAGGCCGGTGATTTCCAGCTCGAAGTTCGGCCGCCGGTAGTACTTCACCGCGAAGGCATGGGGCACGATCCGGTCCATGCCGCCGGCGCCCACACGCAAGGTGTACGTGCCGACGGCCGCTTCCGATGAGAGCGTAACCTTGCCGGCGGCCGTGCCGTAATCGTTCAGCGCGAGTGAACCGGAGCCGACGACGCGGCCCTTGGGGTTGAGCACGTCGAACGTCACTTCCTTCTCTTTAGGGATCTTTAAGTTCTCGGCCAATTCGAAATCGCCGATGCGAAACTCGTTCGACGATGCCTTCTTCTTGGCCAATTCGGCGTGCGGCAGGTAACGAACGATCAGCTTGAAGTTCACCTCCTGTCCCGGCCGGTACGTCGGCCGATCGGTGTACGCGGCCACTACGTAGCGGTCGGCATAAGCGTGGGCAAGCGCCTCTTGGACTGCCAACTCCTCTGCCACGGCCATGCGGGCAACCATCATGCGGTCTCGCAGCTCACGGTCGATATCCGACTCGTAGACGCCGTCGAAGACCTCGCCGAACCCGCCGACCGCATAGCGGCCGTCCTTCTCGGCGATGATTGCCCGGTCGCCGGCGGCGAAGATCTTGGCAAACGTCACGCCGTCGGCGTTGGTCACCGCGGCGTCGAGCATCTCGCCGGAGCAGATTGTGGCCCCTTCGACCGGTTGCCGGTTCTCGCTGTCGCTTACCATTACGAACACGCCGTCGCGACAACGCCGCATGACCATGCTAAGCGGATCGACGACAATTGGGGCATAGGCCGACTGGCCGTTTGCCTCCACGACCAGGATGTACGCGCCGGATTTCGTGAGCGCCTCGGCAGGAATCTCCAGCAACCGGTCGCATCGCCAACTGCTCGGCTTCAGCCAACCGGGCCAGTACGATTTATCGAGCCGTTCGCGGTACTGCTTGCAACGGTCGTCGAAAAACTCGGCGTCGCTGTTGTAGTCCTTTTCCCACTCATCCCACTCGCCCCAGCGGTCGTACTCGTCGCGGCCGAGGTCGAGCACTTTCAAGTCCACGACGGCGATGTTCCACTGACGAACGAGGTCCTCCGGCTGGAAGTCGGGAAGCTGATAGAGGTCGCGGCCGTAGCCGATCATCTGTTCCTTCAGTGCCTCTTGCACCCCGCCCAATTCCCTGGCCAGTCTCAACCGCTCGCCGAACTGGAGCCCGTAGTCGCGGTAGACGAAGTGCTCTCCGATCCGCTGCGTAACGGCCACGAGGTCCTTGGGCTCGCGGACGCGATAGAGCTTTGCGGTGAGTCGGTCGGTATTGCGGGCATCGACGACGACCGGCCCCTTCCTTTCGGCGACGTAAGCCCCAACGACGTCCATGGTTACCACGGTGTTGTTCCGCCGAATTTCGGCGAGCCAATGGTGGGCCTTTTGCGAGAGTTCTCCCTGGGCGGCCCGCTGAAGAAGCTTCGTCGCCCGGTCGACGTCCGGGTGGCTTCTAGGTAGGCCGGATTGGCAATCCGGCCTACATGGGACGCTGCAGTCGCGGATTCGCCAGAACCATCGCGGCGGGTCAATGTCGCCGATCTCCACCGCCTCGCCATCCTTCGTCTGTGCTTGCTTTTCGGCCTCTTCCCACTCTTTCTGGAGTTTCCGGCGCTGCCGTTGGTCCAGCATCCACGGTTCGCCCGCGTGGGCCTCGCTCCATCGCCATTCGTCGATGCCAGGATGTCGTTCGTCCCGCAATTTCTTGATGGCGGCCAACTGCCCACGTTCTTGATGGGGATGCGTTGGTGGGGGATAGGCGGCATGCCAGGTCAGGTGGCTGCGCAAGAGTTTCAGCGCCAACAGGTACGCCGCCTCGGGCGGGAGTTCGTTGTCGTCGTACGTCTTCGTGATTTTCGGCAGCATGGCGAGCTTTGATTTGACGTCCCTGGCCTCGTCAAAATCGTCCAGCAGGGTCTTCTTGCGGATGATCTTGCCGGAGATGTTCACGACACACTCGGTACACTTGACCGTCTCGCCGGCGCCCTTCATTTGCACGTCACCGGAGAGTTTGAAATTGCCGGCGCCGGTGTCGAGCGAAAACTGATCGGCCGTGATGCCGTCTAGGAAACCGTAGATGCCCTGAATCCTCACGTTTCCAGTGCCCTGAAGCGTTGTGGCTTTCTTGCCCTTTCCGGCGGTCAGCACGAGCCTGTCGGAGGTGATCCCTAGCCGGCCGAGTTGGACCTCGACGGGCCCTTCGTAGATCGCCTTCGCTTCGACCTTTTTCTTTGTCGGGGCGCGGACGGTCAATTCGATCTTATCCCGATGCTGCCCCCCGAAGTCGGGTTCCGCCGTCGGCTTGAGCCGAAGGTCGGGGCGATCGTGGATCATCGCGACTTCATTGTTCAATAATGGCAAGATCACGCCCTTCCACGCCTTTTCGGGACTCGTCGCCGCGACTTTGCGGTCGAGCAACCGGGCGTCGGCCAACCAATCGAGCCCCTTGGCTTGTTCGAGAAGTGCCTTCCGCTGCTGATTACCTCCGAGCAACTTCAGCGCGAAGAGCCGCTCGACAAGGTTCTTCGACGATGCGAGCCATGCCCGGCGGAGCTTGTCGCGGGCTGCGAGCAACCGGTTTGCCTCGGGTGTCTGGCCGGCTTTCTCGAAATACGCGATCTCCCGGCTTAGTGCCCGGTCGAGGTCGCGCAGCGCGTAAAGCGGCCCGTACGACCGGTGACGGATGACCTCCATGCCGGCGTCGTTCCGGGGAAAGCCCAGCTCTTGAAGCAGCGCCAGGTGGGCCCGCTCTGCACCGGCGGAGGGGAACTGCCCGGGCGCCTCCAGCGACTCGGCCGCACGAAGCATAGCCGCGCGGTCTCGCTCGCGGGCAGCCAGAATCAGGCGATAGACGGTCAGCCAACGGTTCTGCGGATCGGCCTTGGTCAACTGGCCCACTTGGTCGCGAAACGTATCCAGCTCGCCCGTGCCGACCGGAAGCATCCGCCAACAGGCCGCCTGCAACAACAGCCCGGCGTCGTCCTTCGAGGTCATCGCGGCGTCGGCCAGCACCCGCGCCGCCTGCTCGTCTTGACCGACCGCACGATACATTTCGGCAAGGCCGATAGCCGCCGCGGGCCCAGGCTTCTCTCGCAAATGCCGCGCCGCCTTGGGAATCAAGTGATCGGCCGGCTCGGCTGCCCGAACAAGCCCGGCGATAGAAGCGGCGAAAAGGGCAACCGCGAAAACGAAAGGTCTAATGCGACTGTTCATGGCACGTCCATTTGCTGTAAAGCCGCGACCAGTGAGGCTGTGACTCTTTTGGAGCCTGGTATCGATGCTCTGTAGGGAACGCCCTCTGTGGCGTTCCGAA
>CAZJRB010000019.1:0-74183 GCA_964547995.1 uncultured Planctomycetaceae bacterium | reverse complement strand
TCAACCCCGGCACCAGCCGAAAACACGGACGCCGGGGCATGGACTACTGGCAGATCCTCGTGCTCGCCGCCGTGCGCCTCGGCTGCGGACTCGACTACGACAAACTCCAGGATCTGGCCGAGCAACATCGGGCCCTGCGACACATCATGGGCATCGGCGACTGGAAAACACAAACCGTGTTCGACTGGCGGCGTATTGAAGACAACATCACCAAGGTTCGCGCGGGTGCCACTCTACGCCGTTAACCCTATTTTGGCTTGTAGCCGCTTGACCGCTCGTGCTGTGCGGATTTGGTCTTTGGTCGCGTGGAGGATTTTGGGTTTGCCAGCGGGATGCTCCTTCTTCTTGCGGGGATAGTCGCGGCTGGATTTGCTGCGGCGTTGATAGGAGTCGATAACAGCGTGGGCCAGAAGTGCAGGCAAGTCCTCACCGGGATCAGGCTGACTGCGGTAGTGACGCATCGAGCGACGCACCGCCCGTAATACGCCTGCCACGCTCAGCCGGTCCGGCGCGTCTTGCCACCTTTGTGCGTAGAGACACACCGCCCAAAGGACGGCGTAGGGTGCCACTGCTGGCTTGCCCAGCAGTGCCTCAAGGTCGCTCGAACAACACTGCTGGACGAGCCAGCAGTGCCACCCGCCCGCTTCTACTCGTGTGCCCTGGACGAAGGGCACTATTGGACGGCCATGGCCTACGTCGAGCAGAATCCGGTTCGTGTGCGGCTGGTTCGTTGTCCGTGGCGTTATCGATGGTCGAGCGCGGCCGCCCACTGCGGTCTTGCCAAAGACCGGTCTGGATTATGCGACCTCGCCGCATGGACTCGCCGTGCGGCGGGCAACGATTGGCGGGCAACGCTCGGCGACATGCTTGACGAAAGGTGCTATCGTCGGTACGATTGAACACGCATCGCGGCCGCCCATTGGGCCGCGACGGTTTTCTCAGCAAGATCGAGGCCCTAGTTGGCCGTTGCCTACGCCCGCTTCCCGTTGGACGACCTCGAAAGAAGAAAAAGAAGAGCGGAAATAGGTGACTGTCCCCTATTTCTCCGCCCTATTTCTCCGGGGGCAAAGATCGTCGATGCTAAGGCTGTCGTTGACGAAGCCAATAGCCCGCAGCTCGGAACATCGAGTGAGTTCTTTCAGCGGCTCTATAGGCAAGATCAGCTTAGAGAACTTGGTCGGTATCGAAGTGCAATCCAAGATCCAAACAATCCTTTGACAACGGTCGAGATCATCTCGAATGATGCAAGGGCTGTTCCTTTTTGGGAGGCTCTCTTGCGTCAAGCAGACGTTCCAGGTACAGTTGTCGTCAGGAGTTCAAACTAATGAGCAGCAAAATGTTTCTCGTACTTGACCTGAATGGGACCATCAAATTTGATCCACAGAGAATCCGAGAGTGCCTAAGCGCCCTCGACGGAGTACACGACTGGAGTGATGACACGGCGGATGCTCTGTTCGAGTGTCAGTTTGATTTTGCTGGCGATAACACGATAGTATTGGTGCCAAAAGAACTCGATTCTGTTTCGGTCTGGGGTATGGGAGACGCCAGTTTGCGGGTGGCATTGGAAATTCAGCGTTGCTACGACACCGATATCCACGCACTCAATGATTCGTTTACCATGGACATTGTGCTTTCCGAGGTAAACTCGGTCGACGAGTTCAAGCAGAGAATCGAGGGGGAATGGGGTCAGAGCGCCGTTAGTCGTTAGTGGCTGTACCGGTCCAGGGAACCTCACATCCCCTTGAAGACGGAAGCAAGAACCAGCAAATAGAAGTAGAAAACGATTGACTTGCTTGGCATCCGAAGGCCAACAAGCAACAAGCTCCTTGACAATTTACACGAGAAACGGCCCATCCCGGCTGCTAGCGCGCACCCGTAGCGCAACGATCTCAGCGCTTGGCCTATGCCGCACGTCGCAGCGTCACAATCGGAAGGTGCTTCCGACCCGCGTGGTACGTAACCTGAAGTTCAAGTTGAACGCCAGGTTTTCCCTTCACCGGCACGCGGGGCGCGGCGCACGGCGACCCACGTGGCCAACGTGCCCGCGGTTCAAAGCGTGGATGGCAACACTTGGGATGGCGTTTGTGGTACGCTTCGTTCGGCGTCCTTCCGTCCAGAAACGTATGCGGCCTGTGTTCGTTGAACCATTCGACGAACCAATCCAACTCCGCCCGAAAATCCCGGCGTCGCGCGGACACTTGAATCACGCGGGTGCGGTAGCTTCTTCATCGTCGGAAGCAACATCATTGGCGGCAACGGCGGGCGGAGGCACGGAGTGGCACAGGAGTCGGTTTTCTGCCGGGTATCGGGGCCGCCCCATAAGAATCCGCGATTGCAGCTACTTCCCGCCGGGCATGTTTGCCATCAACTCTTTCGCGTCTGCCCGTGGGATGTTCTTCTCGTTGTCCCAATAGGGGGAAAGCTTTCGCAAGTTGGTTACCACCTCCGGGAAGGTGTCGCCGATCCGGTCGATGTCTTCCTCGGTGTTGTAGCGGCTGAAGCTGAAACGGATCGAGCCGTGGACGGCCGTGAAGGGTACGCCCATGGCCAGCAGTACGTGCGACGGTTCGAGCGAGCCGGCGGTGCAGGCGGAACCGCTCGAGGCGCAGATGCCGTAATCGCTGAGCTGGTAGAGCATCCCCTCGCCCTCGACGTAGTGACACGCGACGTTGAGCGTGTTGGGTAGCCGCGGTGCGTCTTTGCCGTTTACCTCCACGTTGGGGATTTCTTCCTCGATGATTGCTTCGAGGCGGTCGCGGAGCCAGCGGATGCGTTCTTCGTCGACCTCGCGTTTCTCGGCGGCGAGGTCCATTGCCTTGGCCAGGGCAACGATGAAGGCGACGTTTTCGGTCCCCCCGCGGCGTCCGCCTTCCTGGTGCCCGCCGACGATCAACGGGCGGCACGGGACGCCTCGCCTCATGAACAGTGCCCCGACTCCCTTCGGCGCGTGCAGCTTGTGGCCGGAGAGCGACAAGAGATCGACGTGCCGGAACTCGCCGCCGAGGTCGATCGGCAGCTTGCCGACCGTTTGTGTGGCGTCGGTGTGGAAGACGATCGAGGGATCCGTCTCTTTGGTAATCCGCGAGAGCTGTTCGACGGGGAAGACTACGCCGGTTTCGTTGTTGCCGTGCATGATCGTCACGAGCGCCGTGTCGGAATCCAACGCCCGGATGAACTCGTCGACGTCGAGATTGCCGTGGCGGTCGACGCCGAGGAGGGTCACGCGATATCCGTCGCGTTGAAGCGTCTTGCATACTTCGAGGACGGCGGGGTGCTCGACGGCGGTGGTGATGACGTGCCGTCGCGCGGGGGTCGCTTTGGCAGTGCCGAGAATCGCCGTGTTGTTGCTCTCGGTAGCGCAGGAGGTGAAGAGGATTTGCCTGGGGTCGCCGGCGCCGAGACGCTCGGCAACGGTTGCCCGGGCATGCTTGACGGCATCGGCTGCCGGGCGTGCGGGCTCGTACATCGAGCTGGGGTTGAAATAGTCGTCGGTGAAGAAGGGGACCATCGCCTCGTAGACTTCGGGGGCGACTTGCGTGGTGGCATTGTTGTCGGCGTAAATTGTTTTCATTGGTTGGCGTCTCGTCTTTTCTTGCCGCGACCGCCGGTCGCGGCTTTATAACACCCGCTTTCTAAACCGCAACAACCTTGATGCGTTCGTCTACTCTGTCTTTCAGCGTCTGTTCGACCACGATCTTGAGCGTCTGGTCCGCCTTGATACACTGCTCACACGCGCCGTTGAGCCGGCAGTAAATCAAATTTCCCTTGATGTCGATGATTTCCATGTCGCCGCCGTCCTTCTGGAGCATGGGGCGAATATACTCGTCGGTCACCTTCTCGACCTGCTTGGCAAACTGGTAGGGTGAGAGAAGGGGCTTCTGTTCGGTTGGCTCGCGTGGAGGTCTACCGGCGAAAGCCGGTATGTCGGGGAGAATTTTAAGAGTCTTGGGGTCCTTTCCCCAGATGTCGTCGAGGATATCCTGGAGTCCTCCGGGCGTGTGGTGGCAGGTCGTGCATGCCCCGCCGGCCTTGATCGCGTCGGTAATCTGCGGGATCGTCCGCAAGCTCAACTCCTTGATTTTGCGCCGCAAGTAAGGTTCGGTCATGGAGAAGCACTTGCAGACAAGGCGGCCTTCTTCTTGTTCGTCGGCACGAATATCAACGCCCAGCGTTTCCAGATCGACACCCCGCTTCCCGGCCCAATCGAACACGGCCGCCCCCAGTGCCTCGGCGCACATCACCGAGCAGTGGATTTTCTGGGCGGGCAACCCGTCCAGGAAGTCAACGATGTCCTGGTTGCTGATCTCAAGCGCCTTGATCGGGGTGTATTTGCCTGTTTCAAGGATGCTGCACAGCGCCTCCGAAGCCGCGATCGCCGAAGTGCAGCCGAAGGTAAGGTACTTTACCTCGGTGATGACGTCCTTGGTGGGGTCGTCCGGGTGCCGCTTCACGCGGAACATGAACCGCATAGCGTCACCGCACGCAAGAGAGCCGTGCTCGCCGCAGCCGTCGGGGTTCTCGATCTCCCCGAGGTGGGTCCCCGGCTTGCCATGGACCGCGTCCATGAAGAGTTGCTTGGTTTTTTCGCTGTAGTCCCAGGCCATCAAGATCCCATTTTCGTCGAAAAGCCGTTTCTAAAAGGGCTATTTTAATTGGGTGTAACCGGCGTTCCTCGCCTAATTTGGGGAAGCCAGGAGGGGTTGGCAAGTCGTTTTGCGTGATGCAACGTCTGAGAACGCTCGAAAACCCGCGTTTTCAGCAAAACATCCGCGGGGAATCACAAACATCGAGTTCATCCATCAAAAACACTGGGACAATGGTTTGCAAAACACTACCCCTCGGCCTCATCGCCGCAGCCGCAAATGCCTTGAAAACAAGGGCTTGCGGATGAGCGGAAGGCCGGTTACACCCATTTTAATTGTTACGGGCTGGGGAGTCACATTTCAACCCCCCCTTTGGTGCCCCCCCAAAGAGAACTGATTGAAAAGGCCTACTTATAGAAGAATAGCCCCTACTACACGGTTCGTCCAGGGTGGAAACGTCTCTTCTCCTCAGCGGAAGATCACGAACAGCGTCCCGGACGCCGTAACCATCACCAGCCACCAGAACATCAGGTTTCGGGGGAACCGGTTGAGGTTGCGTTCTTCGGCCGGGAGCCGGGCCCAGGAGAAACTCCAAATGGCGTCCGGATCGTAGCGGTCGCTCGGATCGGCGCGGAGGATAAAGGTCGAAAGGACCATGGCGATCAGGCAGATCACCCAGGTAATAGCCGCGCGGTTCAACAACGGCTTCGCTTGGCCGATCCAGAAGACGACCTGGGCGACGATTCCTTCGCCTAGGAACGGGAGCCAGGCGCCGGCGCGGCGCTCGGCGAGCCGCCGTCGAATGTCGGCATCGCCCGACAACCGTTTTTTGAGATCGTCGTTATCGGCCAACTGCTTCAGGGCAGCCGAGTCTTTGGCCAACCGCTCCATCACCACGGGATCCTTGGCCAGCAGTTTCCGAAAACGGCTGTTCGCGGCGATCCGCTCGCGGACTTCCTTATCGCGGAAGAGCTGCTTGAGAAACGCCGGATGGGCGGCGATTTTCGGCCGGATCTCTTTATCCCTGAGGATGTTCGCGCGGAACGCGCCGCTCTCGGCGAGTTGTTGCCGGACGCGGGCGTCGAAAGGAAGACCTTCGAGAATCTCGTCCACGGTTTTCTTTGCGGCCGGGTCCCGGATGAACTCTTCGAGAAAGGTCGTGCGGCGTTGCCGGATCGTTTGATCGTTCAGCAGGTCCAACCGCACCCCCGAATCCTTCGTCAGCCGTTCCTGCACGGCCGAATCGTGTGCCAGGGTTTCGATGACGGCCTTGCGGCGTTTCTCGATGACGGGGTGTTTGTCGATCTGTTCGCGCAGCTTCGAGCCGTCGGGCAGTTCCTCGCGGAGGATAACGGCGAGCCGATTCTGCACGTTGGAATCTTCGAAATCGATCTTCTGAAACATCCATGGCAGCGAGGTGAAGAACCACAGAAACAGCCCGAAAAGAATGCCGAACCACAGCGTAAACACTGCCGCGCGGCCGTGCGCGCGGCTCCAGAAGAACGCAGCGAGGAAGATTATCACAATCGGCGGCGCAAAAAGCGCAGCCATACCCTGGATGTAAATGAAGATTCCATCCTTGAACCAGATCAGAAGGGGCGCCAGAGCTGTTCCGAGCAAGATGATGAAGAAGGTTGCCCAACGCCCCATGCTGACCAAATCCGCTTCGGAGGCCGACGAATTGATGGTCCGCTGATAGACGTCGATCGACCAGATGGTCGACGACGAATTGAGCACACTGGAAACGGTACTCATGATCGCCGCCAACAGCGCCGAGAGCAGGATACCCTGTGCGAGCAGCCCAAACCAGCCTTCGGCAAAGAACCATTTGATCATTTCGACGTAGACGTCGTCGCACGTCAACGAATCGGTCGAGTTTGCGAACGCCACAAAGGCGATCATGCCGGGAAAGACGATGATAACCGGCAAGAACAACTTCAGCATTCCGCAGCCGATGACGCCCATTTTGGCGTCCCATTCGCTCCGGGCGCCAAGGCATCGCTGGATGTAGAACTGGTTCGTTCCGACGTACCACAGCGAAAGCGTGAACCAGAATGTGGCCACACCCGTCCACGGCGAGACGGGATGATCCATCGGCAACAACAGGCTCGTTCGGCTGTAGTAATTCGACTTATCCTCCTTCGGCACATCTTTAGCGAGCTTCGATTCCGTGGTTCCGTCGCCCAGCGGCCGCACTACCGTGTTGGCGTTTTTCTCGATCACTTTGCTCAGTCCGCCGACCTTTTCATGCTGCAATCCGACCACCACCAGCAGCAGACCACCGATTACCAGGATCGTCACCTGGAGCACGTCGGTCCAAACGACGGAGAGCAACCCGCCGTAGATGCAGTACGCGGCGGTCACTGCGGAGATGATCCCGACGCAAGCGACGAATCCCCAATGGAATTCCGTGAGAGTGGCCGACGCCCCCATCTTGAACAAGATGAGCCCGCCCGCATACAGCGCGGGGACCAACACGGCCAGGACCATGTGAAACAGTGTCAACGCGGCAAAGCTCGTTCGTGTTGCATGGTTGTAGCGCTGTTCGAGAAACTCGGGGATCGTGTAGAGCTTTTTGCGGAAAAAGAAAGGCAAGAACACCCAAAGCAAGATCGAGTACGGGATGAAGTTTCCCCATTCGTACGTCGCCGGCGCAAGGCCGAACGCCCAGGCCGTGCCCACCATCCCGATAAAATGCTCCGTCCCGATGTTCGACCCGGTCATCGAAAGCGAAACGGCATACCACGGCAGCTTCCGCCCGGCCAGGAAGTAGTCGTCGGCGCGGTTCTGCTCCTTTCGGGCAACCCAGAAACCGATTCCAAGGGAAATAATGAAGTAGATAACGACGACCGTGAGAATTGTGGACATAGTCTCTCTTCCAGTTGAGGGAATCGCGCATTGTAGCCGTCGCCGGGGAAGTTGGCAAGCCGCCGGACGGCAACGCGAGACGGGACGCAATAGCCGGGGTCATAACAAAAAAACCGCTTGCAGCTTCGCAAGCTCTTCCTGCGAAACGGCAAGCGGCCAAATACCAAGAGCTGCCCTGACCCTTGTTCTTGTTGTTCGGTGAATCAATCGGCCGGTGCGTCCTTCCGGTCCGGGTCCACGGGACGCTCCGCGTCGGGGCGATGCGGGCGATCACGCCGCGGGCGATCCACGTCGGAACGATCGGGTCGGGGGCGATCCACATCCCGCCGACCGGGGCCGCGACTATGTCCGGGACGGTCGAAGTCCCGGGGACCGTGTTGGGGGCGGTCAAAACGTCCGCCCGGTCCGCCGGGTCCGCCAAAACCGGGGCCCCCAGGACCTTGCCCACCGGGTCCGCCAAAGCCCGGACCGCCGGGACGGCCGGGTCCACCCGGACCGCCTTGTCCGGGGCCGCCCCCGACAATGTGCCGCATAATCATCTGGATGGCGAGTCTGAACTCCTCAGGGGCGAGCTTCCTGTCGCCGTCGCGGTCGGAGCGTTTGAATGCCTCCATCAGGAGTTGCCCCGGTTGATGCCCCTCTCTGCCCGGCCCTTCCGGGCCGAAATGTCTCTGGCCCGGCCCTCCCGGCCCACCCTGGCCCGGTCCCTGGCCGGGGCCGCCGCGGCGTCGCATCATGGCTTCCTTGGCCTTCTGCTTTTCCTCCGGGCTGAGTTGCCCATCGCCGTCGGCGTCGAACCGCTTGAGGATCTCTTCGCGATTGGGGCCACCCGGGCGACCCCGATCGCCGTCAGGCCGTCCCGGGCCTTGGGCCGAGGCCATCGCGGCGGCCATAAAACCGAAGCCCAACACTGCAAGAACTCCAATACCATACTTCATCGCTGACTCCTTGTGTGAAAAACGGGAGGGGACCTCCAAACATGGCTGGTCGATAGAGCGGTAAGTGGCTCTCCAGACAGTAAACCCCGTTGTGGAGGATAGGTTTCGATGGGTCAACCGGAAATCCAGAGTTCTTTCAGTGTGGCCGGGGGGGGTGTCCCCCGTCTTTAGCGCCGGTGTTTGGTTGCGAAGTAGGCCACCAGACGCAACAGCCGCCGCCACATATACTACGACTCCGGCACTTTGCAAGCGGCGGCAGCAACGGCAGCAACATAAAAGGGTCGGCAACAACATCATTCATCTTTCCAAGATGGGCACAACATTCCCAGAATTGAATCTTCCCGGGCTTGAAAAATCGCTTATGCTGATGTCAGGTCGGGAAGGACACCGTGGTCTTCGAGGAGATATCATGCCCAGACGAGACGGAGTGATGGTGCGGGCGGCCTGGTGGGCGGCCTGCCTGACCGCGTCGGTGGCTTCGGTCGCGCCCGCCGGCGCGGCCGAGGGCGGCCGGGCCTTCTCCGTCGCCGACGACGAGTTGGGGACGGTCTATCGCGTCGATATGGAGAAGGTCGAGTCGGCGGCGGATCTCACGGCCGTGCCGGGTGTCAAGATCGCCTGGAACCTCCACGGCAGGAACTTCTCATGGCTGGCCAACGCCCGCGACGTGGACGGCGACGGGAAGATCGACCTAATTGCCGGGGTTGAAGTGAATGGCAACCGCCGCATCGTCCGCTACGAACAGGACGGACAGCGGATATGGAGCAGTGAGCAAGTCAACACCGGGCTGGGTCACGAGAGCGGTATGGCCGTCGAGGACCTGGACAACGATGGGAGGTATGAAGTCATTTTCAATGTCCACCGACAACTCTGGTGCCTGGATGCGGACACCGGCAAGACAAAGTGGAAAATCGACTTGCCCGAGTGCCGCGACAATTACCAAGCCTCGGTCGTGGGACACTTCATCGATCGCAAGCGTCTCGCCGTGGTATGCCGCGTGTACCGCGACGTGACCTGCTACGACGCGGCCGGCAAGAAGGCCTGGACGTATCGCATCGACAACAAGGATCTCTATGGGCACGAGATGACTTGCTACGATGCCGATGGTGACGGGTTGGATGAGGCATACGTGTCGCTGGGCGGCAAGTTTCTGGCCATCGGCGGCGACGGCAAGCTGCGCTGGGCCGACGCGAAATGTCGCAACCACAGCGACTTCATCCTCTGCGGCGATGTGGATGACGACGGCAATCGCGAGATCGTTTACGATCGCGATGGTTGCACAGCCAAGCGCGGGCCCATCGTCTGTGTCGACGGGCGGACGGGCAAGCTGGTGTGGCAGTGGAAATACGCCCGGCCGGGTAAGGACCACCTCCAGAGGGCGACGCTGGGGGACTTCGACCCGTTGCGGCCGGGGCTGGAGCTGGCGGCCGTCGGCAAGCGACGGGGCTTGGGCGGACTGATCATGTGGAGCGACGCGGGCGGGCCCGCCTGGCGCAGGGACATCCCTGCGGGCTGGGTGACCTGTGGCAACTGGGACGGCGACGGGAGGCCGGAGATCATGCCCAGTCTCGCCGTCAGCGGCGGCTGGGAGGTCTGGACCGGCGCGGGCCAGCGCGTATACGCTATCGCCGGGATCGGCGCAATGCCGCTGGGCGTCGAGTCCGCGGGCCCGCAGCGGCCCGATCTCGACGGCAACGGCAAGGCCGACGTCCTCCTGTGGACCGGCTGCGGCTACATCGTGCTCATGGAAGCGTCGTGACGGCCTCTTCCCGGATCGTAAAAATGGAAAAGCATAGCGTCTGGTCAATGTAAGGCGTTGTCAGGCGGTTCGAGTGGGCTGGAATTGCTGTTTGACGGGGTGTGTGTTTGATCCTGTGTCCGGAATTGCTATAATGAACGTCGCCCTAAGGGGATCGGATCAGAGGAAAGGATCGTTTTTTTGCGGGAAGACTTGCGATGAGAATGGAATTGTCCCCGTGGCGGCGTCGCCCATTGGCGTTGGTGCTCGCCGTTGCGTGTGTTGCCGCCGGCAGCGTCGTGTTCCCGCCGGTCCGGGCCGAGGCCGGATCGTTGGTGATTCCCGCCTGGTCGTTCGCTCGCGGCAATGCCCGGATCTATGCCGGTCCGGACGAATATGCCGATGCCGGGCCCGTGGTGGGCAGCGGCCCCCGTCGGCCCTGGGGCTGGACAGTCGAATACGACATCGACCTTCCTGTCGACGGCGATTATACACTTCAGATCTGTTACGCGGCGGCGGAACCGCGGCCGGTCCAGGTCTTTGTGGACAACTGGAACCTGACCAAGGCCTGCGAAGGCGTGACCCTTGATCCGGCGTCCTCCGGACAGCCTGACAAATTCGCGTGGAACAGCAGCGGCGCGAAGTGGGAAGGCGTCAAGAACCAATGGGGAAGGCTTATCCCCCGGAAGCTCACCAAGGGTGTGCATACAATCAAGTTGACCCGCCGCGGCCCGTTGCCACACCTGGTGGCCTTGCGCGTGGCCACGAAGGCGGAGTTCCCGGAAGGTTGGAAGCCTCCCCAATACAAAGTTCGGGACATCGGCAGCATCCCGGCCGAATCCCGCAAACTCTTCGAGCCTCCCCTGAACGCCAACATCGCGTTCCTGGGGCAGGAAATCAAGAGAATGATCCGGCTGTTCGGTCCGCGCTATCCCGAGGGTCCGCAACACCTCAAGCAAGTCGCCGAGCTGGAGAAAAACCCGAACGAAGACGCGTTGGGATTGCTGCGGCGTGACGTCGTGGCCTTCTGGACGAACTCGCCCCCGGTCAAAAGGGGCAAATCCTTCGTGATCCCCGCCTGGACATTCGATCGCGGCAACGTCCGGATCTACGCCAACCCGCAGCAGTTTGCCGATGCCGGACCGATCGTAGGCAACGACCCGCAGCACACCGGGGCGGGCGTGATCGAGTTCGACATCGACTTCCCCGTAACGGGCGAGTACACCCTGAAAGTCAAATACGCGGCGGCCGAACCGCGGCCGGTCGAAATCTTTCTCGACGGCAAGAGCCTGGGCAAGTGTTGCTATGACATCACCTACGGGTCGGCGCCCTTCGAGATCCCCGTGAGATTCTCGTGGGACAGCAGCAGCGCGCGGAAGAAGATGGAATCGCTTAACGAGTGGGGAATCCCTCGCAGAATATCGATCACCGAGGGGAAACACACGCTGAAGTTTACCCGCAGCGGACCGCTTCCTCACCTCGTGGAGTTGCATCTGGAATCATTGACACCTGTCCCGAAGGACTGGAAACAACCCGCCCGCAACATACCGCACCTCAACAGCGTTCCGGTCAAAGATCGCACCGCATTTCTGCCGCCGGAGAGTGTGAACGTAGCGGCCCTGCGGCTGGCCATTGAAGATATGATCAAGACCCTTGGCCCGCAATATCCCAACGGCCCGGAGTATCTGAAGCGGTTGTCTGAGTTTGAGAAGGAAAAGAGCGTGATTTCCACCACGCCGGGCGGCAGGGACATGTTGACGGTCAGAACCTGGGTGTCTGAGGAGGGAGTGCCGGAGGAAAAGAGGACCATGGAAGCCGAATTGGCGTCGCTGCGGCGCGAAGCCATGCTGGCCCATCCGGCCTTGAAGTTCGAAAAACTCCTGTTCTTCAAACGAAAACCTTTCAGATTCAACACCTACCAGGACAATCAGGCCAACGACGAAGGCGGCAGCCTCTGTGTGCTTTCGCCGGTCGCCGCGGACGGCAAAGTCACCAGCCTCGTGCCGGAACTCGACGGCGGGATTTTTACCCGGTTCGACCTGTCGTTCGACGCAAAGAAAGTCGTATTCGGTTACAAGAGGAAAGACAAACCCTTCCGTATCTACGAGATTGACATCGACCCGGCAAAGGGAGTGATGGTGCCGGGCAGTCTGCGGCAGTTGACCTTCGGCGGTGACGAGGAGACCAGGGCAATTGAGCTATATGGCAAGAAACGGGCCGCCGCCAAGCACGGCTATGACGATATGGATCCGTGCTATCTGCCCAACGGCAAGATCATGTTTTCTTCTACGCGCTCGCAGCGGACGGTCTTCTGTCATCCTTCGATCGTCGCCACCCTGCACATAATGGACGGCGACGGCAAGAATATGCGATGTCTCTCAGGCGGCCCGCTCAGCGAAATGGACCCGTGCCTGCTGGACGACGGCAGGGTCGTTTACACGCGATGGGAGTACGTGGACAAGGGGCTGGGCAACGGGCAGAGTCTCTGGGCGGTGCATCCGGACGGCAGCGGCGTGGACCACATCTATAAGAACAGCATCATCCGGCCGGCCCAGATGCTCAACGCCCGCAGTATTCCGGGCAGCCGGCGGCTGGTGACCGTCGGGGCACCGCACTGTGGCGGCCGGTTGGGAGGCCCCGTCATCCTGGTCGACCACCGCGTCACAAGGCGCGATCCCGAAGCCATGACCTGCATTACGCCCGAGATCGCCTATCCGTGCATGCACCAGGCCAGATACGATCGCGGCTTTTTCCGGGAGCCGTACCCGTTTTCGGAGAAGTTTTTCCTTATCTCGCACATACCCGGCGTCAAGGGCTCCGCTGTTAAAGGCAAGGACCAGAAGAAGCCCCAGTACGGGATATACGTGTTAGACGCGTGGGGCAACCGGGCGAAGCTCTACGGAACCCCGGAGCTATCCTGTTACCAGCCCGTACCGCTTCGGCCGCGCCGCAAGCCCACGGGGATTGCCTCGATCGAGAAGGTCGACGAGAAGCAGGAAAGGACGGGTACCGTGTTTGTGCAAGACGTGTACGAGGGGATGACGGGCATCGAGCGCGGGAGAGTCAAGTATTTACGGGTGATGGCGGCTCTTCCGTGGCCCTGGAGCGAGGAAGGCATTTTTCGAGTCGGCATGGGAGGAAATGTCCATCGCAAGAAGGTCTATGGCGTTGCGAAAGTCCACGAAGACGGATCGGCTTGCTTTACCGTGCCGGCGGAAGAAAATATCCTCTTCCAGGCTCTGGATGAGAATTACATGCAGTTGCAGCACATGCCCACATTCATCAACCTGAGGCCGGGTGAGAACCGTTCTTGCATCGGGTGCCACGAGCATCGCAGCAAGGCGCCGAGCGTGGCGGGCGTCTCGCCGCTGGCCATGCACCATCCCATCCAGGCGCTTTCGCCGCAGCCGGGCGAAACGGGGCCGCGCATGATCCACTACGCCGAGTATGTTCAGCCGATCCTGGACAAGCATTGCGTTGGTTGTCACAGTGGCAGCAACCCCAAGGGCCGCCTCGACCTTACCGGCGAGACGACGTCGGAGTGGAACCGCTCCTACGAGAATCTTGTCGGCAAGGGCCTGGTCAGCTACAGGGACTGTCGCTACGGCAGGTCCGGTTACCGGCCCGAGCCGCCGCTGAGCTTCGGATCGCACCTCAGCAAGCTGGTCGAGCGGATCCGCAATGCCCCCTGCAACGCGAATCTCACCAACGAGGAGTTCATAAGGATCACAACCTGGATCGACGCCAACTCCCCCTACCTCGGCATCTACGGTAGCCACGGTGGCAGCAAGAACTAAGGCGGCCGATAAATGACTTCACGGATTCAAGAATAAAGAAGGGGGCACCCCGGCCCGTAACCAACACATACCAAGTGCCGGGGACGGGTAGCTGCATGAAACGACTACTAGCCCTGGCAGTGACGGCATTATTACTGTGCAATGTGGCCGCGGCCGACGACTACGATTTCTTTGGCCGGGCCGGATACCCGGGCCCGGTCAAGGCGCCGGGCGTTGACCTGTATGAGGTAGAGCAGGCGGGCGGTCCTCTTGCCGCAGGCTACCAGCGGCGCGTGGGCGTGAACTTCTACGCCATCCTGGGATTCCGTGTTGTACTGGGAAGAGCAATTGATACTGCTGACGGGGCTCAGGCGAGCGAGTAACCCACGCTCGTCTTTCCTGTGAAGGAGCCGGAGGCTGTTCGATGAAAACAAGATTGATACTGACGGCAGTTGCGGCTGTTTGCGCATGTACAAGTACGATTGCCGAGGAACATGATTACTACAGGAACCTGCGCTACCCGAAAGAACTCGTGCCCGGCGTGGGCCGGGACAAGGTGGAGCAGGAAGGCGGACCGAACGCCGTCGGCTACCGGCGCCGCACGGTACAGTGGTGGCCGCGCAAGGGGCAGGACATCGTGGATGTTCCCGAAGGCGTGCCGTTGCGGACCTGGACGCGGAACAAGGGCAAGGGTGATCCCGAAGCCTTGGCCGGCGTCTGTAGAAACTGGACCACGTCGGACAGCGGTACTTTCAAGGCGCACCTGATCGGGTTTCGGGGATTCGGCATAAAGACAGCAGACCCGCGGTTCAATTACGTCCTTACACCCGCGGCTGTGCTGCGCATGGAAAACGGCGAGCGAAGGGCCGTTCTTGCATACCCGCCTTACAGCATGATGGTCAGCCGGGAGGACCACGATTTCATTTACAAAATCTGGGAGAAGGAATGGAAGAAACTCCAGGCCACCCAGTCACAGGAGGAATACGTATCAAGCACTTATCGTGTGAAACCGGACTCTCTGATACTGGAAACGAAACATTACACTTTCGTGTCGGACCCGGAAACCCAATACAAAACCCTGTGGTGGATGCGGCCGCATGAACCGGAAAAGCAGAGCGCCTACCGCAAAGGAACGCTGGAGTTTGCCGAGAACATGTGGACCCATATTGAAGCCGCCGGAACCTCGATGCCCTACTGGCGCAGAACCGGACCTTGGAAGAAATATAACGTGCTGATCAGGCTGGCTATTGATGGCGGATACGCGGGAGGCGGCTACGGCGCCTGCGATCTTCGCGACGCCACGGGCGGACCGCGAAACCTGGGCCTCTCCCATGAATTCTACCACGGCAACCCGGGGGGCGGCTGGTCTGCGGGCTATTTCGCGGAATTGCTGTGTCATGGAGGACGGCACTTCAATATTCCCGGAGAAGTGCTGATGTTCAGCCACAATTTCTGCTATCCCTGGCGCAACGCTAACTGCACGCAGTACCAGTCGTCTCTTTGTTTCTTCGCCCTTGGCGACAGTCCCGACTGGGGCTACGGGATCATATCCGTTGCCGGCTGCCTGGCTGCGGCCGTTGAACCGACGCCGTACCACACCATTGCCCGGCTCGGCCAGCAAAGGGGCCTCTGGAAAAACGGCATCAAGGGACTTGGGGATTTTTTCGGCCAGTACGCGGCCCGAATGGCTACCTGTGACTTTGTGATGCAATACCCGGTCCGCTCGAAGTACGGGATGCCGGAGATGACCTTTCTGCAACCGGTGTACGGATGTCCGGACCGGTGGCGTGTACCCAACAGCGAAGCCCCGCGAACATACGGATTCAACCTTGTCCGGCTGGTTCCGGAGGAAGACGCCCCGGCCATCTCGGTCGATTTCCGCGGGTTCGACGCCCCGGAGACCCACAGCGACTGGCGCGCCTGCATCGTGGCCGTGGATGGAGAGGGGCGGGCACGCTACAGCCCCCTGTGGAACAAGGGCAAGATGGACTTCGCTCTGCGCAATGAAGACAAACATCTCTGGCTTACGGTCGCCGCCACGCCGTGGGCCCTGCCTCTCTCGGACCCGGAAGCCCCGGACGCTCAACGTAGTCGTGAGCAGTGCAGTATCTGGTTGGCCGGCGTTCATGCCCCGCGTTATCCGTGGGAAGTGGCGCTGGCCGGGTGCAAGCCCGGCTCGCCCCACCGCAGGCAGGGCGATGTGATCAATTTCGACGAACTCTATGCCATGAACAACGGCAACAAGTACATGGGCTACCCCGTAAAAAGCGAAGTGCCCATCCCGCTCTCGGACAAGAACGGCAAACTGGCCCAGGAGAAGCTGGCCGACATGCTCCGCCGCATCACGCTCTCGGGCGACACCCTGAGCGCGAAGATCGAATCGGGCGAGTACGATAAGAGCGACTGGTGGGTAAAAGGCAAACTTGAAATTACAGAAGAGTTGACAAGGAGAATCAAGTTTCTTCAGCGTAACGCAAAGGGACATTTCCATCCCAACGGCGGCGGTTTTGTGGCCGACAGTGCCCGCGTCGCCGCCGGCGCCTATGTCGGCCCCAACGCCATGGTGCTCGACGGCGCACGCGTGGAAGACAATGCCTGCATCCATGAATACGCCGTTGTGTGCGGCCCCAAAACCGTCGTTCGTGGAAACGCCAAGATCGGCGGCAAGGCGTGGGTGTTTGGGGACATCACCGTCGGCGGCAATGCCCGCATCCTGGAATCGGCCACGGTCACCACCATCGGGCGCGCCCGCGCGACGTATCCCGAAGGCCGGGGAAAGATCACCGGCAACGCGGTGATCAAGGGGGAACACATCTTGAGACTCTGCCGCGCCAAGGGCCAGATACTCACCGGCGGCCTGGTCATGGACTACACGCCCGGCTGTTCGGGCAGCGTCGGCTATAGCGAACTCGTTCCCGGCATCGCCAATCTCGAAAGCGGTGTGTTCGACTGTGGAAGGATCCACGGGCGGCAGGGGCTCGGCGAAGGAACGGATTCCGGGGCCCTCTACGCCAACTGGCAATTCAATCAGCCGAAAACCTTTCTGCTCGAAGATTCCTACGTCAACAACAATGGGATCCTGTACGGCGTCCCGAAATTTGCAGAAGACGGCGAACACCGGTGCATCGCCTTCAACGGAAAGAACCAGTACGCCGAAGCGCCGCCGTCGGTGGCCGATTTCGGCGAGCTGACCGTTGACATGCTGGTCAACCGCTCCGGCGGCAAGGGTGGGCGTCTGTTTGATTTCGGCACGGGCGAGCAGGAATGCTTCTACCTGGCGATCGAGGGCAGAAGCGGCAAGCCGGTCCTTACCGCGCGACACAACGGCAAAAACTGCAGTGTTGCCGCGTCGGAAGGCATTCCGGCAGACAAGTGGGCCCGTGTGCGCGTCGAAATGGACGGCTCCGCGGCTTCGATCTATATCGACGGAAAGCGGGCCGCCAAGAACGGCTTTCCGTTCAGACCAAACACGGTTTTCATCGGAGACCGCCCCGAGGGAAACTTCATCGCTTGCGGCCGCAACAAGGACGAGTTCTTCAAGGGCCGAATGGATCACTTCCGCATTTATCGCAAGGTTCACGACGATTTCGACGCGCTCAGCCCGGTGCCGTTTGCGATGGTACAGCTCCAGGAGTGGTCCGAGAAAGACCAACAGCGGGCCGATGCATGGGAAGCGAGACGAAGAGCAAAGGAAGCCGAACTCAAAGCAGGCAAGTACGGGCAGATACAGGACGAGACAAAGCAGCTCGAGCAGCAGAAAGCGGCTCTGCGCAAGACAACACGACTCGACGAGCTTGAGACGCGCGCTAAGGAAGCCGATAGAGAGAAATCCGCTCTCGACCGGAAGATTCACGACGACTTCAGAGCCCTTCCGGAAAACGCCAAGACCGAGCAGGAAATCAAGGAGTTGCGTAAGAAAATTGACGATATCACGCGGCGGATCAGGGAAAACAGCGAGTGCGTGAAGCTCGACGAGGAGATCCAAGCCTGCCGGAAACGGTGCAGCGAGATGGAGAAGGAAGTGCGTGAGAGTCCCCGGCTCGCCGCGATGGCGGCGCAGGCCGGTGCGGCCAATGAAGAAAGACGGAAAGCGGAAGAGCGGATTAGGCAGCTCCCGGAACTCCAGAAAGCGATCGAACTGCACCGGCAGGAAAAGGACAGCCGGAAGAAAAGGCAGCTTCTGGACAAGTACAACCACCTGCTGCACGCCAGGAGGTTGTCCGACCCCGGGTGGTGGAAGGCCGACGTCGCGCACCGACGGCTTGACAGGTTGTTTCACGAAACCCTCAGAAACGAAATCAATGCTCATGCCGGGCGGAAAAGGATGGAAGAACGGCATAGGCGACTCCGGGAAGATCTCAGCGCCCTTACCGCGAGGCTGAGAAAATCGCATCCGGAATATTCCAAGCTGCACGAATCTCGCTCGGCGAAAGAGAGGGCCCTGCAGATGAGGAAAAAGCAGTTCGAGGAGCGAGGCCGGGCTGGAAACGATTACAAGAAGGCAGAAGCGGCACGCACCGCCGCCCAAAAGGCAGTTGAGGACGAGAAGAAACGGATTGAACGGGAAAAGAGCCGGGAGATTGCGAACCTAACTGCCCGTATCGAAAGGTTGCAGAAAGAATCCAAGACCCTGTGGGATAGCACTCTAAGAAGCGCCCATCTTTTCGGAAAGAATCCTTATCCCGGTAAGGATGCTGCCAAAGTCAAGGACTTCCAGGAGAGCCTGCTGTACCACACGACCGCCGACTGGGACTACAGGACCCGGGAGGAGGTCGGCGGTAAGGTCACCCCGAAGATGAAGCAGTGGCTGCTTCGCGTTCGAAGCAAGATGCCATAAGGTTGACACGCGGTCTTTTCAAGGAGGCGCTTATGCACTGGCCCGGTCGAAAGAAACGAGACACCAAACCCACTCCTCCAGCGACGGGTCGCAATCTGTCCGAAGATTTGTCCGAGATCGAGCAGAGCACTCAGGAGATCGGCCGCGATCTTCTCGCGCACGCCCGGCGGCATCGCGCGGGGGTCTTTTCCGCCAAATTCTGGTCCGACCAGTTGATGAACTGGGCGATGAAGGACCCCGGATTCAAGCTCCAGTTGTTCCGCTTCGTCGACGTCTTTCCCATGTTGACCACGTCGCGGCAGGTCCACGACTGCCTGAGCGACTATCTGAGCCAACCGGGCGTGACGCTGCCGCCGGGGATGGACCTCGGGCTGAAGGCCGGCTCGCTGGCCAAGGGCATCATGTCGAAGACAATCGCCAACCGGATTACGGCCATGGCGGCCAACTTCATCGCCGGGACCGACGCCGCCTCGGCCGTGCCCAAGTTGCGAAAGCTCTGGAAGGAAGGCGTTGCCTTCAGCGTCGATCTGCTCGGTGAGGCCTGCGTCAGCGACGAGGAAGCACGCGCGTATCGGCGGCGCTATCTCGATCTGATCGAGACGCTGCCGGACGAAGTGGAGCGGTGGGGCGACAGCGAGCTGCTCGAATCCGATTACCTTGGGCCGATTCCGCGCACGAACGTCTCGATCAAGATCAGCTCGCTCTGCGCCCGGACCGATCCGATTGATTTCGACGGCTCCCTCGAACGATTAACCGCGGCCCTGCTGCCGATCCTCGAAGCGGCCAGAGCCCGCAATGTGTTCGTCAACTTCGACATGGAACAATCGGCGATGAAAGACCTGACGCTGATGCTCTTCGAGCGATGTTGCGAGCAGGTCGACTTCGCGGCCGGGCTCGCCGTGCAGTCGTACCTGCGAAGCGGCGACGAAGACGTCGAGCGAATCATCGCCTGGGCGAAGCAGGCCGGACGCCGGGTCACCGTGCGGCTGATCAAGGGGGCGTATTGGGACTACGAAGTGATCCACGCCGAGCAATTCGGCTGGCCGGTGCCCGTCTGGACCGAGAAACGCGAGACCGACGCCTGCTTCGAGCGGATGGCCGGGCGGCTGGTCGCCGAGATGCCGCGAAACGCGGACGAGCCGGGTGTGAAGCTGGCGCTGGGCTCGCACAACATGCGTTCGATTGCCCACACGTTGGCCTTGCTCAAGAAACACGGCCTGCCGGAATCGGCGGTCGAGCTGCAAATGCTCTACGGCATGGCCGATCAGCTCAAGTCGGCCGCCAAGGCACGCAACCTGCGGACGCGGGAGTACGTGCCGGTCGGGCAGCTTATTCCCGGCATGGCGTACCTCGTGCGACGGTTGTTGGAAAATACCTCAAACCAGTCGTGGCTTCGGATGGGATTTTCAGAGGATGCGTCTGAGGAGGAGCTTCTGGCGTCGCCGCACGTCGCCGATGACGGTTCCCACGATGCGGGCGAGCGGCACATCGCCGAAGCCGCCGAGCGACACGAGTTGAGCCCGGCCGTCGAGGGCCTCGGCGACGGGCGGGCGATGACGAACGAGCCGGTGCGGGACTTCTCGCAGCACGATCAGCGGGAAGCGTTTGGCCGGGCCGTCAGTTCGGCCGACGTACCCTCCGGCGGCGAGAGCGCAACGGCCGATCAGGCGGAAGAAGCAATCGTCCGGGCCGCCGCCGCGTTCCCCGCATGGCGGGATGCCGATCCGATGGCCCGCTCGACGGCACTAATCGAGGCGGCCGCCGAAATGCGCCGCCGCCGCGACGAGCTGTCCGGCATCATGATCCGCGAGGCCGGCAAGCCCTGGCGCGAGGCCGACGCCGACACGTGCGAGGCGATCGACTTCTGCGAGTTCTACGCCCGAAGTGCCATTGGGCTTTTTGAACCGCAGCGGCTCGGCCAGTTCGTCGGCGAGCTGAACCATGTGTGGCATCAGCCCCGCGGCGTGGCGGCGGTCATCAGCCCGTGGAACTTCCCGCTGGCAATCTGTGCGGGCATGACCACCGCCGCGCTGGTCGTCGGCAATACGGTCGTGGTCAAACCGTCGTCGCAGACCCGCGGCATTGCCCGGGCGATATGCGAGATCCTCTGGCAGTCGGGCGTGCCCGAAGACGTGCTCCACTTTTTGCCCGGCTCAGGCAGTGCCGTCGGCTCCGTGCTGGTCCGCGATCTGCGTGTGCCGCTGATCGCGTTTACCGGTTCGAAGGAGGTCGGGCTCGACATCCTACGCGCGGCCGGCGAAGTACACGACGGACAAGGGTTCGTCAAGAAGGTCGTCTGCGAGATGGGCGGCAAGAACGCCCTGATCATCGACGCCTCGGCCGACCTGGACGAAGCAGTCCTCGGTGTGCGCCAATCGGCCTTCGGCTACAGCGGCCAGAAGTGTTCGGCGTGCAGCCGTGCGATCGTCGTCGGCGATGTCTACGAGACCTTCCTGCGGCGCATCGTCGAATCGACCCGGACGCTCGTGATCGGCAATCCGCTCGAACCGGCCACGGACGTCGGGCCGGTCATCGACGAGACGGCCGCCGCGAAGATCCGCGAGTACATCGAAACCGGCAAGGGCGAAGGAAAGCTCGAGCTGGCGTGCGAGGTCCCCGCCGGGCTGGAAGAACAAGTCGGCAAGCCATACATCGCCCCACACATCTTCTCGGAAATCGAGCCGCACCATCGCCTGGCCCAGGAAGAGATTTTTGGTCCGGTGCTGTCGGTGATGCACGTCGCGACTTTCGAGGAGGCCCTCGAAGTGGCCAACGGCACGACGTACAAGCTGACCGGCGGGGTCTTCAGCCGGAAGCCGTTGCACCTGGAGTTGGCCCGGCGGGAGTTCCGCGTCGGCAATCTCTATCTCAACCGCGGCATCACCGGGGCCCTGGTCGGCCGCCAGCCGTTCGGCGGGTTCGGCCTCTCGGGCACCGGCACCAAGGCCGGCGGCGCCGACTATCTGCTCCACTTCGTCGAGCCGAGAAGCTGCACCGAAAACACCATGCGCCACGGCTTCGCCCCGGGGTTGGATTGAAGTGCGGCAGGCACCCAGCCGCCCATAAAGCCGCGACCGTTGGTCGCGCCGCGTTGTCAGAAGGCGTTACCAGCGTCGCCCGGCGCGACCAACGGTCGCGGCTTTATGACACAAGCTTGCATGCCAAAGAGACGGGTTACTAGCGACGACACCACTGGTCAAACAGACCGTAAGGCGTTATAACACGGACGTTTGTAGTTCCCCCCCGCATGACGGTACTGCGATGACAAAACCCGCTAACACTCCGGCCCCGCGGCAAGACGACCCGCCGTATCAGAAGGGGGAGCCGGTTGCGTTGTTTGTTCCTTGCTATATCGACCAGTTCTATCCGGAGATCGGCGAGGCGACTGCGAAGCTGTTGAAAAAATACGACGTCCCGGTCGTCTACCCCGAGAAGCAGACCTGCTGCGGCCAGCCGGCGTTTAACTCCGGCTATTGGGAGGAGGCCGGAAAGGTCATTCGCCAGTTCTGCGACGCCTTCGAGGAGCACCGCTGGATCGTCACGCCGTCGGGGTCCTGCGCGGCGATGTGCCGGGTGTTTTTTGGGCACGTCGATCCGGACGAGCGAGTCGTCGGTATCGGCCGGCGGGTGTTCGAGTTGACCGAGTTTCTCGTCGACATGCTCGGGGTGACCGACACCGGGGCGACCTATTCCCGTAAGGTAACCATGCACGTCGGCTGCCACACCCGCCGCGAGTTGGGCGTAGTCGACCAGCCGATGACGCTGCTAAAGAGTATTCGCGAGTTGGACTACTGCGAACTGCCCGACGCGGAAGACTGCTGCGGCTTCGGCGGCACGTTCAGTGTGAAGATGGCCGGGCTGTCGCTTTCGATGGGCAAGAGCAAGGTTGAGAATATCGTCAGAAGCGGGGCCGAGGTCGTCGCCACGCCCGACATCAGTTGCCTGATGCACGTCGGCGGCATCATGCGTCGGACGCCGGAAGCAAAGCATATTGAAATCAAACACATCGCCGAACTGTTGATAGCGGGAGTTGAGTAACTATGCCGCTTGCGGCTTCGCACGAATAGAAGCACCATGGCCCAAGAAAACCTCCATCTCGAAGGCGCCCCGTTTCTCAAGGAACAAACCAAGGGGCTCTACGAACCGGCCGGTTCGGAAGCGACCGGCTCGGCCGCCGAGCGCTCGACCAAGAACAACCGGACGGTTACCGACGCCATCGAATACTGGCAAGACTGGCGCGACGCCGCCCAGGCGATCAAAGGCTACACGGTCGCCAATCTCGATAAGCTCTTGGTCGAGTTCGAGCGCAACATCTCCGCCCGCGGGGCCACCGTCCTCTGGGCCGAAACGGCCAAAGAAGCCAATAAGCATGTCCTTGACATCGCCCGGGAACACAATGTCAAGGCGGTGGTCAAAGGCAAGTCGATGGTCAGCGAGGAGATGGAGCTGAACCACACGTTCGAGGCGGCCGGCATCCGGGCGCTGGAGACCGATCTGGGCGAATATATTGTCCAGCTTTCCGGCCAGCGGCCGACGCACATCGTCACGCCCGCGCTGCACCTCTCGGCCGAAGGGGTCGGGAAGCTCTTCCACGAGAAGCTCGACGAGCCGTACACCGCCGAACACGAAGCCCTGACGCACATCGCCCGAAGGCACCTTCGCGAGGAATTTCTCGCCGCCGACATGGGCATGTCGGGCTGCAACTTCGCGATCGCCGACACGGGCACACTGGCCATCGTCGAGAACGAGGGCAACGTGGGGCTCTCAACCTCGACGCCGCCAATCCATGTCGCCCTGATCGGCATCGAGAAGGTCATTCCCTCGATCGACTACCTGCCGGTGTTTCTGCAATTGCTGGCCTGCGTCGGCACCGGGCAGAAACTGACCACCTACACCCACTTGATCCACGGGGCAACGCCCGGCCGGAAGCTCTATATTATCCTGTTGGACAACGGGCGGACCAAAATCCTCCAGGACCCGGCGGCGCGTCGGGCCCTGTCGTGCATCCGTTGCGGCATGTGCCTGAACGTCTGCCCGGTCTATCGCCGAGCGGGCGGCTGGGCCTACGGTTGGGTCTACCCCGGCCCGATCGGTTCGATCATCTCGCCGCACCTGTGCGGGTTGAAGGAGGCCGGCACGCTGCCGTTTGCCTCCTCGTTGTGTGGGGCGTGCAGCGAAGTCTGTCCGGTGAAGATCGACATCCCGCACCAGTTGGTCCACCTGCGGCACCGGGCCGTCCGCGAGCGGTCGCCCGCCCGATCGCTGATCGACCGGATCACCTGGAAGATGTGGGCCTGGGGGATGTCCGGGCCGAAACGATACCGGCTGGCAATGTGGGCCGTACGGATGGGCGTTCGCATCGCGGGGCTTGTGCCCCGGGCGTTGCACGTCGACAAGCTGCGTGCCTGGACCCGAGGCCGCGAGTTGCCCAAGATCCCCGGCCCGGCGTTTCGAACTCGGTGGAAACGCAAGAAGAAAGAACATCCGTGATGAGCAGCCGCGAGAACATTCTGGGGCGCATTCGCACCGAAACATCGACCATGGCCGAGGTCGAGCGGCCGCCGGTGCCCGAGGTCTGGCCGCGGACGAACCCTTCGACCGATGAGATGATCGAGCGTTTCATCAGCGAGATCGAGGCGGTCCAGGGCGAGGTCATCCGTTGCACTTCCTTCGAAGACGCCCGGGAAAAGCTGGCGACGTTGCTCGACGAAAACGACTGGAACACGATTGGCGCGGTCGAGCGGCCGATCTGCCGGGAGCTGCTCTCGGGGTTGCCGGAAGAGCGCGTGGCATGGGAACGGGAGAATCCGGACCCGAAACAAATGGCGCAGTTGCCGGTCGGCTTGGTCACGGCCGGAAAGCTGCTTGCCGACACGGGCAGTTGCCTGGTCTCGTGCGACACACCCGAACAGCGGCTGATGTGCTACCTGCCGTCGAACTGCATCGTGGCGGCGTGGGTCGAGCAGTTGGTCGAGCATCTGCCGGCGGCCTGGGACGAAGTCCGCGCCAGTGCCGCCGAGCCGGGCCGCCGCGGCGAGTTCGTCATCATCACCGGCCCCAGCCGAACGGCCGACATCGAAAAAATCCTGATCCTCGGCGTCCACGGCCCGAAACGATTGATTGTATTGTTAATCGACTAGCCGCTTGCGGCTTCGCACTGACGATCCCAGCACAATGAAGTCATCCCAGTTCCCAGAGGACAATTCCCATGGCTATCATCTGCCCCCAATGCAGCGCCGGCTACGACGTGACGCTCTTCCAGTTCGGCCACGAGGTCCGGTGCAAGTGCGGCCGCGTGCTCATCTATCCCGGCGAGGACCTGCGGAGCGGCCATTTGCGTGATACGACGCAAATCGAGGATGAGCGAGATCGGCCGGCGCCGGACGGCGATGATGAAACAGCGACGTGAGGCCCGCTTGCCGCCGCGAAGGGCCATTGGCAATTCCGGCCGGCGCGGGTATACTGCTGAAGAGTGGGGTTACCAATGCCGTTCCCCGATCCTCCGATCGGTCCGGGCGTTGCACAGGAGTCGTCACATGGCCATTCGGAAGCTGGAAATCCACGGTTACAAATCGTTCGAGAAGGCCGTCTGGGAACCGGGAAGGCTTAACCTCCTGGTCGGCCCTAACGGATCGGGGAAGACAAACCTGCTGCAACTGCTGGAGTTGATTTCCAACACGGCGAAAGGGAAGTTGCTCGAAACGATCAACCAGTCGGGCGGGATGGTACCATTATTGTGGAACCAACAGGCAAACTTGCTCGGATGGACATTGACGCTCGATCCCGTGGCTCCCATAGGCGAGTTCTCCGAGATTCCACTCAATGTTACTCTTGCTCTTGAGCAGGTGGGTACGGGTAGCAGCTATCGCGTGAGAGAAGAACTGCTCTGGATCACGCCAGGACATGCAGAGAACGCTGACGGGTATCATCCAGTCGGCAACCGTTTCGCGATCATGGGACATGCCCCAGGACACCAACACTGGTGTGGATTTGAATTCGGTTTCCTCCCTGCGGACAAGTCATGGGATCGAAACGAGTTGCTCCTCACCCAAGTGGCCGGGCCTACCTCAAAGCCGGTGGTTTCGGAGACAAGGCACATACTTGCATCTTGGCGCGTCTACCGCGATGTGAAGGTTGGCGACCGTTCCGCCGTCCGGTCGCCCGCCATCACGCAGCACGTCACCGGGCTGGACCTTGACGGAAGCAATCTCCCCGCCGTGTTGCACACGCTCTACACGAGTAATCGCGACTTCAAGCAGGACATCAACGACGGGATGAAAGCGGGGTTCGGGGAGGAATTCGAGGAGCTGGTGTTTCAGCCGGCGGCGGCCCAGCGAATTCAATTGGCGGTTCAGTGGCATTCGAGCAAGGAACCGCACGCCGGGCAGAGCCTTTCGGACGGGACGTTGCGATTCCTGCTGCTGCTGACAATACTCGCCGATCCCGATCCCCCCGCGCTTATCGCGATTGAGGAGCCGGAAATCGGGTTGCACCCGAGCATGTTTCCGATCATTGCGGAATACGCCGTTGCTGCCGCCGAACGGACACAAGTCGTCATAACGAGCCATTCGGCCGAGTTCCTCGACGCCTTCACGGAACACGAGCCGAGCGTGACGATCTGCCATTGGGAAGAGGGCCGATCGCATCTGCTGCCGCTTCCGGCGGCTCGCCTGAAGGAGTGGCTCGATAAGTACCGTCTGGGGCAGATGTTCATCAGCGGCGAGCTGGACATCCTGGCCGCGGCGGACGCGGCGGAACCCGACGACAGGGAAAAACGGTTTGCAGACCTCCCGCCCGAGAGTACACCCCCTCCGAGTCCGGCAGGTACTCCTCATGACTAGGCAGAGGTCCCGGCAGATCGCCCTGTTTGTCGAAGGCGACACGGAAACGGCCCTTCCCGCGTTCTTCCATCACTGGCTCGATCCAAAGCTTGAGCAGAAGGTGGGGATCAGGCCGGTGAAATTCAAGGGCGTCAGCAACTATTTGGGCGATCTGGCGCAGAAGGTCGAGTCTCACCTGACGAAGGATGGGGCGGACTTCGTTTTCGGTTTGCTGGACCTCTATGGCTTGCCGGACCGCATTGACTTCTCGAACGCGTCGACAGTTGCCGAAAAGGTCTCCACGGCCAGGGAGCAGATTCGCAACTTAATACCGAACCACCTCGGAAAGCGCTTCTTTCAGCATTTCGCGGTCCATGAAGTCGAGGCGTGGCTTCTTGCGTATCCCAAGAAGTTCCCCGCCGACGTTCAAGGTCAGATCGGAAAAATAGAGAAGCCCGAGACGGTCGATTTCAACGAACCTCCGGCGAAGTTCCTGAACGGAATCCTTCGCGGACGATACATGAAGACCGTGTACGCGAAGAAGATCTTTCCGTACGTCGATCCGCAAGTTGCCATCAACAAGTGCCCCTATCTTCAGAAACTTGCCACGGACTTGCTCGCTGTTGCCAAACGCCTGCAATGAACGGCTCTACTGCGTTGAACGCCGTTCGGCGTCGGCGGAAGGCCCGCGCTGGTGAGGGTCGTCGCGGCGGAGGCCCTTGCGGCGCAAGAGATTGATCGATTCGGCAGAGCTGAGCGGCTTGGGCACCCCGTCGTGGGCCGGCTCGGCGCCGGGTGTTTCCCTCTGTTTATCACCGAAACCGAACTTCTGCAAGCCCGGCCAGAGGAGATGGGCATTCTCCCGCAGGTACTCCCAGCGGAAGTAAAACCGGTGGAAACACTTCGCGTGCAACCACGCCAGCCGATCCGCCGTCAGGTGCTCGTACTTCAAGACGGGGGTGTAGACCGTGTAATGGCTGTAGTCGAAATCCGCAATCCGGCCTTTGATCTGCTCGAAGAACTCGGTGCCGGGATAGGGCGTAACGATGTTGAAGTTGGCAAACGTGGGATTGACTTGTTGGGCATACCACATCACCCGGCGGATCGACTCCTCGTCATCCTCCGGGAAACCGATCATGAACCCGGCCACCGTGCGGATTCCCAGGCGGCGACACGCGTCGATGAATGCGTGCTGGCGGTCCTCCCGAACCGGGTCGCGACGATACCGCTTGAGTGTTTCCTCGTCGGGCGTCTCGATTCCTACGGTGATGCTCGTCAGGCCGGCGCGCCGCAGCACGCGGAGCACCTCCGGCGGCATCAGCTCGATGCGCGTTTCAATCGAGAACTGGATCTTCTGCGGCAGCCGCCCGATCCCTTCGGCCAGGCGGAAGACCTGCTTGCGGCTGAGCCCGAAGAGCGGGTCGCGGAACTTGAACGACCGGAATCCCCAGCGCCGCATTCCGTGGCGGATTTCGTCGACGACCGCTTCCGAATCGCGGAACCGAGTGGAGTTCTCAAGGATAATATAAGGACAGTAGTTGCACTGAAACGTGCAGCCGCGGCTCGCCTGGACCAAAGCGGTCGGGAACCGCCAGAAATCGTAGCCGATGCGGAACTTCCGCGGCCGAAACAGCGACCAATCGGGTAGCGGCAGCAGGTCAAGGTTCTCGAGCGTCCCCAACTGCACCGGAACACCCGGCCGCGCAAGCACCTCGTCCAGACGCCAGAGCAGTTGTTCCGCTTCCCCTTTGACGACCGTCACGTCCAGCCCGTCGAACACTTTGGGCATTACGGAGGCGACCAACCCCACGACGAGCACCCGGGCAGCCGGGTTGTCGGCGACGGCCCGGCGGATTGCCCGGCGTTCCAAGTGCAGCGTCACCAGCGAAGGGCAGAAGACGTAGAGGTCGGCCCCGCGGGGGATGCGGTCTTCGGCGTATTCCACCCGATGCCCCAGTATGCGGAAGATACTCGCAAGGTGGGCGAACAACAAGGCCGCCGGTCGCCGGTCGCGCGTGTAGTGATAACGGATAATGTGGTCCCGGAGCCCACCCGTCCCCGGATACAGCCCGATTCCGAAACCTCCGGCAAAATCCTTCGAGGCGCCCAGCTTCCGCGTATCCCACAATATAACGCGCATCGACGGATCCTCAACCTGCCTTCCGGTAACACGCGAGTTGCGGCTTGGGGATATTCGCCTCAACGACATTAGAAATTGGGAGCACGTCGGCGTTGCAGGATGCCCGTATCGGCTGGCTGTCCTCGCGATGGATTGCCCCAACCTTGCCGCCGCTCGAAATCCGGTAGCGAATCCCTCGCCAACGGATGTGTTTCCCAAAGAGCGAACCGATAATCCCCACCCAGTTGACCAGCCCCGTGATGGGGCTTGCCCAAATGTCAAATCGCCGGGCCGCCCGCAACCTGGCAAGCCGTTCCGGGAAATAGGTGCGGACAAGGTCCTGCCGAAAAGTGCGACGTATTGCCGAAAGCAGGTACAGCACGAGCGACGCACAGACCACGAGCCACACCGGTGGAATCCCATAGGCCAATCCGGCCGCCAATGCCGCGAGGTTCCCTACCCGGACCAGGTTGGAAAACGTGGCTGCTACCAATGCGAACGTCCACCACCTCGGCGTGTAAAACCGGGTTACCAGATACTGGCGGCGCATGAAATAGAACATTTCCCGTGGGGAATAGTCGAGCGGCGATCTGACGACACAGGCCGGTTCAAATCGAACGGGACGGCGCGCCTGCTGGAGTGTCCGGCTTGCGATCAAGTCGTCGCTGAGGGTTCCTTTCCACGCGTCGCGCAGGCCGATCGAATCGAACACGTCCCGGCGAATTCCCCACGAGCCGCCCCAGATCAGGTAGTGGCTGCTGCGGCCCAAAAGCGCCATCACGTCGCAGTTCATGCTGTACAGAAGATAGTTGCTGATCGATTGCCGTACGGGCACGAACCAGCGATAGCCCGTAACGGCGCCCCGTCGTTCTTGCTGCAAAGCAGCGACGAGCAATCGCAGCCACTCGGGTCGAGGCCCCGCGTCGGAATCAACGAATGCCAGGTATTCCACTTCCCGGGGCAAATCGGCGGTGGCCATTCGAAGATTGTGAATCTTTTGGCCCGTGTCCGTTGCGCGGCCCGCCGCCACCAATCGCGAGGGAACCGACGGATGCCCTGCCATGACACGCCGAATCGCCTCGCAAGCCGGGTCTTCCTCGCTTTCCACGATGAACACCAACTCGTAGTCGTCATAGTCTTGGTGAAACAGCGTGTGAATATTGCTTTCCAGGCCGATGTCGAGCCCCTTGCACGGTGCAAAGAGCGCCGCGCGCCCCGTCGGACGATGACGGCCCAATCGCCCCATACAACTCCGCGCATAACGGCGGTGTTCCCAGGTCTGAAGCCCCAGCAACAGCGACTGGACGATCGCCAGGAAAACGAAAACCAGATAAGCAACCAACCAGACCGATTCCATCTTTTCGCCGAAGGCACCTTCCATGGAGGGGATATTGCCGGCGCACAACCCAAGCGGGGAGAGCGGGGAGCGAAAAGCATAGTCGCAGGGTGGATTGTGGTCAAGGTCAACCCCCCCACGATCGGGCTATGTTCGTCCTCAGACGGCTGCCCGTGACACACACTCCCTCCTCCTTCTGTAAGCCCTTGCCTGGCAGTGGTTTGCGTCCATTACGAGAGGACGCAAGCCGGATGCGAGCGAGCCGGACACGACGATTGTCGTTGCGGCGGGTTTCTCCGATAATGGATTTGGTTGATACTGGAGCTGGACCGACGCGTCCGACCGCCGCACGATTCCTCCCCAGAAGGGTGGTTTTGATGAGAACCAACCGAGTGTTCGTCGTTGTCGGGATTGGCGTTGGGGGCGTGGCGATCCTTTGCTTGATGCTGTGTGCGGGGGGCTTTCTTGCTGTGTTGCGGAAAGTGGATGCCACACTGTCGGCGAAGGTCGACGCCCTGTTTGGGGCCATCGACCGCGGGACCTTTGCCGAAACCTATTCCACACAGACGACGCCCGGGTTTCGGGAAACGACGACACGGGAGCAATACGGTCAGCTTGGCCGAACGATCAAGGCCCGGTGGGGGGCGCTGCGTTCCAAGAAGCTGTCGCATATCAACATCAAGCAAATCTCTGCCGACGCCGTCTACGACGCGCAGTTCGACAAGGGGCCCGCCACGATCGAAGCGAAGTTTGAGAAGGTCCGGGGCGAGTGGCTCTTGGCATCCTTTCACGTTACGTCGCCTGAGCTTGAGGAGAATCAACAGCAGCAGTGATCCCCGGTATCTGAAATGATGCTGGCGCGCGACCGACGGGCGCGGTTTTATGCCGGTTGGCAGAACGCCACCGTCACGATCGTCCAGCAGATTCCCGCCAGCAACGCGGCGACCGATGCCTGGGGGATTTGGGTCTTCACGTGGTCCATCAGGTCGCAACCGGTACACATCGAGCTAAGGACCGTCGTGTCGGAGATCGGCGAGCACTGATCGCCGGAAACGCTGCCGTCCATCACGGCGGCAAAACATAGCGTCATGAAAAACATCGGATGGCTGACGCCCTGCGACTGGGCCACCGCCCAACTCAATGGCATCGCAAGCGGAAACGCCACCGCGTAGGTCCCCCAGCTTGTGCCGGTCGAGAAGGAGATGATGACCGTCATGATTTGGAGCATGACGGGCAAGGCCCAATAGGGAATCTTATCGCCGAGCAGTTCGACGAGATAGATACCGCCGCCGGCGTCGCGGCTGACATGGCCGATTGTCATTGCCAACAGGAGAATGACGGAACCGACGACCACGCCCTTGAACCCGTCGCTGAGCCCCTCCATCAAGTCTTTCAGCCGCATTCCGCGGAACAAGGCCATCGCCATGGCCAGCAGCAGGGCCGCACCGAACGCCCATTGAACCTTCGGGGAACCGTAGAGGATGAACGTGCCGATGGCGGTTCCGATCAGTGTACCCAGCGGCAGGAAGAACTCGAGCACGTGTGGGCTGTACCCCTCGGGCACGTTTGCCCCCTGAAGCTCTTTGGAGCTGAGCGGTTCGGCGTCGGGGCGATCGAGTTGCCCCGTCTCGCGTGCCCGGCGGATTGCCGCTCGCATCCTTCGGCCCAGGAACGGCGACCGGCCGATGCTCAGCAGAAACGTGAAGGTGACTGCGAAGATCGCGTAGAAGCAAAACGGAACGCTACAGAAGAAGAACCGGATGCGGTCGGATTCCGTTGCCAGCCATGCAACGCCGGGAACGAAAATGAACGCCTGGATGTATCCCGGCCATGCGTTGAACGCCAGTTGCGAGGCGATCGGCGAGGCGGTCGAATCGACGATATACGAAAGCTCCTCGTGGCTGACGCGTTCCTTGTCGGCCAGGGGTTTGACCGTCGTGCCGACGAGCACCGTGCTGACCGTTCCGCCCTGGAAGAAGATGATTCCGAGAAACCACGCGACGAGTTTGGCGGTTCTGGGGCCGCGGACGAACTTTCGGGTCATCAGGTTGGCGAAGGCCTGGGCGGCCCCCGTTCTCGACCAGATGCCGAGCAACCCGCCGAGCAACCAGAGATAGAGGATCAAGATGGCGGCCGCATCCTTCGTGGCGAGATTGGCGACCAGGACATCCCCGGCAAGGTTGTATTTCCCCAGCAGGAATGCCCCGACAACGATCCCGCCAAACAACGAGATTACAGGCTCGCGCGTCGCCCAGCAAAGCCCGATCGCCACCAGCGCCGGCAAGAGCGACCAAAACCTCCAATTCTGCTTGGCGACCAACTTGAAGTACAAGGGTTTTTCGTCGCCCACACGGGTATCGACTACGTGTTCTTCCAGGGTCTCGGGTGGGTTGCCCCCGGCATTTAGTTTGTCGATATTTTTTCTCGAAAGATAAGCTTGTTCTATCGGAATCCACTTGTTGACGACGACCCGTTTCCCATCGTCGCTGTAGTAGTCGGCGCCGTCTTCGTCCGTTTTCACCTTGAGTGGGACCGGATCGACGGTCCAGGTGGGCGAGCCGTATCGGCCGACGACAATCGCCGTTGCAGCGGCAAGGACGAAGAAGATCAGCGACGGCCGAAGGCATCGCCGGAGAATTTTCATTGCGGGGGATGTTTCCATCGGCTGTGCGGTCGGCTCGCTCACGAAGACTCTCGGTTGCTGGTATTCGAGTTGGGCAGCGGCTTAAGCATACCGGGAAGAGCGATAGACTGCAAGCGGGTAGAGCGAAGTGGGAAGTGGAAAGAGTTTCTCCAATAGCCGGCCCGCAACGCGGGGCGGAGAATTGAGGTGAACTCTGCCATCGAGTGAAAGGATTCGCCACGGCGCCCGCGACCTACTCTTTGATCAGGTCGCGGACCGTTGCCCCGGACGGGATCATCGGCAGGACGTGCTCTTGATAAGGTACCTGGACGTCAAGGACGTACGACTGCTCCGAGTCGATCATTTCCCGGATCCCCGCGGTCAGTTCCGCTTTCTTCGAGACGTGGCGGCCCCGCCAGCCAAAACCCGCCGCGATCGCCACGAAATCGGGGTACCGCTCATCCGGCGTGATGCCGTTACCCCGGCCGGTCGCTTCGGGGTGGTCGATCGGGCCGAGATAGGTGTGGGCGCGGTTCGCCGCATGGAACCGGTCTTCCCACTGCACCACCATCCCCAGGTGCATGTTGTTCAGCAACATCACCTTCACCGGCAGCTTTTCGCAGAAGGAGGTGGCCATTTCCTGAATGTTCATCAACAGGCTCCCGTCGCCGTCGATATCGATGACCAGCTTGTCGGGATGGGCGGCCTTCGCCCCAATGGCCGACGGCAACCCGAAACCCATCGTTCCCAGGCCACCGCTGGTCAAATGCCGCCGCGGCTTGCGGAACTGGAAGTGCTGGGCCGTCCACATCTGGTGTTGCCCTACGCCCGTCGTGATGATCGGATCGAGGTCCTTCGTCAGCTTCGACAACTCGGCGATGGCGTGCTGCGGCAGGATTCCGTCGAAATCCTCGTCATAGCGGAACGGCTCTTCCTTCTTCCAGTTGGCGACCTGTTTGTGCCATTCGGTCAGGTCCCCCGGAGGCTCGACGATCTTGTTCAGTTCGGCCAACGCGTACTTCAAGTCGCTGACGATCGGCAGGTGCGCTTCCTTGATCTTGTTGATCTCCGAAGGATCGATTTCGATATGGATGATCTTCGCCCCCTTGGCGAATTCCGAGACGTTGCCGGTAACCCGGTCGTCGAACCGGACGCCGAACGCCAGCAGCAGATCGGCCGCGTCGAGCGCGTAGTTGGCATAAATGCTTCCGTGCATTCCGGGCATGTCGAGCGAAAGGGGATGGTCATTGGGAAACCCGCCCTGGCACAGCAGCGTCGTCGCGACCGGGATCTCCGTCTTGCGGACCAGCTCGGCCAATTCTTCGCACGCATCCGCAGCGATCAACCCGCCCCCGGCGTAGATCACCGGCCGCTTCGCCTGGCGGATCCACGCTGCCGCTTGTGCGATTTCGTCCGGAGTGGCGAGCCGCTCATTGACCATATAGCCCGGCAAATTCATCGGTTCGTCATAGTCCGGCACCGTCTGTGTCATCTGCACGTCCTTCGGCAGATCGATCAATACGGGTCCCGGACGGCCGGTGGTTGCAATGTGAAACGCCTCGCGGACGACTCGGGCAACGTCCTCGACGCGCGTGACCAGGTAATGATGCTTCGTCACACTCCGGCAGACCTCGATGATGGGCGTTTCCTGGAACGCATCCTTGCCGATCACCGGCGTGCCCACCTGCCCCGTGATCCCGATGATGGGAATGCTGTCCAGCTTGGCATCGGCGATGGAAGTAACCAGGTTTGTGGCGCCCGGGCCGCTCGTGGTCATGCAGACACCGACCCGCCCGGTCGTTCGGGCGTAACCTTGTGCTGCGAATCCGCCGCCCTGTTCCTGCCGCGGCAAGATGACCCGCACTCTGTCCCGGAACCGGGTCAACGCCTGGTGCAAGGGGATGGTGGCCCCGCCCGGAAGTGCGAATATGGTATCCACACCGTGATTGACCAACACCTGAATCGCGATGTCGGCCCCACTGGTCGGCTCGGCACGGGTCGGTTTGCTCGATTTCTTCGCGGTCTTGGCCACGGGCGTTGACTCCTCGGTCTTCAAGAGACACTTATAATTGGGGGAGGGCAGAAAAAATCTGCCGGACATCTCAGGATATGTCCAACCTGCGGCAAGTTCAAGCCGCCCTATGGTTCTTGGAGCAATTCGAATCTCCACGGGTTCGCATGGCGACTGCCAAGATTCGCGAGTCAAGAGTCAAGAGTTGAGAGTCGAGAACAAAAGCCCTGGCACTGCGTGCCGAGGTTCCGTTGGGCCGAACCCTTCGTCGCAGGGCGTTTACACATCGCGGCAACAAGCAACCCATCAGAGGGGTTCTTGTTCCCCAAAATAAATAAAATCACAATTGACTTCTATTTTATTTAGGTTATAATTCAATTAGACATGAACAAAATTTGGGCTTCCCACGTACTTGGAGCCAGAAACATCATGAATACCAATCCTAGCGACAACAATTGGATCGACCTGCTCCAGGACGAGGATCTTGCCTTCGTCAAGCGGTTCGTCCTGGCGTCCGGATCGCTCAAAGCGATGGCTAAGGCGTACGGGATCACGTATCCGACCGTGCGTCTGCGTTTGGATCGGCTGATCGAGAAGATCAAGGTCTACGACGATCAGCAGATCATATCCCCGTTCGAGCGTCTCGCCCGTGCGAAGTACGCCGAAGGTAAGATCGATATCGATACGCTCAAATCGCTACTCTCAGCCCATCAACAAGAAATGGAGGGTCATCATGACACGCCTGATCGCGAGTAGTCTGCTCGTTGCCGTTTTGGCATTGGCATCGGCCGCACCGGCCGCTGAAACACTGCGGGAAATCTCATGGACCGGGCTCCGCGACGCGGGACAACTCGCCGCCGGAGAAGCCTTGCCCGACGACTCCGAGATGCCCGACCAGTTGAAAATCGAGAATCCCACGAACGAACCGAGGTCGATCACATTGCTGGAGATCGAAAACCCCGGCATCACCGAAGCGCAGTACGCCATTGTTGGAAAGATCCGTTACGACGGCGTACAGGGCAACGGTTATCTGGAGATGTGGAACCATTTTCCAAACGGCGGAAAGTTTTTCAGCCGAACGCTCGGCAACTCCGGCCCCATGAAAAAGATTTCCGGCACGTCGCCGTGGCGAGACGTTGTCCTGCCGTTTTACATTACCTCGGGCACGGAGCGACCCAACAAGTTGATCGTCAACATGGTCTTTGAGGGCAGCGGCACGGTCTACCTGGGCCCACTTCAATTGCAGGAAGGTCTCGGCAGCACGACGCCGCCGGGCCAGTGGTGGGATGATCCGACCGGCGGTCTGGTCGGCGGTGTGGCCGGCACGCTGTTGGGTTGCCTCGGCGGGTTGATCGGCCTATTGGCATCGCTGGGCAAGGGCCGCTCGCTTGTTATGTTTCTCATGGCCGCGATTGCCCTGTCCGGCTGCGTTGCTCTGGCCGCCGGCGTCGTCGCCGTAACACAATCGCAACCGTACGCAGTCTACTACCCGCTGCTGTTGATAGGCGGCCTGTCCGTGGTCATTTTCGGCCCCCTCCGCGGCACGCTGCGGAAACGATACGAGCAATTGGAATTGCGAAAGATGGAGGCCATGGACGCCGCCGCAGCCGAGTAAGGCCCCGCCGCAAAACACATGGTATTTCCCCTATAAAGCCGCGACCGTCGGTCGCGCCCTGCGCCGGTGATTGCTAATGTCCTCCCGTACGGGAATAATCCCGTCCCCGGTTGTCGAACTACCGGGGCGGAGGACTCTTCGATGGCAAAAATGCCTATTCTCTGCGCCGCCGCGGTCATGTTCGTTGGCGGAGCAATCCCCCTGGCCGCCGAGCCGAGTCCAGCAAAGAAGCGCAGCGATGGCGACGCTCCACGTCAAACCAGGACGCCAGGTAAAAGAGCAACCCTTAAGCTACGGAAGACCACGCCGATTGCCGCTCCGCGGAGTGTTGTCCGCGACAGCCTCGATTGGTTTGCCCGGCAACAGAACCCGGATGGTAACTGGAGCTTCGACGGCAATTTCGCCAACCCGGGTAAGTGGAAGTCCAAAACCGGGGCCACCGCCATGGCACTCCTGCCCTTCCTCGGTGCCGGGCAAGCACACAAGCAAGGAAAGTACAAGACCACCGTCGACAAGGGAATTCAGTTCCTTCTGAAACAAATGAAGAACTCGTGCGGAGGCCGCGATCTGCGGGGCGAAGGCGGCGAGATGATCTGGCATGGCATGGCAACGCTCGTATTGTGCGAAGCATACGCCATGACGCATGATAAGTCGCTCGAAGACCCCGCAAAAAAGGCGATCCGTTTCATCCGTGCCAGGCAGGACCGGACCACCGGCGGTTGGGCGCCGAAGAAAGGGGAAAAGCCGGCCATGACCGTTACCGTGTGGCAGATCATGGCCCTGAAAAGCGGGTACATCTGCTATCTCACAAAATCGTATGCAACCGCACAAAAGGCATCGGCCTTTCTAGACGCCGTCCGAGTCGACAAGGGTCCCCGGTACGGCGAAACAAGCCCAAAGGATGCGACCGACACCTCCACGGCCGCCGGACTGCTCTGCTGGATGTATGTCGGCTCGCACGACCGAGAGGAGGCCGACGAAGTGATACGGAAAGCCGGCCCCCACTTGATTCGAGCCGACTCGGCCGGCAGCGATGTCCTCTACGCATACTTTGCCACCCGGGTGTTCTTTCACGGGGCGTTTGGCGAGGGGGGCGATCTGTGGTTGAAGTGGAACGGTGCCTTGCGCAAGCGGCTCACCAATGCCCAACTCACGGGCAGCGACGACGCGGGCAGTTGGTTCGACCCGAACGATCCCCGTGCAACTGGCGGGGGCCGGCTCTTCCAGACCTCGCTCAACACCATGGCGCTCGAAAGCTACCATCGCAACTTGCCGATTTCTCGGGACTTCATGCTGGAAGAGGAACAGGAGAAGGAAGAAGAGGAAGAAGAGCAGGAATCTCCCGATCCGACTCCCGCGCCCGAACCACCCCAGGGCGATCCGTTCGGAAAAGACCCGTTCGATGCACCACCAGCACCGGATGGTGCGCCCGCTGGCGGTGGCGATCCGTTCGGTGCGCCGGCCGCCGAGACCCCACCAGCCGAGCAGGCCCCTGCGAAGAATGACTCCGGCGACGACGCTCCACGACAAAGCAGGACGCCGGGCGACAGTTATTCATTGGCCATTCCTATATTCGTAAACGGAGGCGATACGCCATGAAATCCACGCGTATTCTCGACGGTGTTCTGGCGGCAATGATCCTCGGTGCGATAGCCGTGACGGCATCGGGCCAGTCGGATTCGTCCAACGCACCACTGGAGCCTCACGGTCTAGCGCCGTCTTTCCCAGATTCTGTCGCGATTGAAAAACGGCGCCCCACGTCCGGTTCAACGCCCGCCAGCGAGAAGGCGGTGGATCTGGGGCTCCAGTGGTTGGCGAAGCAACAAAACGCCGACGGGAGTTGGAGCTTTCAAGGCAACTTCGCGAACCCCGGCAAGTGGCGGTCGAAAACGGGGGCTACCGGCCTGGTGCTGCTGCCCTTCCTCGGCGCCGGGCAAACGCACACAGAAGGAAAGCATAAGGCAACCGTCCGCAACGGGCTCAATTTTCTCATAAAGCAGATGAAGATCACTCCCAAGGGCGGAGACCTGCGGGGCGAAGGCGGCGAGATGCTCTGGCACGCCATGGCTACCATAGCGCTGTGCGAAGCATACGACATGAGCCGCGACAAGATACTTCAAAAACCGGCCCAATACGCGATCGATTTCAGTTGCGCCATGCAAGATCCCGCCAGTGGCGGTTGGGCGGCGAACAGCGGCGAGAAGCCGTCCACCGCCGTCACCGCATGGCAGGTCATGGCAATGAAGAGTGCCTACATGGCCTATCTTCGCGTGCCGAGGGCTAACATTAAGAAGGCGCCCACTTACTTCGACACCGTTCAAGTTGACAAAGGGGCCCGATACGGCAAGACGAGTCCAAAGACCGCCGACAATACCGCGACCGCCGCCGGCTTGCTAAGCCGGATGTACCTCGGATGGAAATGGGACAACGAGGCGCTGAATCGTGGCATTGACTACTTGAGCGAGACCGGCCCGTCGGAGAAAGACGTGGTCTACAACTACTTTGGCCAAAAAGTGATGCGTCACCGGGGCGAAGAACCGTGGACGAGGTGGAACAGAAGCCTGCGTGACCGGCTAGTCGAAGCCCAACTTCCGCAAGGCGAAAGCATCTATGCCGGAAGTTGGTTTTGCCCGGACGATCCAAACGCAGCCGGCGGCGGGCGGATATTCCAGACGGCAATCAATGTCATGACCTTGGAGGTCTACTACACAACGTTTCCGGTGCCGCGTCGGCATGACTATGACCAGGATTTCCCCGAGTAGCCGGCCGGTGACCGGCATGGCTCTTTTGCCTTCTCTCGCGGCCGCGCAGGTTTCTCCCGGAAAAGTGTGGCTCGAACGCTTGTCGGCACCACCAAATTGAGCTATCCTATACGGTATCGTCTGTCGACTGGAATGGCTAATTGGCTACGCAAGTCTGGAACTCCATCAAGGAGCATAGAGGAACATGGATTCTGATTCCATATTCGACTTGACCCCGCCGGAGAAACTCCAGTTGGTTGAGGACCTCTGGGACGACCTGGCAGCTACCCCCTCCGAGGTTCCTATCCACGACTGGCAAAAAGAGGAACTCGCTCGTCGAAAGGCCAACCTGATGAGCAAGCCAGCTTCGGGGCTTTCCTGGGAGGAGGTCAAAGCAAGGATCAGGAGCCGATATGGCCGCTGAGCTTATCCTTGCGCCGGAAGCCGAACAAGATATCGCCGATGCGTATGCCTGGTACGAGGATCGCCGGCACGGGTTGGGAGAAGAGTTTCTCACTTGCGTCGATGCCTCCATCCAACGCATCTGTCGCACGCCCGAACTGCCCGCCAAGGTCCACGAAGATTATCGGCGGGCATTGGTCAGACGATTTCCGTACGTGATCTTCTACGAGTACACAGGTGGGACGGTAACAGTCTACTGCGTGTTCCACACCTCCCGGGATCCGGACAAGTGGCGCGAGCGGTTACCGTGAATGAGACAACGCCGAACAAGGACATCCGAACCCGATGTTGCCCCCTGGACCCCCAATCACATCACCGTCGTCTTCACCCAGATGATTGAGGCGGCCGACCAGTAAAAAAGGGTGAAGGACGCTGCTGCCCAAAGGAAATCGCGGATCGGGTGGCCCGGATGTTGGAGCTTGTACGCGGCCGGGACGGCGATCGGCCAAGACGGGAAAAAGCCGAGCAGGAAAATCCAGTGAAAAGGCAGGCTCAACCGCCGGCAGGCCAAGTAGTACGCGATACAGACGGCGATGAAGAAGGCCGTTGCCAGCAGGGCCAGCCACTTCGCCCAGCGGGGTTTCGGCTCTTTGTTCGACCGGACGACCGCGTTGAGCGTCGCCTGGTGGGCAACCGCCAGGCAGATCGGCCAGGTGAACACGAAGTAGTCGACCAGCCGGTTGTAGATCGGGGTGCCGAAGACGCCCAGCAGGAACGCGGCGATCCAAAGCGTTGCCCGGCCGGACGGCGACGCCGCCTCGCGCCACTTGATCCGCACGAACAGATCGACCAGCACGGCCAACACCCCCGCCGGGGCGAGCACGCCGAGCAGGCCGAACAGGTACGACATCCACAGTTCGGGCAGCTCGGGCGGGTCCTGGGCGTACTCCCGCTCGCCGCCGAGGAATTTTGCCAGATCCATCGGTTTCGACTGCGGAATCTCCGAGGCGGCGACCGCCTGTTGCGTCTGTTTCCGCTCGAGGTTTTCCGGCTTGCCGACGTAGACGCAGGCCGCCTTCGAGGGACTGCGCAGGTAGAGCCGGCCGCGGCAGAGCGACGGGGCCGTCCAGCAGGTCTCGCCTGAAAAGACCTGGGTTCGGGCAAGCTCCTCATAGCGTTCGGGATTTGCCCTGGCGAGGATTAGCTCGCCCTCGTCGTTGAAAAGAAAGAGCTTGCCGTCGGCCACCAGCACCGTGGCGTGGCCGGGCTCGTTGCTTTCCCAAAGGACCTTGCCGGTCGTGAACTCCATGCACTTGAACGTCCCCCGCGAAGGGCGATGCGCTTTTGCCTGCACGTCGCGGAGATCGAACCCGTAGACGTGCCCGTCAACCACCACGCTCGAAGCCGTATCGTTCGACATCTCCCGGCTGAACCAGGCGTTGGTGACGTTCAGTTTCGGGGGCTTATCTTGGCTCGTTTCGGCGGCGTCCTGGTCGGCCAGTTCCAGCTTGTAACATTCCGCCCCGCTCTTGAACGGGCAGGCGATCATCAAATACGGATCTTCATAGAGCGGTGCGGCGGCGTGTTCGTCGTAGCCTTGGGAATAGTTGTCCTGCCACACGAGCCGGCCGGTCTTCAAGTCGAACAGGGCCAGGGCGTTTTGCAGGAAGGCGACTATGTAGCGGTGACCGGCGAACGTGATCGGCAGGGCCGAACAGTAGCTGGCCGGTTCGTCGCCCGAGGCCCAAACGGTCGAGCCGTCGCGTGCATCCAAGGCAACGACGCTGGCCCCTTTGCCGCCGACGGGCATGACCACCTTGCCGTCTTCGATGGTCGGCGAGCAGGCATAGCCGAAATCGGTCCCGCGTCCGGCGAACTCCTCGTTGATGTTCACCTCCCAGATCAACCGCCCGTCGTCGGCCGTGAGGCACCCGACCCGCCCCCGCGGACCGGCGTAGTAGATGCAACCGGCGTGCCAGGTGGGCGTTGCCCGGGGACCGGGGTACATTCCCGACGGATCGTACGGCCAGTCGTAGCGCCGCCGCCAAATCTCTTCGCCCGTGTCGGCGTCGAGGCAAAGAACGAACTGGGCGGAAAGCGTCTGTGTTTGCGTAAAGACGCGATTGCCCATGGCAGTGAAGCCGGAATAGCCGCGGCCCAGATCGAGGGTCCAGAGCACGGGCGGTCCTTCCGCCGGCCAGGCGTCGGCCAGGTCGGTCTCGTCGGAGACGGCGTTGTAATGCGGTCCGCGGCGATGGGGCCAACCCGCGTCGGCCGGCCTGTCGACATGGACCGGCATCGCGGCTTCCGGGCTCGGCGGGCGAACCGGCCGCTGGGGAAGCACGGCCCCGATATCGCCGAACACGGCAAACAGAACCGCTGCGAACACCGCCGCCAAAACGACACGCAACACGACGGCTGCTATGATCGAGCGGGCAGTCCTGTGGGGATTGGCTGGCTCGGGAGGGTCCGACATGGGCTACTCGGTGCGAAGAGTGCTGAAGCCGTTGCGAGAGGGCCGCCACCCCAAAGATGACCTGCCCGCCGATACCATGCAAGGGGGATTGTAATGCAAACGGACCCCCTTCTGCAAGTCCCCCCGCGGACATAGGGGCTAAACGGGCAAAGTTTGTCGATTGCGTAGACCTGGGGTTCTTGCGGCTCTAGTACCCCATTGCATTTGATTTTGTACGTTGGCCCTCCGAGGCCGACGCGGTTTGTCGACGGCTTCGGAGAGCCATCGTACTGACAGTTTCAAGTGACATGGGGTACTAGCAGGTCTCTTCACCGACGAGCGAGCCCCAAGCGACTGGTATTGTTGCAAGCCGGCAAGTTGCCCATACTATGGGGTTTAACTCTGCAAGGATTGCACCAGATGCCGATCACATCCTTATACGACGAGACCAGCCCTGTACGGCATGAGAACACAGCAGCCGTCCCCGCCCGGACCATCGTAATCTTGATCGCCGGGATGTCGGCCGCTTGGATTGCCGCGGGCTCGACGGGGTTGCTCGCTCATCCCTTGCGGCACGCGCTCACCTGGATTGCAATGGGTGTGGCGATCGTGGCCGGATGGCCTTGCTCGTCCCCCTCCTCTCCGCGGGAATCGGCCATGCGCTGGGCGGCGGTAGCCGGGGGGGCCGTCGTGGGAATCGTCATGACGGCCTCGAACCTGCCGGTCTTCAACGTCCTGGGCGTGGTCATGGTCCTGGCGGCCCTGTCCTACGTCCAGACCGGTCTGACCGGCCGAATTCTGTTGCTCGTTGCAATCTCGGCAACCGTGCTGGCGTTGTTTCGGTTGGCGTGTACGTCGGTTCCGGCGGCATGGCTTGTGGCCGATTCGATCGGCGGGGCGATGGGGTCCCTTGTGGGCAACATCACCGGCCAACCGCTCCGGATCGGCGCGACGTTTGCGGGGCTCGATTTCCTGGTCCTGATGGGGGCGTTGTTCACCGGCTGGCTGATTTGCACGACCCCGCCGCGGCTTGGTCGGGCGGTCTACGCGGCGGTGGCGATTCTCGCGGGCCAACTCGTCTATCTGATCGTATTGTCGTTTTCGCCCCGTCTTGTCTCGGCGTTGCCGGAGGTGGTTATGCCGCCGCCGATCGATGTCAGCCACATGGGTGTCTGGACATGGGGAAATGCCGTTCGCTCGATCTTGCCGTGGAATTTGCCGCTGTTGGCCGGGATCATTCAAGTGGTCGTCGCGGCGCTGATGTTCCGTTGGGTAACATGGCGACCGGTCATCGAGCCGGCCAAAGAAAAACCGTTGAATGAAGACGAAGACGGCGAAGGCCGTGCTTTGACCGTCGCCGATCTGCTGTGGCTCGGATCGATGTTGCTGGCCGTGGCGATTCCCTTGCTGACCGTGCTGGGAAAGGGCCGATCGAGCCTCAAGGGCAAGAGGATCGTCGCGTACAACCAGGGATTTGTCGACTGGAAGAAGCCGGAACACGACACAACCGACCCCGGCACCTACGGCATCTTGCCCCTGTTTATCAAGAGCTTGCGAGGAGAGTTCGTCCCGTCGTCCGATCTTTCCGAGGAGGATCTGGCGGAGGCCGACGTATTGTTGCTGATCCACCCGAACCAATCCTGGCCGAAAGATCGCCTCGAGCGGGTCTGGCAGTTCGTCCGCGATGGCGGTTCGTTGCTGGTGGCAGCGGAACCGGAAAGATTGCAGGGAGACAAGTCGAGCAGATTTAATGAGGTGCTCGAGCCGACCGGCATGCAGGTTCGGTGCGACACGGTGATCCCGTCCACCCGACTCTGGGAACAGGTGTGTACCGTGTTGGCCCATCCGGCAACCGCCGGTATGGACGACCGCCGCAACCCGTTCGGTTTGGTGCAGGCGGCTTCGATCGAAACGCGGATGCCGGCCCGGCCGCTTCTAGTGGGGCAATTCGCCTTCAGTGAACCGGGAAGCGACGCCGTGGAACCCGACGCGAGGACGAAGGGGCCGCGAGCGTTCAGAAATCCTTTGGCGATCGCCGAGTGGGAATACGATCCCGGAAAAAAAGACTACGATTCCGGCAAGCAATTGGGGGACCTCGTCCTGGCCGCCGAACAGCGATTCGGCAACGGACGAATCGTCGTGCTCGGCGACAGTTCGCCGCTGCACAACTTCGTTCTCCCCAGCGCTTACCTCTTTACCGGGCGGCTATTGGGATACCTTGCCAATCAGCCGGGAAGTCCGCAGGCCGTGTGGCGGCAGTTGCTCGGGCTGCTCGCGATAGCCGGGTTTGTCGGCTTGCTGGCGTGGCGAGCGGCGGCGGAGCGAATCGCGGTTGCCGCGGTCGTGTTCGCGGCATCGCTGGCCCTTTGCCTGTCGTCGGTGCACCGTTCCGCGATGGTCCTTCCCACGGGCGAGCCGACCGACTCAACCGGCAGACTCGCCTACATCGACGCTTCCCACCTGGAAGCCTACAGCAGCAACACATGGGGCCGGCTGGGCGTCGGGGGCTTGACCCGGACGTTGATGCGCAACGGGTACCTCCCGCTGCTTCTACCCGAGTTGACGAGCCAGCGGCTTGCCCAGGCCGATCTGCTGATTTCGATCGGTCCGTCGGGGCGATTCACGATGGCTGATCGCCGTGCGATCGGGGAATTCGTCCGTGGCGGAGGAACGTTCATTCTTATGGCGGGTTCGGAGGCGTCTCGGCCTTGTCAGGAGTTGCTTGACGATTTCGATTTCGACGTTCCGCCTTCGCCCGTTCCGCCTGGGAAAGCCGTCCTCGAACCCGAACCGCTCGCCTACGGCCTGGACCACTATGGCGGCTTGATAAACTACCTCGACTTGGGGGATTACAGTGTTGCCATGCACCTCGATTCCCCTTGGAAAATCGATTGCTTTGCCGAGGGTTCGAATGTGATCCAGTTTTCCGAAGACGGCGACGGCATCATCATTCGCTCAAGGGCCGGAAAGGGATCGATCGTGGTCATCGGGGATACCCTATTCGCAGCCAACCGGAACCTCGAGTCGGAACACTGCCAGTATCCGCAGAATACGGTGTACTGGCGATGGTTTCTTTCCCGTGTGACCGATTCCGGCGGCGAGGTCTGGATTCCCCCGAAGCCGGAGCCGGCCGACGACAGTCCGACGGAGTTGGAGCCGCCGGACGATAGCCTTGTCGAACCGGAGCCGAGCGACCGTTCGACGGAAGGTGAGGTGCCGGAATGATTCGGGCATGGCTCGGCGTGGCACTGTTGGCGGTTTCCTGGCTGTTGGGCTGGGGATACTACTTCCCGGCCAGTCCGGTGGCTTGGCTGGTGGTCGTGGTGGCCGGGGCGTCGCTGCTTTCGGGTATCGTACAGCGGATGCCCTCGCGCCGGGATATGGCGATTGCCGCAGTGTTGCTTATGCCGGCAGTCTGGTTCGCTCCCTGGCCCCTTCGCGCGGCGCCGCTGTTGATCGCGTTGGGATTGCTCTTCGAGTTGTTACCACTTCCCCGCCGCTGGCCGGTGCCGCTGGGGCGGGGGACTGTGGCTGCCGGGGTGGTCATGCTGACCCAGGCACTGGCGATGTGGCTTTATACCCAAACCACGGCCCGCTCGCACGATTTGCCGGCGCCGGTGGCGGGTCTGTTTGCCGGCTTGGTGCGGTTGCTGGGCACCGAAGCGACGGCCGACGGCTCGGAAGTCGTCATGCACACCGTCCGGCAGCCCCATCGCTTTGCGGTCACGTGGGACTCGCTTGTCGACCCCGCAACGATTTGCTTCTATGTCGGCTCGTTGGTCGTCCTTGCCCTGGTCGTCTGGTCGCGCTTGCCGGAAGGCCGGCGATGGAACGCGTGGATTGCCGGTTTGCGGGCGTTGACGATTCTCGTAGCGGCCTGGTTGCCGGTTCGCGCGGCTCTGATGCTGGCTTTTTATCTCGATCGCGTCGTGCGGTGGCAGTTCGACATGCCGCTGCACGCGATGAACCACTTTTTCTCGCCTTGGGTGTTGTTGCTGATGCTTGCGGGACCGGTGCTGTTGGCGTGGCGTTTTGTGCGGATACCGACGGATGAGCCGACATGGACCGGCGAGGAATCCCTGCTGCGGGAACCGCAGCCGTGGCACTTTCCCCTGGCTGCGGTGCTCGTGGCACTTGCGGCGGCCGTTCTTGTCTTTGCCTACAAGTGGGACCCCGTCGGCACTCGCAAGCAAGGCCGCGTGAAGTTTGTCGCACGACACTCGACCTGGGAACCGATCGACAAACCTTACGACACCAACTTCTTCGGGCACGATTCCGGCTATAGTTATGCCGCCATCTATGCCTACCTCGGCCAGTTCTACGAGATGTCGCAGCTTGCCGAAGACCGGAAGATCGACGCAGAGGCGCTTGCCGATTGCGATGTTCTAGTCATCAAGACGCCGAGCGAGACGAGAGACCCTCCCTACGACGAGAACGGCGAGAAATACCCCTCACCTCGTTATAGCGAGGATGAAGTCCGGGCGGTCGTCAAGTTTGTCGAAGACGGCGGCGGGCTGCTATTGATCGGTGATCATACGAACGTCTTCAACATGAACACGTACCTGAACGACATTACCCGGCATTTCGGGTTTACGTACCGCCACGATTTGCTGTTCAGCAACGAACAGTTCGAGATCAAGCCCGGCCGCGCCGGATGGAACGAGCAGGAAAGCGACCCGGTCTACCTCCAGCGCTACTTGAAACCTCGCGTTTCGCATCCGGCGGTGCAACACCTGCCGCCGACCGACTTTGCCGTTTCGTGTTCGATCGATCCCGGCCGAAGCTGGGGAAAAGCCGCCATGATCGGAACCGGCCTCTGGAGCCTTCCGCCCGCCTACCACCTTGGCAGCAATTATCATACCTTTCCCCAGCACGCTCCGGAAATGCGCTACGGGGCTTTCATCCAGCTTTGGGCGACCCGACCCGGTAAGGGGCGCGTTTTGGCCTTCACCGACTCGACCATCTTGTCAACCTTCTGCATCTACCAGCCCGGCAAGGCCGAATTGATGCTCGGCATGATCGAGTGGCTCAACCACCGCAGCACGCTGCGCCACCCGGTCTTCGTGTTGCTTCCGCTCGGTTGCGTGCTTCTGATCGCAGGGCTGTTCTTGGCGCGTCGGCGCGAAGCCGCCTGGCTGTTGTTGCTGGCCGCCGCAACGCTCGGCTGGGTGTTCGGCGGCGCAGCCGTCATCGCATGGGGGCGGATGCGGATGCCCGTGCCGAAAGTCGAGCGGCCCATGACGCGCGTGGTGATCGATCGAACCACGTCCGACGTGTCTTTGAGCAAGGGGGCCTACGCTCAGAATCCGCAAGGCTTTGGCATGTTCGAGCAGTGGATTTCGCGGGTACACATCCCCGTAGACGGGGAGCTTCGGGGGTCCTATACGGCACGGCGCACCGGCCTTGAGGCGTTCTCTGGCGACGCCGTGGTCGTGGTCTGCCCCACGAAACCGGTTACCTGCGAGTTCCGCGACGCCCTGGTGAAGTATGTCAGGGAGGATGGCGGAAAACTCCTGGTGATCGACTCGCCCGAGAGCGGCCCGTCAACGGCCAACAGCCTCCTGTCGCCCTTTGGCCTGTCGGTCGTCCACGACATGCAGTGGGAGGGATTCCTGTCGCTCGGCGAAGGCTGGCCGACGATGGAAGTTGAATATGCCTACGAAATCGCCGGCGGCGAACCGATCGCGTGGATGGGCGAAAAGAAGCAGGTCTTCGGGGCCAGGGTCCGGTTTGACAGTGGCGGGCAAGTCATGGCCCTCGGCTTCGCAGGTGCCTTCCACGACGGCCGCATGGGCGATTACGGCGACGGTGCGGTGTGGATGACCGATCCCGATGAGACCTTGCTTAACCGCTACGACGTCCTTTTTGCCCTGGTTCGGACAGCCCTCACCGGCGAGCCGGTCGGGCCGCCGCCGATCCGCGAGAAGCAAGAGAAGCCGTCCGGCTCCTCCAAGGAGGCCGATTCCTCCGACGAAAGCTCGCAATAGCCTGCCCGCAACAAGGTTATGATTTTTTGGGAAATGAAGGCCGTAGGGTGGGACCAGCGGCCCTCAGGCCGCGCCGGCCCACCATATTCGCCGCCTTTTTCTGGCGTTGGTGGGCCGGCGTCGCTTTGCTCCTGGTCCCACCCTACAAAAAATCACAGCCGCAACACGGGGCGGAGAAACAGGCGCTGCAGCTCTTGCCGAACGATCAACCAACCGTAAAAAAAACGAGAACCTCTCATGCCTGCCGCTAATCGTTCCGGGGTCAAGCGAGTCGAGGTGGTGGTCGTCGCGGCGATCACCCTTGTCGGGCTGGCCGTGCTGGTCGTGTATCTCCTCAACGGAAGGGAGGCGGCCCGGCGGAATGTGTGTCTGCACAACCAGGAACAGCTCGCCGAGGCCATGCAGGCGTACGACGGGTTCCACCCCGGTTTTCCCGGCTACGTCAATCGCCTTGGAAGCGGCGAGGGGGAGGAATTCGCGGAGGCCGGTTGGGTGGTCGTGTTATTGCCCTTTCTCGACAAGGAAGACCTGTGGAAAACGTGGCAAGGCGGCGAGGAAAAAGCGGTTTACTTGCCGTCGCTGGTCTGCCCGGCCGATCCCCCGCTGCCGGAGGTCCGCGACTCGGGCCCGTTGGCTTACGTCGTCAACTGCGGCGTGGTGGACGAGTCGGGCGACGTCAATAACGGCGTCTGCATGAAATTCAAGGGAGTCTCCTTGGATTACGTCGAGAATCACGACGGCGCGGCAAACACCTTGCTTCTCTCCGAGAACATCCAGGCGGGCCGCTGGACCGACACGACGATTGCCGACGTCGGCATGGTCGCGTTCGAGGAGCCCGGCCCGTGCAGCGGGATCAACCGATGTGTGGATGCCGGCGACCGGCCGCAGGAGATCAAATATGCCAGGCCGTCAAGCTACCACAGCGGCGGCGTGAACGCTGCACTCTGCAACGGCAACGTGCGATTCATCAACCAGGATATCGACTATTCGGTCTACCGCCGCCTGTTGGACACCGGCGACGAGCGCGAGTGGTAGCCACGGTCGCCAGACCGTGGATGGGCCGCTCAAACCACGGTCCGGCGACCGTGGCTACCCTACAGTTCCTTCAGCCGCAGGTTGCGGAACTCGATCTTCCGTCCGTGGTTCTGCATCGAGAAGTAGCCTTGAAGGGGCTTCTTCTTGATCTTGTCGTTCTGGGACTGGTCGACGTCGTGGATCAGTTTGCCGTTCATGGTGATTCGGATTTTCGGGCCGCGGCACTCGATCTCGACGACGTTCCACTCGCCGGCCGGGAGCGTGGCGTTCTCCTTCGGGGCGACGTAGCGGTAGAGCGAGCCGCTCGAATGGTTACCCGGCTTGCGGCCCGCGTCGTCGATAATCTGCATCTCGTAGCCGGAGGTCGACGCCCGGGTGTTGCGCTTGCCGTTGTACTTCTTGCCGCGGATCCCCAGGCCGCTGTTGCAGCCCTTCGACATGCGGTATTCGACGTGGATGACGAAGTCGCGCAGCTCCTTGTCGTAGGTCAAGAAGCCGTAGCCCTTGCCGGCACAGCAGATCATGCCGTCCCGGACGGTCCAGACGGGCTTTTCCTCGCCGCCGTCTTTGTACTTTGTCCCCCCGGCGGCGTCCCAGCCGGTCAGGTCCTTGCCGTTGAACATTTCGATCCACTCGCCGGGCTTGGGTTGTTCTTTCGGCTTCTTGTTGTCGGCGATTGCCGTCGCCGGGCAAGACAACCCGACGGCGAAGAGAACTGCGAAGACGGCTGGAATTGATCGCGGGAGAGACATTGGGCAACTCCTGGGGTTTTTTCGCATGGTACCTCATTTGCCGCCCGATTGCAAAGCACCGCACACAGCGGTCACTCCCGCTTCAGCTCGATGCGGACGGCCGGTAGCGTGTCTTTGCGGATGTCGTGTTTTCGGCCGAGTTGCTCGTCGAGCAGCAACCTGACCGGTTGGTAGCCTTCCGCGTCGACTTGGGCGGTGATCCCGTCGAAGCCGATCCAACTCGTGCCGAGGCGTCCGAAAAGCGATTGGTACTCCTGGCTGATGAAGACCAACTCTGCATCGACCCGGGCCGATCCGTCGGCGTCGGTCACGGCGGCAAATTGGGCGCCGGCCGCCACGCGGACAAAGGCGTCTTCAACCGGCTTGCCCGTCGCGGCATCGCTCACCTCAAACGGAATCGCCACGTTGATCCAGCCGCTGCCCGAGGCGATTCTCGTTTGCCCGATTGAGAACCGCAACCCGACTTCGATCCCGACGAGCACGAGGATGCCCAAAACGATCAACCAGATTCTGCGCAGGGCCGCGCCGGCGACGACCAGCGCGAGCCCCGACCCCAGGGCGAACCAATAGAGCCCCAGCGGCCCGCGCCACTCCCACATCCCCAATCCCAGCGCAAACACGGCAGTCAGGATGAAGAGCGTCCGCAGGTTGAACTGGAACTGCCAGAAGGACGGCTTTTCGACGATGGTCTCGGGATTAGCGTCGGCCATAGGCGCATTGTATCACAACAGCGGCATCGAGGACCAGCAAAATGTCGGTGTGCCATAAGTCGGCAATGACAACAGTGTCAAGCGGCGGGTCCGAAGGCGCGACCGCCGGTCGCGGCTTTATGCCCCGACTCCCTAGTACCGTACGACCATTGAAATTGTGGGTGCCATGCCCACGCTTGCCGTGGGCATGTTTTGCAACGCCCGCAAACATGCCCACGACAAGCGTGGGCATGGCACCCGACAACCCACAATCTCAGTTGTCACAAGGTACTAGCCCCCAATCCCTAGCCCCCTAGTCCCCTAGCTCCGTACACCCCGTACCCGTGGATCGTGTCGAACATCATCAGCACGTTCTCGACGGGGGTTTCTTCGAGGATCGTGTCATGACTGGCGCCGGCGATGTAGCCGCCGCCGGGCATCATGATGTCCAGGACCTCGCGGGTTTGCCGGCGGACGGACTCCGGGGTGCCGTCGATCAGGACGTGTTGCGAATCGATCGCGCCGTTCAGCACGATCTTGTCGCCGAAATCGGCCTTCAGGGCCGGCAGCTCCATGCCGCGGCAGCACGGCTGGAGGGTGTGGAGCCCGTCGAGCCCGATCTCGATCATCGCCGGGATCAGCTCCCGGAAGCCGCCGCAACAGTGCAACATGACCTTCAGATCGTAGTCGTGCCCCAGATCGACGAGCCGTTTCAGGTCGGGCAGAATAAACCGCCGGAACAGGTCCTCGCCCAGCAGCGGCCCGTTTTGGCTCCCGAAATCGTTGCCGATGAAGAAGATGTCGATTGCACCGGCGGCGGCGTCGAAAATCCGCCGGGTCACCTCGAAGTAGAAATCGACCGTGTGCTCAATCAGCGCGTCGATGATCTCGGGTGCATCGTACATCTTCAGGTACATGTTCTCCATGCCGATCAGGTCGATCAGGTCGTGCCAGAAGGGCGACCATTCGCCGCCGAGAATGGCATACTCGCCGCCGTAAGCTTCGGCTTCGCCCCGGATGTGCGACACGTCCCACTGGCCGGGATCGGGCCAGGGATAGGCGTGGATTTCGTCGAGCGCGGCTTCGGCCAAGGGGTGATCCATCGGTTGCCCGTAGCCGATTCCCTCGCGCTCGATTCCGAAGGGGGTGATGTAGGTGGCCCCGGGCCGCAGCGGCCGCTCCGGGCCCGTGTAGCGCGAGAAGACGCGGCGGAAGTCGTCGCCGAACCGCAGCCGGAGCCCCTCGTCGTCGAGATTCAATTCCCGCCGGCACTTTGCCCAGAACTCGGCCGAGGCCCCGCACCAGCACGGCACGCGGTCCGGTTCTTGATGGGCGAAAGTGGTCAGCACTCGCTCGCGGGAGTTCATCGGATCACCTTTTCTAATATCTCAAGCTGTAAACGCCAGCGTTTGTGAAAACGTGATACGCCCTGGAAAACAGGGACTGGGGGCTGTTGTTTGGCGAAAGTTTTTCCCTAGCCCCCAATCCCCAGCCCCTTGTCTCTACGATGTTTTTCAAGCAAAACGTTCCGATCCGTTTGCAGTTTGAGTAATATCCCTCCATATTGTGCAAGACAGGGGGTGGTTTGGCAAGGTGGTTCCCCCTATTATTCCGTGCCGTCGGCGCTTAGAATAGCGGGCGTGAATCGAGCCGCCCCCCCTGCCCCTCTCCGACCGTTTGGCTTCAGCACCGTCGTTGCCGGTACGATCTGTTGTGTGGTCTCCGCTGTGGGCTATACGATCACCAACTTCTGCATGCGCCGACTGGCAGACGATTGCGACCCGACTTGGGCGACATTCAACAAGGAGCTGATTACGGTCGTGGTTGTGGGGCCGTGGCTGTTGGTTCGGGCGATTCGCCGGTTGCCGACATGGCCGGCGATCCGGATCATCGCCGCATTGATGCTTGTTGGACTGGTGTGCCAGGCTGGGGCAAACCAGGGGGTGCAATGGGCCCTGGGCGTGATCGGCCTTTCGATCACCATTCCCGCAATCTTCGTCGTCATGCTCACTACCTCAGCACTGTTGGGGCGGGTGTTTCTGCGCGAACGCGTCTCGCTCCGCTCGGCCGGAGCTATCGGGCTGCTGATCGTTTCCATTCCCCTGCTGACAATGAGCGCCGGTGTTGCAAGCGAATCGGTAACTCACAGCAGAACCCCACCGGAGACGGTGACGACCGTGTTGGCAGTCGCGGCCGCTTGTTTTGCCGGGTTCGTCTACGCCGTGCTTACCACCGCCATCCGCCATGCCACCCGTACTGCACACGTTTCTGCCGTTGTTTTCGTCATCACGGGCATGGCCATGGTGAGCCTGGGACCGTTGAGTGTCTATCGGCTGGGGCTCGAAAAACTGGTCAACACCCCGCCCGAGCAGTTTGGGTGGATGGTCGCCGCGGGCAGTTTCAACCTCATCGCCTTTCTGGCGATCTCCAAGGGCTTGGAGATGACCACGGTTGTCCATGCCAATGTGCTGAACGCGTCACAGGTCGCCATGGCCGTCGTCGGCGGGTGGATATTTTTCAGGGAGTCGATGAACCTGTGGCTCGTTCTCGGCGTGGTGCTGACGATTCTGGGGATTATCTTGATCCACCGCCCGGCCGACGATGAGGCGGTCGATCAACATGCATGATCGGCCTTGATTGTGGATTTGGCGGGTCGTGCGATAGGTGCGGGTATGAAGGCCGGGGATATACTGCATGCGAACGGCAACATGTAAGCCCAATGGGGGGGCATCATCTGTATTCCCGGGTTTTTCCCATACCCTCGGTGGAGAGGATCGTATAACAAGGGGGTTGGTAGGAATTGGTTCTTGAATAATCGGTGATATTGTCTATCATATAAGGTAGTTTAGATCTAGACTCCGGGCGAGACAGAGGGTGCACGGTTTTTGAGTGGGCTGTGCAACCTGGGGTGAGTTTATGCACGTTCGACCAATAGCCAGGGGCGTTGTAGCTTTTTGCGCAGTTGCGTGGTTGTTGGTCTGTGCGCCGGGGGCAAAAGGTGCCATTGTCATTGATGATTTCGATCTCCCGAACCCTATGCAGTGGATCGTGAATATCAGCGACCCAACCCCACCCAACAGGTTTTTCCGCACGCAACCCGGCGCAGGCGCGCTTGGGGAACGCGATATGTGGGTTGAGACACTCGGCACGGCCGAGCCCCTGTCCGTTATATCCATGTACGGCAGCGACTATTCGGGTCAGAGTCTGCTCCAGATCGCAACGGCCGGCCGTGCGGGGTCGCGATTGACGTTGCAGTACGATGGATCTGATTTTGACAGTCAAGTTGATGGCAACGGCGTCGCGATGTCGCCCGATCCTCTGCAACTGAGACCCCCGGTCTACAATCCGATACAGTTGGAGGTGAACAATGCCAGGGATATGGACAACGATGGGGATCCGGATACCGGCTTCAACCTGCGCGCAGGCGGAAACGATCGCCTCGTGTTGAACTTCGCTTCCACGGACGGAGTCGATCCGCGGGGTTTACAGGTGGGGATTGTCGCGACCAGTCCGACCGGCGGCTCGCTCAGTTGGTGGGGTTATGCAGTCAATTCATCCACTCCTACGACGCTTTCGGTTGCCTTCACCGAATTCACGCAGCAGGGAAGTGCGGACTTTGGGGCAATAGACAGTTTACTTTTCTTTTTCAATGCTGACGGGATACCCAACGTAGACTTTGCGTTGGACCGGATAGCAGCCGTGCCGGAGCCGTCGACCTTGGCGATGCTCGGGCTGGGAATCGCCGTTTTTGCCGCGTACGGATTCTATCGGCGAAAGCGGTGAGATTTGGCACGATGCCGCCTCGGCGGAATAGTGACCGCGGCACGGATTTGCCCCCCTTGGCAACTCTTCCGCCGACCGAGAATGGTGACAACTTCCAGAGACGACAACAATGATGCACAGACGATTTCGGCAACTTTGCTCTTCCGCCACTTCTCCTTTCCGGGGTCTTTCGGTCAAGGATCACGGCCGCGGCAGCCGGGTGCGGGCCTTAGAGTCTCGGCTTCTTCGGTTTGAGCGGTGCGAGCAGCGAAACCTGCTCGCCTCGATTAGCGGGATGGTGTACGAGGATGTGGACTACAATGGGATTATCACCGGCGATCCGCCGTGGACGGTGCCGCCCCAGGCGCAACCGGTTACGATCAATATATACCAAGGCACCTACGGCGGTACCCCGTATGGCACGGCTTTGACGGTCCCGGCGGATACGATGAGCCTGGTAGGCGGCAGCTACCAGTACCCCGATGATCCGGGCGACGCGCCGCTGGTTGATCTCGGCGGCGGGACCACGTACTACATTGAGGCAGTTCCGCCCGGCGCGTTCATTACCGCCGGAGCCAATCCGGACACGTTCACCGTGGTTGATGGCGTGGTTGTGACGACTGGGATGCTGTTCATCGACGATTTTGACGTGCCGAATCCATTCGACTCTTACGCGATCATAGACTGGCCCCCTGCGCCCGTTCCGCCCCCTCCCCCGCCTCTTTACCGCGACAACCCCTTAACGCTTCCGTCATGGAATCCGGGGGACGAATTCGCAGACCGGGAATTATGGGTTAACGTGACCAATCCCGTCTCTCCGGTTCGTGCTGCCGGGACGATCGGTACGATGGCGAGCGGCGACGGTCTGTACACTTTCGGAGGGGCTGATAGTACTCAGGCAAGATTGACGTATGACGATGGTGCGATCCACGACCTGGTTACTCTAGCGGGCAATCAAGGTTTCCGGATTGAGTTCGACTGGATGCAAGTCCCGTCGCCCGGTCCGGGGCTTGTGGGCAGCATCGAGTATACAATCACGGTTACCGATGCTGCGGCAAGAACTGTCACGCCGCCGCCGTACAGGGTATTCCAGTACTCGGACGGCACTGTTCCATTCTCGGAATATCGCCCGTTTACTGACTTCACCAATATCGACCCCCTATTGGACTTCACGCAGGTCGACAGCGTCGTGTTGCTCATGAACTCCGGTGGCGTTGACCCTGTTGTTCCCGGCGTCGACTTCGCTATCGACGCGATCCTTGCCGCCAATGCGGCCCGCGGCCCGGACTACGCGGCTGCGTGGCTCTCGAAAACGATTTTCATGTCGGGGATCGGCTGGGATCCCTTTCCACTTCCCCCAGGCCCGATTCCCCCGGAGGGCATCACGGAAAGCGGCGTCGTGATGTTCGAGGGCACCGAAGGCAACGATCGGTTCGAGTTCGTCGCCGCAGAGACCCTCGACGGCTCGGTCTTGACGGTCAACGGTGTTGCCGTGGCCGTTGATCCGTCCGTCAGCACCCTTTCGTTCGACGGTCTGGGTGGCGAAGACACGGTGATCCTGACCGGCTCCGCGGGCGACGAGACGCTCGAACTGTGGGCGAATGCGGGGGTGCTCATCGGCGAGAGCTGGGCCGTCAACTTTGCGGCGGTCGAGTCGGTCGAAGCAGACGGGGGCGGCGGCAACGATACCGCCAACCTCTACGACTCGCCCGGCGACGATATGCTCGTTACCGCGCCAAGATACGCCCGGTTGACCGGCGACGGCTTCTCCGTGAAGGCGACCTCCTTCAATTCGATAAACGCTTTTGCCACGGCAGGCGGTCACGACACCGCGAGGATCTACGATTCGCCCGGCGACGATATTCTCCGGGCCACGCCGACCGAGACCGCGTTGTACCGGGACGGGGCCGGCGACGGCGTCTCCAATCTGGTGAGGTATTTTGAAGAGGTCCATGCCTTTGCACCCGCCGGCGGTTATGACATTGCCATGCTCTTCGATTCCGAAAACGACGACACCTTCTACGCCTCGCCCGTCGAAGGAGGCATGCAGGGCGACGGCTACGTCAACCGGGTCAGGCAGTTCGAGGAGATTCGGGGCGACGCCTCGCTCGGCGGCCACGATGTGGCCGAGTTGTTCGATTCGGAGGAGGACGACGTCTTCCGCGGCTCGCTCGGCGAAGCCGTGTTGTCCGGCGCCACGTACTGCAACCAGGCCAAGTTCTTCGATTCTGTCGAAGCCGATGCCTCCGGCGGAGGCGAGGACCGGGCGTGGCTCTTCGATTCGCTCGGAGACGACCATCTCACCGCGAGCGACGATTGGGCCCTGTTGTCCTTCGGCCTGAGCGATATCTCGATCGGCGGCTTCGATTGGGTCGAGGCATCCTCCACCAAGGGCGGAAACGACACAAAGCACGTCGAGATGATCGATTTCCTGTTCCAGTTCGACGGCCTGTGGACGGACGTATAAGAAGGGAGGGCGGGCCCGGCCGCTCTTACCGTCTCGATTCAGTACCGCACTTCGAGACCGGCGTTGAAGCCGTGGGCCCAGAAGCCCGATTGGCGGAACGGGACATACGGCGGCGGATCAGTGCCCGTGTCGGGAGGAAACTGTGCAGGATTGATGTTCAAATCGATCTGATCACCCGACCGTACAACGCTTCCCCAGTAAAGGATATTGTAGCCGAAATGTGTCCGGACGTGCGGCGAGAGCTGGTGGCCGATTTCTGCCGAAAGCTGCGGAATGACCGAGAAGCGGTTGCTGACGTGGGTGCCGATGTTCGACGGCAAGGCAAGAATTCCTGCGGGGAAGTAAACGGTGGGGGAACCCGGATGAGCGGCGATCGTAGCCCCGTTGATCATCACGACCTGGCGATTGCTCCCCATCGCTACCTTGCCGGTCAACTCCAGCGACCACCGGCCGCGCTCGAGATAGGCAATCAGTCCAAGCTCGCCTCCATGGAATTGGTTTCGGCAACGGAACGAGTCTTGGAGGAAGAACACCGTTCCCAGCAGAAGCGGAAACCTGGGATCCGTGAATATTTCGGTCTCACGAATCGAGAGGTTGTCCCCGAGGTTGAAGTAGCGGTACCCGGCCGTCCAATCCAACCGGAGGCAGTCCCACGGACACCGCGCGATGGGCGTCCATAGCGGGGCGCCCTCGTAGAATCCGCGACGCACCCAGGCGCCCGCCGAGTGGAGTTCCTCGACGGAGCGTATGTCGATTTCCCCTGCTCCGCTTATGATGTTATTCCCCAGGAAAGGGTAAGCCACCGTTACCGAGGCATAGTAAGGCGAGACAGGCGGAGGAGGGATATGAGGAGGAGTAGGAGGAGGAGGAAAGTTAGCATTGAAGAAGGGCCGGGCGAGGACGGGGCTGCCGACCGACTGGGCGAAGAATTCCGTTGTGTTGCCGCCCAGGTAGAAGTACTCGGCCTCCGCACCCCACTCGTAATCGGCGTCAAGCCAGTGGCCCATCCGCGTACGGACGCCCGACCGGGCCTCCGTGTTCACCCTTTCATTGCCGAATAGGATCGTAGTCCGCAGATCACCCAGGTTTCCGGGCGGATCCACGGCGGTCGGACTCGTGGTCACCAGCGGCGGCAGACGGTTTCCGCTCGTCCACCAAAGGAGATAGTCGCCCCGAATCCACCAGTCTCCGCAAGGGCCGCAACACGGGAAACCTTTGAGTGCAGATTCACTGGCAGCTTCGTAGTCGTCCTCCGAAATGTCCTCGGCCTTGAACGGGTTCTCGTCCTCACCAAGCGGATCTTCTACTGGCGTGGGCGCCGGCGACGGCATCGCTGGCATGGGCTGGGACATTGCCACACGCGACTTCGGGTCGGCAGGGGTGGGAACGGTCTGGGGTTTGCAGACGGGATTGTCTTTATCGTTGGCGGTGAGTTCGGGGTCGGCCGCAGCAGGGATTGACTCGGCGCCCCCGGAATTGGGCAGCGTCGGCTCCGGCTCGACAATGGGGGGCTCCGAGTTGGGCAGCGTCGGCTCCGGCTCGACAATGGGGGACTCCGAATTGGGCAGCGTCGGCTCCGGTTCGACGATGGGAGGTTCCGAATCGGATGGAGTCGGCTCCAGCTCGACAATGGACGGTTCCGAATTGGGCAGCGTCGGCTCCGGCTCGACGATGGGCGGCTCCGGTTTGGCAACATAGACTGATCGCATGGCGGGTGGTTCCAGTACCGCTGGAGTGGGCTGCAACTCCACAACAGGAGGCTCCGGTTTGGCGGCAACATAGACCGATCGCATGGCCGGTGGTTCTAACACCGATGGAGTGGGCTCCGGCTCGACGGGAGGCTCCGGTTTGGCGGCGACATAGACCGATCGCACGGCGGGTGGTTCTAGCATCGCTGGGGTGGGCTGGAACTCCACGACAGGAGGTGTCAATTTAACCTGGGGGAGTCCGGGCAAGGCGGGCTTTGAATTGGTGTTTGTCCATGGGAAAGCAATCGACCTGCCGCGGGGTTTCCGTTGGAAGATCGTTTGGAACACATTGTGTCCCTTTTTGGGCACCTGCCGCGAGGCGATTCGTTGCACGGGCGGAGGTGTCCAAGCATGGCCGGGATTGGGCGACCTGGAGTTTTGCAGAAAGGTCGGCGACGACACGTCGAGGAATTGGAATACGCGCCCAAGCGAAGCCGTCTCCCCCGAGAGATCTATACCACCGGGCTGCCGAGGCGGCAGCCCCGTTGCCCCACGCGCGCCAACTGAGAAGACAGCAAGAGCGGCGAGAAAACCCGTGCAGAGAGAGTATTTGATCATAGTCCGTATCTCTTATAACGGCTGTATTGGCCGTAAGGATTCAGAGGGTGGTTAGGATTTACTCAATCATTAGGGTTCGACGGGTGGTTAGGAATGTAACGACTATTCCCCCTATAACGCATCGACCGATTTTGCGGACAGCATTAGCCCGGAGCACGCCGGACACCCATCTCCCCCGAGATTTGTAGTTGTTGCTTGCTTTCGAAAGTGAAACTGTAACGATTGTGGGGAGAATGCAGGCAAATACGCCTTGAGGCAGGAGGGGTTCCCCCCCTCCTTGACGGTTCGCACCGCAATTTGTTATCCTTATTATCATTGACCGATTGAACATCAGGAACCTTCTCGCTCCGGCCCGACGGATAGCCGACTTACCATGCCCGTACGCCGCCCATTGGGATTGCCGATTACCCTGGCGATTGTGATGATCGTCCTGCTGGTCGTGTTGACGGTCGGGTGGGTGCTTCTGGCGGTATTTGGGGCATGGGGGACTAGGTACGCGGGTTTCTATTGGACGCTGCTCCCGGTGGGAACCACGTTTATCGTCCTGCTCCTGGTGGGCGTGGTGCTGTACTTGGTCCTGTCGATCAAGGCCATTAACCTCAGCCGGCGGCAATCGAACTTCATCGACAGTGTTACGCACGAGTTGAAATCACCTATTGCGTCGATGAAGCTCTATCTGCAAACGCTCCACCGCCGCCGTGTGGGGGAACAGGAGCAGGGCGAGTTCTACCGCTTCATGCTCGAAGACATAGAAAGGCTTGACCACTTGACGAACCAGATGCTCGACGCCGGCAGGCTCGACTCGGTGGGCAAAGATGATGAAGAAGTGGTCGAGGTGGCCATGCCTGATCTTCTGCGCGAGTGTGCCGAGACGGTTTGCCTGCGCTATCGCGTGCCCCTGTCGGTTGTGCGTCTCGATTTGGAGCCCTGTACGGTGCGAGCCCGGCGGGCGGATATTGAAATGATCTTCCGGAACCTGATCGACAACGCGGTCAAGTATGCCGGCACAGAACCGGAGGTCGAGGTGATGCTCCGGCCAACCGCCGAGGGACAGACCATCACGCGAGTCAGCGATAACGGCCGCGGAATCCCCACCAAGTTGCGCCGGAAGATTTTCGGCCGGTTCGTCCGACTGGGGCTCGAGCTCGAACGCGAAAAACCCGGAACCGGATTGGGGTTGCACATAGTCCACACACTCGTCCGCCGGCTCCACGGCCGCGTGAAAGTCCGTGACGGAGACAATGGAACCGGTACCGTTTTCGAAGTCCAACTCCCCGGCGCCGCGGCAGTCGGGTAAGGGGCCTGACCATGGCCGATCGAGAGCATATCCTGGTTGTCGAAGACGAGAAACACCTGGCTACCGGGATTAAGTACAATCTCGATGCGGAGGGGTACCGGGTGACCATCGCCGGCGACGGGCCGTCGGCGATGAAACTGATCGAGGCAAACCCCGGCGATATCGATCTGGTGATCCTCGACCTGATGCTGCCGGGTATGAGCGGCTATGCGGTCTGCGAGGCGCTGCGCGCCGCCGAAAGGGATCTGCCGGTACTGATCCTCAGTGCCCGAACCCTTAGCGAAGACCGCGCCCGCGGCTTCGATGTCGGCGCAAATCAATACATGACCAAGCCGTTCGATCTCGACGAATTCCTCTCCCGGGTGAAGAACCTGCTGAAGTGGCGCCACGGCCCGGAGAAGCAACGCTCGGACGTAACCGAAAAAGTGAAGTCGTACGAATTCGGGGAAGCGAAAATCGACTTCGAAACGTTCAAGGTTACAATCGCCGGCGAGCCCGCCCGGATGACCCGGTTGGAAATGACCTTGCTACAGTACTTCGTGAGCAACGAGGGACGGGTAATCCCGAGGACCGAATTGCTCAAAAACGTATGGGGTATGCCCGGCAACTTACACACCCGGGCGCCCGACCAGTTCATCCGCCGGCTCCGCAAGACGTTCGAGCCCGACCCGGCCAACCCCCGCCATTTCCTCACGATCCGCGATGCCGGCTACCGGTTCGTCTCCACACCCGAAGAAAGCTAAGACGTGCGACTGAAGTGTATTGCCTGCGAAATCTTGTACCGCGAAATCTGTGCGGCCGTTTCACGATCGGTCAACCGCGTGGACGTCGAGTTCCTGCCCAAGGGACTGCACGACATCGGTCAGGCCGGCATGTCCGCGCGCTTGCGCGACGTGGTGAATGCCGTGGACGAGTCCCAGTACGATGCGATCCTCTTCGGCTATGGGCTGTGCAGCAACGGGGTGGCAGGATTGACGGCGGAGACGATTCCCCTGGTTCTGCCACGCGCACACGATTGCATCACGCTCTTCCTCGGCAGCAAAGAGCGCTACCTTGAGTACTTCGAGACCCATCCCGGGGTCTACTACAAGACGAGCGGCTGGATCGAACGCGGCGACGGACTCGCTCAGCTCGCCCATCCGTTCTGTTCCATCCAAGATCAAAGCGGCATGAACATGACCTATCGGCAACTCGTCGAGAAGTACGGCGAAAGCAACGCAAAGTTCCTCCACGAGCAGTTGTCCGACTTGACCCGCAACTACAGCGGGTTGACGTTCATTGAGATGGGAATCGAACCGGACGACCGGTTCGAACGACAGGCTCGCGTGGAAGCGGCTGACCACAATTGGACTTTCGAAAAACTCCGAGGGAACATGGACTTGCTGCAAAGCCTCGTGGACGGACCGTGGGACGAAAAGCGTTTCCTGGTCGTCCAGCCGGGGCATCAGGTGGCGGCAAGCTTCAACGACAGCATCGTGAAAGCGAGCAAGATCGAGAAACCGGCCTGAGGGTGACCCGCCGGCTAGCAGCCCGGCAGATTCTCTTTGACTTTCCGGGGGGTAAAACCTATACTGACCGCTATAAGACCCCACGCAAAACGGACGATGGAGAACTCAATATGCCCAAGCTAGAGGATATTGAAAGGGAGCTGGAATCGCTCTCGCGAGCCGAGAAGGCGAGTCTGCTACAGCGGATCGTCCAGGACCTGGGTGACTCGTTCCCCGGTGTGGAAAGCACGCCTGGAGTGTGCGGCGGGGAGCCTTGCATCGTGCGCACCCGGATTCCCGTTTGGGTCCTGGAACAGTTGCGACGGCAGGGAGTTCGTGAAGCCGATATCCTGCGGAGCTACCCGACTTTGCGGGCGGAGGACCTGGCTGCCGCTTGGGCTTACGTGCGCGTTCACCGAAGCGAAATCCAGCAGCAGATACGAGAGAACGAGGAGGCGTAGCGGATGGCCAGGTTGTACGCCAACGAGAACTTTCCCGTTCCCGTCGTGGAGGAGCTGCGCCGTCTCGGGCATGACGTCGTGACGATTCAGGAAACCGGCAAGGCTGAGCAGCGGACGCCTGACGAAGATGTGCTTCAACTCGCCGTCGCCGACGATCGAGCCGTGTTGACCCTCAACCGAAAACACTTCATCCGCCTTCATCGCCGGCAGCCGAATCATGCGGGGATCATCGCTTACACCGTCGACGGCCAATTTGCCAGACAGGCGGCCAGTATCCATGACGCTGTCGAGGCGACCGCTGACCTTCACGGTCGGTTGATCCGAGTCAATCGTCCTGCCAACTGACGGCAACACTGGTGCCGGAACGCTGGTACCTGTATAATCCTCCGCCAAAAAGCGTCAACAAATCCTCTCGATCGGAAGGAAACCAATATGAACGGCCGCGAGCGATGCCTGGCCCTGCTGGAAGGCCGAACGCCGGATTGCCTGCCGCTGATGCCGATTACGATGATGTTTGCCGGCGACCGGCTCGGGGTAGAGTACGGGAAATACGCGAGCGACCACCGCACGCTGGTCGAGGCCCAAATCCTGACGGCCGAGCGGTTCGATTTCGATTACGTCTCGTGCATTTCCGATCCGACACGGGAGGCGGCCGACTGCGGGGCGGCAATCAAGTTCTTCGACGATCAGCCGCCGGCCGTGGACGAGGGCAATGCACTTCTGGCGGACAAGAAGACGCTGGCCGGACTGAAGATTCCCGATCCCCTCGGCGGCGGCCGGATGCACGACCGCATTAAAGCGGCCGCCCTGTTCAAAGAGGAGATCGGTGGGGAGAAACTCATAGAAGGCTGGATCGAAGGTCCTTGTGCCGAGGCGGCCGACCTGCGGGGAATCAACACCCTCATGCTCGATTTCTTCGACGATCCCGCGTTCGTCCGCGATCTGTTCGATTTCATCCTGGAGATGGAACTGCGATTCGCCAAGGCACAAATCGAGGCGGGTATTGACATCATGGGGGTTGGCGACGCCGCCGCCTCGTTAATCGGGCCACAATTCTACGAAGAGTTTGTCCTCCCCTACGAAAAGAGAATGTTCGACGGGTTGCACGAGATGGGCGCCAAAATCCGGCTGCACATCTGCGGAAACATCACTTCCATCCTGTCCGGCATCGGAGAACTCGGCTGTGACATGATCGATATCGACTGGATGGTTCCCCTGTCGAAGGCACGCGAGGAAATCGGTTCCGGGCCGGTGCTGGCCGGCAACATCGACCCGGTTGCCGTATTGCTCCATGGAACACCCGAGTCGATCACCGGGGCGATTGCCGAGTGCCATTGCCGGGCGGGGGATCCTTACATCGTTGCCGCCGGCTGCGAAATCCCTCGCAAGACGCCGGAGGCAAACGTCTTGGCGCTACGTGATTTCGCCCGATCGACGACGCCGTAGGGCCCTTAACAGCCTTGCTGGGCCCGCCTACACAGATCGACCAGCTTGTCGACGGCGGCCGGGAGTTGCTCGTGGTCGCTGCTCGATCCGGCCAACTTGTGAACGCGATCGGCGGCCATCGCGATCCGGTCGAAACCGTACACGGCGGCGGCGCCCTTGAGTTGATGGGAGAAATGGTCCAGGTGCCGGAAATCCCCGTCCCGCAAGGCATTCTCGATCCTGGTTGCCCGATCCGGCAGTTCGGCGGCAAAGGCGTCGAGCAGATCGGCCATCGTGTCGTCGTTGATGAAACCGTTCCCCAGCGGCTTGGAGCCGTCGCCGGGCAATTCTTCTTCGGATGCCGGCGGTTCCGCCGAAACAGCTTCTTGCCCCAGATGCCCGGCAATGGTGTTCAATAGTGTTGTCCAATCGACCGGTTTGGGAATGTAGTCGTTGCAGCCGGCGTCGAGGCATTTCTGCCGGTCGCCGGGCAGGACGTGGGCCGTCAGGGCGACGATCGGGCCGGGCCAACCGTCCCGGCGGAGCCGCCGCGCGGTTTCGTACCCGTCCAGCTCCGGCATCTGAATGTCCATGAGGATCAGATCGTAAGGGTTTCCTTTCGTTGTGGAAGCCGAGGCCTTTTGGTAGGCAACGCGGCCGTTCTCAGCCGGATCGACCTCCAGCCCGGCCTTCGACAAGACCATTTGAAGCAGCCCTCGCAGGTTTCGGTCGTCTTTGGCCAACAAGATCGTTCCGTGCAGCATCGGAGCCCGGCCGGATTCCGCCGGCCGGCATCGGCGCGGCAGAAACACGGGCGGCGACCGGAGCATTCCCACCCCTTCGAGCGGCCCGGGATCGATGGTCAGCGTAAAGAGGCACCCTTCACCGGGCCGGTTTTCCACTTCGATGTCGCCGCCGAGCATTTCGGCCAGCCTTTTCGAAACGTACAGCCTCAATTCCATTCCGGCGAATCTATGCGAGGTTGTTGCACCCGGTCGGCGAAAAGGCTCGAACAGGCCCGCCTTTTCCTCGGGCGTGAGGCTGATACCCGTGTTCGCAATCTCCACCTGCATCCGGAGGAGATCGCCGTCAGCAATGCACCGAATGGTGACGCAGATACTTCCCTGCCGGGTGTGATCGACTGCGCCGCCGATCAGTGTTGCCAAGATTTGGCGCAACCGGGCGGGATCGGTGCGGATTGTCTTTGGCAACGGCGGAACGTGCTGGACCTCGAAATCGAGCCCTTGCTCCGCTGCCCGCGGACGCAGTTGTGAAACTACTTCGTCGAGAACGCGGTAGGGACAACAATCTGATTTCTCGATGGCGATCCCACCCGTCTCGATCCTGGAAAAGTCGAGGATGTTGCCGATCAGGGCAAGCAGATTCTCCGAGCTGTGTTGGATGACCTGCAAATACGAATCTCGCTCGGCCGATGAGATATCCGAGGACGCCGGCAAGTCGGCATACCCGAGAATCGCCGTCAGGAGCGAGCGGATTTCATGGATGACACAGAGGAAGCCGGACTTCTCTTCCACCCGGCGCCGCAAAGCCTCGACCTGTTCCGGCAAGTTGGAGGCCGATTCGTCCGCCATGGTCGCCTCCCCCCGAGGAGTAAATGCCATCTTGCGCATGGAGGATCGCAAGCTTGCACGGATCATGCTTGGCGGAAATATAGCAGACGGGAACGGGGTGGACAAGTAGGGGCCGGCTCGATTTCGGCCACGTCAGACGGCCCGCTTAGCACCGTTCGATAAGGATTCAAGAATATAAGGAGGGGGGCACCTGCCCCCGGCTCATAGCCGAACGAGCCAAGTGCCGGGGGCGGGTGCCCCCCACTTTCAATCCAAATCGGAAAGCTATTCTTCGGTCGCCGCTTACACATATCGACAGCCGCGGTCTATCCCAAGTGCCGCGCGACCGCAGCCAACAGGTCCTCGTGATCAACCGGCTTGGAGATGTAATCGTCGCAACCTGCCTGGAGGCACTTGTCGCAGTCGTCGGGCATCGCGTAGGCGGTCAGCGCGATGATCGGCCCCTTCCAGCCGCTTTGCCGCAACCGGCGCGTGGCTTCGAAGCCGTTGAGTTCCGGCATCAGCATGTTCATCAGGATCAGGTCGTAGGGCCTTCCTTCCGCTTGGGATGCCAGTGCCATCTCGCAAGCGGCGTTACCATCATCGGCCAAATCGACTTCGAGCCCGGCCTTGCTCAAGATCAGCTCGATTAGACGCTGAATATCAGGCTCGTCTTCGGCCAACAGCACTCGACCTCGGATAGTCCCCTCACTCATCTCTCTATCCTCCTATCGAACCGAGTTGGGGGTAGCGCGTACCTTCAACCGCAAATCCAACACCTGAAGGCGTACCCCAATGCAGCAGGGCTGGACATGACACTTCCCGCCGCACCCTCGCGCAAAACGCAGAAAAGCAACTCGGCTGCCCTATTTAATTATAGGTTGCCGGGTCTCTTCATGCAGAATGACCCGGGTAACCTCCGCCGGTTTGTAATTTGTACGGCATGGTGCCGGCCGCCCGGGCAATCGCGATGATCGTCGGGCATCTGCCCCGTGCGGTCGACGGTACGCTTGCTCCTTCGGAAACGGGTTGATGGGCGGAAAACAGAAGGGCTCTTTCCTCGCAACCCGTTCTTTGGGTGATCGACCCCCCCTTCGTATAGGGCATCTGCACCTTGCTTTTCGGTGATTCTAGCCGGATTGTCTTTGGCACGGAGAGTCGGACGGGGGAATCTTGAAACGTTTTGCCGCGCCGTCACACAATTATAATAAGCACGGGTCTTGATAAGGGCTGTGACCTCGGTGTACGGGAGCCCAAGCCATTTCCAAGTTACAGAAGACATTCCAGAAGATCGTCAATCAGCACTACGAGGCGCTTTGGTCGTATGTCTCGCTGTTGACCGGGGGATCGGCGGACGGGGAAGACATTCTGCACCAGGCTTTCCTTGCGGCCTTCGATCGGTTGGCCGACGGAGAGCATCCGATCGGTGACCTCGGCAGGTGGCTCCGGGGCGTGGTCCGCAACCTGGTTCGGGGCTGGTGGCGCGACAAGCAGAAGCTTCCACAGGATTTGGCCGATCGGCTTCATGAACTGGCCGCAGAGGCGGACGACGTGTCGGAAACCGCTGCGATGGCCGAACTCGTGGCGGCGTTGGAGCACTGCCTGGGCAAACTTGCCCCCGCTGCTCGCCGTTTTGTCGCGGCAAGGTACGAGGAGGGACTTCAAATCACTCAAATCGCCGAACGCGAGAACCTCAATGCGGCCACCGCGCGCGTACAGCTCTTCCGAATCCGGCAACACCTCAAAGCGTGTGTCGAGGCCGCATTGGCGAAAGGAGTCGTCTCATGAGCGGCGACTGGCTTGCGATTCTCGATCTCGCCTTGGACGGCGAGCAACTGAGCGATGCCGACGTGAGAAGTCTGATCACGTCGCTCGAGCAGGAGCCGGGCTGTCATGAGGCAATGGCCTATCTGCAATTCGAGGCTGCCCTGTTCGATCACTTGCGGCCGAAGGATGCCGGTGTAATGGTCCGGTCGCGAGAACGGTTGTTGGCCAAGGCAGTGCTCCAAGGGAAGCAGAGAGCCGTGTCGGGTCGCGCCCCGACGAAGCGTGCTACGAGGTACAGGTTCGTCGCCGTTGCCGCTGCCGCCGCCGTGTTGGTCGCACTCGTCGGGTGGCTGCTGTCGCCGGGGAGTTATCCGGGGCCGCAGGCCCGGGGCAACTTCCGCGTGCTCGGTGCGGAAGGCCCGCCGGATCGGTCGTCGCCGCTTCAACGGGGCGATCGGCTGATCGCCGGGGATGGCGGCGCGAGCGTAACCTTGGGAGGGTATTGCGAACTCGGAATCGAGCCCGGCGCCGAGGTGACCCTCAGGGGAGAACCACACAACGAGGCCGTCGAGCTTCACGAGGGCAGGGTTCGCAGTGTGATTCGGCCGAAACGAGGGGCGTTTGCCGTATTGACGCCGCTTGGGCCGGTTGAGGTAAAGGGCACGGAGTTCGACACAACTGTCGAGTATCCCAATCATTCAAAAGAAGGAGAAGACGTGATGAACAATCAAACCAGAAAGGTGCTCGTAAAGGTTGCTGTTTTGTCCGGTATGGTTATGTGCAACCTGGGCGATTCCCCCGCTATCCTGGAGCAAGGCGCCAGCCGGGCCTTTGCCGGTGACAAGCCGGGTACCCAGGGCGTCGTCGTTGCGACGACCGACTTCACGCTCACGCTGAAAGTCGGCCCCAACAAAGAGGTCACCTTCCACGCTCCGAAGGCCAAGAGGCTTGTCGTGCGGGAAGTCTCCCAATTGCTCGCGGGCGACCGGGTAAACGTCGCCTGGATTGAGGAAGAGGGAAAGAAGTGGATCCAAGACATCAGCGGGCATGGGACCGTCGAGGGAATCGTCACCGCAAAGGGCGAGAAATGGATCGAGGTCACCCCCAAGGGAGGAAAGCCCCAGCGGTTTATTCCGCCGTGGCGTGGCGGCATGCCGGCACAGGGTGGCGGCCTAGACCGCGGTATCCTCAAGAAAATCGCGGCCGCGAAAGTCGGCGACCGGGTCGCGCTGAGGTGGGAAATACCGGAGGGAAAACGCGTGATGGACGTCGCGGTCAAACACCGCGCGGAAACGTCCGCCGCCGATTCGCCCGAGCGGCCGGAGAAGCCGCAAAAGGGCATTCCCGACGAGCTGAAGGGTTTTCTGGGGATGATGCGGGGAAAGCTCGTCAAGAAAGGCGACGCCTCGCTCGTATTCCGGGTGGATCAGATCGGGAAGGTATGGAAAGACAATAAGGCCGAGAATCCTCAAAGGGCCGTCGGAAAAACCATTACCCTCAACCTCAAACGAATTCCCGCCCATCACAGGGAACGAATCATGAAACACTACGCGGGACTCCGGCCAGGCGACCAAATTGAACTCGAGGCCTCCGACCGCGGCGATGAGGTCCTGTCCGTCACCGAATGGTTGAGGAAGGCGGAGGGTAAAAACGAGAAACTGGGCTTCGGTCAAACCGATCCGCCCGAGCGGTCCGAAAAGCCGCGAAAGGGCATTCCCGCCGGGCTCAATGGGTTTCAAGGAATGATGCGAGGAAAACTCGTCAAGAAAGGCGACGGCTTGCTCGTATTCCGGGTGGATAAAATCATGCGGCTATGGAAGGGCAACAAGGCGGAGAATCCACAAGGAGCCGTCGGGCAAACCATAACCCTTAACCTCACCCGGATCGGCGCCCATCACAGGGAGCGACTCATGAGGAACTATAGAGGGCTCAAGGAAGGCGACCTGATAGAGCTCGAGGCCTTCGACCGCGGCGATCCGGTCCTGTCCGTCAACGAATCGTTGAAGAAGGCAGGGGCAAGGGACTGACACCGGGGCGCCGGGCGGCGCCCTTTCTGCCCGGGCAGATTCAACCGGTGTGTTGAGCAATTAGGCACAAAATCGGGAGAACAATCATGTCAAACACATTTAGAGCTAGTCGTCGACAACCGTTGATTTCGGCTGTCGAATCATCGTCAACACGCGGTGCCGTTCGCCGCACGGCCAGCAGACTCACCGCGTGGACCGTGGTGCTGCTGATTGTGGGTACGGCATGGTTCGGCGTTGTGTCGGCACAGGACGTACTGCCGTCGGCAACGTCGAAACAGCCCGTACCCTCTCCCGCCGTCCAGGCAGAGATCACCAAGAAACTGGGCGAGATATTTGATTTTGAGGCGGCCAAGAAGCCCGAAGAGCAGATCGCGCTGGCCAAGGAATTGTATAATCTGAGCAAAGAGGCAAGAAGCAAACCCAACGAGGAATTCGTCCTGCTGCGGAAGGCCATGGAATTGGCGTGCGACGGGGGGGACGCCGGCTTGATGCTCCGGGCAATCGACGCCATCGAACGCCGGTTTGACATCAAGCCCATGGACGTCAAGGTGACGATGCTTCAGAGGTTCGCCCGGAATGCCAAGACGCCCGAGAAGATCGCGTCGTTGATGGAAGGCGCGGGTACGGTGCTCCGGCAGATTATGGATGTGCATCGCTACGACCTGGCGCTGCAAATGGTCGACGCGCTCTACGCCGCCGCCCAGCGCCCCGGCGGATCGAAGTATCGAAAACAGTTGCTCCAAGGCCGGACCGAACTCCGCAAACTGGGCGAGAACTACCAGGAGTATAAGAAGGCACGGACGGCCATCGAGGCCAACCCGGCCGACAAGGACGCCAGTCTTGCGGTCGGACGCTGGCTTTGCATGGTCGAGAACAACTGGAAAGACGGTCTGTTCTTCCTGGTCGAGGGTACGGATGCCGAGTTCAAGGAAGCGGCGAAGCGGGAATTGGAGACGCCGTCCCCTTCTGCAGTTGATTTCGCTAGGATCGGCGACGCCTGGTGGGATCTCGCCGAAAAGAAGAAGGGCGAGGAGAAGTCGCCGTTGATGCGACATGCGGCCGACTGCTACGAAAAGGCGCAAGCGAAGGGAATCACGGGGCTCTCGAAGGTCAAGATCGAAAAACGGCTGAAGGACCTGGAGGAGACGATTGCCGCAACGGCGAACGGCCAGTCGTGGCTTGCCTTGGCGACCGCGGATGCGCAGCCGCCGCCAAGGCGGTCCCCTCGACCGTCGCGCAAAACACCGCGGCAGGGAAACGTCGTTACCGGAATTCTCGTAGCCAAGGGCGAAGGCTGGATTAAAGTCAAGGCCGAGGGTGAAGGCGAAGCAAGACGCTACTTGCCGTTCTCGCGAGGCGGAGTCCCCGACCCGATGGCGCTGGCAGCTATGAAGCAACTTGTCGTCACGAACCTCGTTCAAGTTGCCTGGAAGCAGCAAGAGGAGGAACGCCGGATCATGGGTGTCAAGGTGGTTCTTCCGTCGACAAAGGGCGGGGTCATTCAAGGGACAATCATGGCAAAGGACAAGGACAGTATTGACCTCAAGCCGGAAAAGGGCCCGACGGAACGCTATATTCCCAATTGGGTCGGGGGAATGCCCAGTGCGGGCGGGGGGCCCGACAAGCGCGCCCTGCACGCCATTGCTCAAGTGAACGTCGGCGATGAGGTGCGGGTGAAGTGGCTTTGGGAAGCGCGGAGGCGCGTCGTGGATATCGAGAGAATCCGATCCGCCGAAAAGCCGGAACACGGAGAGGGCCCGAAGCACGGGGAAATGCCGAGGCACGGCGAGCGGCGCGAAGGTATTCGCGCCGAGATGAGGGGATTTCAAGGGATGATGACCGGACGGCTCCTCGAAAAACGCGACGCCTCGCTTGTCTTCGAAGTTTCTAAGATCATGAAGGTGTGGAAGGGCAACAAAGCAGAGAACCCCCAAAAGGCCGTCGGGCAGGTCATAACGCTCAACCTCAACGGCCTACGCCCGCATCACAGAGAACGAATTATGAAAAACTATGGCCGACTCCGGGAGGGCGACGAGATCGAACTCGAAGCCTTCGACCGCGGCGCCGGAACCCTCTCTCTCGACGGGTGGCTGAAGCCGGTCGGGGCGGAAGGGAAATGGTAGGCAAGGACAGGAATGGTTTGCTGCTGTTTGGTGTTGCCCTGTTCGTTCGCAACGGGCCGGCGGGAATGTCGAATATCGAGTGGCGAATGTTGAGTGATGAGTACGGGGGAATCACGAAGTGGGAAATGAGGAATTCGATATTCCTCAGCACGGGCGAGGTCTTCGCCGTACTCAGTACTCCGGCGGCTAGTCCACAACCGGATTGTCGACGAACGATCCGCCCCGGCACTGTTTCAGATAGTTCAACGCCCGGACTTGTCCGGTCATCTCCAACCGGTCGCGGTAGACGGGGTCGTGCCAGCCCTCGATGTCGATCGAGCCGTGGAAATTGCCCTGCCGCAGGATCGAGATGATGTCGGTCCAATCGGTATCGCCGAAGCCGGGCAGACGGTGATAGACGTACGGCTCGCCGCTCCGGATGCCCTGGCAGCGGATCACGTCGTGCAGCACGGTCGCGTCCTTGCCGTGGACGTGAAACACCTTGCCGGCCCACTTGCGCAATTGCGGCAGCGGCTCGGCCAGGCTGACCATCTGGTGGCACGGTTCCCACTCGAGCCCGACGGCGTCGCTTTGCAACTCGTTGAAGATCATTTCCCAGGCGGTCGGGGCGTGGGCGATGTTCCAGTCGCCCCAGTCCCAGGTTCCGCCCATGTCGCAGTTCTCGAACGCCAGCCGGACGCCGCGGCCTTCGGCCCGTTTAACCAGTGGTCCAAAAACCTCTTTCAGCCGCGGCAGCGAGTCGGGTACCGGGCGGTTCGGAATCCGCCCGGTGAAACCGCAGACCAGATCGCACCCGAACCGCCCGGCCGCATCGATCAACCGCCCGAAGTCGGCGGCCGTCGCGTCGTCGGTCAGCGGATTACCGTAGATTCCCAACGAGCTGATCGCCGCCGTGTTGCCCGCGGCAGCCGGCACGCCAAGCACCTCGTCGGCAAACCGGCCAAGATCCAACTCGCCCACGTGACGCCAGAACACGAGTTCAAAGCTCTCGAACCCGTGCGGCAGAATCTGCCGGATATACTCGGCCGCGTTCTGTTCGGCCTTGACCAGGGTTCCGATGCGGATGTCTTCGTGGGGCATGAGTTACACCGGCTTGACCGTCGTAATCCACAAAAATGCTTGCCCTGCTTCGTCTTCGCGGACCTCGAACTTCAGGCCCGCCTGAAAAAGGACTTTCTTCAGACCGAGACTGTACGTGGTGCGGCTGCCGGGATGATTCACCATGGTCTTGGCCGGATCGATGCCGTGGCGTGCCATGGCGTTGTGGTCCAACAGCACCGGCACTTTCAGCAGCTTCCCGAACGCTTCGATTGCCCGCGACGCCGGGATGTTCTGGATATTGATGTTGTGGAATCCGTACAGAGCGGGCAGGACGTCCCGGGCGGGTTTGTCCGGTTCCCAGCCGACCGGCCAGATCTCCAAATCCTTCTTGGCCTTCATCACGCGGTACGAAGGTCGGGCGCCGAGCCGGCGGGGGACCATGCACAGGCCCATCGGCCGCAGGATGTAGGCCAAGGCCGTGCCGCTGGAGAGCGTGCCCAAATCTTCGGCAATCTTGTCGTTGCCCAAGGCCTGTCGCGTGCCCGGATCGAATTGCAGCGGGGATTTCAATTGGCCGCCCAGCCGGTCCACTGCGGCAGAGCGGCTCATTCCCCGGGTCGAGAACCCGACCGGGCGCGAGGCATTGTTGAGGAGTTCCTCGAACTGCGATGCGGTAAGGCCGAAGGCCGCCTTCGGCTCGCGGCGATCTGTCGGGCCGAGCTTGGCCAGGTCGTCGAGCCAGCGTTTCAGCTTGCCCATATCGGTGCGGCGATAGCGGCCCGACGGCAGGACCAGCTCGTTTTCCGACCGGATCAGCCCGGTGACCAGGTAGATCGGGTTCGCGTCGGTTCCCCGGACCGAAACCTCCAATTTGTCGGTGGTTCGTCGAGTGCGAATCCGGACGTTCCGGATCCCGGCCTGGCTCAGCACCCGGCCCCATTGCTGGTAGAGCATGTTGGAGCCGAGGCTGCCGTCGCCAAACAGTTCCAATTGAACGGTGCCGGCGGCCTCGGCCCGGGTGTCGATCAGGAGCAGAGTCGCGGCCGCCGACAGGAGAAGGAAACGTGCTGATCGCATGGGAGACTCATTATCGGGAAGAAATGGTGGCGTCTGGGGATATTATAGCACGCTCGGGGGGCGTGGGAAGGACTCTTTTGCCCTTCCATTCTGGTCAGGAGGCGGGCACGCCCCTCTTTTACGTTAAGGAAACAGGAAATGTTGAGCCGCGGTGTCCCCACCGCGGATGGGTTTGCACTGCGGTTGGATCTGCCGCCCTGAGGACAGGGCGGCTCTAACTTTGAGCACAGGTCGGCTTTTGGGGCCCCCGCTTGCAGTGCCTTGCGAATCTGTCAAAATAACGACTTCAGGAAAACGTGTAGACTAACGAGGTCTCAGTAATGGACGATTCTCGGCCGGTTTGCGAGAAGCCCCGCCCGAGTTAGTGAGAATCAGACTATAGGAGAAATGACATGGCACGACCGGTTACGATGTTCACCGGCCAATGGGCGGACCTGCCGTTGGAAGAGTTGGCGCACAAGTGCAGCGGTTTTGGCTACGACGGACTCGAGTTGGCCTGCTGGGGCGATCACTTTGAAGTCGACAAGGCCCTGGCCGAGGCCGACTATTGCGACAAGAAACGCGAATTGCTCGACAAGCACGGCATGCAGGTATTCGCGATCAGTTCCCACCTGGTCGGACAAGCTGTGCTGGATATCATCGACGAGCGGCACCAGTCGATCCTGCCGGAGTACGTCTGGGGCGACGGCGATCCGGCCGGCGTGAACGCCCGGGCCGCCACCGAGCTGGCCAACGCCGCCCGGGCCGCCCAGAAACTGGGGGTCGACGTCGTCAACGGGTTTACCGGCTCGAGTATCTGGCACCTGATTTACTCCTTCCCACCAACCACGCCCGAGATGATCGACGACGGCTTCAAGCTGCTGGCCGAGCGGTTCAACCCGATCCTCGACGTTTTCGGCGAGTGCGGCGTGAAGTTCGCCTTGGAAGTCCATCCGACGGAGATCGCGTTCGACCTGTACACCGCCGAGCGGGCCATCGAGGCGCTCGGCGGCCGCGAGGAGTTCGGCTTCAACTTCGACCCGAGCCACCTGATCTGGCAGGGCGTCG
>CAZJRB010000018.1:0-74525 GCA_964547995.1 uncultured Planctomycetaceae bacterium | reverse complement strand
CATCAACCCGCTAACCCAAGACGCCCGGCTTTCCAATTCACGTTGAACCAAGACAAGTGGAAGTCATTGGTTGTGGGGATCGGGTGGAGGTCTGTAAGACTATTGTGGGGCTTCCCGATTCGTTGGGGCCTATCCAGTCGATTCGCCCGCTAACGGAGCAAGAGAGACTGGCAGTAGAGAAGTCTGCCGGAGTGGACCCCAATGGCTGTTTTGATAGTTTCAGTTTCTTTTCCGCACTCTCGCCCGCACAGACTGAGGTGGTCAAGAGTGTGGAAGACGAACAACCGGAAAACGCGATACTTGATCCTTGTTTTCCGTGGAGGTGGTAGCCATGTCGCGATTCCATGAAAGAGAACAACGCAAGGCTCTGAAACGTGAAAGGAAGCTACACAAGAAGAGGGTAAGGGCGGGAACAAAACGACACAAGGGCAACGTGCCCGGTAAGCCAATTAACGGGAGCAGGTAGCATGTTCTGGGTTTGGCAGTTTACATATCGGGCAAGACATCCTATCGGCCGCGTTTCACGTTCGGGGAGTTCCAGCGGGTTCGTGAATCGGGAGGGGTTGGTTATCGCTGGCGAAAGTGAGACCGATGCAAGGGCAAAGGTTGCCGAATGGCTTGAGTCACGCGGCTACGCCCCCGACAACTACCGCAAGTTGGAGCGGTTTTGCAGGGCTGACTTGCGAACCGTTATCCATCAAGGGTTGTGGCCCACGAAGAATGCTCTCGGCAGGCGAAGTACCCGAAACAAGCTATCGTTGGAACAATGCCTTGAGATTGTCGGAGGAGAAGTATTGCAGAGACAAGAAAGACTCGAAGAAGTTGCGAAGTCAATAGAAGCAAGGCGTAGGAGCGTCACAGACGCACTTCCCGTGATGCACGATCATTTGGACGAGTCAGACTGTATTTCGATTGGATCGGGGCCGCCCGCATTGGTTGACCCCAATGGCTGTTTTGCGTCGGTGTTCTCTCCGTTACAGGACTACTTCCGAAAGGATCAATAGAAATGAAGAAATTCTTCGTTTTTCAGATCAAGCCGAAGGGCTCTTACAGGTCGTGGCCTTGCTGGCTGTACGCGGAAAACGATATTGACGCAAGAGCAACGGTAGATAGACGGCTCTCAGAAAGCTACCCAAATGGTTGCGAAGTGCTCCCTCAACTCAAGGTTTTTGTCGATCCGATCCAAGCAAACAACAACTCACCTTCCGGGCTAATGTCGGCGTTGACTCCAGCGGACAAAAGAGATTTTATCGAAGATTTTCTCAAGTGGCGAGAAGAGAATCCGCACACACCCGGCCGACCGAACACGCTTGACCTAGACGTAGACAACGAGCGTCGGTTAATGGCACGCGAACTACAACGGTTACAGATAGGTTCACGAAGGTAACACCTTCCACTCGGGGGTGTTTGAGAGGCGGGTTGTTTCCCCCGAACTGCCCGCCTCTCGCTTCTCTTCTAGGGTTGTCTATGTCTGAGTTTCGGCCTGAGTGGGTGATTGGGTTCGCTGACTATTTCGCCCCTTCTCGCCGGCGAATCAGGAGGCCCGATCAAGAGAAACTCGAATTGCTGGCAAGGGCTCAACAGAACCGGGAAGAGCGGTTGAAACTCAGCCTTGTCGAGATGGTCGAGAGGCGTGAGAAACGCGAGAGGCAATTGCAGGCTATTGTCGAGAGAATGATGGGGAAAGGGAAACCCGAGAGCGAACCCACACCCGAGAAGGGCCCCGAGAAACATTGCGAGACTCTTGAAAAGGTTTTGGAATTGCTCAGGAGCAAGGCCAGCATCGTGGGCGGTAAGGAATGACGATACCCCCTTTTCCTCTCAGATTCGTTTGTCTTGGAATCGACCCCGCCAAGTTTGTTGAGGCGTTTAGTCGGGTAGTCGATCTAATTCCCTCTCGGATTGAATTGTTTCGGAAATGGATCAAGTGGAAACATCAAGTCACGGTCTCGGATTGGCCCCGCTTCTCTGACGGGAAACTGATACTTGCCAGCTATCACGCAAAGGAATACTACTTCTATGCCCCGCTCGTGAAAGTGCTCTCCCCGAAGGCCCTTGAGGTTCTTATAGCTCACGAATTGGCTCACACCTTCCACGAAAACGAAGGGGAAACTTGGGGAGTAGTGGAGGGCTGGGGATTCGACAGGGAAGGGCTCGACCTGGATGTAGTGGGGCCGTGCATGGAGGTAGTGGCCTCTTGTAAAGTCATGGGGGCTTGATATACTGGCCGTTGACAATTTGAACTCAGCCTTAGCTGAAACGCCACCTTGGGAAAACCTTCGACTTTCTCTTCGCAGACTGGCGTTCTGGCGGGCTCCCCGTATGGGGAGCACGTTGGACGTTGTATGTCTGCACGGCCTGTCGAAGGGCCTTCCCAGGGATGCACGGACGGCGTGCTCTCTTTTTTTGTGATGCTCCAACCATGGGGGGCCGAGAATGAGTTATGACAGAATGCGGCGAAAGAAGAAACAACCGATCCTCCTGTATGTGCTTGGTGGTTTCGGGCTGTTGCTGTTCTTGATGTGTGGCGGCTTGCTGGTAGTCGGGGCATTTCTTCCCGACGACCAATCACCGCCGCCCCGCACACAGGCCGAAATTGAGGCAGAGGTTGACGCAACGATTGCGGCGAAAAAGGAACAAGCCGAGATTGCTGTAGCCAAGATGAAAGAGCAACCATGGTTCAAGGAATTGGAAGCGAAGGCGAAGAAAGGCGAGGTGAAGGGCTCCATGGTTTTCCTGGAATCCGAGAGCCGCTATGTTATGGACCCGGACAATGAGTGGGAAGGATATGCGAAATCGGAGGTACTCCGAGAATTGTCGAAATTGAATGAAAGTGTCCGAGAGGAACGGCGACGAAAGAGCGACGTGCGGTATGGTTTGGATGCCACAGATCGTGAGATGGTCTTTCGTGACCTAGTACGACTGGAGGACCGCCACGGCTACGGTTCAAGAATGTATGAGTTGGAGCGAAAGGCACTTGAACGAAAACACAACCTCACGCATGAGCAGGCTACTCAGATTATGGTTGAGGGCAACGAGAAGAAGTGGCCAATGCCGTGAGCTATATCATTGGGATAGATCGGTCATTTGCACTTGCGGGCCGGATTGCTATAATCCGGGTGTTAGTGTCGCTGCTTCAGCCTGTTCATGCCAGGGGTTGGATCAATGAACGAAATCACACGAGAAACGATCCTCCAAGCCGCCCGGGAAGCCTACGACAAACACAAGGAATCGAAGTCGAAAGAACCTCTGGGGCGAAACGACTTCATGCAGAGCACGGGAATATCTCTACACTATATCCACAAACACTTTCCCGGTGGATGGACGGAAATTCGAGAGCTTGTTGGTATCGAGCGACACCCGTTAGACTACCCAGAGCTTTCGGACGAGGATCTTCTCAGGGAGTTTCACAGTGCCGCTAGGAAGCTTGGGAGGATTCCAACGTGGTACGAACTCGAAGCTCACTCGAATGCTTCCAAAAAGACTGTCTCAAGTCGTTTCACAGGCAAGCAAGGTACGCTAAGGAGATACTGCGAATGGCTTGAGGAAAACGAGCCGGACTCACCACTCCTTGAGATGCTACGGACCAAATCCAAACATGAGATCATCCCATCACCTGTTTCGGCGTCAGTCCGAATGCCATCAGGATCGCGTGCAAGTGATGGTACTGAATATGGGGCACCAATAAACTTTCGCGGCTTGCAACACGCTCCCATAAATGAGCAAGGTGTAGTCTACCTGTTTGGTATGGTAAGCGATGAACTTGGCTTCATGGTGGAAGCGGTCCAAGGTGCTTTTCCAGACTGTGAGGCAAAACGGTGCATAGACGAGAAACGGCAACGGTGGCAACGAGTCAGGATCGAATTTGAGTATCGGAGCAAACACTTCTCCGACCACCGGCACGATCCAGATGGATGCGACTTAATCGTTTGCTGGGAACACAACTGGCCGGAGTGTCCTATTGAAGTGCTTGAACTCCGAACGGTTATTGACCAACTCAACGGCTAACGAACCTCGCCCCCCAGTCTTCTGCCTCTAGTGCAATCGTTTGCACTCTGCCCTGCCCGTTTGCAGCTATCGCGGGCAACAGTCGCGGGCGTGCGAGCGAAGCGAGCGAGCGACTCACCTTCAGTCGTAAGAGTGATAGAATAGTAGGTGCAATCGTTTGCACTTTGTTGCTCTCCGTTTTCGCACCCCCCTTGTGAGGTATGCCATGTACGGTATGTTACCTGAATCGGAGGGAACGCTTAATAGCATGACTTCTATCTTCCGTGTCTAGGGGACAAACGTACAGGTTACCCTCTATTCGCTCTGCTATTTCTTCCATCGCCCGACGGGTCAACCGATCCAACGAAGTGACGAGCAACACGTCTGCCGTTCTTACTACCTCTTGAATCGCAGCTATCATGGTTCCCGTTAGCTTGCGGTTCCTGACCCTCACCCCAGGGAACCTATGTATTGTCCTGTACTCCATGCAGCAGAGTAGAGCGAACTTTCTCAAGTCATTCTGCTGGCCCTTAAGAGAATAGCCCTCTGTTTGCTTCGGATCGCTCACACGACACCACCCCGAGCAACTCAAGATACTCTCTATCTTTAGCCAAGGCGGCGTTTGCTGGGGGCGAGAACCAACAAGCCTCTCCGGCGAGAGCAGAACAACCTTTCCAAAGTTGGACTTGACATCATTGCTGAACTGATGTATAATATAAGTATCACTGCTAGCCATGACTCCCAAACCCTTTCTGTGGAGTCAAACCCCGCAAACCTCACCACAGGTTGCGGGGTTTTTCTGTTAGAACCTCCGTCAGCCCCTCTATCTGTACTTCCCCGCCCTCTGGAGCCGATCCGAATTATGGCACCCCAACGTTTGGAGTCTGTCATTGATTGCGTTCGCACGATGGTCTTGCAGTGGGCAATGCGACTTGAAGAAGAAGGAATCGTAGGCGATGGAATGAGTTTCTCCTCGGAAGAGAAGCAGAAGGCGGCATCGAGCCCGAGTATCCGCATTGACAATTTCCAGGGTGTGTTGGGTGACGTGTACCAGAGCACAGTTCTGCAAAACCTGCAAATGACTGTGAACAAAGGCGACTTTGACAGTCTACGGAAGTTCCTGCAATCTCACGGGATAGAGGACGAGGATATAGAGGAATTGCAGAAGGCAATTGAGGCCGATCCGCAGCCGAAGAAGAGAGAATCCTTCGGGGCTCGCGTAGGTGAGTGGCTTGGCAAGATGACAGCCAAAGCCGCTCAAGGCATCGGTCAGATTCCCTTTGGCACGGCGGGCAGTCTGTTGGCAAACGCGATATGGAATTATTACGGAATGTAGATGGGTGTCGATGGTTAGCTCTCAAGCTTGAGATTGAATTGAGTTTCAAGCCACGCTAACGCTTCAAACAATAGATCATAGTGGTTTTGTACGTAGTGTTTCTTGACGCCCCCTTCGCTGTGAGCGAGATACTGACTCGCTAGCCAAGGTGTCTGAGGGTATTGCCTTTCTATCATGTCGGCCCCCGTCTTGCGAAATACCTTGAAAGGCTTCGCTGTGCCTACCTTCTTTCGTAAGGTCTGAAACGCTTGTCGTATCGTGTCGGTTCTCGTTGGGTTGCCCTTCGCGTTCACTTGCTCAAGTATCAGGGGTTTCTTTCGAGGCGAGAGTAGCACGAGGTCGCTTTGATCGGGGTCCGTTGCCTCCTGCCTCAGTAGATCAAGAGTTACCTTCCACAGCTTGTGCTTGCTTGCCTTTCCGGTCTTGTGCCGATCCCGCTCTATCACGCCCTCTTGCCAGTCAATCATCGAGTGTTCAAGGCTTGCTATGTCTTGCTGAGTGTATCCGCAGTTCAAGGCGACTGCAATGTAGAGCTTGGTGCGTTGGCTAGCTGCCTTGAATAGCTCCTGCACTTCCTTGATTGACAGAAACTCGGGAGTAGGGGCTTCAAGCTTGACGGTGGCCAGAGTTCGCAACTTGCGGGGAAGTCTATCGACGAGTTCGTTATCGTACCCCCACTCAATGCAGGCTTTCAAGGTTCTGAGGTTATGCTTGACCGAAACCGCAGAGGTTTCGTTCCGAGACTTGGCAAGCAAGAGGGCATTCTTGTAGTTGCCCAGAAACTCGGCTGAGAGAACCTCACGCAGAGCAGACTTGCCTTTGTAGTTGCAGTAGCTCAGAAAGCTTGCCAGTCGATATTTGTCAGAAGAAAAAGAGGAGCGGGAGAGTTGCCCTGCCTCTGCCTGTACTTCTCTGTCTGAGAGAAACCAGTTCACCAACGCCTGGATGGTCTCGACTCGTTGGCGGGGCTGCTTCGGGCTTTCGCCCCGCTCCAAGGCTCCCCAATTCAAGTATGCCAAGGTTCCCTCAAGACTTGACCCGTTGGGGAGGGGCGTCGTTGGGGGAATCTCTTCTTGCAACTCTTCTAGCTTCTTAAGGTATTCGGCAACCGCCTGTCGGTAGCTGTCTTGATCCTGGGGGCCTGTCGCGGTGTTGAGTGCGAAGTAATACCGTTTACCACCAATGGTCTTACTCCACCCCCGCCTGGGTCGGTAATAGTTGAGTTTGATTTGTGGTTGTCTTGGCATTTGCAGCCCTCTCTTTCGCCTTGTTGTGGTGACTGCCTCCTCACTCTCTTACCTGCCCTCGCTCAGTGTACCAGAATTGTATCTGCGTATCAAGACACAGATACATTTCGTATCTTCTTTTGCTCGGGAAGGGAATTGCAGACGGTTGCACCGAAGGGGGTCGAGAGAAGGTAGAAGGTAATGGAGGGAGAAAGAAATGCCTGTTTTTCCGTAGTGTTAGAGAAGATGGGACGCAGGGCAGTGTACAGAGGTATCTTGGTAAGTAGAGGGGAAAGCAGCGGAAACGCTGAGTTTTGAATCCAGCGCGTCTGCCATTCCGCCACTCCGGCGTGGTGGGATTCTCGGCCCCGATCGCGAGCCTGCTTCGCGATTCTATTGCGATTGACCGGCTTTGACAAGCCAATAGCAAAGTGTAGAATAGCAATTCAATCCCCCCGGTGGTGGTGTATGGTCTGTGTTCCGAGTTCCTTCAGCAGCACGTAATCACTGTCGAAGATCAGCTCGGGGGCCGAATTCCGAGTCTTCCTTTGCCGCTCACAAGCGGCGGCCATTGAGACGTTTCCGAGGCGAACCTCATGGGTTGGTTTGAGCCGAGATGCCCGGTCGATGCCGAAAGCAAGGGTTGGATCGAAGGCCGGATGGCGTGGCTCGTCGACCAGTTCGGGTGGGATCGCTTGCTGGACGCGCCGGTTGTGTTGCCGACCGAGGAGTTCTTTCCCGGCCCATACCACGGCTCGGAGGAAGACGCCCGCCGGCTGCTCGATCGGGTGGCCGTATACATGGATGCCGATCCGGCGCATGTCGATCTGCAACTCTATTCCGGCCGGGAGCCGGCCGGGTTGAACATAAACGTGGAAGGGGCCGAATCGCTCGGGCTTCATGAGGAGCAGCAAGGGAAGACGAAGATCCGGCTGGAGGCCTCGCAACTTCGGGAAGCCGGCTCGGCGGTCGCAACCCTCGCCCATGAACTCGGCCATGCGCTATTGCTCGGCCAGCGACGGGTTACGCCCGAGGAGGAGGACCACGAGCCGCTGACCGATCTCCTGAACGTTTTTCTGGGGTTGGGGATTGTTGCGGCCAACGCCGTGCTCCGTTCGGAGAGTTACCACGCGGGTAATTGGGAAGCATGGAGCGTTTCCGGCCGCGGGTACCTCACCGCACGGATGTTCGGATATGCGTTGGCGTTGTTTGCTTGGCTCCGCGGGGAATCGAATCCGGCGTGGTCGAAGTCGCTTCGGGCAGACGTCCGCAAGCCGTTTCGCGACGCTCTGCGGTATCTGTCGAAGACCGGCGATTCGTCCATAACCCGGCGCGGCGAATTGATCCCCAGCAAGTCGCACGACCGTCCTGCGTGCGCTTTCACGTGCCCCGCATGTCCGTCGTCGACTACGGACGAGTCGCGCGGGGAGGAACGCAAGCCCGGCGAACCGGCCGACCTCGAGGAATTCAAGACGGAAACGGCCGACGACTACTTCACCCGGGGTACCATCCACCTGAAAAACGACCACCTGGATCATGCCTTGGCCGATTTCAGCGAGGCCGTCCGGTTGGCTCCCGACGACGCCGAGTGCTATCAGCAGCGGGCGCTGGTCTACTTGCGGATGAACCGGCCCGACGAAGCATTGGCCGACGCCGAACAGGCGGTTCGGCTCGACCCGGACGAAATCGAATTCTATCACGCCCGCGGGATCGCCTACGTCGGCGTCCATCAATACGGACCTGCGATCGAAGACCTCGACTGTTTCATTTGCGAAGAAAGGTTCGCGCGTGGCGTGGAATCCTATCTTGTCGAAGCGTACTTCTTCCGCGGTCTGGCCCTGGCGGGTCTGGGGCAGTGGCGCCGGGCTATCGCCGACCAAACGCGGGCGATTAACCTCGCCCCGCGCTTCGCCGAGGCTTATGCCGCCCGCGGCCTGGCCTACCACAGGCTCGGCAAGAACGCCAAGGCCGACGCCGACCGCGAAAAGGCCCTGCGGCTGAGTTCGCCAACGGCGGACGGCGAATGAACGAGTCGCGGGTGGTAGCACATCGCAATCCGGCTATCCGGCCCCATTTGCGAGGGTTCTCGCCGAGATGGGCCTCGGCCCCGCGGCAACACGGCTGAAGCCCAACATCGAGAAGCCCCGTAAACGGGGCTCAAAGCATCACCCGGCGTAAACGCCGGACTTAGTCCCCTGTCCTCACTCCCGGTAAAAGCCCTCTCAGTGTTCTCAAGTTGACGATATCCATGTCGACCCCATTCTCTTTCCCTTTAGGCGTCTCCAGGTACATGGGGATATTGTGAAAGCGGCGGTCGCCGAGAAGGAAGCGAAACGGATCGAGCCCCATTTCGCCGCGGCCGATGTGCTCGTGGCGATCGACGCGGGAACCGCGCGGCCGCTTGCTGTCGTTGAGATGGAAGGCCCTAATCCGCCGGAGGCCGACGGCTGCATCGAACGCTTGCATGGTGGCCTCGTACTGTGCGGGCGTGCCCAGCGAATACCCGGCGGCGAAGACATGACACGTATCGAAGCAGACTCCGAGCCGGTCGGGTTGCTTCACCCGGTTGAGGATATCGGCCAGTTGCTCGAACCGCCAGCCGATCGATGTCCCCTGGCCGGCAGTCGTTTCCAGCAGGCAGTCAGCTCGGAACCCTTGGGTCTGCTCATGAACCCGGTCGAGTGCCCGGACAATGCGATCGAGGCCTTGCGCCTCTGTACCGGCGGTGTAGGCGCCGGGGTGTGCAACCAGGTATGGGATGCCCAGGACCTCGGCACGTTGCAATTCCCGGGCGAATGCGCGGACGGACTTTTGCCAAAGTGCCCTGTCGGGGCTGGCGAGGTTGATGAGATAGCAGTCGTGGGCGATCGGGTGAGTAATTCCGTGTTTTTTCAAGGCGGCCTGGAACCCCTTGGCATCGTCGTCCGTAATGTTTTTGGCACGCCACTGGTTGTTGTTCTTGGTAAACAACTGGACGCAATCGCAGCCGGCCAGCGCAGCTCGTTCGACGGCCTTGTCGTAGCCGCCTGAGATCGACTTATGCGCACCAAGAATCGCCATGGCTGCACGTTATCACGTGTCGGCGCACCGTGCGAGCCGGGGGGGTGAAATATCCACAAAATGGTTAAAGCGGCCCTAATATATTGTCCTTGGGAGGCAGACTTTGCCGGTATCGCTGTGGAATTGCCGACAAATGGGGGGTGTGTTTTCCGGCCACTTGCATTTGCTCTCCGTTTCGCCTTAGAATGAAAGCGTTGGGAGTTGATTGAACAATGCATGCATGGTGGATCATCCTGATTGTTGGGACCATTGCCGCCATACTGCTATTTGCCTGGCGGTCGGTACACGCCACATTGCGCGAAGCCCGCTTCGCCAAGGTCCGCCGGAATTTCCACGGCCAGCGCGAACACCTGGAGGCCAAGTTCATTCGACTGGCTTCTGCCCGCAGCAAGTCCCGGTTTCCGCGCTGGGAAGACTGCGATTTCGACGACGACGTGGCGTATGTCCGCAACCGCACGACCGGCGAACTGTGCGCGTTCGTCGAGGTGACCGTAGCGACGGCCGGTTCCGTGGAGGCCCCGTTCGGGAGCCTCCGCGCCGGCACCGCGGTCTTCCGCTTCGACCGCACCCGCTGGGAAACCGATGGCAAGGCCTTTCTGAATCTCAGCCCGACCGAGGCCATTCGCGTCTTTCAGAACGATCTCGAAATGGTCGAGCAGGAACTCGCTCATAAGACCTGGTAGCACTAAACGGTCAGTAGTAGGGTGGGACAAGTGCAGCGCCGGCCCACCAGCATGATGCAAATGGTGGGCCGGCGCTGCGCTTGTCCCACCCTACGCATGTGAAGTCAGGTCGATTTCTCCCCGCGTCACCAGTTCGAGGAACTCCCGATTGCTCGGCAGCAGCTCCGGCAGGGCAAGCATCTCCTCGACGGTGAACCAGTGGACCGACTCTACTTCGGCCGGATTCGGTTCCGGGGCGGCGCCGGCCTCCAGCTTGCCCAGCCACCACGATAATTCAACCTTCCAGCCGGTTGTACACGTCCAGATCCGGCGCAGCGGCCGGAGCGAGACGCCGATCTCCTCGCGGAACTCGCGCACCAGCGCGTTCTCTTCCGATTCGTCGTTTTCGATGCCCCCGCCGGGAAAGCAGTACATCCCGGGCGCGACGACGCTCGGCGCACGCCGGATCACGAGCATTCGGCCGTTGCGGACACAAACGGCAACCGCCCCGCGCCGTCCGGGATCGTCGGGAATCTCGGGTGTTTCCATGCAAATATCGTATACGGAACCGGGAGCGGCGGCCACCGCCCCATTCGCGCGGGAACCACCGTGCCCTATAATGCGGGTTTGAACAGTGGGTGCCATGGCCACGCTTGCGTGGCCATGCGGGCGCTTTTCCCGGGATCCACAACATGCCCACGCAAGCGTGGGCATGGCACCCGGCAAGCGTGGGCATGGCACCCGGCGAAGCCGCAAGCGGCAAGCACTCTACTTCGTAATCGCCAGACCATGTCCGATGTCGTCCAATCCGATCCGAAAGCCCATCTTGTCCGATTTGGCCTGACGTCGTTCCGGCCGGGACAGGAGGAGGTAATCTCGACGATCCTGCGGGGGCAGGATTGTCTCTGTGTGATGCCGACCGGCGGCGGCAAGAGCCTCTGCTACCAGCTTCCCGCGGTGATGCAACCGGGGCTGACGCTGGTGGTCTCGCCGCTGATTTCCCTGATGAAGGATCAGGTGGATCAACTCCAGGTGCTCGGGCTGCCAGTCACCTATATCAACAGCACGCTTCCGATGGCGGAGCAATACGCCCGGCTGGAGGGCATCGCGGCGGGGAAGTACCAGCTCGTGTACGTCGTGCCGGAGCGGTTCCGCAGCGGCCGGTTTCTCGACGCAGTCCGCAACGTCGATCTGAAGTTGCTGGCGGTCGACGAGGCCCATTGCATCAGCGAGTGGGGACACGATTTTCGGCCCGATTACGCCCGGCTCGGTTATTTCCGCCGGATCCTCGGCCGGCCGACCACCATCGCCTTGACCGCCACGGCAACCGACCGCGTCCGCCGCGACATCATCGAGCAACTCGATTTCCGCGATCCGCGGACGTTCATCACCGGGTTCGCCAGGCCGAATCTCTTCTACGAAGTCCGGTGCCCGGCAAACGAGCGTCACAAACCCGACCTCTTGATTGATTTCCTGGGCGCGACGCCGGGATCGGGTATCATCTACGCGTCGAGCCGCAAGCGGACGGAGGAAGTTGCCGAACTGGTTGCCGAAAGGACACGCCGCCGGACGGGTGTCTACCATGCGGGGATGTTGCCCGGCGATCGCCGCGCCGTCCAAGAGGGCTTCATGAAAGGCAAGTATGAAATCGTTGTCGCGACGATCGCCTTCGGCATGGGGATCGACAAGGCGGACGTGCGTTTCGTGGTCCACTACAACCTGCCCGGCACGCTCGAAGCCTATTACCAAGAGGCGGGCCGGGCCGGCCGCGACGGCGAACCCTCGCGGTGCTTCATGCTCTACCACGCCTCCGACCGCTTCATCCAGGAATACTTCATCGAGAACGCACACCCCGCGCGGGAGAACGTCGAGGCGGTCTACGAGTTCCTCCGCAGCCTTGACGACGACCCGATCGAAATGACCCAGGCGGAGGTCAAGGAACGAATCGGACTGCCGATCGGCAGCGAGGGCGTCGGCAATTGCGAACAACTGCTCGAGAGCGCCGGCGTGCTGGAACGGCTGGTTGCGTCGGAAAACATGGCAAGTGTGCGGCTCGACAGCGATCTGCCCACCATGGTCGACCTGCTGCCCAAGCAGGCGAAGACGCGGCGGAGGGTCCTCCAGGCGGTCGAGCGGCTGGTCGGCGATCGACGCAACGAACTGATCTACTTCAATCCCCGGGAGTTCATCGCCCGGACGGAGTTGGAAGCGGGTTCGGTGGCAAATGCCCTGCGGGAGTTGAATAAGCTCGATTCTTTCCTGTACTTGCCGCCGTTTCGCGGCCGGGCCATCCGTATGATCGACCGCTCGGCGCCCTTCGGCAAGCTGGAGATCGACTTCGAGGCCCTCGAACGCCGCAAACAGGCCGAGTACGAGAAACTCAACCGCATCGTCCGCTTCGCCATGAGCAACGCCTGCCGGCAGCAGCAGATACTTCGCTATTTCGGCGAGGAGAAGGCCGAACAGTGCGGGCACTGCGACAACTGCGAGCGGCACGCCCCCGATCGCGCCGAGAAGCCCGCCGAGCTACTGCCCGAGAAGCTTATCGAGGCGGTCCGCATGACGCTCTCCGGCGTGGCACGCACCGAAGCCCGCTTCCCTTGCGGCAAGAACCTCATCGCCCAGATGCTCTGCGGTTCCGGCAGCGCGAAGGTCGCCAAGCTGCGTCTGAACAAGCTGAGCACGTTCGGGCTGCTGAAGGATTTCGCGCAGACCGAGGTCGTTGCGTTGATCGAGGCGCTGGTCGCGGTTGGGTGTCTCGACCAGGTCGATCTCGAAGGGGACCGCTTCCGGCCGGTCGTGCAGATGACCGACTACGGCAGCGACGTAATGCGGGGAAACGCCGCGTTGCGGACGGAATTGGCGATCCCGCCGTACCTGCTGCAAAAGATCTGTGGCAAGGCGCAAGCGGCGGAACCGCTTTCCCCGCCGGCCGAACCGGCCGATCTGCCCGAACCTGATCCCGAATTGCTCGAAACGCTTCGCCGATGGCGCGCGAATGAGGGGGCGAAACAAGGAGTTCCGCTGTTCAGGGTCCTTTCCAACAAATCATTGGAGGACATTGCCCGACGCCGCCCCGACTCGGCAGAGGCGATGCTCAAAGTCCACGGGGTCGGGCCCGGAAAACTGGCCGAATATGGGCAGGAACTCCTGGAAATCCTCCTCGGCCGGCAAGCCTGTGGAGAACCCCCCGAGACCCGTGACGAACCCTACGACGACGGTGTGCCGCCGCTGATCTTCGACGAATCGGCCGTGCCGCTGAGCGAACCGGCCGAACCTGTTCCGCAACCGCCGCCCGAATTGGCCGAGGGGGCCGTCCGGCCAACATGCTACTGGACGTGGCGGTTGCTGGCTGCGGGCTTCTCGGTCACCGAATGCGTGGAGATTCGCGGTCTGGAGAACCGGGAAACCGTGCTCGACCACGCCCTGCGGGCGGCCGACGCCGGTTGGGAAGTGCGGGCCGAGTGGTGCCTCGATCACGAGTTGCTCGCCGCGATGGAAACCCTGGTCGGCGACGAGATTCCACAAATCCGCCCGCTGCTGTCTCAGTTGCCGGAAGGGACTCGATACGAGGAAGTGCAACTCTACCTGAAGTGCCGGAAAAATACCTGAAGGTCTGGATTCCTCGGGGGAAAGGTAATCACGGGAAGACGCGGATTTCACTCCGTCAGGGGGTGACGTCTCCGATCCGGCATCGTATACTGCCGCGAGGGAACTTTTCCCGGCCGTTTGACGTCTATTGCTCCGGAGATCGCCATGAACACGACTCTTTGCGCCGCTTCCTTCGTTCTTGCTGTCATGGCGCTAGCCGTCGAGGCCGGCGGCGCCGACACCCCCACCCAGCAGGGCAAGCCCCTCAGCCGGGTCCAGCCGGTGATCGACGAGGTCGAGAAATACTGCATCGAGAAGTCGGTCTACATGATCGGCCGCAAGAAGGCCGAGCGGCTCGCGGAGCTGGTCCGCGAGAAGAAACCCGAAAACGTCGTCGAATGCGGCACGGCCGTCGGCTATTCCGGGCTCTGGATCGCCCGGGAACTGAAGCGGGCGGGCAAGGGACACCTGGTCACCATGGAAATCAGCCCCGAACGGGCAAAACAGGCCGAGGCCAACTTCCGCAAGGCCGGGCTCGACGAGTTCGTCACCGTCAAGGTCGGCGATGCCCGGAAACTTACCAAGGACATCAAGGGCCCGATCGATTTCGCGTTCATCGATTGCGGCTACTCGAACTATCATCCCATTTTCGTCAACTTGCAGGATAAGCTCAGCGAGGGGGCGGTCGTCGTGGCCGACAACGTGGGCATCGGAGCCGGGGGCATGAAGAACTACTTGGACGCGGTCCGCAAACACGACAGCCGCACTGAGTCGTTCCAGCTTGATCTACCTTGGGCCAAGCGCGACGCGATGGAGATAACCACGATTGGCAAGAAGCGGGGTGCGTTTCTGGGGTGGCCCGAAGACAAGAAACGGACGGTCGGCGACAAGAATCCCGAGTCGGCCGTGGCCGACGTCGACAACATGACCCCGGTCCAGTCGTCCACGTATGAGCAGTATCTGGAGCGAAAGCGGCAGGGCCGGATCACCGTCGAGTCGTTCCGCGACGGCTACGTATATTACGCCATCAAAAGTCGCCGTGACGTGCCGTTTCCCCCGTCCGAGGGCGGGCCGGTTTCGGCCTGGGTGTATGTCACGGAACGATACAAGGCCAAGTTGCCTGACAGCAAATGATTACGGAAGTGCGTTCCCAAGCAGAGCTTGGGAACGAGATCGAACTGCCGAACTTTTTCTCAATCGACAACGAACAACCCAAGACACACGTCTTCACTCTCAGAGGAGTCGAACCATGAGGACCTCTCGTCTTATCGCTCTTATCGTCTTTGCCGGGCTTGTGCCGGTTGGCTTCGCTGCGGCCGCCGCCGACCAGAATCAGGCCGTCCGCCAGCAACTCGTCAAAACCATGAACCAGGGCAACTACAAGGATGCCTACGACGGCTTCCGCAAGCTGGCCCTGGACCCGAACGAGGACCCGCGGCAGGTCGGCACCGATCTGAACTACGCCACCCAGTGCCTTCAGCGGATCAACCGCGTCAACGAGATCGACGCCTTCCGCGAGGAGGTCATCAAGGTCCACAAGGCCAACTGGCGGCTGCTCTGGGCGGCCGCGCAAAACTACATGAGTGTGCCGCACCACGGCTTCATCGTCGCCGGCGAGTTCTGGCGCGGCAACAAACGCGGCGGCGGACGCGTCGTCAACGCCACGCAACGCGACCGCGTCCGCGCGCTGCAACTGATGACCCAGGCCCTTCCCATGGCCCGCAAAGACGACAACCACGGCGAGGTCGGCGATTTTCTCATGTCGCTGGCCGGGATGCTGCTGAACAACCGCGGCTATAGCGAATCGTGGCGGTTGCAATACCTGACCAACCTGAAGGAACTGCCCGACTACGATCCCGGCTGGGGTTACTACCACCAGTCGAGCGGCGCCCCGGTCGACGCCGAGGGAAACCCGGTCTATTACGACGTGCCCAAGACGTTCGAGGGGGCGAAGAACGACGGCGAGCGCTGGCGGTGGTGTCTCGAGCAGACGATCGAGTTCAACCCGTCGCGAACGAACCAGGTCCGTAAACACTTTGCCGACTTTCTGTTCAACCAGTTCGGCGTGCAGACGATGGCCCGCTACGGTTTTGCGTTCGGGCGGATGCAACAGCGGGACGACACCAAGAAGGACGAGAGCGGCACCTACGCCCTGCACACCCTGGGTGAGAACGAGACGATCGCCCAACTCGCCACCGGCATTAAGCGGTTCAAGCTGCCCGACGAGTTCAACTTCATCAAGATCTACCAGAAGATCGCCGACGAGCCGAAGACGGGCTACGGCGATCAGTCGCTGCAACAACTGGGGCAACTGTTCGAAAACCGCCGCCAGTATCCCAAGGCCGCCGACTACTGGCGCCGGTGGATCAAGGAATATCCCCATCGCAGGGCGCAGGGGAATCAGCGGCTCAGTCAGATCATCGACAACTGGGGACGATTCGAGCCGATCATGAAACAGCCGGCCGGCAAGGGCGCCACCGTCGAGTTCCGCTTCCGGAACGGCCATATCATCGAACTGGTCGCCCACGAAATCAAAGTCGACAAGCTGCTCGACGACGTCAAGGAATATCTCAAAAACGGCTACAAGAAAGAAAAAAACAGTTACGTCAACCACCAGAAAATCAACATCGCCAATATCGGCTACCGGCTCGTGCAGGAGAACCAGAAGCAGTATCTGGGCCGGCAGGTGGCCAAGTGGAACATGGTCGTCAACCCGCGGCGGAACCATTTCGACAAGCGGGTGACGATCACAACGCCGCTGCAACAGCCGGGCGCGTACCTGCTGACCGCGAGGATGCGCGGCGGCAACACGAGCAACATCGTTGTCTGGCTCGCCGACACGGCAATTGTCAAGAAGCCGCTGGAGGGTAAAAACTGGTACTTCGTCGCCGACGCGGTGACCGGCCGCCCGGTGCCGAAGGCCAACGTCGAGTTCTTCGGCTGGCGGATGCAGCATCACAACAAGCCCCGCCGCCACGAGGTCATTACCAAGCAGTTCGCGGAATTCACCGACGCCGACGGCCAGGTGATGCCCAACCCGTCGGACCTGGCGCGGAACTTCAACTGGCTGATCACCGCCCGGACCAAGGAGGGCCGTTTCGCCTATCTCGGCTTCACCGGCGTCTGGTACGGCCGCTATCACGACGCGGAGTACAAGGCGACGAAGGTCTACACGATCACCGACCGGCCCGTCTATCGACCCGACCAGACCGTGAAGTACAAGTTCTGGGTGCGCCATGCACAGTACGACATGGGCGACCGTTCCGACTTCGCTGGGCAGACGTTCGCGATCGAGATTTACAACCCGAAGGGCGAGAAGATCGACGCCAAGACACTGAAGGCCGACGCCTACGGCGGCATGGCGGAGGAGCTGAAGCTGGCGGCCGACGCCACACTCGGCGTCTACCGGTTGAACGTCAAGCAGGGCGGCCGGCACCTCGGCGGCGGCAACTTCCGGGTGGAAGAGTACAAGAAGCCCGAGTTCGAAGTGACCGTCGACGCCCCGAAAGAGCCCGTCATGCTCGGCGAGAAGATCGAAGCGACCATCACGGCCAAGTATTACTTCGGCTCGCCGGTCACCCATGCGAAGGTCAAGTACAAGGTCATGCGGACCGCGCACACGGAGCGGTGGTACCCGATCGGGCCTTGGGACTGGCTCTACGGTTCCGGCTACTGGTGGTTTTCGTACGATTACCCGTGGTATCCCGGCTGGAAGCATTGGGGTTGCTACCGGCCGTGGCCCATCTGGTGGCACCAAGGGCACCAGCCGCCCGAGTTGGTCGCCGAGCAGGAAGTCGAAATCGGCAAGGACGGTACGGTCAAGGTCAAAATCGACACCGGCATTGCGAAGGCCCTGCACCCGGACCAGGACCACAGCTACTCGATCACCGCCGAGGTGACCGATCAGTCGCGGCGCACGATCGTCGGCACGGGCAACGTGCTGGTGGCGCGGAAGCCGTTTACGGTCTACGCCTGGGTCAACCGCGGGTACTACCGCGTCGGCGATACGATCGGCGCCAGCTTCGACGCCCACACGCTCGACCACAAGCCGGTCGAGGGCCGTGGCAAGCTCGAATTGCTGAAGATCAGCTATGAGAAGGGCAAGCCGGTCGAAACGCCGGTCCAGGAGTGGAAGCTCGACACCAATGCCGAGGGGCAGGCTTTCCAGCAGATCACCGCGTCGCAAGCCGGTCAATATCGCCTTGCGTACAAGGTGACCGACTCGAAGAAGCACACGATCGAGGGCGGCTATCTGTTCACGATCATCGGCGAAGGATTCGACAGCTCGCAGTTCAAGTTCAACGCCCTGGAGCTGATCCCCGACAAGGCGGATTACGCACCGGGCGACAAGATCAAGTTGCAGATCAACACCGACCGGGTCGGCAGCACGGTGATGCTGTTTCTGCGTCCGTCGAACGGCGTCTACCTGCCGCCGAAGGTGCTGCGTCTGAAGGGCAAGAGCACGGTGGTCGACGTCGACGTCGTGAAGAAGGACATGCCGAACTTCTTCATCGAGGCCCTGACCGTCGCCGACGGTAAAGTCCATACCGAAAGCAAGGAAATCGTCGTCCCGCCCGAAAATCGCGTCCTGGCGGTCGATATCGAGCCGTCGAAGGAGGCGTACAAGCCGGGCGAGAAGGCCAAGGTAAAGCTGAAGCTAACCGACTTCTTCGGCGAGCCGTTCGTCGGATCGACCGTCGTGGCGATCTACGACAAGTCGGTCGAGTACATCTCCGGCGGGTCGAACGTACCCGACATCAAGCCGTTCTTCTGGAAATGGCGGCGGCACCATCGCCCCCAGACCGAATCAAGCCTTGCCCGGTTCTTCCAGAACGTGATTCTGAGAAATGCGACGGGCATGCAGAACCTCGGCGTGTTCGGCGCGACAGTAGCAGAAGAAATGAATGGGTTGGAACAAGACGAGGAAGGCGGGATTGGCGGCGGTGGCGGCCCGGGCGGCGGCATGGCGTTCGGCGCCCGACGAGGAGGCGTCATGCAGAGTGCCGAGAAATGCTGCATGGACTGCTGCGACTGCGCGTGCGACTGCGCATGCGCGGCTACCCCGGCGCCCATGGCGCCGGGAGAGGGGATGCCCATGAAAAAGGCGGAAGCCAAAGGCCCGGGCGGCGCCGCAGCAGCGATGGTCCAGCCGACCGTCCGAAAGAAATTCGCCGATACGGCCCTTTGGGTCGGCGCTCTGGAGACCAAGAAAGACGGCACCGCCGAGGTCGAACTCGACATGCCCGAAAACCTCACCACCTGGCGCATCAAAGTCTGGGGTATGGGCGGCGGAACCAAAGTCGGCGAGGGACAGACGGACGTTGTCACCCGAAAGGACCTCATCATTCGGATGCAGGCCCCAAGGTTCTTCACCCAGACCGACGAGGTCGTGCTCTCGGCCAACGTGCACAACTACCTGAAGACCGCCAAGAAGGTCCAGGTCTCGCTCGATGTGGGCAAGTCGCCGCTAAAAATACTCGACGAGCCGACCCAGAGCACCGAGATCAAGCCCAACGACGAAGCCCGGATCGACTGGCGAGTCAAGGTCCTCGACGAGGGCGAGGCCGTCATCACGATGAAGGCCCTGACCGACGAAGAGTCGGACGCCATGCAGAACAAGTATCCCTGCTTCATCCACGGCATGCTGAAAATGGAGAGCTACTCCGGCTCGATTCGGCCGGAGGACGAGAGCGGCAAGTTCACCGTGACCGTGCCCGAAAAGCGGCGGCCCGAACAGACGCGGCTCGAGGTCCGCTACTCGCCGACGCTGGCCGGGGCAATGGTCGACGCCCTGCCGTACCTGGTTGAGTATCCCTACGGATGCACCGAGCAGACGCTCAACCGCTTCGTGCCGACGGTCATCACCCAGAAGATCCTGATCGACATGGGGCTCGACCTCGAAGCGATCGAAAAGAAGCAGACCAACCTCAACGCCCAGGAAATCGGCGACGACGTCGAGCGGGCGAAACAGTGGAAACGCTACAAGCGCAACCCGGTCTTCGACGAGGCCGAGGTCCGCAAAATGGTCAAGGACGGGGTGCAGCGGCTTACCGAAATGCAGCTCTCCGACGGCGGCTGGGGGTGGTTCTCCGGCTGGGGCGAGCACTCCTATCCGCACACGACCGCCCTGGTCGTCCACGGCCTGCAACTCGCCAAGCATAACGACGTGGCCCTGGTGCCCGGCATGTTGGAGAACGGAGTCGCTTGGCTGACGCGTTACCAGGCCAAACAAGTCCAATTGTTGAAGAACTTCGCCAACAAGGACAAGCACAAGCTGTGGAAGCAGTTCGCCGACAACCAGGATGCGTTTACCTACATGGTGCTGGTCGATGCCGGCGTCGACAACGCCGACATGCGCGACTTCCTCTACCGCGACCGGACGAAGCTGTCGGTCTACGCGAAGGCCATGTACGGCATTGCTTTGGAAAAGCAAGGCGAGAAGGAGAAGCTGGCGATGATCATGCGGAACATCAGCCAGTTTGTGGTCGAGGACGACGAGAACCAGACGGCCTACCTGAACCTGCCCGGCGGCTACTGGTGGTACTGGTACGGCAGCGAATACGAGGCCCACGCCTACTACCTGAAACTGCTGTCGCGAACCGACCCGAAGGGCGAACTGCCCCGGCGGCTGGTCAAGTACCTGTTGAACAACCGCAAGCACGCCACCTACTGGAACTCGACCCGCGACACGGCGATCTGCGTCGAGGCGATGGCCGATTTCCTCAAGGCGAGCGGCGAGGACAAGCCCGAAATGACCGTCAAGGTCTTCCTCGACGGCGAGCAGCAAAAGGCGGTCGAGATCACGCCCAAAAACCTCTTCATGTTCGACAACAAGTTCGTCAAGGAAGGCGCCGCCATGGAAGCCGGCAAGCACGAAGTCGAGCTGAAGAAAGAGGGCAAAGGACCGCTCTACTACAACGGCTACATGACCAACTTCACGCTCGAAGACTTCATCACGAAGGCCGGGCTGGAGATCAAGGTCCAGCGCCACTACTACAAGCTCAACCGGGTCGACAAGACCGTCAAGGTGGCCGGTTCGCGGGGCCAGGTCGTCGACCAGAAGGTCGAGAAATTCGAACGCGAGGAGCTGCCGAACCTCTCGACGCTTGTAAGCGGCGACCTCTGCGAGATCGAGCTGGTGATCGAGAGCAAGAACGACTACGAGTACATCGTCTTCGAGGACCTCAAGCCGGCCGGGTTCGAGCCGGTCGAGGTCCGAAGCGGTTACAACGGCAACGATCTGGGGGCCTACGTCGAGTTCCGCGACCGGAGCGTCAACTTCTTCGCCCGGGCGTTGGCCCGCGGCAAGCACAGTGTCTCGTACCGGATGCGTGCGGAGATCCCCGGCCGGTTCAGCGCCCTGCCGACCAGGGCCTGGGCCATGTACGCCCCGGAACTGAAGGCGAACTCGGATGAGATCAAGCTGAAGGTGGAGGACTAGAGCGTCGTCAGGTTTAGGAATTGGGGGTGCCATGCCCACGCTTGCGTGGGCATGAGGGGCGGTTTTCGCCCGGGTTTCACGCATGCCCACGCAAGCGTGGGCATGGCACCCGGCTATCGAGTGCAACTTGCAAGGATTGAGGAGAGGAACCGATGCGAACGCTGCCTGTGGTTCTTGTTGTTTCCCTCGCCGTTTCCGCGATTCCCGCGTTGGGCGGCGAACCCGATTCTCAACCAAAGCTCCCCCATCACCTGATATGGGAGGCGCTAGACGGCAAAGGCGAAGGCGACAAGCCTTCCGGGCGCGAGGTCGTCGCGGAACTCACAAAGAACTACGAAGTCGAGAGCCAGACTCGCGAGTGGGAAATCCTCGATTTCATGGGACAACGGGCCTGGGAAGATTGCGCGCGGCGAGTTGCCCGCAAGTACCCCGATGCGGTGCGAGAGGCGGCCCAGCAGTCGACTGGCGTTGCTGAGAAGTATGTACTGATCCTCGGTGACGTCGGCGGCGACGAGAACGTCGATCTCCTGGTGCGATTGTGCAACAAGTGCCCGACCTGGAATCGGGTGATCGCATTGGGCCGCACGAAAAGCCCCAAGGCCCACAAACAACTCCGCCGCGTGATGCTGCTCGACAAGGACCCCAAGTACATCCTGGCAGGACTGGCGGCCGAGATCCTGGCACAAGCCGGCGACCGTCAAATCTCGCCGACGCTGAAGACCTGGCTCGCCGGCGACTGTCCGCGCCGAAAACAGCTCGCCGTACACGCCGCGAATCTGCTGGGCGATCCGGAACTCGCTGCGGCGCTGCGCAAGCTCGAAGCCGGCACTCCGGACAAGGATCGCTACCGCTTGTATCGGGCGCTGGTCTCCTGCGGCGACGACCGGCACCTCGACAAGGTCCACAAAGTAGCCCTTGACGAGAGCCAGTACCTTGCCGATGAAAAGGAGGAGTCCCCCGATCCGGCGATTCCGGTGATAAACTGGAACTATCGGCAGAGGGAGGCCCTTGAGGCAATTGCCAAGCTGGGCAGCCCCCGCTCACTGCCGGTGTTGGACAAGCTGAGAGCCAAAGCAGCCGATCGCCGCGTCCGTATCCGAGCTACCGCGATCGCGAAGGCAATCCGCAAGGCAGCCGCGCAATCCTCAAAGCCATCGGTTGGCGGTTGAAGCCAAGCAGGTTCTTGCTTCGAGCAATCCTCGAATTGCGGCTTCGCCGCTACGCCCCGCCCATGTTGGGTGGGTGTTGCAAATTGCAACACGGTTTGTCCCTGTTGTCCCAGATTGCAGAATGTATCTGAAAAATCTCCAAAACACGGCCGTCCTTGGGGGCACACGATCCGTCGTGTTTCAGGGGCTACACGCGGAAACTGCGATTAGCAGCCGTTTGGTACGCAGGTTGCACCGATTTTACGGTGTATAGTATCGCACCCGTCCATTCGGGTTATATTGAGGTGAATCGTTCGACGGAGATTTGGCCCAGATGTACGTGAAGCACACCAGCCCGCTCGACGAACTTGCCAGCTTTCATCCATACCGGCATCCCCGCTTTCCCCGACCCTGTAAGAGACGTGTACGGACAGGATTTCTACCCCCGGGCGAAACCTGACGCCGTCTTCGTGGTTCAAGAGGTAGGGCCGCAGGGCAAACAAGAGACCCCGACAATCGCCGGATGATTACCCCATCGGCAAGCGAGGAGAGAAGATGGCATCGCAATTTGACGAACCGCAACGAGAAACCGAATACGACCCCGCAACAGCACTCCCGCTGATTGCTGTGGCTGTTACCGGCCTGGCATCGTTGGTGCTTGTGCTGGCACTGGTGTTGTGGGTGTAGCGGCCCGCGCCCCCCTTTTTTGCGGGCGCCGGTGACAACTCATTGTCGCAAGACGAATGGAGCAGATGCGAATCGCTATTTGCCGGCCGGCTTCTTCGCCGGCTTTTTTTTCGGCTTGTCTTTTTCCCGCTTGGCTTTGGCCGCCGCTTTGAGATCCTCGACCTTCTTGAGTTGCTCGGGCGTCAAGACCGCCTGGACTTTGTCGTTCTGTTCCTTCATCATCGCCGCCAGTTGGGCCTTCAGGGCGTTGATCTTCTCGCGATACTCGGCTTGAATCGCGTAGATCTTCTCCCGCTGCTCTTCGCTGACAACCTCTCCATAGTAGTTGGGCAAACGGCCACGGGGCTTTTTCTTGGCCTTCTTTGTTTCCGCTTTCTTCGCCTGGGCTTTCTTTTCTTGTGCGACAGCGGGGGCCGATACGCCAGCGAAACCGATTGCCAGCGCTGCCAGAACGGTCCATAGAAGCTTCGTAAATACTTGGGGTCTCATGATGATTCTCCTCGTGCAGTGTGTGATATACTAATGAGCTACAACCTTTGAGGGTCCGTGTCGCCTCCCATCAAACCATGCTGAGACCTGGGCGTCAAGCGTTTTCCGGGCGTTTTTTTTGGCAATTTTCTGACGTCACGAGGGCCCACTCGGTGCCTTCGCAGGGCCCTCTGGGCCTGAGCTGCTACGCACTCGAAGAAGTTGCCCGTCTGATTGCCGCTCGGGCGGCCCCGCCACGCGTTTTCCGGCAGGGGGTTCTCCTTGAGTTCCTCGAACGGCTTGCCGTAGACGCCGCCGCGATTGACGCACAGCCGGCTCTCGTCGCCGACGAACATGATCTGCTGGACGACCGGTCCCCGTCGCCTTCTTCAACCGGCCGCTCATCAGCCCGTTGAAAAAGTCGGGGTCTGGTCCAATTTTCGGCAAGACAGCGTGTTTTTCACGTGAATCGTTGGCCGAAAACTTGGACCTGACCCCCTCCTTCCACTTTTTCAACGGGCTGTCATACCCCGGCTTGGCGCATCTTGTTTCGCGCCCGGGAAAGAATCGGGCCGATGCTGTTTTCCGGCATCCCGATCGAGAGGCTGATCTCTTCGTAGCTCCTGCCTTCGAGATGATACAATCGCACGACTTCGGCCTCGGTTCCGTCCAGGCCGTCGAGCAGTCGTTGGACCTCCTCGCGGTTGGTCAAGCGCTGTTCCGGAGAGGGTTGGGAATCGGGAACGTTGGAAGAGTTGTCGCTCAGCCGGGCAACGCCCTTGTTGGCGAGCAATTGTCGGACCGCAACCCGCCGGGCGATTACTGCCAGGTATGTTGCCAGAGAGCTGTTCCCGCGAAACTTCCGCAAGACGTTAAAGTTGTCGCGGATGATTGCCAGGAAAATCTCGGCGCAGAGGTCGTCGCGGTCCTCGGCTGTAAGGCGAACGCTTCGGGCCTCGGCTGTGTGGTTGACCACATGGACAATGAGTCCCATAAACCGATCAACAAAATCTTCCCAAGCCTTCGGCTTCCGTTGCAGGCAGCGTTCCAACAAGTTGCGGTCGATCTCAGAAAGTGCCACGCTGATAGTCCCCTGGTGGTGGGCGAGTGCCGCCGGAGGCAGGTTCACGCCGTGCATGTGGAGTGTTTTGGCCAGCCAGGCGGCCAAGACAGAATATACATGCAATTAACGATTCTAAATCCGATTCCACAAAGAAGCAAGCTATTCACCCTAAAAAAGCGGTTATCGGTGTCCGGAGCCCACCCCCGGTACGGTTCGTTCCGAGCATGCTCACTGGCCTGATGGATCGTCATAAGTTATTGATAAATAATCGTTTACGTCGATCTGGACACCTTATGTGTTGCCATAAATCATCGCAGGAAAGGGTAATTCGATGGCCCAACAAAGCTCAGCGAGAATTGCCCATTTAACCCTACCCCCCCGCAATTGCCCGTTTTGTTTACTCGACGTCGGCTAGCAAGAATATCCCCGGAACATCCGGGCTGTAGCGGATGTTTGCACCCTTTGGACTTGCTTGCCGGCGCCCCAAGTTGTCGTGGCTGGATCCAGTGAAGTTCACCCGATGTGACATCCGAAACCACCAACAGGGTAGTGCTGTGTCAGAATTAAGATTTGGGGTGCCACTGCTGGCTAGTCCAGCAGTGCCAACGGTTTACGACACGGACAACCCCAAAAATTAAGACTTGACAAAGCAGTAGCCTCTCCAACCGAGTCCTGAATCGCGATGGCCGTCACCCGACGCAGACCCGCACGCCCCAAACTGCCGAAGGCCAGAAGCCCGGCTCAAACATGGCTTGACGCGTTCACCGAGTATTCGGCCGGGGAATGTCACCTTGCCGAGAACAGCGTCGCGGCGTATCGTCGGGATTTGAAGCATTTCTTCACGTGGCTCGATAACAGGAGCGTCTCCAAGCTTTCGATCCGGGACCTGGCCGATTACGTGGGGTGGCTTTCCGAGCGGAACCTTGCCCCGGCCAGCATCGCCCGGCACATCGTATCGCTTAAGGTGTTCTTCCGCTACCTTCAACTGGAAGGGGTGCTGGAAGACAACCTGGCTGAACTGCTCGGCAGCCAAAAACTCTGGCAGCGCGTTCCCAAGGTGCTCAGCAGACAGCAGGTCGATAAGCTGTTTACGTGCCCGACCGACGGTGATTCATATTGGCGGCGTGACCGGGCCCTGTTGGAATTGCTCTACGCGACCGGATGCCGGGCATCGGAGTTGTCGAACTTGCGGCTGCGCGACACGCATCTGAACGAGGGATTCTGCACGTGTCGCGGCAAGGGAAACAAGGAACGGCTTGTGCCTCTGGGCAGCCGTGCAATACAAGCCGTCAAGAAGTATCTCAAACACGAACGCGGCGAACTGGCCGCCAAGAACCCGTCGTCGCCCGATTGGGTGCTCCTCTCCTACCGCGGCCGCCGCCTGCGGCGAGAGCGGATCTGGGAACTGCTGAAGCGGTATGCAATCCGCGTGGGAGTGCCGGAGGACGTCAGCCCCCACACGCTCCGCCACAGCTTTGCCACGCACCTGCTCGCCGGCGGGGCCGACATGCGCCAAGTCCAGGAGATGCTCGGTCACGCCAGTATCGCCACCACGCAAATCTACACGCACGTCGATGCATCACGGCTGAAGAAGGTACACCGGAAATTTCACCCCAGAGCGTGAAAGAGAAGGGGCTCGGGGTTCGGGTCTGGGGGCCGGCAGGGAATGCGACGGCTACGCTTTACGCGGCTGGGCGAACCGGATCTTCTCGATCACTTTGATGATCCGGCCGTCCTCGACGTAGCCGGAGATTGCGGTAACGGCGCCCATCATGTGCTCGAACTTGAGGTTGTAGTCGCAATCGAGGACGACTTCGGTCTGTTCGCGGATATCCGGCCCGGTATCGTCGCCGACCATCTGGCGGATGCGGACGTGGAGTTCGCCGAAGTCTTTGACCGTGCGTTCACCCATTTGGATGCGGGCAAGCTTTCCCCGGTCGTCGGCGCGGAGACGCACATGGATCGGCGGCATTTCTCCAGGAGGAACGGAGCCCGGACCATCGCGGGGCATGTTGACATGGAAATCCCCCTCCGGCGACACGACCCTGAAGGTCATGATGAAGAAAACCAGTAACAGGAAAACAATGTCGATCATCGCGGTCATCGACAGCTTGGCTTTCTTGCTTCGCTCGGGGCGATCGGTATTGCGGATTCTCATGAGCTGCATCCCTTCTGAAGGTTCGTATTTTGCCCGCAGGACGAACTTGTTCGGGCAAACCGGCTCGTTTCCGTTGTGTTTTCGCTTGCCGCGGTTGGCGAGTGCGCCGATCGCAAGTCCATTCGCAGTTGGGCGGTGCAATTATTGCACCCGGGCTGGTGGTTTTGCGCCGGGTGTTCAAGAAGCCCGCCAAGAAATGAAACGAGGCGACCCAGAGGTCACCTTGCGCATGGTTCTTGGCCCCAAACCAAACGGCGTGCTGCCGGGCGACTCCACCGGAAATCTAACGCGGTTGCTTGGGGGGCGCGAATCGGATCTTCTCGATGATCCTGATAATGTTCTTCGGGTTGCTCGGGTCGATGCGTCCGGAGATCGCGTTGATTGCACCGATGACGTTTTCGTAATTGAGGTTGTAGTCACAATCCAGCTCGACTTCCGGTCTGCCGGTGGACCCGGGCCCCAGGTCATCGCCGACGAGTTGGCGGATATGGGAGTGCAGCGTGCGGAAGTCGCGTCCCAGGCGATTCTGCCCCAGGCCGATATTGGCCAGGTTGCCGTTAGAGTCGGCAGTCAGCCGTATTATAACGGGAGGGAGCTGCTCGGGGTCGGGCAATCCCTCCATGGGGGCAGTTGCCGGCATCTTGACGTTGAAGTCCCCCTCCGGCATGACGACCTTGAACGTGAAAATGAAAAAAATAAGGAGTTGGAAGACGACATCGATCATCGGCGTCATCTGCAACTCGACCTTGTCGTCGGAACGACGTTCCGTATTGCGGACTCTCATTGTTTGGCCTCGTTATCACTGACCTTCCGGAGCCAGGTATTTGGCGCGCAAGGCAAACTTCTCGAAACCCTCATCCTGGCAAACCTTGATGAGTTGCTGCACCTGTCCCGTCTTGGCGTTGGCGTCGGCACGGATGATCACCAGGCTTGCCTTGGGGCTTCTGCCGTCGGCCCTCAGCGCGGCTGCTTCAATCCTCAGATCGCCCGCCAGCGCCGGGATCATCATTTCCTTGCCCGCCAAGAACACGGTTCCATTCCTGGTGAGTTGGAGGGTAATGGGCGACTCGGGAGGTTCCTCGGGAGGTTTGGCCAGCGTGCTTTCGGGCAAGTTAATCGCCCGGTTCTGATCGACTTCTGCGAAGTTGACCAGGACCATGAAGAAGGCGATCAATTGAAACACACAGTCGATCATGGGGGTCATGTCGCTTTCCTGAACCTTGTCCTGTTTCTTCCCAAACTTCATGATCAGTTCCCCATGTCAAGGCGGCATTCCCGAACCGGCCTAGCGTTGCTGCTGTGGTTTCTTGGCCTGGGCAGCCCCGGGCTGGCCGCCTCCGCCGCCGGTACCGACGCTCGAAAACCGGCCCATCAGACCTTCGCTGAGGATCCCGACCTCGAGCACCAATCGGGCCACGCGGTTGCGGAGGATGTTGTAGGCCGCGATCGCCGGGATGGCGATAAACAGGCCGACCAGCGTGGTAAACAACGCCGTGGAAACACCCTTGGCCAATTCCGCCGGCTTGGGGGCCGAGGCCGACACCGCAATCACTTGGAACGACGAGATCATCCCTTGTACCGTCCCCAACAGACCGATCATGGGGCTGATCGTCCCGATCAGCGCCATGTAACTAAGCCGGTGCTCCATTTTCATATTTTCTTCTTCGCCCACTTCTTGCATCGCCTCGATCGCCTGGTCGTAGCCGGAAGAGAGTTTCCCCAGCCCGGCGGCAAGAACCTGGCCGAGAACCGACTCGTCGTTCTTCGCCATTTCGTAGGCCTCTTGATACCGTTTCTCGTTCAGATGGCCTTCAAATCCCTCCACCAGTGCCACCGGGACCACGCTCTCGCGTCGAGCCGTCAGGATGTTCATCACAAACAACGCCACCAGCGTGAACGACAGGCTCAGGAACACGAGGCTGTAGAACCAGCCGAGCGAGCTGAACATCCAGCCCAGACGGCTTCTCTTCTCCTGAGTCGGTGCGGGAGCAGGTGCGGACGCCGTCGGCGGCGGCCCGCGGGGGACCGCGTCAAAGGTGCCTTCTTCTTGAGCCGAGGCGATGGGGGCATCTACCAGTGTGACCCAGGAGAACGCCAGCAAGACACCCGAGAGGAGCCAGAACGAAAGCAGACTCGCCCCCAACCATCCCAACGAAAAGCGATGCCGCATGATAACCTCCAGACCAATGTCTTTTGTATCAGAAGAATTGCATGATTCGCGTATGCCAAAATCCCAGAAAACTCTAGTTTACCTTCAGGACCGGCCCGCCGTAAAGCACCAGCCTCGGTTTTCTTGAGGGTAAACCCCTCTGCTTGGGGGCGTTATTTTGCCCAACGGCTATTCTTGTATCGGGTGTCGAGTATCCTCCTTGCACGAAGTGCCCGGTCCGGTTTGTGGAGTGCTTTCCACAAGCTCTCGAGGTTCCACAGGGCCTCGGCGTGTGATTCCTGGTCGCCGAAATAGAGAATGTCGACGTGCAGGAAGGCCCAGAGGGCGTCTTTCGTCTTGCCTGCCTTTCGATAGGCGGTTCCCAGGGTGTTGTAGGCCTTCGCCTGGAGTTCCACGTTCTCGGGATCGGCCCTGGAGAGGATGTCCAGAACGGCGGCAACCGCCTTGTCGTGCTGGCCGGCGGCGGCGTCGCATCGGGCAATACCCAACTTGGCAGCCAACTGTTGCTTTCTTGCGAGCGCATCGGTGGCACTGATGCTCAGGGCGAAGTTGAAGGCCTTCCGGGCCTCGGCTGGCTTGTTCTGTGCCAGCCTGCTGTACCCCATCGCCACTGCTGCCCGCATCTTGTAATCGGGCCACGGCGCTCTCCCCAGAATCGTGTAGAGTTCCTCGGCTTCCGAGTACCTGCCGAGCGTCAGCGCGAGGTTGCCCATCAATTCCGTTGCTTCCAGGTAATGGTAGTTGCCGGAATTTTTCTTCCGGAACGCTCCCATCACCTTGGCGGCGTCGAGCACCTGTCCGGTTCCCCCCAGCGCCAGCTTGGTTTTACATAAGGCCTTGTAGAACTCGATGTCCTGCAGGATCACGTCGCGGTCGATTTCGTCCAGCTTGAGACCGTCGAGCGATTCGAGGGCATCCTCATACTGACCGTCCCGGATATAGGCCCGGATGGTTCTCATCTGGGCGGGCTCTTGGTCAAAGTAAATCGTCTCGATTATATTGACGGGGACATCCTCCCTGAGTCTGCCGCCGCCGGCCTTTTCAATCGTCACAGACGCCGGGCTCATGGATTTGATCTTGCCGGAAACCGTTCCCGAGGTTTTCTTGATCGTATCGTGCGCCCAACACGGTGTCGCGATAGCAAGGCACAAGCCAACGGCAGCGATGGCACAGGCTTTTCTCATCGGATTCTCCTTTTTTTCCTTTGCACGCTCGAAAGCAACGGGTCTTTCGGGTTAGGTCTCTTGTTTTACTTGGAAGCCGGCTGTTTTGCGGGGGTGTCTTTCTCCTCGGGTTCCGCCTTCGACTGGAAGGCCTTTAGGCCAACGGGTTCGACGTTCTGCTGTTTCTGGATCTTCTTGAGCAACTCGTCGAACGCCTCATAACCGTATTTGGCGTACCACTCCTCGTATGCTGCGCCGTATTTGGCGTACCAGGCCCCGTACGCGGGGTCCTCCTTTTTTGGAGGAACTTCCTTTCCCAGCAGCGGCCGGATCATGTGGAGTGCGCGGATGTCTTTCACGGCCTGGTTAAGGGTTTCGGTCCGTTGGCTCCCGGTCAGTTTTTGGGCACGGCGGAATCGACACAAGGCGAGATTGTAGCGGGCTTCGTAGAAGACGCCCTGATGTTTCTCGCTCTTGATAACCCGCGTGGCGATTTTTCCCCAACCCCAGACGAGGAGGATGATCCGGCCCTCTTTTTTGGCCTTGCGTCCTCCCTTGATCGCCAGGAGATACCAATCCGCGTTTTCCTGGCCCTGGGCCTGATAGGTGTAGGCCGCCTCTTTTTGTCCGTCGACCATGGTGGGACTCTTTTTGAGGATCTCGACCAGCAGGTCCATAGCCTCTTTATACTTCCCCAACTGGCGGAGACACCTGGCCCGGCGGATTCTGATGCTGGCGGGTGCGTTTGGTGAAGGGGCGAACGCCGGATCGGCCTCGCAAAGTTCGAGGATTTTCGCGTAGGTTGCAGCGGCCTTTTCGTAGTAGTCTTTTGCATCTTTGGAGAGTTCTTTTCCTTCCGTCAATATCACATTCTCTTGGGCCCGCCGCAAGAAGGTTTCCGCCACCCAATTCAGGGAGGAAAACGTATTCCCCTTCGCGCGCGTCGAGATCTTTGTCATGAACAGCTCGAGTCCGCGTTCGACCTTGCTTGCCTCGTTGGGTTTTCCTTCGTTTCGGAGCCGGTCTCGCGCCTTTTCCAATTGGCGGCCGAGGCTGATATAGATCTTGGTCAGTTTGGCGGCGTCGCCCTTTCCGATCGATTTCTCCAAGCCCAGCATTGCATCTTCGGCCTTGTCCAACTGCTGCATCGACACGTAGGCCCGGAGTGCCGCCTTGTAGGTCTCCGTGCGGAAGCTCCCCCGATTGGTGACGGGGTCTTTCTTCTTGACGAGCGTCATGGCGCCGATTTTGGGCTTATCGAGCCATTCGATGGCCTTTTCGGGCTGGCCCGAGCCTATGTAGATTTGGGCCAGCGAGAGGATTGACGCAACCAGGGTATAGTCGACCTGTTCCGTCTTCTGCATCCGGTCGATCCCGGCTTCGAGCGTCTGCTGGGCCCTCAACTTCATCATGTCGAGCCGGCCTTGCTCGGGGCGTTCGCCTTCGGGCTTGTCCGATTCCTTCAAGTACGCGCTCCAAATCGCCTGGCCCGTCATCAACTCGGCCTCGCCGCGCCGGGGCGACTTCTCGGGAACCTTTTGAAGATTGATCAAGGCCTTGCCGAGATCGCCTTCGATCACGGCGTTTCGGACGAGCATCATCCAGGCCTCGTCGGCCTCGGGCTGTCCGGCCCACCGGTTGGCGATGTACTTGGCGACGCGTTCCAGGCCCCTGCTTTCGAAACCCGAGTCCGCCTTGGCGGTTTCGTCCTTCTTTTTCGAGGCTTCGTTGTACAAGTTCAAGTAAGACGCCATGGCGATCTTGGAGCCCTGTTTCGCGCCGACTCCTTCAGGATAACGGGTTGCCAGGAACTCGCCCACGATGGCCGCCTCGTAATAACGGCCCGTCGTGTAGTACATGTACGTCAGGTAGTAGCGAACCACGTTCAGTTCGTTGACGGTGGTTTTGTCGGTTTTCAGCCTCAGCGCTAGGCGGAAGAAATCGATTACCTTCTGTTGGATTTCGGCCTTCTTGGCATCATCCAACTTGGGATCCTGTAGGAGGTTCATTTCGTCCTTGGCGGCGTTGAAGGCCTCGACAAAGGTGGTCGGCGTATCATCTTCGTCTTCGGGGGGCTTGGCTCCACTGAGTTCTATCAGGGCTTTCTTGGCGTTCGCCTGGTGATCCCCCGGCTCCCTGGCCACGTATTGGAAGTGTTTCTTCGCTTCGATGAGCAGTTTCTTCTTGATTTTGTCGGTGAGCTCCTCGTCCGTATCCTTGGTGGCGCGGAAGAACTTGGCTTTGCCGCCGAAGTACTGGATCGTCAGGCCATCGGGGGTCTTCCTTTCTCCCGCGCTTACCTTGTCCCATTCTTCGTATATTCCGACGCATTCCTTGTACTTCTTGAGCTTAGGATCAACGCCCACTTCCATTTGCAGGGCGCGTCCTTTGTTCTTCGCTGTCCGGAACGCCGGGATGTCATCGGAAAGTTCATCCAGATCGGTCAGGGTTTCCCACGCCTTCTTGGGTTCTTTCAGGTTCTTGTAACACTCGGCTTCCCACGCCCGGGCGTAAAAGCCGGCGAGGATCCCCCGCGTACCATACTTTTCGTAGAATTCTTTGTACTTGGCGGCCGCGGCGTTCATTTCCCGCTTGTAGCCTTCCGAACCCGGCTTATACGTCTTGGCGAGTTCAGCGGTGACCGAGGCAATCAGGAGTCGGTTTTGCAACAGGTTGCGCCGCACCTCGTCCCGGGCTTCTTGTTGCTCGGTGTCGCCCTTGGGGATGAGCTTGGGAAACTTCCTGTGCGCTTTGAGGCACTTGTCTTCCAACTCCTTGAAAATCCCCTTGGCTTGTTCGTAGAGTTCCCGGGCTTCGCTCCTGAGCTTCTCCTTTTTCTCGCTGGAATTCCTGGGGTTATCGGACAGGTCGACCTTGAGCCGGCCGCGTTCGACCAGCAGGTTTGCCAATTGGGTCCTTGCCGCATCGGCTTTCGGGTGCCTCTCGTGCTGTTTGAGGAACTTGTCGAATCTTTCCCAGGCATCGGCCAGCGTCTTCTCGCGGACCGCCTTCGCTTGTCCCGATCGGGACATTTCAATCAGGATCACGCCCGCTTCGTAGTCGATCGACTGCTTGAACTCGGCGTCGACGTTGGGGTTATTCTTAACCACCTCGAGATACTCGATCGCGGTATCGTAATACCCGCGTTCCCGAAGCCCCGCAACGAATTCACGGGCCCTTTCCGCTGCACGACCCGATTGAACGAAAAGACCGACACAGACGGCCGCCATCGTTCCGGCCAGCCGCCATCGACTCCGAGATGAACGTTTCATGGGTCCTTTCCTCGATGAGGTTGCCTGCTGAATTCTGCTTCCTCTTCTATCTACCTCTACCTGTCGGAATCACTCCGCGAGTCACAACCGTCGGGCGTGTCCGGACGACCGGCCTCCGTAAAACTGATTCTGCTTGTCAACCGAGGAATATTCCGAAGGAAGACGAAGTGTCAAAAAAGGTGGAATTATCAAAAAGGCGGAGATGCGCAGGTGACCGACGCCGCCTCGCACGACAAGTCACTCTTTCCAACAGGTTAGCGAGTTCCGTGCTGGAGCACAAGGTTCCCGTAGAGAATGTCTCGGTTTTTGCATTGCCCACGATTTTAGTCCAACTATCCCTTGTTGGCCATGCGTACCGGCGGGAGGGGTTTTTATCTTGCCCCTCTGTGGTATGGCCGGGCCTTGTCCGCCTTCTCGACCAGCGACATGAACTCCACAAAGGAAGGCCAATTGCGTAATTCCGAATCGCCTTTCTTGGAAAGCACCAAGACGGCACCCATCCGCGAGTTCCGCATCGTCGTTGCGCCGGATCCCTGGAGGATTTCCGCAAAGAGCTTGGGATCGGACCGCTTCAATTCAAGGGGCGTCCTGGCGAAAGGCGATCCCCGGAGGATTTCCGCGGTTTGGGCCACCAGCGCCGCCGCCTGTAACGACGGGGCCGCCTGATCGAATGGCGGAGCAAGCTGGTCGCGACGGACGTTTCGCGTAATGGTCTCCTGATCGAGACTGCCTACCGCACCGGGAGGTTGCCACGACAACTCCACTTTTGCGATGTTTTTCCCTCCATCCGGTCTGAGCACGATTTCGTACAGTGCCGTGGCCGACTGACCGGCACGGAAATCGACCGCCAGCTCCGTCGTTTCGTCCATGGCTCTCGCTTCATGACCGAAGAGGCGGTACCAAACGACGCTCTTGGGATTGAAGGTGACCCTCAGCTCAACTTCCTTGGTGAGCAATTGGGGTTTTCCGGTCATGATTTCCAGCAGGGCCCAGCGTATTTCGTCGGCGCTGGCGGCCCGGTACACCGAGCCGCCGCCCGCCTGGGCGAACCCGGCCAACTGTAGATCGGGATCCTCTTCCCGCCGAAAGTCGATCACATCCAGCCGGACGCCGTGCGCGGCCGCGTCCGCCAAGCGATGCTCGATCGGATCGCTGATTCCGCGACCCATCCCCGCCAGCCCGTCGGAGAGCAATACGACCCGGGGAACCTGGAGGTAGAACATCGTTCCTCGGCGGGCAATCGAGTAGGCCTCGCGCAAACCGGCCCCGACATTGATGGCTCGCTTTGGAGAAAGCGAGCCGAGGGCCCGCGACAGTTCATCGCCATTGAGGTGCCCGCCCTGTTCCAACAGCACTTCCACGTCTTCGCTAAACGCAACCAGCGAGATCCGATCCTCCGGGCCGAATTGCTCAAGCAGTTTGCGAAGCGAGCGGTGGATCATTTCCGATCGACCGTCCCAACGCATGGCCGGCGAGACTTCCATCACGACAACCAGATGGGTAGGCGGATATTCGAGATTCCCGAAATCGCGGGCCCGGACCCCGATCTGCAACAGAGACGGCGAAAGCGTCGGGTTGCCGAACGGCGACTTGCCGAACGGAGACCGGCCCCCCGCCGTGTAGAGTTCCATGGCATTGCGATTCCGCGGGCGCGGGAAGTGGTAATCAATCCGGTCCAGGAACTCTTCCGTGCGGATATCCTCCGGAGGCGGCAGTTCGTTGTCCGCTAAACAGCGAAGCGCTAATTCATAGCTCAACGGAGTCGCGTCCAGCGGAACCTGGGAAACCTGCAACTTAGGATGCATTATCGCGACAAACGGATGCACGCCGTATCGCGACAGGAACCGGGCACTTTCGGGCGCAAGAAACATGTGCGGCAACTTGACCGCCCGACGGACCCGCCCCGAAACCATGTCCAACCGGCCACCTTCCTCGCGCAGCGGGTAAGTGAGCGCCTTCCCGAACTTCTCCGGCACCCAGTCGCGGAGCCGGTTGGCGTCGAGGAAAACGTCATGTGCGTTGAACAGCGAGTTCACCTCCGCTACCAGGTGCTCCGACCGGTCCGATTCCTCAACCAATTCCACTTCCAGGTTTGGCACGGGTAGACGGTCCGGCTCATCGTCCCCGTCGTCGATCCCAATGGCGGGTAAGCCAAAGACGATCGGCGCCACTTCGGATTCGTCGAACCATTCGATCGTCACACTGTCCAGGAAGGGCAGCTTGGGCGTCTTGTGAGGACGGTATGTCGCTACCAGGAATGCCGACATTGCACCTAAGTAGGAAGTCCCGATCAAAATCATCAGCGACAGAGCCGTCGCCCATTGCACCAATCTCGCGACGGTCAGCCGCTGCTTTGGAAGTTGGAAGCCCTTCAGGACGCTGGCCGGAATCGGGACGTTGCGAAGCGCGGCGTCCAGCCCTTCATTGGATGCCAGGGGGACGTGGCGCAATCGGTTGGTCAACCCCGCCGGCACCGGCACCTCGCACAAGGCGGCGTCCAGCCCTTCGTCGTCCGCCAAGGGAATCCGCCGCAACCCGTCCGATAACCCCGACGGTATTCGAATATAGCGAAGAGCAGTATCGAGACCCTCATTGTCCGTCAGCGCGGCTTGGCGCAACCTGAGCAACAAACCTTCCGGCAGCGGAACGTCACGCAATTCGGCATCCAGGCCATGATCGGAATCGGGGTCTGACGGGTGCATGGATTCAGGGCCTACTATTCTTCTTGTCTCGCTTCCATCTATTGAGTTCTGCTGGTGGCCAGCAAATATTCCCGGAGACGTTTTCTGGCACGGCTGACTCGGGAAAGAACCGTCCCCAGGGGAACCCCGAGCATGTCGGCCGCTTCCTGGTGGGTCAGTTCGGCGACAATGACCAGCAAAAGAGTCTGCCGCAAGTCGTCCGGCAGGAGCCCCAGCGCCTGCTGCATCTCGTCGGTAAACTCATCTCGTAAGGGGTCTTCCCCTGGAAATCCAAGTTCAATGTTCTTGTCGGCGGAAAACAACGTTGGTGGCCGGGGACGCCGCCAGTGGTCGGCAACACGGCGCCGCAGGATGGACACGATCCACGCCCGCTCGCCCCCGCCCGGTCGGAAGGTCTTCCGACTCTTCCACGCCGACCGGTACGCCTCCTGGACCAAATCCTCCGCCTCGTGCTGATCGCCTACCATGCGGTAGGCCATCCGGTAGAGAGCGGGGCCGTGGTCATCCACCATTCGGTTAAACTCGGCCAACGATAACGCCAAGGTCGTCGCTCCTTTCCCGCTCGCGCCCCCGGGCCGCCACCCAACTTTCCGCGCGAAACGGTGCAGACCGTGCATTGCGCGGGCCGCGCCATGGACCTTGGAACCACCTGTGCGGCTGACGTAGCCGCCGTGGGCAGGACCCGACCGTATCCGCATTCGGGCTCGCGAGGGAAGAATATTCCCCAACAACTATCCTTACGCCATTTTAGCCGCCATGGCGCTCCAAATCACCCCCATAATACCGCTGGGGAGGTATGCGTTTACGAGTTTTTGGCTGTTTCCCCTCCAGCCAGGGGGAACGCAATACTATTTATCACCTTGGACGATTTCTTCAGAGGACAAGTTGCACGCTGGGTCCCCTGCCGACAATCACAGCTTGTTCCCTGGAGAAACGGGAGCTAGAATCTCTTATATTCACCCCCCTGACTTCGTCCGCATTTTGGTTTTGTCCGTGTTTCCACCCCCCCTGGAAACGGGATCCGGTTCCGTGGTCGATTTTCGAAAGAAGCCCGTCCGAAACTACCTTCAGCGCCGAGAGCAGTTGCGATTGCTCTCGCTGGTATTGGCGCTGGGGTTGGTCGTGATCTTGATGAACGAGGTTCGCAAACCGCGGAATTGGGCATGGTTCATGATGTTGTGTGGTGAGGAAAACACTTCACCGGCAGAGTCCGTCGCCGATCCCGGGCCCCTCGAACCGACCGAAGTTGCAGCCGCCGATTCATCGTTGCCCGTTCCCAAGGACCCGACCCTGGACGGCATTTTCGAGTTGACGCCCGAACAACTTGAAACCATACAAGACGACACGGTGTGGTTGCGGGAAGAAAAGGAAGCCTGGTTTCGCTTGCTGAAAATACTCCGACAAAACGACGAACCCGTGATCGAAGATAAATCGGAAGGTCGCGTTACCTATACACAGTTGTGTGCGCAGTCCAAGGAATATCGGGGGCAACTGGTTACGGTGGAGGGAATTGTCCGTCGTGCCAACCGCTTGCCGGCGCCGAAAAATACCGATGGGTTCGGTTGGCGATTCTGGTTGTTTCCCACCGACAACGTCAACTCGCCGATTGTGGTCTACTGCCTGGACCTGCCCGAAGGTTTTCCCATCGGCATGAAGGTGGAAGCGGACGTCGAAGTGACCGGCTTTTTCTTCAAACGTTGGGCCTACAATGCGTGGGATCCCCGACGCGAGAAGTTATCGCTTACCACGGCGCCGGCGATGTTGGCAAAGAACGTCCGGTGGCATCCGGTGTTGCTGTTGCCCGAGGAAAAGACGATTACGATAAACGCCCGGTTCTTCATGACGATCATTGGCGTGGCGGCCATCGTGAGCTTCTTGATAGCAGTGTACATCTATTATAAGACCCGGCGGGGTCGGGCCGAGCAGCCGGAGCCCCCCGTAAATCTGGATGTCCTGCTCGGCGCGGAGACTTCGTTGAAGAACGGGACGCCTGCGGAATCCCAAGCGAGTGAAGGTTAACTATGCCCAGCTTGTCGAGATCCCGGGACCTGGCTTTTTGTGTGACGTTTGCGACAGTTTGTTGGCTTGCGGGGGATTTGCTCGCTGCGGTCGCCGAGGAGGAGCCTTCGACCTCCGGCGCGTCGCCGCGAGTAACGGATCCATCAGCGGGGTTCGTCGCACCGCTGCTCGCGGATCCGGTTGCCAAACCGCCTGTCGATCGGGAGTTGCCGGACGAGCACCCTCTTGGTCCTGCCCCGGTGCTTCCCGACCCTCCCGACCCTTCTGACTTGCGGTTGGGGGATTTCCAACCGCAACCCGACGAGCCGGGCCGCTACGAGGAAGTCGAACCCATGCCGGACAAGATCACCGGTCCCCGCGAGCTGCTCCGCGCATACGGCATCGACGAAAGTTACTTCAACCAGCTCATCGACGGCCGCCCGGTCAACGACGAAGAAAAGGAAGTGTTGTTGCGGCTGATGTACCGGTTGCGCAGCTTTACGATGACCGACTTCGTGCGATGGGCGGAGCCGGAGTTGAATCTGCCCGAGGGATTGGAGGATTCCGCAGAATATCGCGGCCTGTTGTTCCAACTCCGGGGGCGACTGACAAAGGTCGGAATCTGCCATATCGCACCCGAAACGGCCGAGCGGTTCGGCTTTGACGCGGCCGGCGCTTACTACCGTTGCGAGCTCCTGTTGGACGAGGGGCGGCAGCCGGCGGTGGTCTTCACGCGCAGGGTTCCCAAGCAGTGGCGGGAAGGGGGTTCGATCGACGCGCGGGCGGGTGCGTTCGGCTTGCTGTTGAAATTCGCCGGCGAGGACGAGCAGCGGCCCGTACCCGTCTTTCTCGCACCGCGCATCGCCTGGTATCCCGACACATTGCTCGGAAATCTCGGCATGGATGTCGGGCTGCTGGATACCGTCCGCAACCGAACGGACCTTACCAAGCAGGACCGGGAGGCCTTCTATCAAATGCTCTTTGCCGTTGGGCAAGCCGAGCCGGGTAGACTGATCCGCGACGCCAGGGAGCAATTGAAAAACGCCGGTAAGAATGCCGTTCGAACCGACCGCGACGGAAAACGTCACTACTCCGTCGTGCCCTTGTTCAATAAGCCCGACACCCAACGCGGGCGACTCGTCATGCTCTCCGGTGTTGCCAAACGCACCCTCCGCATTCCTGTCAGCGATGCCGACGTCGTCGAACGGTTCGGAATCAGGCACTACTACGAACTCTATGTCTACACGGACGATTCGCAGGACAATCCCGTAGTCTTCTGCGTCCGCAAACTGCCCGAGGGGATGCCGGCCGGCGACGGTCCGGACTACTCCGAATACGTGGAGGTGGCGGGTTTCTTCTTCAAGACCTGGGCATATGATTCCCGCGCACGCACTTCGGCAACCATTACCTCGATCACAGAGGGTCCGGTGGAGACTTTGCCGAATGGAACGAAGACGGCTGTGACGTTGCTGGCGATCGACGGGGGCGCCCCGAAGGGGCTCCGGGGCGGCAATCGGGTGAACGTCGACGGGACCGGCGTCTACGATACCGACCACGAGGTGCTCGAGATCACCGAAGGCGGCCTGGTGGTCACCGATGTCCCCTATACACAGGACGTGAGCAAGTCGGGCATGACGATGAGCGGCTGGACCCGGTTGCAGTTGGCCCCGCTGCTGATTGGCGGCGAGCCCATTTGGGAGCCGGGGGCCCACTATATCCCCAACCACGTGATTGGGGCAATCGCCGGCGGGCTGTTTGTTGTGACTTTGGTAGGCATCTGGTTCGCCTTGTGGTGTTACGGGCGAGGCGATAGGGTCTTCCACGAACGCGCTCTTGCCAAGAGGTTTGCGCCTGCGGGCAATGTTTCGCTCAACGAGATCGGGTTTCAGGACAGCGGTGGCCCCGATTTCAGCGACCTTGAAAAAATGGAACGCGAAGCCGCTGAATTACGCAAAAAAGAGACCGGTTCCAAGGATTAGTTCAGACCGTTGTAGACGTTCTTGAAGATTCGAGTTTCGCCCGGCGAATCTGCAAATCTGTTGCTATTTTACCGAAGGCCGATCAAATGACCGCCTGCCGAACCATTCTTGCATTAGCGATCCTCACACACGCCGGGCTTCTGTTGGTCGGCGATGGTCAAGCTGGCGCCGCGGAACCCGCAGCAAAGCTTCCGGTCCCTTCGGCCCAGCAGCAGAAGAAGGTGCTCAACACCCTGGGCGAAGTCTTTGACCTCGACAAGAAGCGAAACGATCGAGAGATGATCGACCTTGCCAATAAAGTCTACAAGATGGCCGGCGAGGTCAAAGGCCGCCCGGCGGAGCGGTTTACCACGCTGCGCAAGGCCATGGAACTTGCCGGGGACGGAGGCGACGCCGCGTTGATGGTCGAGATCGTAAGCGTCATTGGGGCCGAGTTCCAGATCGACGCCTTGACGGTCCAAGGGAAAATGCTCAATGCCTTTGCCGATAATGCGAACAGCACAGAACGGATCGAGTCGCTTGTCGGCGCGGCGCGAACCTATGTCCATCGGGCTGTGGCCGCCGAAAAGTTCGACTATGCCCTGAGCATTGCCGCACTGGCCAATCGCGTCAGCCAGCGTCCTGCCGGCAAGGACTTGCGCAAGGAGGCTTTCGAGCTGCGTCCGGAGGTCGAACGCCTGCGCCGCGAGCACGAGCAATTGCTGGCGGCGCGGAAGACGCTTGAAGCCAACCCGGACGATCCCGCGGCCCATCTCGCCGTTGGGTCGGCGATCTGTTTCGGCCGTGGCGACTGGAAAGGCGGCCTGCCCCATTTGTCACGAGGTAGCGATCCGGAACTGGCCGCGCTGGCCAAGCGAGAAATAGACGCCCCCGGCCAACCGGTCGACCAAGCCCGACTGGCCGACGGCTGGTGGGCGGTCGCCCAAACCCGAAAGGGCCGGCAAAAAAAGACCCTGCTTCTTCATGCGGGCGACTGGTACGAGAAGGCCGAACCCGCCGCCACCGGGCTGACAAAGGTGAAGGTCGACAAGCGGCTGGCCGAACTGGCCGAGTTGACTCAAGCGGAAGCGAGGGCGGCCGGTGTCCCGGCGTCGGCATCCATACGAGAAAAGCTCGTCGATCTGCTTCCGATGATCGATCCGAAAAAGGATGCAATCGCCGGAACCTGGCAAATCGAGGACGGCCAACTCATCGGCGGCGGGCACATCTCTCCACTGATCACGCTCCCCATCCAGCCGCCGCCGGAATACGACCTTGAATTCCAAGGTAAATGGATCAACGGCTCGGGTGAAGTCGTTGTCGTTTTGCTCCACGCCAAGGGGCAAGTTCGCATGAAGATCCATGCTTATCACGCCTCGGGCACGTTGACGGGATTGGAAGCGGTCGATGGAAAAATCCTGCCGACAACAAGCAGCCCGACGCGTTTCGTCGGAAAGTTGATCGAGCAAAACACCCCGTACACCGTGAAATGCTCGGTCCGACGCACCGGGATCCGCATTGAGGTGAACGGTAAGACGGTCGCGGGTTTTCAAGGCGACCCGGCCCGTCTGGCGCTTCGCCAAGAGGCGTCGACGCCCCAAGAGGGCACGCTGGCAGTCGGCGCCTGGAATTCGGTGAACATCTATTCCAAGATCAAGCTTCGCCAGGTAACCGGCTACGGCAAACCGATCGTCCGCCCACGCGCTCCGGCCATGGCGGCGGGGGGCTCGACCACCATCTACTGGTTGATGGCCGACGACATGGACATCTACCAGAACGGTACGCCGCTGCGGGAGTACACGCCGAGCTTTCGGACACGCGGCGACGAAGCCCGCAAGAAGACAGCTTATTCAGCAAAGATCAACCTGCGTCCCGGCGACGTTTTTACGATTGGCGGCCGGCGCGGCGGCTCTTATGGCGGGACCGTGGTGGTGGTTGATAAGAACAACAAGCTGGTCTGGTGCAGCAACACCAACGACTGGCGGGTGTACGAACCGGCCGACGCCGAGCGATGGTTCCTCCCGGAGGTTGCCAAGCAATCGAAGCTGGGGCCGGTCCAGATTGCGAAGAGCTTTGGATACCAGGCGCAGATGCGGCGTAATTACAACGGCATACCGCAGCCGATCTGGGGCAAGCCGTCACAGAGGGTTGTGTACATGGTCGGCGTGTACGGGCGGCCCAAACCCGGCGCCAAACCGACCGGGGCGCCCCGGCCGCTCGAAACGTCGGGCCAGATGAGATGATAAACCTGTTCCCGATGCTCCAGATTCTGCGCGGCGTGGCCAAGGACAAGTGGGAGTGCGACGGACGGCCACAGCACCGGCGCAAGTCATCTCCGGCAAGTCGCTCAGCGAGGGATTACCGGCCCGCCGATTCGTGTGCCGGATGCTGGTGATAGGTGGGAAGTGGGCGGAAGCCTTGCAAACAGATGAGCCGAGGCTACACTGTCTAAGACTGGTTTCCCTGAGCAAATCCGGCCGTTTCATGAGAATCTCACCCCGAAATCTTGGAGAACCCGATGAATCATTACGCAATCGCGGCACTGGCGGCTGTTGCCGTCTTCGCAACGATCGAGACTTCGGCTGCCGAGCCGGCACACACGGACCTTTTCAACGGGAAGGACCTGAAGGGCTGGCACGCAGACGTCCCGCACTTGGACAAACATCCCGACGCAAAGAGTCCGTTCATCGTGCGCGACGGGATGCTCGTGAGCCTGGGGAAGCCGGGCGGCCACCTGATCACGGATGCTAAATACAAGAACTACCGTCTTGAGGTCCAATACTGTTTCGCAGGCAAACCCGGCAACTGCGGCGTGCTGGTCCACGCTTCCACCCCGCGCGCGCTATACGGCATGTTCCCCAAGTCGATTGAAGTGCAAATGCACCACAAAAACGCGGGGGATTTTTGGTGCATTGTCGAGGACATCGTCGTTCCCGACATGGAGAAGCGGCGAGGCCCGAAGAAAAACTGGGGTATCAAGGAGGGAAAAGCCCGACGGATTGTCAATCTGACGAACGGCTCCGAAAAACCTCCGGGTGAGTGGAACACAATGGTTATCGAGTGCGTCGGCGACGCCGTCAAGGTTTGGGTCAACGGCGACCTGGTCAATCACGGCACGAATTGCACGGCGGCAGAAGGCCGGATTGCCTTGCAAGCCGAAGGCTCCGAAGTCGAATTCCGGAAACTCCGTTTGACGCCAATTACGGAGCTGAGCAATTGACCGGCGGATGGAGACGGATGCTTCGCACCGCTCATCCGTACACCGTTACGGCCCAAAAAGCCGGGCGCGGGGAAAAGATATGAACAAAATCGCAATGGTTTCATTAACCTTGTTAATCGGCATATCGGAAACATTCGCTGCCGAACCGGATGCCGCACTGAGACGCAGGCTGCTGGGCCCGTATAGGGATGGAATCAAGCGCATTGTCTTTACCAAGCATTTCGACATGGGCGGCTCCCACTACGCCTATACGGATGCCGTCAGCGACGAAGATACCCTAAACCCCAACGGCACGGTAAAGGAGTTCAATTTCAGGGGCGGATCCAGTTTGTGCCTGCTGGAAATCGGCGAAGATTATGCCGTCAAGGAGACGACGCTTATTCACGATAAAGAAGGTGTATTCCGCGACCCGGACGTGTCCTATGACGGCCGACGGATTCTTTTCTCCTGGAAAAAATCGGCGCGCGGCGACGACTACCACTTGTATGAAATGGACGCCGAGACGCGGGACGTCCGCCAGCTCACTTCCGGCCTGGGCTTCGCCGATTACGAGGGAATCTACCTGCCCGACGGCAACATCATGTTCAGCTCGACGCGGTGCGTTCAAAACGTTGACTGCTGGCACGTCAGCGTGAGCAACATGTACTTGATGAATCAAGACGGGAAATACATGCGCCGGATCGGATTCGACCAGGTACACAGCAACTATCCCCAGGTCCACCCGGCCAGCGGGCTGGTTACGTATACGCGCTGGGAATACAACGACCGCGGTCAGATTTACCCCCAGCCTTTGTTCCAGATGTACCCGAACGGTGCGAGGCAGACCGAGTATTACGGAAACAACTCCTACTTTCCCACGACCATTCTCCATGCCCGGGGTATTCCGGGTACGGGGAAGGTTTTGGCCGTGCTGTCCGGGCACCACACCCACCAACGCGGAAAGCTGGCCATTATCGACCCTTCCCGCGGACGGCAGGAAACGAGCGGCGTCACCCTTGTTGCCCCGGTTGAAGGGCTTCACGGCATCATAAAGATCGACAGGTACGGGCAAGGCGGGGACCAGTGGCAATATCCTTATCCGCTGGATGAGGAGAACTACCTGGTGACATTCCGGCCCAGCGGCGAAAAGCGGTTTGGGATTTATTTCATGAACAAGAAGGGGGAACGGGTGCTTCTGGCTTCGGACCCGGCGATCTCGTGCAACCAGCCGGTTCCCCTGGCCCCGCGCCCGATTCCGCCGAAACTGTCCTATCCCACGGACTGGCGTGAAAAGACAGGGGTTTTTACCGTGCAGGACATTTATCACGGGCCGGGGCTGAAAGGCGTTGCCCGGGGCACCGTAAAGAAGATCAGGGTCGTGGCGCTGGATTACATGGCCACGGATATCGGTCGAAAGCACGGACCTTCGACGATCAGCGATCTGGCCGCGTGGGATGTGAAAATCGTCCTGGGCGAGGCGCCGGTTTACGAAGACGGTTCGGCCGCCTTCGAAGCTCCCGCACGCACGCCGGTCTACTTCCAGGCGATCGACGCAAGAGGGCACGTCGTGCAGACCATGCGTTCCTGGTCGACGCTGATGCCGGGTGAAACCTTCAGTTGTATAGGCTGCCACGAGAACAAGAATGAAGCCGTCGCCAACAAGCCGACGACGATGGCCCTGAAGGCCGGTGTCAAACCGCTTGAGCCGTTTTATGACATAACGGGCAAGGGTTTTAGCTTTCCGAAGATGATCCAGCCAATCTTCGATGCCAAGTGCGTGGAGTGCCACAAGGGCGGCGATACCAAACCACCGAACTTGACGGCAGAGCCGGTCTGGGACAGAGCAGCGCGCAAGTTCTGGAACCGGTCGTACCACGAGCTTATTTCCAAGGACAGGCCCCGCGGGCCCGCCAATGACACGGACCAGCGGCTCGGGGTCATCGCGGAAAAGTCCAAGTACTTGAATTGGATAGGCCGATGGTCGGTGCCGGTGATGATACCGCCGTACTCCCATGGCTCGTCGCAAAGCCCGCTGATCTCCTTGTTGGAGAAAGGCCACGAGAAGGTGAAGATGACGCGGGAAGAAATGGATAAGATCGCCTGCTGGATCGATCTGGCGCTGCCACATTCCGGCGAATGGACGGAAGGCATGACGCCCGAAGATAAGGAAAGCTACATGAGGGTTTATGAGAAACGCCTGGACTGGGAGAAACAGGAGGCCTTGAATATCCGGGAATATATCGACGACCTGGCCGAATCCAACCGGTCCGGGGGCTGACCAACCCCGAAAGGCCGAACCTCGATCGCACGAGAGTCAGCAACGATGGTGTCCCAATCACATCCGCTCGCTGAAGATTGTGCCGGATACCGAAATTCCAGTGCGTTGTCAAAGCTAAAAAATGGGGGTAGCTGGTAGGTGCACTCGCCGGAGTGCGGCAATCCCACGATCTGGCGACAGTCGGCGTTGACGAAGAGGTGTTTGGCCTTGGCCGTGTGATTTGCATGAGGATGAAAGCACGGTAGTTCAGAACTGCGCGAACAACGCGTCAATCTCCGCCACGTCGGGTTCGCGGCGCAGGCCCGTTTCCAAGGTCCCGCTCATCAGGCTTCCCGACGAGGCACTAAGGTCTTCAAGACCCAGTGTGTGGCCCAGTTCGTGTGAAACCACCGTCAGCAGGTCCATCCGGTCGACCGCGCGGGGATCGACGGCCCGCAGCTCGCTGCCGGTGAGCTGGAACTCCTCGTTCACGCCGGGCGTCGGGTCGATAAACCAGCCGTGGCCCGCCGCGTTGACGTCGAGATAGATCGCGTCGAGTGTGGCCAGCCCCAACATCGCTCCCGGCAAGTCGGTGATGATGAAATCGACCGCCAGCAGGGCTTCAAGCTGATCGGCCGCAAGCCCCGCACCGGCCCAATCGGCAATCGCGTCGGTGACGATCGGTTGCAGGTCGGCCCCGGTCAGGGCGGCCAACTCGCCGGCCGGAGAGACTTCGCCGCCGGCCGCCAGCAACGGCGATCCCACCTGCTCGATCCGCACAGCGTCGGCAATCAACAGGCCGTTTGCAGCGTCCGAAAGTTTCACCACCAGCGTGTCGCCCGTGATCGTGTAGGTGCCGAGCGTTTCCCACGTGGTTCCTTGGTCGGTGAAATCATCCGGCGCCGCTTGCTGGTCGACCGGCACCGTTTCCAGACTCGTTGCGCCGTTGAAGACCTCGTAAGGCGCGTTGGTTGCGCGGTTCGCGTGCTCGGACCAGGTTGCGGCCACTTCATACTGTCCCGTAGTGACCGCGAAAGTCCAGGAGGCCACGTCCGATCCGTCGCCCACAAAGCTGTAGTGCAGGTCGTTCTCGAAGCCCAGACTGGAATACGGATACCAGTCCCCGCTCGTCCCGAAATTCGTATCCCCGTTGTCGATGATCTGCGTGGCCACTTTTTCGATCCGCACGGCGTCGGCAATCAACAGGCCGTTCGCAGCGTCCGAAAGCTCCACCCGCAGCGTGTCGCCCGTGATCGTGTAGGTGCCGAGCGTTTCCCACGCGGCCCCTTGGTCGCTGAAGTCGTCCGGCGCCGCCTGCTGGTTGACCGGCACGGTTTCCAGGCTCGTTGCGCCGTTGAAGACCTCGTACGGCGCGTTGGTTGCGCGGTTCGGATACTCGGCCCAGGTCGCCGCCACTTGATACTGTCCCGGAGTGACGGTGAAAGTCCAGGAGGCCACGTCCGATCCGTCGCCCACAAAGCTGTAGTGCAGGTCGTTCTCGAAGCCCAGGCCGGAATACGGGTACCAATCCCCGGTCGTCCCGAAATTCGTATCCCCGTTGTCGATGATCTGCGTGGCCACTTTTTCGATCCGCACGGCGTCGGCAATCAACAGGCCGTTCGCAGCGTCCGAAAGCTCCACCCGCAGCGTGTTGCCCGTGATCGTAAAGACGCCAAGCGTCTCCCAATCGGCCCCTTGATTGCTGAAATCGTCCGGGGCCACCCGCTGGTTCACCTGCACCGTTCCCCGACTCGTTGCGCCGTCGTAGACCGTGTAAGGCGCGTTGGTTGCCCGGTTCGGATGGGTGGACCAGGTTACCGCCACTTGATACAGCCCCGGGATGACCGTGAAAGTCCAGGAAGCCACGTCCGATCCGTCGCCCACAAAGCTGTAATGAAGATTGTCCTCGAAGCCCAAGCCGGAATACGGATACCAATCCCCGCTCGTGCTGAAGCCGGCATCCCCGTCGTCGACGACCTGGGATTCGGGTGGAGCCACGTTCCCAAAATCGATGTCCTCGACTGTCGCGTCGGCTATCACCACGACGGAATGAGTTCCGGGCAGCGACGCGGCGGTTGCGGCAACAAAGACATCCGTGCGGCCGTTCTTGTCGCCCGGCACAAGGTTGGAGCCGGCAGACGGGAAAGCTGCGCAAAGGCCGTCGGCGCCGATCACAGGTGCGCCGTTCCAGTTGTCGGCCTCCGAGCCATGCCGGGCAAGGCTCACCCGCTCGACGGCATCCGTTTGCCGGTCGTAGACGAAAACGTCTGAACGGCCATTCGCATCGTCCGGCACAAGGTTTGCAGCGTAGCTGTAAAAGGCCACATAGCGCCCGTCGGCACTGATGGAGGGCGCAAAGCTGTCGTGGTTTCCTTCTGCGCCGTCTGAAGCCAGGCTGGCACGCTCCATGGTATCCGCCTGGCGGTCGTGGACAAAGATGTCCCAGGCGCCATTGGTATCGTCCGAAACGAGGTTGGAGGCCCGCGACTGAAATGCCACGTGCCGGCCGTCGCTGCTGATCGAGGGAGTCCGACTGTCGTCGTTTCCTTCCGAACCATCCGAAGCCGGGCTTATGCGTTCAACCGCCCCCGCCTGGCGATCATAGACAAAAACGTCCCACACGCCGTTCGCATCGTCCGGCACAAGGTTCGAAGCTCGCGACTGAAATGCCACGTACCGGCCGTCGCTGCTGAGCGAGGGAACCCAACTGTCGCCGTTTCCTTCCGAACCATCCGAAGCCAGGCTCACGCGTTCCATCGCGTCCGCCTGGCGATCGTAGACAAAAACGTCCCACACGCCGTTGGTGTCGCCCGGTACGAGGTTGGATGCTCGCGACTGAAAGGCTACATACCGGCCGTCGGCACTAATCGAGGGAAGGTAGCTGTCGCCGTTCCCATCCAGACCGTTCCAGGCCAGGCTCACGCGTTCGGTCGTATCCGTCAGCCGGTCGAAGACAAAGATATCTCCCCGGCCGTTCGTATCCCCCGAAACCAAGTCGGAAGCGAACGAGCAGAAGGCAACGTAACGACCGTCGGCGCTGATCGCAGGATCCCGGCCCGCCGCAGATCCTTCCCGGCAGTCCGGCACAAGGATATGGCAATCCACCGACCCGTCCGCTGCGGGGAACAGGATGGGGTCCGGGTCCGCATCCGGCTCGGCAAATCCCAAGATGCCGGGTGTATTGCCGTTCCATGCGGTGTTGTCCGTTCCCCCTGTGATCCCGTTCTTGGCATAGAAGTCTCCCCAAACGGGCTCCCGCCAACAGTCAAAACTGACGGTTAGCGTAGTACCCCAAACGGGTTCGAACTTCAAGCCAACCATGTCTCCGGGCATATTGGGGTTCCCCGGCCCCGGGCCGAACAGACCAAATTGGAAAGGGTGCGAGGCGTTGAATATCTCCGACGGATCGAAGTCGCCGGCGGTCTCGATAATGAGATGGCTGACCGCTCCCGCGTAGACATCGAGCGTATAGCTGTAGTGCCACGAACTGTCCGGATTCCGGCTGACGTTCCATGACATGGTCGTTCCGTGCCAACCGCCTTTCAGGCCTTCAACAACCCAAAGCCCCGTTCCGGCGATCTCGCCGAGTTCGCTGGATAGGCTTCCCGCAAACGGTCCCGGGTCGACAATCGTACTTGCACCCGAACCGCTGGAGCCGGCAGTAACCGCTTCAATCGTGTTCGCCCGCCGGTCATAGACGAAGACGTCCTGCGCGCCGTTGGTATCTCCCGGCACGAGGTTCGAGGCCGACGACTGAAAGGCGACGTACCGGCCATCGGCACTGATCGACGGGCCGGAACTGCCGCCATTACTCTCGGCGCCGTCCGATGCGACGCTCACACGTTCGATGCTTGCCGGGAACGTCCGGGCCCAATCGGGCCGGTCCGCCTCCGCCACCGTGTACGTGCCCGCCGTCAGGCCCGTAAACGAATAGTCGCCGTTGATATCCGTGACGGTTGAAGGCTCACCGGCGTCCATCTCACCGTCGTTGTCCAAGTCGACGTAAATCGTCCATCCTTCCAGGCCCGGCTCGCCGATGTCCCGGAAACCATCGCAGTCCAGGTCGTTCCACTTGGTGCCGTGGATCTCGCCTAGTGGCGAGTCAACGACGTCGATCGTAAAGACCTCTTCGTACCACAGCCCGCCCGAGTCGGTCGTACGCACCCGGATGCTATAGGAGGATTGCGTCTCGAAGTCCAACACGGCGTTGGTCTGCAACTGGTCCCCCACGATCGCAAATAACCCGTTGTCCGTGTCCCCGGCCCCAGCAACCAACGTGTATGTAAACGTCTCGCCTGCGTCCGGATCGATGCTCGATAAGATTCCCACTGTTGTGCCGACCGGCTGGTTCTCGTCCACGCTGCTTTGCGAAAGGGCGATGTCGGTTGGCATGTCGTTCCGATTGCTCACGTCAATGGTGAAGACCTCCTCGCACCACAGCCCGCCCAAGTCGGTCGTGCGCACCCGGATGCTGTAGGAGGACTGTGCTTCGAAATCAAACGTTGCAGCGGCCTGCAACTGGTCCCCTGCGATGACAAACGAGGCGTTGCCGCTGTCGCCGGCGCCCGCCACCAAGCTGTAGGTAAACGTTTCGCCCGCGTCCGGGTCCGTGCTCGACAGGGTCCCAACCACGGCGCCGGCCGGCTGGTTCTCGTCCACGCTGGCGGACGAGAGGCCGATGTCTGTTGGGGGGCTGTTGTGGTTGCCAAAGTTGATGTCCTGGACGATTTCGCCCGGGGCAACAACAACCGGGCGAACGCCCGTCTCGACACTGCGCCATGCCAGTGCAAAGTCAGTAGCCGCCGCTCCGAGGACTCGGATGGCATAGCGCGATCCGGTGAGGTTCTGCGCCCAGATATGCTCAACGTTGTCCACCGTGCTGGCACTGTAATCGAGCCGGGTGTCGATGGTAAAACCGGTTGCGGTCCACAATTCCAGATCGAGATCGGCAACGGATGCCTGCGGATCGCCCCAGTCGGTCCCCCCAAGACCGTCGGTGATCTCGCGGTTCCATGTGAGAAGAATGGACATCGCGTCGATATCCCGGCTTGACGGCGCATCGAAGAAATAAAGTAAATCATTGGAAGCGGGCGACTCTTCGAAATCCCACCCGGTCCGGCCAACCAGCGAGGAGCCGCCGGCTTCCTGTTCGCCGGCCACCAGCGTGTGATGGCTGTTGTAGACGTTCAACTCGCCGGCGCCGTAGATGTCGTCGAGCGGCCGTGTCGCGGTCCGGTCCCAATCGGGGAATTCATCCTTGGTGGCCCCGGCCAGCAGGAGTGCCTTGATCACTTCGGAATGGGCGGCATTGCCGAGGGCCGGGGTGTCGTTCGCGGTTTCCAGAAGCACCGCCGCGGCAGAACCGACAATCGGCGTTGCCCAACTGGTCGCGCTGGACGGCACGACGATCTCGGGCTTGACCCGTCCCGCCACGTCGAGGGTTGTAAGCCCGTAGCTGTGGTTGCCGTCCGTACGACCGACCGAAATCGCGTTGTAGCTGTGGGGCAATAACCGGGGAACGGCGCCGGTTCCGTTGTTCAAACCAACAACGGCCACGTAGTCGTCGCGGTTGATCGCGTAGTCGAATCGCCGGAGGGCGTCCGTGTCCAAAGGGTTGCTCCCGAGACTGCCAATCCAACTGTGATTCTGAACGTCCCGGGTCTCGACCGCGGGTTCCAAGGTGGAACCCGTCTGCAGGAAGCCGGCGCCGATCCAGTCGTTTGCTTCCCAATTGTCGATGTCGGCAACACCCGAAGCGATGCTGCTAGTGTTGCTGTAGAAGCATCTGCCGACCGTAGTGGCATGACTTGAAGAGCCGCCCGTGTTGCCGGAAACAAACGTAAACGTTTTCCCCGCAAACTCGGCCCTTGCGGTGTCGGGCGTGTAGTGGCCGCCGGAAAGGCCCTCGACTTGGCTGGCGGTGATGCCGCTGCCGGTTGGCACCGACGCGCCAAGCTCCGCGGCAAGCTCCGTGTCGCCTATGCCCGCCGGCGCCCAATCGGAAGTCGGGAACGTCAGTTCCCAGCCCGTCTGCGGTACTTCGGCCACGTCATAGACACCCGGCACCAGACTCGTGAAGGAGTAATTGCCGTCGGCGTCGGTGAGCGTCGAGGGTTCGCCGGCGTCGAGCACGCCGTCGTCATCGAGATCGAGATAGATGGTCACGCCTGCGAGCCCGGTCTCGCCGGCGTCCCACTCCCCATCGCCGTCAGCATCGTTCCATTTCGTGCCGTGGATCTCGCCTTCCTCAACATTACCTACATCAATCGTAAACACCTCCTCGCGCCAAAGCCCGCCCGAGTCGGTCGTTCGGACCCGGATGCTGTACGACGACTGAGCCTCGAAGTCGAACACGGCGCCGGTCTGCAACTGGTCCCCCACAATCGCAAACGACCCGTTCCCCGTGTCCCCAGGGCCGGCCACCAGCGTGTATGTGAACGTCTCGCCCGCGTCCGGGTCGCTGCTCGAAAGCGTGCCCACCGCTGTCCCGACCGGCTCGTTCTCGTTGACGCTGCTGGAAAAGAGGGCCAGGTCCGTCGGCGTCTCGTTCAGACCCGTCACGTCAATCGTAAACGCCTCCTCGTACCACAGCCCGCCCGAGTCGGTCGTCCGAACCCGGATGCTGTAGGACGACTGCGTCTCGAAATCAAACACCTCCGCCGTCTGCAACTGGTCCCCTACGATCGCAAATGACCCATTGCCGGTGTCGCCCGCCCCGGCCACCAGGGTGTAGGTAAACGTGTTGCCCGAATCCGGATCGGTGCTTGAGAAGGTTCCAACCGCGGTGCCAACGGGCTGGTTTTCGTTCACGCTCGTCGAAGGCAGGTTGATATCGCTTGGACGATTGACCGGGAAGAGTCGTGAAACGTAGATGTCACTGTTGCCAACCGGGCTGCCGGTAGTGGTGGTAAGGCTAAAGGTTCCTGATCCCGGATCGAAGTCGGCAGTGCTTTGGAAATACCCGACAGTGTAGACGCTTTCGTCGCTGGCAACTGCAATCCCCCAACCGGATTCCAAGCTTCCGCCTCCCATTTGCCTCGCCCAGACGAAGTTTCCCGCGGGGTCAAGCTTGGAAACGAAGATATCTTCGTCGCCTGCACTGGTGAAATCATACGTTCCCACACCAGGATCAAAGTCGACGGTGTTAGTGAAGTAGCCCGTTGTGTAAATGCACCCATCGTCTGAGAGGTCAATGGCTTTGCTGAGATCGTGGCTCCCTCCACCAAATTGCCGCGCCCAGACGAAGTTCCCCGCGGCGTCAAGCTTGGAAATAAAGGCGTCGTTCTCACCTGCACTGGTAAGATCGTACGGATCTACACCTGGGTCAAAGTCGACCGTCCCACGAAAATGTCCGGTGGTGTAGACGCTTCCGACGGCATCCGTGACGATCCCACGACCGGCTCCCTGCTCTGTCCCGGCCATCTGCCGCGCCCAAGTCAACGTACCTGTCGAAGAATACTTTGCCACGAAAATGTCGAAGTTACCAGTAGACGTGAGATTGTATGTCCCCGGACCGGGGTCGAAGTCAACCATGCCTTGAAAATCGCCCGTTAGAAGTACGTTCCCATCGCTGTCAGTCGTAACGCTGTGGGCGCAATCGCTGGTACCGGCTCCCCCGATCTGTCGCGCGTCAAGAAAACCTCCATTGGCGTCAAGCTTGGAAAGGAAGATGTCGTCATCACCTGCACTAGTAAGCGTGTACGTGCCCACACCGGGGTCAAAGTCGCCCATGTCCCTAAAACGACCCGTTGTGTAGACGCAATCATCGCTTGTGATCGCGATGTCGAAACTTCCGTCTCCGCCCAACCCGCCCATTTGGCGTGCCCAAACGAAGTTGCCCAGTGCGTCAAGTTTGGCAACAAAGATGTCCGAGTAGCCTGATATGTTGCGAAAGCTGGTGATATTGTAGGTTTCCGGCCCCGGGTCAAAGTCCGCCGTTGTGTTGAACGTGCCCGTTACATAGACGCTTCTGTCGGACGCAACGGCGATGCCGTAGCCAATGTCCGTATCCGGCCCGCCCATCTGCCTTGCCCAGACCAGTGCGCCCGTCGAGGTGTATTTGGCCACAAAGATGTCTTCGTTACCAGCACTCGAGAGATTGTAAGTCCCCGGTCCCGGATCGAAATCGGCTGTAGATGGTGATAGCTTTCCCGTCACATAGATATTCCCATCCGCGTCAATAGCCACGTCCTGGGGCGAATCATGATCAGAATCTCCGCCGGTAGTCAGTGCGAAACCGAAGCCTGGCGCGGGGCCATTGATCAGTCCAGCGTCGAGCGTCAGGTCGTCGGCACCCATGGTGAACATGGCAGTGCGTCCGACGGCATTGGCATCGCTGTCGAGCGTGTCGTCGCCGCCGGCATCTTGGGTAGTGAAGGCGTAGGCCGGGTCACCGGCAGGTGTGCGGAACTCAACGTAATAGTTAATCCCATCCATCAGACCACCAAGCGACCAGAGGCCGTTTTCATCGGTGATCGCAACGCCGCGAGAAACGTCTCTAGCATTCTTGACTGCGACATACGCGATCTCGAAGCTGCCGTTGGCCGAAGTTGTATCGTCGCCAAGGAAAAGGAGGTTTGGGGTACTATACACGGGGCTCGGGTGTGACGAGTAGTCGCGTACCGATCCGGTCAGTATCGGGATGCCGCCGGCCGAAAGTGTATAAGTGTCCTCGAAAATCTCCAAGTCGTAGGTCGTCATGCTCGTCGTGTCGAACGCAACTCCTTCGCCATGGGTGAACAGCGGCGTGTCCGTTTGTGCCCAGATTTCGTTTGCCCAGAAGCCCAACTCGATTCCGCGAAGATCGCTGCTGAGCAGGATTACGCTGAAGCCCGCCCGGTCGTTGCTGCCGTGGCTTTCGGCAGTCACCTGGACGTCAAACGTGGCCGTGAAACCGTCGATGCGGTCGAGCACCGGCATCACAGGGCAGGTGAAGCCGGCACTGATATTCGAGTCGGCAGTTGTGTCCAAAACGGTTCCCTGCACGCCGAGCGAAGGGATGGTGCCGGGCGGAACGGCACTGTATACCCAACCTTGGGCAGTCATCAGCGTACCCAGGCTGCCGTCGTAGAGCGTGGTCGCATCGGCAGAGGAGAAGACCTCGGCAACCGCCCCCTTGATTCCGGGTTCTCCGGCATCTTGAATCCCGTTGCCGTCCAGGTCGTGCCACACCAAGTCGCCGAGCACGCTGCCCGGTTCGATCGTGACCATATAGTCTTCCACTTCCCCGTCGAAGGCCAGTCCGGCCGGCGCAAGACCACCTGTGCTGCTGAACCGGAAGCGGGCAAACGTGTTACCCGCCGGGGTCGTACCGGGGATCGCCACGTTCAACGGGTTGGGCCCGGCAAAGAGCGGTTGGCTGGCAAAGAACTGCTCGCCGGGATGGTCAAAGGTACCGTCCTGATCGAGGTCGATCCAGGCATCGAGAAAACCCGCCTGGGAGGCGGTAACCGTTAGCCCAGTTGCCCCCCCGGAAACGAGCTGGCCGTTGATGACAATACCATCATCGTCGTCGCCGTTGAGGTCGTCGCCAGTCGCGGCGGCGTTGGGCTGACCGTCGAATTCTTTGTCAACAGAGCCCCCAAGGTAAAGCGCGGGGTCGACTATGTGCCGAGTTCCGTCACCGGCGAAGAGCGTGGGGTAGGCAGGGTCAGGCGCGTCGCCATAGTCGACGTTCGAAGTAAGCGACTCGAAGAAACGAAGTCTCAACTCAGCTTCGCCAGCCCCAAAGCCGGAACTCGTTGCGTCCCAAACCATCAGCCGGATATACCAAACGTCACTTGGGTCCAACGCTTCTTGGCGCACTAGATTGCCGGTTCCGTCTGGGCCATCGTAGAGTGTCGCAGTCCCGGAAGGGGCAATGACGATGGAGTGCGTTTCGGGGGTGCCCTGCGGAACGTCCTGGTTGGGCGAGTCTTCCCATAACCAACCCCCTCGATACCAATCCTCACTCACGGCTTCCTGCGTCCAAAGGAGATCGACCGTCGGCTCCAATTCTGCGGGACGCGGCTCGAAATACGGCCAGTTGAAGGGCCCCGTTGCCGGCACGTATCCGTCCGTGATTTGGACGAAGTAGCCATTACCATGGTTTTCGGCGGTCCACGCGTCCCACGTGAAATTGACGATGTGCGGATTACCGTCGTTATAGTTGTACGTCGTTCGGAGCCACGCCTCGGCACCGTAAGTATTTCCCGTCGCAGGTCCGATAACGTTCACGGAAAGACTGCCATCATCTCCGGGCCCGGAGGGATAATCGGTCTCCGTGTGCGAGTAGGACCAATCGCCGGAGGGGAGTTGGTCGTAGCCTCGCTTGGACCCGCCATAGATCCACAACGTACCATCAATCGAATTGTTCTCGAAATCGTCCGTGAAGAGGACTTCACGGTTCGAGAGGTCGTTGATCTTCGCAATAAACGCGTCGCGGGTCCCGCCATGATAAGTGTTGTTTGCGCCGGGGAAGTCCACCGAAGAGGTGGCACCTCCCACGAACACAACGTCGCCCAAAGGATTCACAGCAATCGGGTACCCGGAATCTGATCCGGAACCGCCAAGGTATGTTGACCAAACGTGTTGACCCGTTGGGCTGATCTCAGCAACGAATCCGTCTTGATTGCCGTTGTATGTCGTGTCAGAACCGCCCCACGTCCAACCAGACGACTCTGTCAGGCCGGTCACGAGTGCAGCACCAGAACTGTCAACTGCAACGCCGTATGCGCGGTCGTACCCCAAGTTTCCCACATAGGTCGACCAGACATGCCCACCCGCCGGGCTTACCTTGGCCAGAAAGCCATCCTCACCTCCTCCGTACGTCGTATCGAACCCTCCGGAGACCCAACCGGATGACGATGTATGGCCGGCAACCAAGGCATTGCCCGAGGCGTCAACGGCAACTTCCCGCCCGTCGTCCAACGCAGTGTCCCCCAGGTAGGTTGACCAGACGTGTCCGCCTGTAGGATCCATCTTGACCAGAAAAGCGTCATAGCTGCCTCCGTGACTGGTGTCGTACCCGCCCGACGCCCAGCCGGCCGACCCACTGCGACCCGCCACCAACAGGTTGTCGGAACCATCGCACGCGATGTCTTGTGCGTCGTCCCTGGACGCCCCACCCACAAACGTTGACCAAACATGCTGGCCTGCGGAATCAAGCTTCGCGACAAACCCATCGCATCCGCCGCCGTACGTCGTGTCGAACCCGCCGGAAACCCAACTTCCGGCGAACGTCAAACCCGAGACAACGACGTTGCCCGACGAATCCAAACAAATCCCCTGCGTCTGTTCCTCGGGAGTTGTCTCGTTGCCGCCCAAGTAGGTCGACCAGACGTGCTCGCCCGTCGGACTGAGCTTCGCAACAAAGGCATCGCAGGCACCATCCATTGTTGTGTCAAACCCGCCTGAGACCCATCCGGCCGATTGCGTGCCGCCACCAACGTAGATGTAGCCCTGGCTGTCCACTACGACAGCGCCAACCTCATCGTACCCCGCACCGCCGAGATACGTGGACCACAAGTGGACCCCGGTCGGACTGTACTTCGCGACGTAGCCGTCAAAATTACCGCCGTGGCTCGTATCGTAGCCGCCGGATACCCATCCAGCCGAACGAGTTCTGCTTGCAATGATCGCATTCCCGGAGGGATCGTAGGCAATCGCAAACCCAGAATCGAGATCCGACCCTCCAACGTAAGCAGACCAATCCAGCGAGGTAAGTGACAGCAAACAACGATCTTCCAACGTCTCGCACAAAAGGCGCCGATGCTGGATTCCGGGCCGGCGGGGGTTCAGCCAAGGGGAAGTGTGATCTGAGCGAGAACGACCAACCGCTTCGCAAATGCGCCGGCGCATGGCAGAGCCCTCCTGCGGAAGTTGACATTTCCGACCACGTCAAAATGCTCTTCCCCGTCCGTGCCCGGCCGGCTTCCCGTTCCGCAGAAGCCAAGCCGGCAACCGCCAAAATACCCTCAAACCGAGAGCCCATCAGCGGCAGGTAGGGCAACGCCCAAGCGAACTAATCTGCATTCTAATCATTTTTTTGCCTAAATGTCAATTGTGCAGGTCAAGAAATAGACCGCTTTTCTGCCAGAAAGCGATACCGGCAAGGTCAACCCCCCCACTGAGTTCTTCTGCCGGGGAATCCCGCCGCCCGAAGTGGACGGACGAAGGCTGTTGTCCTTGCGGTACCACGACATCACGCCCGGAAAAAGTGAACCCAAGGCAAGCCGCCGGAAATAACATGTCCCAGCGATCCTGATTCATGTTCACGACAGAACCTCGGCACGCAGTGCCGGGGCTTTTGCTCTCGACTCTCAATTCCTGTGGCATGTTGCTCGCCGCGTCACTCTTTTCCGTCCGATACCGAGCAGTCGGTCAGCACGTACGCGTCGCCCTTCTTTTTGAATTGGAGCGAGAGCGTCTGCCCTTTGTTCCGGATTCTCCACCTCTCGGCGCCGGCAGGAGCACCCGGGACCTTTTCCACCTGTCCCTGCTCGCCCGGTTTGGCGAACAACACGACCTTGCCACCGGCCGTTTTCAGGCCCCGCAAACGCCACAGGTTCTCTTTGAGCCACTTTTCGGGCGGCTGCGACAGCTCCGGGCCGGCGACGAAAGGATCTTGCTCGGGTGCGATCTTCGCCGGGTCGCTCTTGCCGAAGACGAGCAGAAACCGGTCCGGGGCCAATCGCGGACCCTCGAACCGGAAGGTGAAACCGGCCGACGTCATTTCCTCCCGGACCGTCTCCGGGCCGATCTGCCGGCGGTGGCTGGCCTCGCGCCGCGAGAGCGGTTGTTTCGCTTCCCGGTCGAGCACGTAAACACACCCCTCCGGCGCAAGCTTATCGTGGATCTTTGCCAGCAGCGTCTTGCCGTGAAAGAGCCGGTGAAAGCTGTCGAGGAAGAAAACCGCGCCGATCGCCTCAGGGCCCAGGCGGGGATCGCCCTTGTCCGTGAAGACCGAAGGAATGTCGACGCCCGGCGGCAACGGCTCGCGCTCGTCTTTCTGTGTGGCCCACTCCTCCAAAACAATCTCAATCCCCTCGCCGGACGAGTGTTTCATAATCGGCGCGATGAGCTTTCGGGCGTCTCCCAGGGCCACAAAAGCCGGCCCCCGGTACGACCCGCGCAGCGGAAGAAACGCGTGCGAGCATTGTTCCACCTTAAGCGGAACAAAGCCGTCCGGATCACGGCCGGGTTCCTTCATTTCCTTCGGGCGCTGGAATACGAAGACAAAGGGATCCTTGGCGTGCCAGCAATCCTCTGCAAACCCCGCGAAGACAAACCCTTCTTCCCGGGCTTCCCGCATCACGGTGGTTTCGGCAATCCAGGAGTGCTTGTGCGTGCGGTTCTCTCGCGGAACCCAGTCGCGGAGCGTACCACGGTTCTTGTCCACCACAACGAAGTAGCCGCCCGGTTTCAGAGCCCGCCAGATACCCCGCAGCATCTCCCGCGGCTTGGCGACATGGTGGTACACGTAACGCATATAGGCCAGGTCAACGGAGTCCTTGGGCAGGCAGGGGTCGTCCAACCGGCCCAGCACGGGGCGGACCTGGGAAAGAGCACGCTTCTCGGCCTCCTTCTCCAGCTTTTTCACCATGCCTTCGGCGATTTCCTCGGCATAGACGGTACCGGTCTTGCCCACAATGTCTGCGAAGGTCCAAGTGTCTGCGCCCCCGCCGGCCCCCACGTCGGCCACCACCGCACCCTCGCCCAGGCCAAGGTGGGCCATCACCGCGCGAACCGACTCCGCTCGATTCTTTGGCTTGGCAGGGGTTTTGCTGTCCGCAGCAAACGCCGAAGACGTTGTGAAAAGCGCCGGCAGAAACAGAAACGGCACCGCCAATCCCAGCCAACCGTGTGTCAACGAGCACCGCCGCCGGCGGCATCTCCGGCCGTCACAAAAGCTGTTGTGAAACAGCATCGAAATCCTCCTTTCGTCAGCGAGTAGTGTTGCGCCAAAACGCAACGGGAATTTGTGACGGGCCGCGAAGTGTTTTAGGCTCATTGTACGACGGCCCTCCGAGGCCGTCGAGCCGGGGTTTTCACGCAAAATGGACGGCCTCGGAGGGCCGTCCTACAGATTTTCAGACAGAGCCTATTGTCTTTTGGCGGCGGCGCGTTGTCAAGCGGGACGGTCGAAATCACCGGCAGCCGGATTGTCGCACGGCAACTCATTCAACGAACACCGGAAGTGCCCGATACTCCTTCGATTTCGGCAGATAGTAGGGCATTTCGAGCGATTCCAATACGTTCGCGACGTTTCGCAACATGCTCATCCGGACCGTCTGGTCATTGATTACCGCCTCGTCGAAAGTCCGCGGATTCTTTGCGTGAAATGCCTTGCTCCAGGCCGGCTCCGACTCGCCCGCGCCAAGCAGCTCGACAACAACCGATCCCTCCGCTTCGACACAGACAATTTCGGCGACTCTCCCGTCCGGCCGTTGTATGCGAATCCGCAGTTGCCTTCCCGCCTTTTCAGCAAGTCTTACCTGGAGCACGGACGGTTGGCCGTCGGCAACGCGCATTCCGTCGTGCTCGAGCCGCCTGGTCAACGCATCGACGATGATGCCCTTGGTCTTGTTCACGTCGCCGCGCGGATTCGTGATCTGAACTCGCAGGCTCACCGACTGGCCGGGCGCCAACAACGCAGGCACCCCGGCCTTCATCCGATCCAGCGAAGCGCGAAACGAATCCCAAGGGATGGGCAGATTCCTCAGGTGCGATTCCGGTTCGCCGAACACGCCCAAGAGGTTATCCGCGTCCCGCACGTGCAAAGGCCGGTCGTGGGAAGCGGATGTGTGGAGAGCCATCAGCACTTGCTTCGAATTGCGCCCGTACACGTTTCGGTCGACGATCCACCCAAGCTGACCGGGAAGCCACTCGAAAACCGGTTTCCCCCGCGTGCCAACCAGGCGCACCGGTCCGTCGAAGACGAGTTCGCCTTGCATATCCCAACACAAAACGCGCCGATGGGCAGAGGCGGCCAGGTGCTTGCCGTCGGGCGAAAACTTCAACGAGCGGATGAGCGGAAGCGTCGGCTCGACGCCCTTCTTCAGATGGCCAAACGTCCCGCTCGATGCCCGGCGCGGGCTCGGTGGGCGCATCACGACGACCCGCTTGCCGGAAGCCGCTTCGTAGACGCCGAGTTCGTCGCTCACAACGCACGCAAAATACCGGGCGTCCGGCGAGAAATCCAACACCCCCTTGTCGTACAGCAAGAAGGACCGTTGCGGTATTCCGGAAGGAAACCCGTCCGACGGCTTGTCTTCTTCGGCAGAATTCTGCCCGCCGGCCGGGCTGTCGATCGGTTGCTCTTGGGGCAACATCATCTTCTTGACCAGCTTGCCCGCCTCGACGTCCCAAATCTCGATCGCATCGGTCCCCTCGGCGCCGACCATCAGGTACTTGTAGCGAGCGAACATGAGAAAATCGACTTTCGCCGAGCGGGGGATCTCCAGGACCTGCTTGCCGGTCGCACAGGACCAGACGATCAAGGGCGGACCCTTGTCCGGACCCGCGTCGCGCGATCCCTGTTCCCGCACCGCAGCAAAGTGCCGGCCGTTGCCGCTCAGCGCACGCCGACCGCGGGCATCGTATTTGCCCTGGAGTCTTCGAACCACCTTGCCGGTCTTCAGGTACCAGACGTCTTGCCCCACGACAACCACGGGACACCCGGTCGGCCCGAACGTCGCACTGGCCGCCTGCTTGACCGGGATGCTCAGCGCGCGGTGCCGAACCGCCTGGCCTGGAGCGGGACCCTGACCCACGGCATCCCTATCAGGAAAGCCGACCACGAAGAAAATCGCGATGAGAAGAACGCTGCTACACTCGAAACGCGACATAGAGGCTGCTCAAGAGTAAGTTCGACAATTCCCGACCTCCATAAAGCCGCGACCGTCGGTCGCGCCGAACACGGGTCGCGGTGGTTTCTGGCAACACTCGGCGCGACCAACGGTCGCGGCTTTATGGGCAAATGGCAAAGTTATTTCTGAGCGGCTCCATAGGACAACTCGTGCTCATTCATCGAATACGCGACAGGTCGCGAACACCGCCCATACCGCCATGATACCACAACCTGACACGCTTGGACAATCCTCGCAGTACCCCACAGGACACTCATTTCGCTTGCCCCCGCCCGCCCCGCCGTGGTAGAATGCGGTTATGGACGAGAGCCCGTACAAACCGGAGAAATTCCAATTCTCGTTGCGAACGCTCTTCATGGTAGTGACTGGCTGCTCGCTCCTCTTCGCGTCGTTTCAGGCGCATTGGATAATAGGGTTGTGGGCGTTGATGGTGTATTCCGTGGTGACCCTTATTCTCGTCACGGAGAGCCCGTACGTTGGCGATAGAAAGCCGCCCAAAGGCGCGTTGAAACCTTCCACCGTCTGGGGCATCGTGATGCTCGTGGCCCTAGGTGTGTTGTTTATATCCATGACACTGTAAGTCTTGGCGACATGGCCGACCCGAAACCCAAACTCCGCTGGTGTCAGTACAGGCTGTGGCATTTGTTTGCGATCACGCTTGTGGTTGTCATTGTTTGTGCTTGCGTGGCCAGCTATTGGAAATGGTATCTGGGCCCAAAGAGGATAAGAGAGCAGGCATGTGAGACGGCAAATCGCCGGGGCAGCGCCTGCATTCGCAATGGCGAGTACGACAAAGCCATTGCCGCCTTCGACGAAGCAATCCGGCTCAATCCACAAGACGTTGAGGCTTACACGGGTCGGGCCTACGCCCACGCCGAAAAAGGTGAATATGACAAGGCTGCTGACAACTTCACCGAAGCGGTACGGCTTGGCGCAAGCCACGCTCTATCATTCCTGGCCCAGGCCCTTGTCCACTTTGAAAAGGGGCAATACGACAAGGCGTGGGCCGATATGGAGGCTTACCGGCAGGGGAAGCCCGTGTGTGAGATCCCCTCGAAGTTTTTGGCCGAACTCCGCAAGGCATCAGGGCGAGAGAAGTAGCCACCCCCCGCCCGTAGCAAGGCGTTCTCCTTGCCCCCGCCCGCCCCGCCGTGGTAGAATCCAGGCATGAGCGACACCGATTCCCAATCCACCGAGAAACCCAAACTCCACTGGTATCAGTACAGGCTGTGGCATTTGTTTGTGCTGATGGGGTTGGTGGCGATCGGGTGTGGGTTGATTGCCTGGTTGACCGCGGTATGTCGGGAAGAATTGCATGCCTATGACGAATACCCAAGTGTCATCGCAATGCGAAGCCTTGGAGGTAGCGTCTCTGGCTACGGCGAGTTTGTGAATATACTTGACATCCACCGTACGAATATCGACGATTCGGCGATTATCCATGTGAGAAACTGGCAATCCTTGAGAATCGCAAACCTTGGCAGTCCAAACATTGACGGCTCAGGACTCCGGCACCTCAGCGATCTACAGAATCTTGTAGCAGTTTTGCTGGATGGCAGCCGTGTCCGCGATGCGAACCTCGCGTATTTGACGGATTTACCACGTCTACGAAACCTGTCGCTCGCCGGGACTCCGGTTTCGGACAAAGGTCTCGAACACATCGGGCCGATGGACTCCCTCGAAAGCCTGAATCTGGCTGCCACGTCAATAAGTGACAAAGGGCTAGCACATCTGACTCACCTGTCTAAGCTGGACATCCTCAATCTCAGGTCGACGCCGATTACTGACGCTAGCTTGTGCCACTTGAGCACGCTTGCGAAACTCAGGAGCCTGGATTTGCGGAAGACGAGCATCACGGACGCGGGATTGGTCCACCTCGCCTCACTCACAGAATTATTGGTATTGAAACTTGCCCGCACAGAGATCGATGGTAGCGGATTCAAACACCTTAACCGTCTTACGAAGCTGCGAGATCTCGATCTGCAAGAAACAGACTTCTCAGATGCCGGGTTGTCACATCTGGAGGCACTGGTGAATTTGGAGAGTTTGTCTCTTGGCGGCACCCAAGTAACAGATAATGGACTTCGACATCTGAAAAGTCTCAAGAAGCTTGAGTCTCTCTCCTTGCGGAACACTGCAACGACGGAGGTGGGCGTAAGGGAACTGCAGAAATCCTTACCGAACTGCCGTATCTATAGGTGTGATGGACCAGCGAATCTCATATCCCCTTGAAGGTGGGGACGAGAGCCAGCCCCCGCCCGTAGCGAGTTGCCAGATGGCCACGAATAGGTCAAGATCGGCCTCTGGTGAGCAGCACCCGGCGCCTCGTGCATGGCCACATCAACGCAACGGCCCCCAGATTTCCTCCAGCAGGTCGTGCAACACCGGGTCGTGCTCTTTCAATTCCGCCCGGACGAACGGGTAGAAGTCGTTGCGGTAAAGGTAGGCCTCGGTCCCTTCGGCGAAATACTCCTTGTGGTTCGTCATCGCGTAATGGCGGACTTTTCTGCCGCTGTGCGAGAGCACCTTCTCGTAGGCGCCGCCCGCCTTCGCCTTCTTGTAGGCCTCGATGATCTGCCGGTCGCCGAAGCCCAGGTGCTGATCGTGATAGGCGTGGGACAATTCGTGCAGCACGACCGCCGGGTGCTTAATCATCTGGTGACGCGAAAGGAGACTGCCGGCCCGCGGTATGTGTACCTTCTTGGCCAGGCGCGGGTCGTAACCGCGGTCCGTCAGCCACTTCACATCCGGATGATACTGCATGGACCTCAGCTCCGGGTGATGGTGCTCGATCCAGATTTCCAACTCCCGCATCTTCTTCAGCCGGTCTTCCGGGAGCAGAATCGCGATCCGTTGCAGGTGATTGGCCAGCATCCGCAAAGCACGGGCGTCCTCCTCGCGATGTTCTCCCTCGAGCATTTTCGGATCGACGTGGACGGTCCACCCCTCGATCTGTTGCACCACGGGATCGAAATGGACGTTCGCAGCCTTCGCCGGCTCACCGCGCGGCTTCGACTCCGCTCCTTGGACAACGGAAAGCTGGCACGCCGCCAACAACAAGGAAAAACATGGCAACCAGCTCGTTGCCACTCGTATCGCCAATCTGCGTTCGGCATTCATTCTCAGGCTCACATTGACAAAGATGTTGATCGAACTTGTACGGGCCGCTGTCATGGTACCACAACCGAACACGCCTGGACAGCCCTCAGAGTACCCGCAGGACATTCATTTCGCGTGACTACGCCATCCCCGGCAGGGGCTGACCAAACTCAAAATTCTGTGGCGAGAGGCAACTGCCGGGCGCCGTCAAGGCCGCCTTCGGTGCCCTGGCCGTCGAGATAAACGTCACGGCGGTCACCGGGTAAAAAGGGGCCAATGAATCGCGCATCCACTTGAAATCCCGCCGGCAGAGGCCACTCGGTCCGAACCGGCGTTGACGGAACGTCTCGTGCGCGGGATGCTGTTACCGATGCGGAATGTCCGAAATCTTCCGCGGCTGCAAAGCGATGGCCGAATTGCTCCCCGAAATTCCCGATCTTGTCCAGTGTCTTCAAGCATTGCTCGCCCAGGTGCCGGCCGGTCGGGTGACGACCTATGGCACACTGGCCGAGGCGTTGGGCAACCCAATCGCCGCCCGTTGGGTAGGGTATTTCGCCCTGCACCACGACCACACGGCCGGCTGTCGTTGCCACCGGATCGTCCGCGCCGACGGCGGGCTCGGCAAGTTCATCGGCGGCAGCGAACGAGCGAAGGCACGGCTGCTGACCGCCGAAGGTGTCCGGGTGGCCGGCAGCGCAGTGGACCTCGCGAAGTTCGGCCACGATCGATTCGTCACCGGCCGCCCTTTGGAAGAACTCAAACGGGCGCAGGAATCGCTCGTCAAGAGGGTATCGCTCCGCCCACGCAAGCGAATTCCCAAACTGGTTGCCGGCGTCGACGTTTCGTACCCCACGGCGAGCGAAGGAATCGCGGCCTATGCCCTGGTCGAGACGAAGACCGGTCGGCTCGTCTGGTCGAAAGCCATTCGCCGGCCGGTCGCGTTCCCTTATATTACAACCTACCTGAGTTTTCGTGAATTACCGCTCCTGTTGGACTTGATCGAGGAGGTCCGCACGGCGGGAAAGATGGCCGAGGTGTTGCTGGTCGACGGAAGCGGGGTCTTGCATCACCGCCACGCTGGAATCGCCGCCCACCTCGGGGTAGCGGCATCGCTGCCAACCATCGGTGTCACCAAGAAGCTCCTTTGCGGCAAGGTGAACATCGAGGGGATGAGGCCGCGTGAATCCCGGCCGGTGTTGCTCGGCGAGGAGCCGGCGGGCGTGGCGATTCGGACCAGCGAGGGGAGCCGCCGCCCGATTTTCATCTCGCCGGGCCATCGGCTCGACCTGGCGTACTCCGAGTGTCTGGTCCGCCAATTGCTCATTGGCCGGCGCCTGCCGGAGCCGCTCTACTGGGCCGATCGGTTAAGCCGGACCGGAGCCGCCGAATGAGACGTATTCTCAATAACCCCGCGCGTGCTCCAAAACTTGCCGAAATTCTCGGATTTCGCCTTACTGCCGGCCGCCAATCGATTTTGGCCGTCACCCCTTGACGACCGAAGCCGATGTATTACGCTGGTGACCTTGGACGCCACAAGGCGTCACCCAAAAATGTATCTGCGAGGAGGTATAACCAATGCCAGCAATTGTCAATGCGGAAGAGTGTACCGGCTGCGAAGCGTGTGTCGACTCGTGCCCTGATGAAGCGATCGAAATGCAGGACGATATTGCCGTCGTCGACCAGGATAAGTGTAACGATTGCGGCACGTGCGTCGAGGCCTGTCCCGTCGAAGCCATCACACTGGAGGAATGACCAAAGCGGCAATCCGATCCTCCACGGAACCGAAGGTGGGCTGCGATCGAGCGGTTCACCTTTTCTCTTGGAAACGATTTGCAAGACGTTGATCCGGAATCGCAAACCTCATGGACTCCGAACCTCAAGGCCCCGTCGAAATCCCCTTGGTCGGCGATCTGACCGAGAACGAGGCCGATTTGTGCGACAAGCTGCTGGCCGTTGAACCGGGTGGAGATTGTATCCTCTACATCGATTCGCTCGGTGGCAGTCCGTACTGTGCAATTGCGCTGGCCTCGATGATCGTCTTGCGGGGAATCCACGCGACCGGGATCGTAACGGGTGAGTGTTCCTCGGCCGCGCTATGGGCTTTCGCCGCTTGCCGGCGACGGCTCGTCACCCCGTTCAGCGTGTTGTTGTTTCATCCCATTAAATGGGAAAGCGAGGAAAACGTCGATCTGAGCGAGGCGGCTGAATGGACGCGCCACTTCGAATCGCTGGAAACCGACATGGATCGACTGCTGTCGGAACTGTTCGGCGCCTCCCAAGAGATCATTACAGGGTGGACCAAAGCCGGCCGCCACGTCACCGGTCCCGAGTTTGCCAAAACCGGACTGGCGGAGCTGATCGAGTTGAAGCCGCTCGATTTCTTGCAGGAATGACCTCTGAGTTTGGCAAGGCCCAGGAAGACGAACTTCACAGAAGTCGCACCGCATGTATAATTATTAGTGGAATGGTTTGTATCCCGAGGCGCGCATCCCTCTTTAGCGGGGGGGACGCGGCGGCCTTGGACAGGCCCGTGGGCCGACCAGGGAATTGTGGAGTTGATGGCGCAATGGGTATCCGGTTTTATTGTCCCAACGGACACAAGTTGAATGTGAAGGAGTTCCAGGCGGGCAGGAAGGGAATATGTCCCTACTGTGCGGCCAAGTTTGTCGTACCGCTGGAAAGCACACGGAAGAGTTCCAAGGAATTGCGGGAGGAGCAGGCCGCCTCGGCTGCGGAAGGGGGCGCGGTTCCCGAACCGCCGGTTATGCATCAGGCCGATCCTGGGGCCGCAGCCTCGGCGGACCCGGGACATTTGTCGGGGGTGCCGCCCGCGGCCGAACCGGAAAAAATCCCTGCGGCTGTGCAAGCCCAACCGGAAACACCCGCTGCGGCAGCACCCGCCGCCAGGATGCCCGACCAGTCACCCGACCCGCTGACCGAGGCAGGCGACGTGGTGTGGTACGTGCGGCCACCTTCGGGCGGGCAGTTTGGCCCTGCCGGTCCCGACATTATGCAAGAATGGATCAACGAGGGACGTGTAAGCGCCGACTCGCTCGTGTGGCGGGAAGGATGGGGGGACTGGCAGGAGGCCTCCGCCGTTTTCCCTCGATTCAGCGCCAGTGAGGCATCCCCTCAGTCTGTGGGTGCTGCCGCTGGCACGACTTCAGTGTCCCCAAACATAGACGTCACCGTAGGTACCACCACCGAGTCGGCCAGAACCCCCTGGCACCCGAAAACGGTCCAGGCGGCTATTATTTCCGCCTTGATGTTGGCCATCATTCTCCTCTTAGCCGTCTTCATGTTCGTCCTTTTTCGGGACTCCGGGGAATCTCGATCCGTTGAGAATCCCCCCGCCACAGCCTCCGGCAGGCGGGCGATTTTGCGGGAGACCACCTATCAGCCCGTTGAAAAAGTGGGGTCTGGTCCAATTTTCGGCAAGACAGCGTGTTTTTCACGTGAATCGTTGGCCGAAAACTTGGACCTGACCCCCTCCTTCCTTTTCAACGGGCTGCTATCCCCCCTGTAGGATAGCAGCCGCTACCGAAAAAACGCCCCATCTCCTTTCTTCGCAGGCGGATAGGCCCGCATAATGTGCTACGATTGTGAACCGGCAGGGCACCTCTTCCTGCCGTATGGCCGACGCAGTCATGCCGCGAGATCACCCCAGGCAAGCCCGAGCATGAAGATCCAACCGTTTCTCGAACACCACGGCATTGCCGCGAATCCCTTCGCGGATGAAGACGCCCAAACCGACCTGGTATTCAAGGGCGCCTGCATCCGCAACACCTACCATCCCGCGTGGGACAAGATCTACGGCGACCCGTCCGAGCCGGCCACCGCAGTCGTCTTCGGCGAAAAGGGTTCCGGCAAGACGGCCCTACGTTTACAGATAGCACACCACCTGACCGACCACAACGCCGATCATCCGGAGCACCAGGTCTTCGTGGTCGAATACGACGACGCCAATCCCTTCCTGGATCGATTTCGGGATCGGTTCTCGCGCCGGAGTCGCCCGCAACGCGTCTTGAAGCATTGGCGGCTGTGGGACCACATGGATGCGATCCTCTCGTTGGGGGTCACTCAACTGGTCGATCGGATCCTGGAGAACCGTCAAGCGCGGCACCCGGCTGCCCGGGACGAGCCCTTGCCGATCAAGTCGCTCGACGCTTCGCAAATCCGCGACGTGATGCTCATGGCGGCATGCTACGATCAATCGACGGCGGAAAACGTCGAACAGCGCTGGCGCCGGCTGCGGCGAAAACTGGGGTTCAGAACGTGGCGATCCAAGTGGGACTGGGCCGTGGGAATCGCCGTCACGCTGGCGGTGCTCGTCTTGATCGTCTCCCTGGGAAAATGGGGGTGGTTCCTCTCGCGTTGGCCGTATCTATTCATCGCAGCCGGTTGGATTCCCCGGGCATGGCGATGCGCCCGATGGTTCTGGAAGGCTCGGCGCGTCGGCCGAAACACCCGGGCGCTGAAGCACAGCACGAACCTGTTGCGCCGCGTGCTGATGAACTTCACCGGCGGCCAGATAGTTGCCCAGCCCTTGCCCATGTCGCAGCGGACCGACGACCGCTACGAGATGCTCGGCAAGCTGCAAAACGTCCTTCGCTCGCTCAAGTTCGACGGCATGGCGGTCCTCGTCGACCGTGTCGACGAACCCTACCTGATCAACGGCTCGACCGAGTTGATGAAGTCGCTGGTTTGGCCGATGCTCGACAACAAGTTCCTGAAGCATCCGGGCCTGGGGATCAAGTTGCTGCTGCCGATCGAACTGGAGCGGCTGATCGATCGCGAGAGCAGCGAGTTTCACCAGCGTGCCCGACTCGACAAGCAGAACCTGATCCGGTCGCTCGCCTGGACCGGGCAGTCGCTCTACGACGTGGCCAATGCAAGGATCACGGCGTGTGCCGCGCCGGACCACTACCCGGAACTCACCCGGCTGTTCGAGGACCAGATCGACCCGCACCGGCTGACCGACGCGTTTGCGACGCTGCGTGTACCGCGGCACATGTTCAAATTCATGTACCGGCTGTTCACCACCCACTGCAACGCCCACAGCGACGAGAATCCCGTCTGGAAGATTTCCAGCGGAACGTTCGAATCGGTGCTGGCGTTGTATCAGCGGGACCAGGAGGCATTCGACCGCGGCGAAGGAGCGGGATAGGACGCGTTCTCGGCCAACAAAATATTGCGACGTTGTTGGCCGTGAAACGATCCCTTCAAATCCACAAGTGCAGCCGCCCGTCGAGCATGTCGGGTAACGCCTTTTCGATGTAGTGATGTACTTGCCGGGGATGATACCGGGTGCTGAAGTGCGAAACGATCACCAACTCGTTGTGGAACCGCTCGCGGCGCTCGACGAGATCGTCCAGGTGCATGTGCCCGAACTTGTGGATCCGCTCCTTGCGGTGCCGCGGGGCGACGAACGTCAATTCCATAATGAGCACCTCGGCCTCGTACATCGCTTCGCACCCGTCGAGCCCGCCCGGCGAACTGTCGCCGAGGTACGCTAGCCGCGGGGTGCGGATTTCGCTGGTCACCTCGGTGCCGCCCAGCCGCAGGTCGCGGATCTCGTCGCCGTGGAGGCCTTGGAACTCCGGCTTCAGTTTGCGCCGCCGCTGCCAGACGACGTATCCCAGCGAGGGCACCGTGTGGACCGTTTCCGAAACGGTTACGACGTGCTCGCGCGAGAGTTCGATTTCGTCGCCCGCCGAGGTGGGCACCAACTCGCACGGAAGCCGGCCGCGATCCAGACGGCTGAACAACCGGAGCACCCGCTCGACGAGTTCGACGGTCGGGGCGGGCAGGTAGATCGTCGGCGGTTCCATCTTCATCATCCGCCGACGTCCCACGTAGGCCGGCAATGCCGCCAGGTGATCGATGTGCGTGTGGGAAACAAACCACGTCGGCGTGCCCATGAACGACCACGGTTGCCCGCCAAAATCGAACCCGAGCTTCAACTCCGGAATCCGCCAATACGTTTGCACGGCGGCGCGGGAATACCCCTCGATCGTCAGATCCTTGTGGGTGACCGTCTTGACGGGAACATTACTGATCATGGAAGGGGAGAACAGGCAGAGGAGGAGGCAAACCCTTGTTCAATGCGAAAGCCCCGAGTGTCCGGGTCCCATCATTCAAGTCGCACTTGCCCCTTCATAGTTATCGACATTCAGCAGATCCAAGGGTTCGGTGTAATTCGCGCCCGGCAGCAGCCAGATCTCGCCAAATAAGTCGTTCTGTTCGACGCGAATCCGGTAGTGCCGCACCAGCTCGAGCACAGCCAGGAAGATACCCACCAGCGTCGACTTGTGCATGCTCGCGTCGAACAACCCGCTGAACGCCAATTGTCGCTTCTCCGTGAGTTGGGCAATGATCCGTTCCATGTAAACGCGGATCGGCGTGTCGTCGTAGACGATGTTCGACGGCTTGGAGGCCTCCGTGTCGCGGATGATCCGCCCGAAAGCACTCACCAGGTCCCAAAGTTCGACCTCGCGGATCGGCTGTTCGGCCAGGTTGCGATCGCGGACCGGCAGGTCGCTGGCCAACCGCGGATAATGCTGCTGCCACGACCGGCTACGCTCTTCGAGCACACAAGCGGCATCGCGGTATTTCTTGTATTCCAAAAGCTGCCGGACCAACTCGTGCCGGGGGTCGTCCAACTCGTCCTCAATCTCACCGGCCCGCGGAAGCACCTGCTGCGACTTGATCTCGATCAGCGTGCTGGCCACCGCCAGGAAATCCCCCACCGCGTTGACGTCCAATTGCTCCAGGACCGTCAGATACTCCAAGTACTGATCCGCTACCGTGGCGATCGGGATGTCCACGATCTCCACCTCGTGTTTTCGCACGAGGTACAGCAGCAGATCCAGGGGACCGCGGAAGACGTTCAAATCGACACGGAAATCCATCGTAAGATCGTTACCTCGACTATCGTTACTTCAACTATGGGACAGGGGAAAACCGGGAACCCACGAACACTCCAGTGTACTGCCGGGGGTCCCGGAGTGCGAGTGGCTCGCCGGCCCCGCGAAATCCCCGTATTTGAGAGAACTTGCCTATTCCCTACTATCAGTTTCGACCAACTGAACGCTCGAACTTGAAGAACCCCCCGGTAGGGTGGGTTGACCGAGAAAAGTGGACGAAACAGGTGATCGGGCGTATAATCAACGGTGCTCGATTACTCGCTCGACCGAGAACACCCCTTGGGGGCGAATTGGGTTCGACCGGGCAGTTGAAGTGTAAGTGGCGTGCCGTGGTTGGTCAGCGGGCCACGCTAAAAGCTGACCACAAAATTTAATTGCCAAGCCTAGCTTTGCAATGGTTGCCTAATAAAGGCAGCCCCGGCTGAGGGCCTTTCGCCGAAGAGGCCCGACTGCCGGCCGCAATTTCGGCTCGTCCCAGGTCATGTTGAGCACGCCTGGGATCAAATCCGTTCTCAACTAGCCGGTCCGGCACCCCGTCGGTTGGGGGTCGGGTGGGCAAAATCTCAAATCATCCGACTACGCACGTAGAAGCTTGCACGGAAATGTCACGGGACGCGGGTTCGATTCCCGCCGCCTCCATAAATAGCCACTTGTGAGTTGTCACAAGTGGCTATTTTCATTATGGTTATGATATGCCTTTCATATTCGATTTGCCATAAGTCCTTAAAAGTATCTGACTTTGTATCTGATTTGATGGTTGAAATGTCTGATTTCCTTGGTAAAATGCCCGTATTGGCTCGCCAACGACCAGTTCTTTTGAGGGGATTTCAATGATGGCGAAGAAGAATGGATTGGGGCAGGATTCCCGGGGGCGGTACTTCCGAAACTTGGGGTATAAGCAGACCCCCAAGGGCTACAGTCAGCACAAGTTCTACCTGGGCCGGGAAGAGGGCAAGGCCAAGGTTGCTGCGATCCGACTGGAGCAACTTTGGGCGGCGGTGTGCCGCCGGTGGGAGCGATGGACTCTCGCAGTTCCCCGAGAGAAGCCTGACGAATCGTGTCTTGTCAGGACGGCAAGAGTTCCTGGAACGGGAGCCAACGTGACGTTCGGTGTCGCAGTAGGCATTGGAGAAGACGTCGAATTTGTCCGCCCTGGTCGGCCACTTTGGGACGACGTGACAATGGCTATTGCTGAAGCGATCCGAAACGGAGAAGCGGTCGCGCGAGTTCCTCTGCCCGATAAACTTATACCCAAGGGCCAAGGAGACCCTTCAGTAGGGCACTGGCTCATGCAACTCCGCGAAGACGTCCCGGGAATCGTTATTGAGCTTCTCGACACCGAAAGAAACCAACAGGCTGCGCGAGAAATCCACGCCAGCGCGCTGTCAATGCAGACAACCGGGAGAGAGATGATTTCTCGCGGGAAGCGTTTGATGGGTCAGCAGAGCGGTGGCGAGACGCTCCATATTGCGCTGGACGCTTTCCATAATTGGATCGAGAGTGAGTTCCTTGAGGTTGATGGCCAGCTAACCGATTGGGGAAATACACTAGCTCGTCAAACGAGGTTTGTTCGTGACCATCTGCCTGATTGCTTTCTCATAGAGCTTGATGCACACAAGGCGGACGAACACCTCAATATCCTACGCCGGCGACCGTGTCGCAGCAATGGAGAACAGATTAGCGTCAAGTACGCAGGCAACTGCCTGAAGACATATCGGCGATTCCTTCGGTGGCTCAGCAAGTCACGCGATTTCAGTTGGAAGAAGCCCACAGACTTGGAAACCACGCCCTTGAGCATTCCCTTGACGCCGGCGGAGAAGTTGGCGAGGGGCTGCGTGAATCAAGTCGAAACCTACTCGGTAGACGAACTGTGCGTCTTGTGGGAGTATGCGTCCCCATTCCAAAGGCTGCTAATGCTCCTGGCCCTCAACTGCGGATTCGGCAGGGCTGAGGTCGTTTCGATATGCGTCCAGCAAGTTGCTTTTCGTCAGAAGCACCCACATGAGCGCGAGATAGGCTGTGCCACGACCCATAACGATAGCTGGGTGTTTTTCCTTCGCCGTAAGAACAGTGTTTATGGAGAGTTCAAACTCTGGCCCGAAACGGTCGAGGCATTGGAATGGTGGCTGCGTCAACGTGAGACACTTGAGGTGGCGCACGACCTGAAGACGATCCTCGTGAACACCAAAGGAAAACCATTTGGCACTCGCACGGCGGGCGGCAATAGGAGTTCACGAATCGCCAATGGGTGGTGCGCCCTCACCAATCGCATCAGAAAGGATGAGAACCACAAGGACTTCCGCCAACTGAGCTTCAACAAGCTGCGCAAAACGGCTGGCAATTTCATTCGACGTGAAGCTAGTGGGGAGGTAGCGAGTGTGTTTCTCTGTCACGGCAAACCGTTGAAAGAAGACTCTCATCTGGAAGTCTACACCAACCGCCCATTTGCCAAGGTTTTTGAGGCGATTGATGCAGTGGGACAACAACTGAAGTCCGTATGGGCATCCGTGGAGGAACCCTTTCCTGAAGCGATGAAGAAAGGGAGTCCGAATATCCACCCCAGCCGCATCCGCAAGATCCGAAGGATGCGTGCGCAAGGGTTTTCAGTCGGTAAGATTGCCGAGGAAGTTGGAGTAGACCGGAGCACCGTATCGCGATGGTCAAAGCGGCCAGAGAAAGAGCAATAACAGAACGGACTGGACGCTGCCCGCTCAGACATAGATTGCCCGATGCACTGTGCTCATTTCCGACCGAAGTCCGCCGGAATCTCACCCCATCGCCTGGTCTGCCACATGAGGATCTCGTTGTCGTGCAACCACTTGAGAGCCTTCCATATCCTGCGATTCACTCGTTCGCTGGTCTTTCCTTCCTCCATGGCCTTCGATCGCACCTTCCCGTTCCGGACCCAGGCGATCGCAGTCCTGCTGTCGCTGTAGATGGGACAGTCGAGTTTGTGCTTCGCCGCAAACCGTAGGGCTTCGACGATGGCCAGGAACTCGCCGATGTTGTTGTTTCCGCCGTCAATCGGATCTTGAAAAAAGATGACTTCTCCATCTGTTTTGATTCCCTTGGAACTGGAATTCTCCGTGGTTTGAATTAGCATCGA
>CAZJRB010000017.1:0-80177 GCA_964547995.1 uncultured Planctomycetaceae bacterium | reverse complement strand
CACGCATCAAACTCAAAAAACTCTACCCGTCAATTCAGGCTTGAAGAGGCACTAGAATGTTGGGTGAGGTTCCATACGCAAAGACCCATGCACAGACAGGGGATGCCATGCGAAATACGCTCTTGACGCTGACTCTCGGAGTCCTGTCTCTCCTGACCGCGACACCCGCACTGGCCGCCGGCGATGCGAAGACCGTGCTGATCGAGGCCGAAGGGTTCGACGATACCGGCGGTTGGGTAATCGACCAGCAGTTCATCGACCGGATGGGCTCGCCAATCCTCCTTGCCCACGGAATGGGAATCCCGGTGGAAGATGCGGCCACGACGGTCGAGTTGCCCGCCGCCGGGACCTACCAGGTCTGGGTGCGAACCCGCGATTGGGTCGCGCCGTGGAAGGCGCCGGGGGCGCCGGGGCGGTTTCAATTGATCGTGGGCGGCAAGCCGCTGAATACAACGTTCGGCGCGGAGGGCAATCCCTGGCATTGGCAATCCGGCGGAAAGCTCGCGCTGCCGGCCGGCAAAGTGGCCCTTGCATTGCACGACCTGACCGGGTTCGACGGCCGCTGCGACGCGATCCTCCTTTCGGCCGACGCGGGTTTCGCGCCGCCGGACGATCCGAAAGAACTGGCCGCATTTCGCAAAAAGAAACTCAACTTGCCCGACGTGCCCGAAGATGCCGGTGAGTTCGATCTCGTCGTGGTCGGCGGCGGCATGGCCGGCGCCTGCGCGGCAATCGGTGCGGCGAGATCGGGCCTCGACGTGGCGCTGATCCAGAACCGACCAGTGCTGGGTGGCAACAATTCCTCGGAGGTCCGGGTCCATCTCGGCGGCAAGATCTGCCTGCCGCCCTATCCGGCGATCGGCAACCTCGTCCGTGAACTCGATTCCGGCCACCACGGCAACGCCCGACCCGCCCGCGAATATGGCGACGACAAGAAGCTGGCGGTAGCCCGGGCGGAAAAGTCGCTCCACTTGTTCCTCAACACCCACGCTTACGCCGTCGAGAAGAAAGGCAACCGGATCACCGCCGTGCTGGCCAGAAACATCCGGACGAACAAGGAATTGCGATTTCCCGCCCCGTTGTTCGTCGATTGCACCGGCGACGGCACGATCGGTTTCCTGGCCGGCGCCGATTTCCACTACGGCCGCGAGAGCAAGGCCGAAACGGGCGAGGCGCTCGCCCCGGCCGAGGCCGACCGGCAAGTGATGGGTACGTCGATCATGTGGTACTCGGTCAAGACCGACGGGTACGCGCCGTTCCCCGAATGCCCTTGGGCCGCACAGTTCAACGATACGAGTTGCCAGCAGGTCACCAGTGGCAACTGGAACTGGGAAAACGGATTCTTCCGCGACCAGGTCACCGAGGCCGAGTACATCCGCGACTACGGGCTGCGGGTGGTCTACGGCAACTGGGCCTTCCAGAAGAACCATGCCAAGAACAAGGCGAAGTACGCCAACATGCGCCTCGGCTGGGTGGCCTTCGTCGGCGGCAAGCGGGAATCGCGGCGGCTGCTGGGCGACGTGATCCTCAAGCAGGAAGACATCACATCCGCCCGCTCCTTTCCCGATGCCAGCGTGACGACCACGTGGACGATCGACCTTCATTACCCCGTGCCGACGAAGAATTTCGCCGGCGAACCGTTCCGCTCCCGCGCGGCCCACGTGCGGATCAAGCCGTACCCGATCCCGTACCGGTGTTTCTACTCGCGAAACATCGAAAACCTTATGATGGCCGGGCGGAATATCAGCGTGACCCACGTCGCCCTGGGTACGATCCGCGTCATGCGGACCACCGGCATGATGGGTGAGGTCGTCGGCATGGCCGCGTCACTTTGCAACAAGCACGACACGACGCCCCGGGGCGTCTATGAAAAGCATCTCGACGAACTAAAAGCGTTGATGACCAAAGGCGTCGGGAAGCCGGGACCGCCGGGCACCGCTGGCGGCTCCGCCCCGAAACCGCCGGCATGGCTGAAGGATGCCGGGGCGAACCTCGCCCGATCGGCCAAGGTGATTGTTTCGGGCAATCACAAAACGGGAAGCTACCCGGCCGCCAACGTCAACGACGGACGGGTCAGCTATTCGGACAACGCCTTGCGCTGGGTCAGCGACGCGAAGGTTCCCGGCTGGGTGGAGCTCGCGTGGCCGACCCCACAGAAGATCAGCGCCATTCGGATCGTCACCGGCCAGGCCCGCGCCCGCACGCCCATCACCGATTTCGTGCTGCAATACCGCATCGGCAGCGACTACAAGGACATCCCCGGCACAAAGACAACCGGCAACCGCAGCACCGACTGGGGCGTGAAACTCCCCTCGCCGATCCTGACCGACAGGATCCGCCTCAAAGTCACCGCCACCCCCGGCGACCTCACGCGGATTTGGGAGTTGGAAGCGTATTAGGCTTTGTCTGAAAAGACGCCCGGATGAGTTGTACGACGGCTGCCCTGCCGGGATTTACAACATGCCCACGCAAGCGTGGAGCATGGCACCCGATTCCCCACAGTAGATACTCAATAACCCTCGCTCAGCGTGATTTTGACGTCCGGCAACGCGAATTTGAGCCGCTGGACGCCGGCCTCGGTTGCCTTGGACTTTTTGGAGAGGTAGAGGTTCTTAAGCGTCTTCACCCCGGCGAGATGGCTCAGCCCCGCGTCGCCCACACTGGTGTCGACGAGCATCAGCCATTCGAGTTTCGGCAGGTGGCCGAGCGGTTCCATGCCGGCGTCGCCGACCTGCGTGCCCCGCAGGCTGAGCGAAGTGAGGTTTTCCAGCGTGCCGATCGTTCCCATTCCGGCGTCGCTTACCTTGGTGTCGGCGAGCAGCAGGAAATCGAGCCCGGTCATTCCGATCAGATGAATCAGTCCTGCGTCGGTGACGTGCGTTCCGGTCAGGTTGAGCCGTTTGAACCCGGTCGATCGGGCGAGTTTCCGGAGGTCCGGATCGCCGATCTGCGTGCCTTCGAGGTTGAGGAACTTCAACACCGGCAATTCGGCGAGATGTTGCAGTCCTTCGCCGCCTATTGCGGATTCTTCGAGATTCAGCGTTTTGAGTCTTCTCATGCCGCCGAGGTGTTCGAGACCTGGGCCCTTGATCAGGGTGGCCCGCAGATCGAGCTCTTCGAGCCGACCCATGTCCTTCAGTGCCGCCATGCCCGCGTCGGTCAGTTTGGCGTAGGGTAGTTCCAGGGCTTTGAGCCGGGTCATGCCGGCGAGGTGGGCGACGCCCGCGTCGGTGATCTTCGAGACCTGATCCTCGGGGTCGCCGAACTCATCCGGGCTGATTGTCAGTTGCTCAAGCCACCGCAGCGATTTGAGGTGCGCCAACCCGGCATCGGTCAGTTGGGGGTTGTACTCGAGGCTGAGTGTTTCCAGGCCGGTCATCTTGCCGACGTGTTCGAGCCCCGCGTCGGTGACCTTCCCTGCCCGCACCAGTTCGAGGTTCTTCAGGGTTTTCAATTCGGCCAGTTGTTCCAGCCCGGCGTCGCTGATCGGCTGGTTGGTCAGATCGAGCCTGCGGAAATCGTAGAGTTTTTTGAGTTCCGCAAGGATTTCGGGCTTGATCCGCCCGTCGTCGGTGAAGTCCTTCTCGGCGAGACCGACCTCGGCCGAGCCGAGGAACTCCTCGACGCCGGCTTTCATTTCCTTGAGTTTTTCGACGGCCTCGGCCTGGATTTGCTTGCGGCGCCCGGCCTCCTCTTCGCTGATCGGTTCCTTTTCAGGCGGGGCGTCTTCGGGGACCGGCCCCGCCTCCAGCAGCGTGCAGTCGGTGAACATGACCATGTTTGCCACCTTCGCAAAACACCTGCCCTTGATCTTGACCGTTTGCTCCACACGCAACGGTTTCACGATTTCCTTGTCGTCGAACGGGCAGTGTACGATCGTTTCCGACAGGTACTGCTCGCTGGGATCATCGGCCCCAAGGAGATCGACGCTGCACGACGTTTCCGTGGACGACTTTTCCTTGATCACCCCTTCGACCTCGATGACCTTGCCGTTGTACTTTCCTGCTGCTGCGGCGCCGTCGTCCACATAGGCCTGCGTCAGTTCGACGGCGGTCAGCGAAAGGGCATCTTGGCTGTTGCCCCCCGGTTGCTCGCCGGCGTCTTTCGGCATCGTCAAGTGCTTGGGCAGGTCCGGTTCCGACGGGCAACCGGACAACAAGACGGAGGCGGCCGCAACGAGCACGATAAGGGCCGGGTGGGGCAGTCGCATGACAGGTCCTTTCGGGACGGGGCCAAGCGCGACTTGGGAACCGCTCAGAAATAACTTTGCCATTTGTCCATAAAGCCGCGACCGTTGGTCGCGCCGAACACGGGGCGCGGCGGTTTCCAGCAGCGTTTGCCGCGACCAACGGTCGCGGCTTTATGGAGGTCGGGAATTACCGAACTTACTCTTAACCTACCGGACCCCGCCGACCATGTCAATCCAAAACACACCGCCGGTGCGGACGGCGTCTAAATCCGCCAAGGATCACGCATCGAACGGGCGAGCATCCGCGAGGCCTCGTCGTCGCCGACGATCTGCTCCTTCTCCGGGTCCCATTTCACCTTCCGCTTCAACCGGATGGCAATGTCCGCTATGTGGCTGATGATGTCCGAGTAGACGGCGTCGTCGATCGGGCTGATCGTCGTATCACGGGTCTTGATGCACTCGACCAAGTCGCGGCCGAGGTCGCCGGAACGCAGGTGGATCTCGTCGGGTTTGATCTTGGCACCCCACAGAGACGCGGGCTCGGAGCCCTGGCCGCGGTCGCCGACCCAGACGGTTCCCTCGCTGCCGACGAACTTCACGTTGTTGCCGCCGGTCGTCAGCGACATCTTCACGCCGTTGGCACACTGCATCTTTACGTCCCAGCGCGTGAGGTTGTCGTTGAGTCCCTGGTCCGGGAGCACGCCCGTTCCCTCGTACTCGGTTACTCCGGCCTTGTGGGTATCGTAGCCCCACTGGGCAATGCTCAGCACGTGCGACCCCCAGGCGGAGATCCAGCCGAGGCAGTAATCGTAGATGCAGTACCATCCTCGGGCCTTGCACCGGCCCGGCACGTAGGGCACCACCGGGGCCGGGCCGAGCCAGAGGTCGTAGGCCAGTGTTTCCGGCGCGGGTTGCGGCTTCGGATTCTTCGGCGCGCACGCCCCAAAGGTGGCCGCCGTGACGTGGATTTCCCGGACCTCGCCGATCCGGCCGTTGCGGACCAGCTCGCAGGCGTGCCGAAACTTGTCGCCCGCACGCCGCTGGGGGCCGTACTGAAACACGCGGTTGTAACGCTTGATGGCCGCCCGCAGCGCCTGGTCGGCCTCGACGCTGATTCCCAACGCCTTTTCGCAATAGAGATCCTTGCCCGCCTTGGCCGCGAGAATCCCTATCGGCACGTGCCAGTGGTCGGGCACGGCGAGCACCACGGCATCGACGTCGTCGCGGGCCAGGACTTCGCGGAAGTCGGTATATCCGGGGACCTTGCAGCGTTCGGCCGTCTTTTCACGGCGGTCCTTCCACGTGTCGCACACGGCGACCAGTTGTCCGGCGCCGCCGCCCATGCCCAGGTGTCGAGGGCCGCGGTCGCCAAGCCCGATCACGGCGAACGTCACCCGTTCGCTGGCGGCTTTCTTGTCCCCGGCGCCCAGGGCGCTGTTCGCGATGATCTGCGGCGCGGCTGCTGCTGCGGCCGCTTTGCCCAAAAACTCCCGTCTTGTCGACCGGCCCTGTTCTCTGCGCATGGCTATTCCCTTTCTGTAACCGGAATCTCTCGAGCCGTGCCGCGTTGGGTGCGCACACGGCCTTTTCTTCTGCTCATTCTCCGAGCGGCGGACCGCCGTGTCAATAGTCCAACGCCCCGTTTCCCAAATCTGCCCCGCTGCTTGTGTGCGTTACTCCCAGGGAGTATAATTGATCTTGACGACTATTAAGTAAATCTGGCGGGCCGGCGCGGCCTAACGGCCGCTGGTCCCGCCCTACTCCGAGGCTGTGATTTTTTGTAGGGTGGGACCAGGAGCGAAGCGACGCCGGCCCACCAATGCGAGAAAAACGCGGTAAATCTGGTGGGCCGGTGCGGCCTAACGGCCGCTGGTCCCACCCTACAACTCGGGGTGACGTCCGCAGCCCTCACGAAGCCATGCCAAACGTGTACAACTCTGCGAGTCGAGCTTCTCTGAAACCGGCGTGGTTGGCTGCCGGGGTGCTGGCGGCCGTGATTCTCACCTGTCCCCGCGACGCAAACGCCGACAAACCGAACTTCATTCTCTTCCTCACCGACGATCAGGGCTGGACCGACACTTCGGTGCCGATGATCGAAGGCCGGGCGGATTCCAAGAGCGATTTCTATCGGACGCCGGCGCTGGAAAGACTGGCTCGCGAGGGGATGGTCTTCTCCAGCGCCTATTCACCGGCGCCCGTCTGCTCGCCCACGCGCCACAGCATCCAGTTCGGCAAGACCCCGGCGCGCTTGCGAAACACCTGCCACGTGAAGGGCGCGGCCGGCTGTCCGGATGAAATCTCGATCGCCTCGATGCTGAAGAAGACGGATCCGCCTTACGCCACCGCCCACTTCGGCAAGTGGGGGCTCAGTCAATCGCCGGCCCCCGAACACTTCGACTACGACCAAAGCGACGGAAGAACCAACAACTTCCACGGCGACTGGCGTTCCACGAAGGACCGCCGCGCGCTGCCCGACGACGACCCGAAGCGGATATTCAGCCTGACGAAGCGCGCCGCGGCCTTCATGGAAGAGCAGGCCGGGAAGGGCCGGCCGTTCTACCTCCAGGTCTCCCACTACGCCCTGCACGTCCAGCACAACGCCCTGCCGGAAACCATCGAAAAATACCGGAAACTCCCGCGCGGCGGAAAGTGCGTCCCGGCGGACTACGACAACGCGACGCCCCCGCTGAACGCCTGGATCCTGGAATACGCCGCCATGATCGAAGACATGGACACGGGCCTGGGAATGTTGCTCGAAAAAATCGACAAGCTGGGGATCGCCGACAACACTTACGTGATATTCGTCGGCGACAACGGCGGGGGGTTCCGCGGAAACAAACCGCTCCGCGGCGGAAAGGGAAGCGTGTGGGAGGGAGGAATACGCGTCCCCATGGTCGTCCGCGGCCCGGGCGTCAAGCCGGGGACCTACTGCAACGTACCCGTGACCGGATGGGATTTCTTCGCCACGTTCAGCGACCTGGCGGGCAACACGAAACCGCTGCCGCAGGGGATCGACGGCGGAAGCCTCCGCCTGCTGTTGGAAAACGAAGGCAAAGGGAAAGTCGGCCGGCCCGAAGATCATCTCGTCTTCCACTACCCGTTCTGGTCCCCCTTCGGCGGCAAACCGATGACGGCCATCCGGCACGGCGACTGGAAACTCGTCAAGGAGTGGGAATCAGGCAAACTGCACCTGTTCAACCTGGCCGACGATCTCGGCGAAACCCGCGACCTCGCGGAAGCGAAGCCCGACGTCGCGAAAAAACTCCATGCAAAACTGACCGACTACCTGAAAACCGTCGACGCCGAGGATTGGCAGCAGATACGAAAGGTTCAACAGGGCCAATCGGGCGGCAGCAACGAGATGCGCCGGCGAATCGACACCTACTTGAAAGAAGCGGAAAAAGACAGTCCCCGGGAACTGAAAAAACGCGTCGAACAACTCAAGCGGCAACTGGCCGAACAGAACAAGATCCGCCGGCAGTCGGTTCATTCCCAGGCCCCCGACGCAAATCGCGCCTGGGCCGGCGCGAATTCCGAGTGCGCGTTCCTCCGCACCGTCATCGGAAATCTGGAAAAGCGGCTCAGCAAGATCAAAGATTGAGGCAGGGAATTGACTTCCTTCACCATGATCTGGCCGCAAGCGGAAAGATGGAATCCTGACGAACCCTGCCTCGGCCCCCTGGTTTCCCTAAACTCCCAGCGAATTGCCATAGGGCGGCAAGCCGTTTCCTGCTAGGATACGCGACCCTTTTTCCGGGGGACGCCGCGCGCAGGAGGCGCCGGCTGCCCCGAATGGAAGAGAAGGATTCTTGCCCGATACCTTGCGACGGAGAGGGAACTCATGACAGTTCGATTCGGCTTCTACACGACCGTTCTTCTGCTGGCAAGCGGGCCGGTACTTGGCCAGACGGCCCCTTGGCGCGACTCGGCGCCGGCGACACAACCTGCCGCCGGTTCGCGGCCGGCCGCTACGCCGCGTTCCACGCCGCCGGTCCCTGCGAAGGCACCGCAGCGCCGGCCGGCGGTCGGCCCCGACCAGCCGGTCTATCCGCAGCAAGTCCCCACGCTCAAACGGCGCGCGCCCGCGCCGCAACCGGCCAGGGCCCCGTTCCTATTGACCCCGCAGCAGCGGACGTATCTCGATTGGGTGCTCCAGGCCTGGGAGCAGCAAAGCTCCCGCGTAAAGACGTTCGAGTGCCGTTTCGTCCGTTGGGAATACGACCCGGTCTTCGGCGATGCGGACAAGCCGAAGACCGAGGACAAGGGCGAGCTGAAGTACGCCGCCCCGGACCGGGGGTCGTTCGAGATCAAGGGGGACCGGCCGGAACGCTGGGTCTGCAACGGCAAGTCGATCTTCGAATACAACTACGCCAAGAAACAACTCATCGAACACAAGCTGCCGCCGGAATTGCAGGGCAAAACCATCTCGAACGGCCCGTTGCCGTTTCTCTTCGGCGCCAAGGCAGCGGAGTTGAAGGAGCGCTATTTCATGCGGGTGGTCACGCCCGCCGACCGCCGCGACAAAGGCGAGATCTGGCTCGAGGCCTATCCCCGCCACCAGCAAGACGCCGCCAACTTCCGCCGGGCGGAGTTGATCCTGAAGACCAAAGACATGGAACCCTATGCCTTGCAGGTGTACGACCCCGGCGGCAAGAACCACACCGCCTACCGCTTCTACGACGTTGTGGTCAACGACCCGCTGCAACAATTCTTCAAAATCAACCCGTTCCTTGCACCGACGCCGCCGTTCTGGAAGAAGATCGTCGAGGAGCCGCCCGCACCGCAAGTCAGCCGCCGGCCGGCAGCACCAACGCCGCGGTAGCGAGAGGGCAGAGGAAAGTGGGCCGAGGGCAGAGGGCAGCGTGTTGCGACAAAAGCCCCGGCTCTGCGTGCCGGGGTTCCACGAATCGCCGCAAGGACTCTTTTCATGCTGCGATACCGACTCCATCTGGCCGTTGCCTCGCTGCATGGCACCCTCTATAATCCAGTGGTAGGGAAATACCACATTTCAGGGTGATGTTGCGATGAGGATTCGGTCTGCCGAGAACGAAGTCCGCCGGTTTTCCGGCCAGGTCGTTGCGACGGTCTTGGTCGTCGTAGCAGTATGGTTGTCGCCTGCTTGTGCCCCAGGCCAAGACGACGGCGAGTCCGACCCGCCGGTCAAGCGTTTGGGCGAACTCATCCGCATCAAGCTGCCGATCACCGGCGAGACGATCGAGCGGGTGCGCCAGTTCGGCCGCAGGACCCGGGAGAAGGCCAAGAAAGAAGATGCCCGGCTCACCTTGATTTTCGAGTTCGTCGTCCTGCCGGACCAGGAAGAAACCGCCCGCGACAGCGAACTCGGCCCCGCCTTCGAAATCGCCAATTTTATCTCGGGGCCGAAACTGGCCGGCGTGCGAACCGTCGCCTATGTTCCGCAGCCGATTCAGGGCCATGCCGTCCTGCCCGTCCTGGCGTGCGACGAAATCATCATGGCCCCGGAGGCCTCCATCGGTAAGGCGGGCGTCTACGAGACCGCCATCGGCCAATCGCAGCGAGGCATCTACCGGGACATCGCCGACCGGCGAAAGACCATTCCGGCCGCGGTCGCCCTGTGGATGCTCGAACCGTCGCAAGAAGTGCTCGTGGTCGACACCGAACTGAGCCGCGAGTACGTCACGCCCAATCAGCTCGAAGAGCTGGAAAAGAAACGGCCGATCAAGTCGAAGCAGAAGCTGTACGACCCGGCCGATCCCAATCGCTCGATGGCCGCGGAGCGCGGGGAGTTGACCGGGAAAGAAGCCCGGCTGCTGAACTTCGTCAGCTACCTGGCCTCGAATCGCCAGGACGTCGCCGACGCCTTGGACCTGCCGCCGGAAGCCATGGATGAAGACCTTTCCCTGGTGGCCGACTGGCGACCCTTTTGCGTCAAGCTCACGGGCGCCATCAACCACCAGACCGTTGCCAGGGCCAAGAGACTCATCGACGACGCCCTCGACCAGAAGGATGCCAACTTCATCTGCCTGGATATCACCAGCCGGGGCGGGTCTCCGGCCGGCAGCCTCAGCCTTTCCAACTTCCTCGCCGCCTTGGACCCGTCGCGGGTCCGCACCGTGGCCTTCGTTCGCGGCGAAGCCCGCTCCGACGCCGCGCTGGTCGCCTTGGCTTGCCAACAGGCGGTTATGCAGCCGGAGGCCGAACTCGGGGGCTCCGGGGCGTACGGACTCTCGCCCGGCGACATCCGAGACGCCACCGAAGCGATCCGCGACGAGAAAGGCCCGTGGAGAGAACGTTCCTGGTCCCTGATCGCGGCAATGATCGATCCCGATTTGGAGGTCTACCGCTGCACGCGCCTCGACAAAGCCGGCTACTTCTGCGACGAGGAGCTGGCCGACCGCAACGAGGAGCTGCAACAGGCAAACGTCCAGCCGCTATGGACCAAGGGGCGCCAGATCACCCGGCCGGGGCAACCGTTAATGGTCGACGGGAACGAGGCCCTGCAATACGGGCTCATCAACGAAACGGTCCGTGATGCGGGCGACTTCGTACGACGCTATGACCTGAAAGACTTTCCGGTGCTGCTCCGTCCCGGTTGGGCCGACACCCTGATCCAGGCCCTGGGTTCGCCGGCGTTGGCGGTACCCCTGCTGATCGTCGCGTTCCTCGCCATGTATGTCGAACTGCACGCGCCGGGTATCGGGGTCGGCGGCTTTGTCGCGGCCGTCTGCTTCTTGCTGTTCTTCTGGGGACAGTTCCTCGGCGGCACGGCCGACTGGCTCGAGGCCGTTCTGTTCCTGGCCGGCGTCTGTTTCCTGCTGCTGGAGATTTTTGTGTTGCCCGGCTTTGGGATCTTCGGGCTCGGCGGGGCCGGGTTGATACTCGTTTCGCTGATTCTCGCTACCCAGACCTTTGTGCTCCCCCATAACGCCTACCAGCTCGGTCAGCTTCGAAACTCCCTGCTGACACTGGCCGGGGCGGGCGCGGGAATCGTCGCGGTCGGCTTCCTGTTGCGCAAATGGCTCCCCCAAACGTCCGTCTTCAACCGTCTCTTCCTGCAACCCCCCGCCGGCGAAGAAGCCGAGTCGATCGGGCGCCGCGAGACGCTCATCGATCTGGAAGATTTCGTCGGCAGGCACGGTACGGCTACCACCCAGCTCACCCCCGGCGGCAAGGCCCGATTCGGCGAGATGCTGCTGGACGTCATCACCGACGGCGACGTCGTCGAGCGGGGAACCAAGATCGAGGTCGTCGAAATCCACGGCAACCGGGTCGTTGTGAAGCCAATCTGACACGGAGCGGTGTCAGGATGGGCAATCCGGGGCGGCTTTTCCGACTGCGGAACCTGTGATTCTTTCGTCGTGCTTCCCGGTTACGGCGAGTCTCCAGGCAGTATGGGAAACGTAGAAGGATGGGGTTGGGGTAGTCGATGAAACTCGTATCCCCTGCCTAACCGTCACAACCCATATGGCAGTCAAGCTTTACCACATTCCGGGTGAGCGATGTTTCGCGTGCGGCGTTCGATCCTTTTGGCCTTTGCGCTGACAGCGGTCGTGGTAAAGACCGGCGGCGGCTACCGCACACTTGCCGCGCAGGATGCCTTTCTGCTTCCGGGGCAAGAGCCCGCATTGGACGACTACGCTTGCCGCCTTCCCGCCTGCGGAGACGATGACTCTTGCCGGTATAGCACCTGTAATGGGGTGCGTATCTGTAATAAGATCGGCCGTGGCGGCGGTTGCGGCTGCTGCGAGTTCGATTGCGATTTCCTGGCACGGGGCTACTATCGCAACGACCAGCGAATCCAATGGAGCGGGCTGGAAACGACCTTCGGCGCGGAAGGCATCCTCAGACCGTCGATCGTCCACAAGTACGACCATTGGGAGACAAAGGTGCTGGGTGAGTTCTACCTCAATCAGCCGTTCGACAGAAACGTCCTGATGGACACTCAAGAGCGACGGTCTTACGCCGCGAACTTCGATGTGGAGACCTTTGAGATATCTCAGCTTTTCGTCTCCGTCCGCAACGGCGATCTGGAGGCGACCGTCGGGAAGATGGTAACCCCGTTCGGGCGAACGTATTTCCCGCTTTATACGAACGCCCGAGTCGATGCCCCCTTCATCCGCACCGAGTCTATCCTCTGGCGCGAGACGGGCATGCTGATTCGCTACGATCCCCATCTGTTCGTCGGTGAAATAGCGATTACCAACGGTTGCGAAAACCGCGACACCAATTCATCCAAGGCATTGATCTCCCGGCTCGGAATTGAAACCAGTTGGCTCGCCGCCGGATTCTCGGTGAAGCTCCAGGACGGCATCGGGTCGGAAAACCAAAAAGAGTTCAAGAACCATGTCGGGGTCGATTTCATGGTCCGGTGGGGATACTTCACCCTCTCCGGCGAGGCGATCTACGATGAGTACGGCTTCCGCAGACCCGGCTTCGATCCGGACTTTATTACCTGGGGACGCAGCATCTACTATCGCGACCAGAACTACCGACTGTTCGAGCCGATCACGGGAACGGGATATTACTTCAATCTCGCATTCGACAGAATGCCGTGGTCCGTGAACCTGAACTATGGGGAATTCTACCCGAAGGCAATCGGAGACCCGAAACACGACGTTGTCAATCGCCGCGGCATCCTCAAAGCGGCTTACTATTTCACGCCATATCTCCAGACGTACGCCGTCGTGATGATGGAGAACGGGGGGTACATCGCCCAGGCAGACCAGCCGCGAAGGGGCAGCTTCGTGCTGGCCGGTTTGCAGTATACCTTTTGACGCTGCAATCGTCATTATCTGCCCAACTGGCACACGGTTTGCAACACCAAAAGGATGTCGGTGGCGGTTCTTGCGATGCGACCCGGTCACCGACGGCCAAATTTCCAGGTTGGCACAGAGAAGAGGCACTTTTTGGGCCGGCCTGGAAGAGGCATTGGCGAAGGAACAGCAGAGAAAAGGTGCTTAGCGGATATCCCCTCTGGAACAGAGAAGAATAGGCATCCCGACGGATCGGAAGCGCAAAGCTTCCGAGCATCGCGGGCGGGTTGGGGATCGAAAGCCCGAGCGATCCCTAACTCGCCTGTTTTATTTTGATACACTCTTTTTCAACAAGTGTACCAAAATAATACACTTCTCCTCTTCTCACTTCTCCCAAAAGTACGCTCACCTTGTCGGTTCCCCCTTCAAATAGCCGATCGACCGGAGGAACTTGTCCATCTCGTGGACCGTCTTGGCGTAGTCATTTACTCCCTTATATGTTCGGCCCAAGTTGAAGAAGCCGTGTGGTCGCCCCTCATACAGGTGGAGGTCACAGCGGCTCCCCACCTTTTCCATCTCGGCCTTGTACTTCTCGGCGGTGGCCACAGGGATCAGCTTGTCCTTGGTGCCGAGGAAGACGATTGTCGGCGGGGCCCCTTTGCGGATGTTGTGTATCGGCGAGATTTCCTGGTAGCGGTCTTTCACGCGGCTGTAGCCGTAGCCGTCGGGGCCGTTGTCGTAGACGGGATTGAACAGCAGCAGGGCGTCGGGCGTCGGGCTTACGGATTTGTCTTCGCCCTCTTCTTCCAGACCGGGTACGTTCCCGGTAGCCGCGGCGACGTGTCCTCCGGCAGAGCCGCCGCCGGCGGCGATCCGTTCGGGATCGACACCCAGCCGCTTGGCATTGGCACGGATCCACCGGATGGCCGATTTGCCGTCCTTGACACACTCGAACGGCGTAGTTCCCTGCCGACTTTTCACGCGATAGTCGGCGACCATGCCGACCATGCCTCGCGAGGCCAGGTATTTTGCATGGGGCTCGAACTGTTTCGGCGATCCGCCGTTCCAGCCGCCGCCGAAGAAGAACACGGCCGCAGGGCGCTTGTCGGCCGGCTTGTGGCCGTCGGGAAAGAACATGTAAATGCGAAGCTCGGTGTCGCCGACTCTCTTGTAGATTTCCGACGCTGCCCCTGCCAATTCCAGCGGCGCTGCGGATTTCTTTTTCTCCGCACCGAAATGGGAATTGGCAACCGCCAACAGAAACAAAAGTGTAATCGGCAATTGCTTTCTCATGGTTCTCTCCCCGGTGAATCAAGTGTTGGAAAGTATTGTCGATAGCCGCGGGGGAGATGTCAAGCCGCGTTGCGCTTGTTCGTCAGCCTGAAGGACGATAGGGTGGAATGGATATCCCCGGAAACTTGCAACCGCCGCTGCTTCTGCAATAATGGGGAAGCGATAGGGTCGCATGTACGCCGGCTCCCTCGGCCGGTAAACGGTAACGAAAGGACGAAAAACATGAATCCGGAACAACTCAAGTCGCTTGTCGACCGGATACCCGGCCCCGACGAACGGGGTACGCTGGCCGGCATCAAGGCGGGCGAAGTGGAAAAGATTGTGGCCGAGTTGCACAAAGGCGGTCCCGACGTGGTGACCGGGCTGATCGACATGCTCGTCGAGCCCGGCGGCGGCGACGACACCAAACCGCACTACGCCCTGCACTGCCTGGCGGTCTACGTCTGGAAAGTCGGGGACGGCAAAACCCGCCGCGAGTTTGCCGATACGGTGGCCTCGAAGATCGGCGGCGATCGGCCCATCGGCGTGCAGAAGTACCTCGTCCGCGAGTTGCAGGTGGCCGGCGGCAAAGAGGTCGCGCCGACGCTCGGCAAGGCCCTGCTCGTCGAAGAGCTGTGCGAGCCGGCCGCCCAGGCCCTGGTTGCCATCGGTGACGGCGCCGCCGAACAGCTTCGCGCCGCGCTGCCGAAGGTCAAGGACAAGTGCCGCTTGACGGTCATCCAAAACCTCGGCGAGGTGGCCGACGCGGGTTCGACCGGCGCGTTGAAGAAGGCCCTGGGCGACGAGGACCGCGACATCCGCGTGGCCGCCCTTTGGGGCCTCGTCGCGATCGGCGATCCCGCCTCCATCGATGCCGTGCTGAAGGCCGACGACAAGGACGGCTACGAACGGACCCAGGCGACCGATGCCTGCATGTCGCTGGCCGATAAACTGCTGGCGGACGGCAACAAGAGCGAAGCGAAGAAGATTTATTCGCACTTGCAGAAAACGCGGACCGACCCGTCCGAAAAATACGTCCGCGAGGCGATCCAAAAAGCGCTGGCCGCTCAAGAATAACTTTGCCATTTGCCCATAAAGCCGCGACCGTTGGTCGCGCCGAACATGGGTAGCGGTCGTCTCTGGCAGCGCCGGGCGCGACCAACGGTCGCGGCTTTATGGTCGGGATTGCCGAACTTGTTTTTTTTGAGTGACCCATAACAACACAACCCGAGATCATCAAGACCGTATGGAGGCATAACCATGACAAGACATGCAAACCAAATCAGCCGCCGGAGTTTTCTGAACCACACGGCGGCCGCCGGCGCCGCGATCGCGATCGTCCCGCGCCACGTGCTGGGCGCCGGACAAACACCCCCGAGCGAGACCATCGTCGCCGGGCTGGTCGGTTGCGGCGGCCAGGGCGGCGAAGACCTGAACTCCTACATCAAGAAGGTCGGCGGCGACTACAAGCTGGCCGCCCGCTGCGACGTGAAGTTCCTCGGCCGCGCCGACAACAAGATGATCTACACCGACTTCCGCCGAGTGATGGACCGCAAGGACATCGACGTGATCAGCGTGGCCACGCCGCCCCACTGGCACGCCCTGATTACCATCGCGGCCATGCAGTCGGGCAAGGACGTGTTGTGCGAGAAACCGATGACGAAATTCATCGCGGAGGGGCGGGCTGTGGTCAACGCCGCGAAACGCTACGGCCGCGTCTTCCAGATCGGCACCGGAGGACGGTTCTCGGCGTGCCGGAACAAGGGCCATATCCTCACCCACAAGATCATGGCCAGCGGGCTCTTGAAGAAGTGCCCCGCCGTCTTCATCCAGCGCGGCGGGTTCCACGTGCGGAAGTATTGCGGGCGGGTCGATCTGAAGCCGGAGCCGGTACCCAAGAATCTCGATTGGGACATGTACTGCGGGCCGGCGCCGCTGAGGCCGTTCAACAAGCACCGCTTCGGCTGGACCCACCGTTACTACTGGGACTACGAGGGCGGCGGGCTGGCCGATTTCGGGCAGCACTACATGGACCCATTCCAGTGGACCTACGGCAAGGACGAGACCAGCCCGGTCGAGATCGAGGCGGTCGCCCCGCCGGCCCATCCCGAGTGTTCCGGCGTTTGGGCGTGGGTCGAGTTGAAATACGCCGACGGCATGACGCTCGTGCTCGACAGCCGCGAGTGGGGCGAGTCGTACAACCGCAAGCAGCCCCGCGGCGTCACGCTGGACGATCTCGACGAGGAAAGCCGCAAGAAGGTCGAGGCCATGCCCGACCCCGAGCCGCTGCGGACCTTCGTAGAGGCCGTCCGCACCCGAAAGCCGGCCGGGGCCTATCCCGAGGCGGCCCACCGCGCCGTGACCATTATGCATTTGGGCAACATCGCGATCCGCACCGGCCGGAAGATCCGCTACGACCCCGTCAAGGAGGAGGTGATCGGCGACGAGGAGGCCAACCGGCTGGTCAACCAGCCCATGCGGGCGCCGTGGCGCCTGCCGACGTGACGAACCGCCCGAAAAACGCGTGTCAGCGGCGCAACTTGCGCTTGGCTCGCCTGATTGATTGCCAGGCGGAAAGCAATCCAAGTGTCGGCGCTGAGAGAAACAAGCCGCAGAACATTACGGCGGAAACCCAGCCAGGTAGTGCGTCGAGTGGCTCTTGTAAGAAAACCACGAATACACAAGCAATGAAGAGAAAACCGACCATGACAAACACGAAGGAGACTGCCGCCATAAGGTGCGCCGACAGCGGCAACCGTTTGTCGCTCGATTCGACACCGGACTGCGTCGGAGACTCATAAGGATTCACGGGCATGGTTCGTCGCCTGACACAAGTGGCAATGCCACCGGGCGGCCGGCGGCGATCGATTGGTCGATGGCCAGGCACAACTCGTGCGTGTGGTACGAGTCGGCCACGTTGCAGTGGGACTCGCGGTCTTCGAGGATGCAATCGACCAGGTGATCCATCTCGGCGTCGAACGGGTGGTGGTCGACGTCGCCGGAGTCGGGCATGATCGTCGGCAACTCGGCCCACTTGGTCTGCCCCGGCAGGAGTTTTTTGGACCAGAGACGGTTGTCGCGCATCGTGCCCTCGGTGCCGATCAGGTCGATGTTGAAGGCGTAGGGGATTTGGGCGTCGAGCAGGACGGAGGTCTTTCCGATGGCCCCGCCGCGGAATTTCACGACGGCCACCACGTTGGCGTCGTACTCGTAGAGCCCCTTGGTATTGTTCGAGAAGGCCGAGACCTCGGCGGGCTGGTCGCCGACGAAATACCGCAGGGCGTCGACCGCGTGGCACCCGGCCAGGAGCATGGCGCTGCCGCCGGTTTCCCGCGTGTGTGCCCAGTCCCAGCCGGAGTACCAGTCGGCGATGCCGTGCCAGTAGTCGACCTCGGCGTAGAAGAGCCGGCCGATCGTCTCGGCGGCCAACAGCGACTTGATGTTGTCGAAAAGCGGGTTCCATCGCAGTACGAAGCTGACCACGCTCTTGACCCCGGCCTTGGCCACCGCGTCGCGCAACGCCCGGTTTTCGTCCATCGTCAGGACCATCGGCTTTTCGATCAGGATGTGTTTACCGGCCTCGGCGGCGGCGATTGCCTGGGGGCCGTGGACGTGGTTCGGCCCGCTAAGGTTGACGATGTCCACGCAGTTGTTGCGGAGCACTTCGTCGAAGTCGTCGGTAACCGCAGCATCCGGGGCCAGCTCGTCGGCGAATTGTTGGGCCGTTTCTCTGCGGCGGCTGCTGACCGAGACGATCTCCGCCCGGGTGCAGTGGTTCCAGCTTGCGGCGTGTGCCCGGGCGACACCGCCGGCGCCGTGAATGGCGACTCCGAGTTTTCGGTTTTCCATGGCGGTTCTCCGGGAGGAGCATCGAGCCCAGTTTTGCCGGTCCCTTTCATGCGCGTTCGGACTTACTATAATCGTATCGTAGCTCATTCGCCAACACAATGGGGGCTCTTGCCGTGCGCTCACTTCAAAGCAAGTTTATCCGGGGTATTTTCTTTGTGGCGGCTGTTCTGGCCGCTTTTGTGTGTATCGGCTTTTCGCCGACCGCACCCGCCGCCGACTCCAACGCGGAAATGTGGGCGGGAGTTGCCGTGGTGGACATCACTCCGCCCGTGCCGTACCGGATGAGCGGGTATTTCTCCGAACGGCTCAGCACCGGGGTACACGATGCGCTGAAGGCCAAAGCGATTGTGCTCTCCCAGGGTGACTGTCAAGCAGCGCTGGTGTTTTGCGACATCATCGGCATCTCGCCGGGCCTCGCCAAGCAGGCCCGCCGGCTTGCTGAAGAGAAGACGGGCATCCCGGCGGCGAACATCGCGATCGCGGCAACGCACAGCCATACCGGCCCGCTTTACTTCGGGGCCCTGCGCGAGCGTTTTCACCGGAAAGCGGTTGCCGAACACGGCAACGACCCCTGCGAGAAGACGGACTACCCGGCCGAGCTTGTCAAGAAGCTGGCCGGCGTGATTGCCGATGCGAAGTCGGCCGCCGCGCCGGTGACGCTGGCGGCGGGCGTCGCCGAGCAGAAGGGGCTCGCGTTCAATCGCCGCTTCCACATGAAGTCGGGGCCCGTGCGGTTCAACCCCGGCGTGCTCAACCCGGACATCGTCCGCCCGGCCGGGCCGATCGATCCGGACGTCGGCATCCTGTTGGTGCGCAGCGCGGCCGGGGACCGCCCGATGGCGTCGCTGACTGTTTTCGCACTCCACCTGGACACGACCGGCGGCACCCTCTACAGCGCCGACTACCCGTACTACCTCGCCGAGGCGTTACACAAGGAGTTCGGCGAGAAGTTCGTCTCGATGTTCGGCGCCGGCACGTGCGGCGACATCAACCACATCGACGTGACGCAGAGGAAACGCAACAAGCCGAACGAGATAGGCGAAACGCTGGCGGCGACCGTCAAGGCGGAGGTGCCGAAGCTGAAGAAGGTAACGCCGTCGCTGGCCGTGCGGCGGGAGATCGTCGACGCCCCGCTGCAAAAGTACAGCAAAGAGGAAATCGCCCAGGCGAAGGCCGGCATGGAGAAAGTTGCCTCGGGTAAAGTGCCGTTTCTCGAACGGGTCAAGGCGTACAAGATCATGGCACTGCAATCGCGCGGCGGCGAGACGATCCCGATCGAGGTGCAGGTCTTCCGGCTGGGCAACGAGGTGGCCATTGTCACGCTCCCCGGCGAGGTGTTCGTCGACCTCGGGCTGGAAATCAAGCGTGCGTCGCCGTTTGCCAACACGATCGTGATCGAGTTGGCCAACGACGCCCCCGGCTACCTTCCCACGCGGAAGGCCTTCTTGGAAGGCAGCTACGAGACGGTCAACAGCCGGATTGCCCCCGGCGGCGGCGAATTGATGACGGCGGCCGCCATCCGGCTCCTTAAACAACAGACAACAAAGGAGGGGGCACCCGCCCCCGGACCATCAAGAGGACGCCATTGAGTGCAGGACGCAATAGCCGGGACGCAACGCGTCGCCGGCCGGCTATCCTCTCGGTCTGCAACGATTATTCACCCCGTTCACTTTGTGTCGATCCCCGGCGGCGTAGGTTCTCTGCGGCAGAAAAGGGGTGTGCTTGCGGCCATTTGGCAACAATTCGCGGCAAGGGCGATTTTGCTGGCTCCTGGTTTCTCCGCTGTCCGAAGAGGGATGACGGAGATCTGCCTCAAGGTACGCGCATGAACCGATTGGATCGAAAACGCCGATTCTTCAGAACACTCGTCTCGGCAATATCGGCGATGGTTTCCGTGTTCGTCTCGTCCGCGGATCTGCTTGCCGAGAACGTCCACCCGGCCGTCGTCCGGGTGATTGCGCCGGACCGGGGGGGGGCGTCGCTGGGATCGGGGGCCCTGGTCGCCGTGAGCGATTCGCACGGGCTGGTGGTGACCAACTGGCACGTGGTCCGCGATGCGGCCGGACCGGTCATGGTTGTCTTTCCCGACGGCTTCCGCTCGGGCGCCGCCGTGATGAAGATCGATCGCAATTGGGACCTTGCCGCGCTTGCCATCTGGCGGCCCGGCGCCAAGCCGATCCCGCTGGCAACCCGCGCCCCGCAATACGGCGAGGTGCTGACGATCGCCGGTTACGGCCGGGGATGGTACCGGGCAACGGCGGGGAGATGCGTCCAATACGTTTCACCCGGCGGGAGCCTGCCGTTCGAGATGGTCGAGCTTTCCACTTCCGCCCGGCAGGGCGACAGCGGCGGCCCCATCCTAAACGGCAGCGGCGAGCTGGCCGGGGTCCTCTTCGGCTCGGCCGGCGGCCGGACCACCGGAAGCTACTGCGGCCGCGTGCGGTGGTTCCTGGAGGAACCCTTGGCCATGTTGGAGCAACTGCCGCCGAACCCGGCGATGATCGCCCGAAGACAACCGTCCGAGCCGGTTGGCTCAACGACGGCGGCAACGACGCCCGAGCCGAGCGGTGCGACGGTGAATGTCCCCCCAACCGGACGAGAATTGGCGGCTTTTTCCCACGTCGAGGAACCGGTGCCGCGGCCGCGGGAACTCTTGCCGCAGCGCCGCGGCTTGGAGAAACTTCCGCAACAGGACCGGGAGCCGGAGGAGAAAGTCACCGCCGCGGTGTCACACAACACGCCGGACGAACTGCCCACCAGGGCCGAACAAATCAAGACGCTGCTGGCGGTAATCGGGCTGCTGGCACTATTGTTCCACGGGCTGCGTTTTCTGGCGTTCCTAGCGCAGTAGCAGTCGTTCTTCGACGACGCGGTGGAGCAGGTCGTAGCCTTAGTCGCAGACGCGGCGGGAGATTAAAGGGGGGGGAGATTAAAGCACTGCACTTTCTGACCCCAACTACTGAGTAGTCGGTTTTCCGCGTGGTTCGGACAAACGTGGATGATCTGGTCCACCTAAGACGTAAATCGACCGAACCGGCTTCTGGATTTTGTTCCATTAAGTGCTTACATGTCAAGCCTTCGGAGAAATAGGCATTTTTGGCGCCCGGACTGGCGATTCTGTTGACCAAAAAAGAGGAGCAGGGGGAACAGGAGAGCAGGCGAACGTCGGGCAGGTGGTGAGAATCCACCCTTCGACCCAGCCCCCAACCCCTATTCCCGTTCCCGGAAATCCACAATTCTGTTGACCAAAAAAGAGGAGCAGCGGCCCGAGCAGTTCCGTTGCCGACGCCGTCCGCATGGGTGCCCGCGCTCACACTTCACTGCCCTCTGCCCTCTATCCACTACCCGCTACCGATACCTATTGTAGTACGGATACGTTTGATACGGCTGGTAATAGTATCGCGGCGGCACGTAGTACGGCTGTCCGCCCCAGGGTGCGACATAGTAGCCGTAGCCTTGATCGACCGCATCGTACGGATAGTAGGGGCGATTGGTGTAGTACGGCACCGGCACCGGATAGTACTGCGTGGGCGGGCGGTTGTAGTAGGGCGGGTTGCCGTAGCTCCACGGGCGGTGGTAATACGTCGGATTGCTGTAGCTCCATGGGCGCTGCGTGCGGCCGGCCGGATTGTTCGCATTCGGCTGCGCGGCGTTGTTGTTGGCATTCGGCTGCGCGGCAGCCTTGTTCGCGTTGCCCGACGGGTTCGCGCCATAGGGAATAAACTGTGCCGAGGCGTTCTCGCCGGCCAACCAACCGATCAGAGCGACGGCTGCGGCGATGGTGAATAAGCGTTTCATGGTTCCGCTCCTTGTCCCGGAGAAAGATACCCCAATCATGATTATTATGATCGATTTCCGGAGAAAAGACAAGGAGCCCTGTGGGGGGGTAGGAGAGTGCAGCTTGCCAACGCCCTTATCCCACCCTATGATATCGCGCATGTGTGGCATCACCGGCGCGATTTGGAACGACCCGGAAAAGGCGCTGCCGGAGGAGACCCTGCGGCGAATGACCGAGTCGCTGCGCCACCGGGGGCCGGACGGCGAAGGGGAGCACGCGGCCGAGTTCCAGCTCCGGCCGGGCCGCGACGCCGTGCCCGGGGTGGCCCTGGGCCACCGCCGCCTGGCCGTGATCGATGTTGCAGGGGGCCGGCAGCCCATGGCGAACGAAGACGGCACGGTCTGGGTCGTCTTCAACGGCGAAATCTACAACTACCGCGAGCTGCGGCGCCGGTTGGAAGGCTCGGGCCACCGCTTCCGCACCGACTGCGACACCGAAACGATCGTCCATCTCTACGAGGACGAAGGGCCGGAGTTGCTGGGCCACCTCAACGGCATGTTCGCGTTCGCCGTGTGGGACTCGCGGCGGCGGCAGTTGCTGCTCGCCCGCGACCGGCTCGGTCAGAAGCCGCTCGTCTATCGCCGCGAGCGGGGGCGGTTGCTGTTTGCCAGCGAGTTGAAGGGGCTGCTCGAAGTGCCCGGCGTCCCGCGAGACATCGATCCCCAGGCGGTCGACGAATATCTCACGTACCAGTACGTGCCGCACCCGCGGACCATCCTTCAGGGCATCAACAAGCTGCCGCCGGGGCATTACGCGGTCTTTCGCGACGACCGGCTCAAGGTCGACCGCTACTGGCAGCCGAACTTCAACCGCGAGCAGCAACGCCCGGCCGAGGAGTACGCGGAAGAACTCCGCGAGAAACTGACGTCGGCCGTGGAGCTGCGCCTGCAATCCGACGTGCCGTTGGGGGCGTTTCTCTCGGGCGGGATTGATTCGACCATCATCGTCGGCCTGATGCAGAAGCTCCGGGACGAGCCGGTGCGGACGTTCTCGATCGGCTTTCCCGTGGCGGAGTATGACGAAACGGACTATGCCCGGACCGCGGCCGAAACGTTCCAAACGGTCCACGAAGAGTTCCAGGTCGAGCCCGACGCGATCGCGATCCTGCCTAAGCTCGTGTGGCACTTCGACGAGCCGTTTGCCGACAGCTCGGCCGTGCCCACCTGGTACGTCTCGCAGCTTACCCGCGAGCACGTGACGGTGGCGTTGACGGGCGACGGGGGCGACGAGCTTTTTATGGGGTATCCGCGTTACCGGGCCGTATCGCTGGCAAGCCGGTTCGATCGGATGCCGCGCGTGCTGCGTGCGGTGCTGGCGGGGCGGTGGTGGCTGAAGATGCCGGCCAGCCCCCGGCAAAAATGCCTGCGCCGGCGATGGAAACGGTTCGTCGAGGCCCTGCACCTCCCGACCGAGAGGCGATATCTCGATTGGATCTCGATCTTTAACGAACGGCAACGGGGTGAACTGTACCGCGACGAATTCGTCCCGCAATTGGTCGCCGATCCGCTGGCGTTCCTGGCCGAGGCGTTCCGGTCGGCCGGCCGCCGCGACCCGGTCACCGCCGCGAGCCTTGCCGATCTGGCGACGTATCTGCCGTGCGACCTGATGACGAAGGTTGACATCGCGTCGATGGCCCACGGCCTGGAGTGCCGGCAGCCGTTCTTGGACCACCGGGTGGTGGAACTGGCAGCCGTGATGCCGCGGAAGCTGAAATTCCGCTGCGGCCGGGGGAAACGGATTCTGACGGAGACATTCGGCGATCTGTTACCCCGGTCGATCCTGCGGCGGCGGAAGATGGGTTTCGGCGTGCCGCTGGACCACTGGTTCCGCAACGAGCTGAAGGATTTTGCCCGGGAGGTGCTGCTCGACTCCAGAGCGCAAGACCGGGGCTACTTTCGCCCCGAGGCGGTTTCTCGCCTGTTGGAGGACCACCAGCAGGGCCGTTTCGATCACAGCTATCGGCTCTGGGCACTGCTGGTCTTGGAACTGTGGCAGCGAGAATGGGTTGATTGACCGCTGTCAACCCCACCGCAGCATGAAAGCGGGATGAAGATGTCGTTTGCACTTTTCAGCAGTCAAACTGGGCAACATGCATACGAGGGCTCCCTCGTTGGATGGGTACCGCTCCTTTTCACCCCTTTTGCTAAATACACAAATCGTTAGAATCAATATGGTGCGACTTGTATAGGGCGATACCCTGCGGAACAGGGCTTCATTAGCGGAGCGACGGCGCAATGAAAGACGTGTTGGCCGTGATCTTGGCCGGAGGCAAGGGGGCGCGATTGGATCCGCTCACCCGCGATCGCGCCAAGCCCGCCGTTCCCTTCGGCGGCGCGTATCGCATCGTCGATTTCACGCTGTCGAATTGTCTCAACAGCGGCATCCGCAAGATGTTGCTTTTCACCCAATATAAGGCGATGAGCCTGGATCGGCATATCAACTTGGGATGGCGGGGGTTTTTGTGCCGGGAACTGGGGGAATTTGTCGACGTCGTGCCGCCACAGCAACGCATCGACAGCCACTGGTATCAAGGCACGGCCGACGCCGTCTATCAGAACATCTACACGATCGAAAAGGAACGGCCGGAGTACGTGATGATCCTCGGCGGCGACCACATCTACAAAATGAATTATCGCAACATGGTCGAGACGCACTGCCGCAACGGCGCGGATTTGACGGTCGGCGCACTTCGGGTGCCTTTGAAGGACGCCTCGGAGTTCGGCGTGATGCAGATCGACGGGGCTTCACGGGTGATCGGCTTCGAAGAGAAACCGGAGAATCCGAAGCCGATTCCCGGCGATCCGGAGCATGCGTTGGCGTCGATGGGTATTTACGTCTTCACGGCCCCGTTCCTTTACGACCAGCTTTGCCTGGACGCCACGCGGCGCGACAGCAGTCACGATTTCGGCAAGGACCTGATTCCTTCGATCATCGACACGCATCGGGTTTTCGCGTACCCGTTTACAGACGAGAACCGCAAGCAGGACGCTTATTGGCGGGACGTGGGGACGCTGGACGCGTACTACGAGGCGAACATGGACCTGGTTTCCGTCGATCCGTTGTTGAACATGTACGATCGGCACTGGCCGATTCGCACGTACCAGCCCAACTTCCCGCCACCGAAGTTCGTATTTGCCGAGAAGGGCAAAGCGGCGCGGCGGGGAGAAGCGATCGACAGCATCGTTTGCCTCGGGTCGATCATCTCCGGCGGGCGGGCCGAACGCTCGATCATCGGGCTCGATGCCCGAATCAACAGTTACGCCCAGGTCGAAGATTCCATCCTCTTCGACCACGTCGACGTGGGGCGTCATGCCAAAATCCGCCGGGCGATCATCGACAAGGAGGTTCGCATTCCGCCGGGCGTCGAAATCGGCTACGACCACGACCTTGACCGTGCCCGAGGGTGCATCGTCACCGACTCCGGCGTGACCATCATCGCCAAGTCGGACGGCATCGAGCATTTCTTTGGAAACGAGTAGACGCCGGAGGCGGCGCAGAAAAAAGCTCCCGGAAAACCGGCGTCCCAGGGGGGCAAAGGACATCTGACTTTTCCGGGAGCGATTGGCTCCTCGCATGCGGTTGCCGGCGGGAGGGGTCGGCTGCCGCACCGGGTGCTGTCAATATATCCGAAGCGTGCCACTTGCCTCCATGCAAGCAGTCGAACGCTTCGTGGTCCGCAGGCATTTCGATTTCACGGAATACCCAGGTGCGGGCCCATCCACGTGGATTCGTTGTGTTTTGGGGTGGGTGTAAAGGGTTACTTCGCCAAAGAGAACTGCCCCAGCAGAAGTTTGCTTGTCTCTTGAGGGGGCGAGAATATGGAAATTCCCATTTCGCGTCAAGGGCGATTTCCGCCCAAAAGGGCAGTTTTTTCGGGCCAGGAGTGCTAGCATAATCCCCCAAAAGAACCCCTGGTATCCCTGCGGATCATCGGGTAGATTGTCAACTTCGGGCGACCCCATGCTTAAGAAAGGAGAAGACGTATTCCATGATTGTCACCACCGAGCAGCTTTTCTCACACGCCTACGGCAAGTATGCCGTGGGGGCTTACAACATTAACAATCTCGAGCAGACCGTCGGGCTTTTCCGCGGGAACCTGGGCAAATCGAAATCGAACGACGAGGCGGTCGACGGCTCGAAGAGCGCCCCGTTTATCGTCCAGATTTCCCGCGGCGCCCGCGCGTACACCGACAAGCGGTTCCTGGAAGCCATGATCCGCACGGCCGATGATATCTTCCCGGAGGCGATTTTTGCCGTCCATCTCGACCATGGCACCGAGGAGGCCTGCTACGACTGCATTGACAGCGGTTTTTACAGCTCGGTGATGATCGACGCTTCGCACCACCCCCTCGAAGAGAACATCGAGGTTACGAAGCGGGTCGTCGATCGTGCCCGCGAGAAGGGTATTGTCGTCGAGGCCGAACTGGGCCAGCTCGGCGGGGTGGAAGAGGATGTGGTCGGGAGCGTTTGCCTGACCGAGCCGGACCAGGCGGCCGAGTTCGTCGAGCGGAGCGGCTGCGATTCGCTGGCTGTGGCAATTGGGACTTCCCACGGCGCCTACAAGTTCGCCGGCTCGCAAGGCCTGCACTTCGACGTGCTCGAGAAAATCCAGAAGGCGTTGCCGGAGCGGTTTCCGCTGGTGATGCACGGTTCCAGCAGCGTACCCAAGGAGTGGGTCGATCGGATCAACAACGCCGGCGGCCAGATGAAAAGCACCAGCGGCGTGCCGGAGGACCAGTACCTGCCGGGCGCCAAGATGGGGGTGTGCAAAGTGAACATCGACACGGACGGGCGGTTGGTCTGGTGTGCCATGTACCGGGAGTCGTTCCGCGACAAGCCGGAGGATTTCGACCCGCGGACCCCCGGCAAGACGTTTATGCCCGCTTATGCCGACTACATCGCCCACAAGAACAGCAAGCTCGGCTCGGCAGGGCAATTGGAAAGCGTCCGCGAGACGATCCGGGCCACGTAAGCAAACCCGTCGAAGGAACCCCCGAAGCTCACGGGAAGCTCCCGTTTTCTCGGATGCGGCCCGCGGGCTTTTTGTTGTGGCTACTTTTCGAGGTCCAACACTTCGGGCGGGCTGAACAGCTCGTCATGCTGGGTTTGTGCAAGGCGTATGACCATGAGCTTCTGTTCAAGTCGCCCCTTTTCTTCCGAAAAGAAGTGATGTCCCAGGCTGCCGGAGCGGTTGGGTAAGCTGCTCATCAGCAGCATTGCACCCGGCGAGAGCACCGCCGAAGTGCTCATGTCGTTGAAGACACGTCGCGGGCGGCCCGCCTCGAGCCGAAGCATCCCTTGACCGCCGACCCAGCGCTGTCGGGGCCGGCCGTAATGCAACTCGGGCACCAATTCCAGGCGGACACAACCGTCGCTTTGCGGGAATGTCTTCACCGTCCAGATCGCTTGAGCCTGATGGTAGATTTGACCGCCGACTTGCCCGTCGGCGGCAATCAGGACGGGCAATTGTTCGTAGGTGCCGGAAGAGACGATCTCATTGCGGCGGCCGGCGCGGCTGTGTAATTGGCGGCGCACCACCCGGGGTTCCTCTTGCATCTCGGCCGCTTCCGTCGTTACCGCCTCGCCGGTCGGTCCGGGCTTGTCGCTCAGTTCCATCAGCCTGGACAGGGTGATCGGCATTTGCCCACCCACCAAGCCAATGCGAAACCCGTTGCTCGCCAGGTGTTTCCTCAGCCTGGCTGGAAAATGCTGCTCGTCGACCTCTTCCCAGAGCTGGATGTTCGCCTCAGGATCGTCAAACGGAAAGCGGACGAAGAAGATTTCCAACGCGCAACTGTTGTCCGACATCTGCGCGGGCCGAAGCGGGGATTTCCCCTTCTTGTTCGGCATACTCGAACACCCTACCAGCACGCAGAACACGGGCAGCAGGATGGAACATCGGCCCAACGATGAGACCATGGTCGGTGAAGAAAAAGAAGACAAGAGAGGGGACACAATTGAGGAAAGGAGCGTATCGGCAAGAGCCCGGTATGTCAATGCCGCCTTGAAGCCCCTGCTACAGCGGGGGCAGCAAATCGGCCTGTGCCCCGGACTAATGCTGGCAAAAAACGAAAAAAGCTGCTAGAATAGTGCTGGCGCATACTTCGGCTTAATCTGATCTGTATATTCGCTAATGAGAGGGGATAGGGCATGCGACGAATAGTCTCGGATCGTTGTGCAAGTTGCGGGCTGCCGTTGGTGATCGGTCCGAAAGACGTGGACTACATCAAGGAACTCCGTCGCCGGGGGTTGGAACGGGCATTACGCTTCGACTACCAGCATTACATCGAGAGTTTCGGCCATCCCGAGAGTGCTTGTCCGACGGGTGAAATCACACCGGAGAACTGCGATAGTCTGTTTCTCGGCGAGCTGATCGACATCGATATGAAGTGTCCCAAGTGCGGCGGCTTCGCGTTCGCCGAGGACGATTCCGCCTAGCTCCGGCCGGATTGGGCCACCCGGAACAGTTTTGGAGCGGGAATCTTCTCCCCAATGACGGTTCCAAAGCGACTTGTCAGTTCCCGGAAGTTCAGTCGGAGAAAGCCGCAGATCGACTCCGGCGGCTTTGCGGCCAGGTAGCGGTTCATCAGGATCTCGACTCGGGCATCGTAGCTTTCTTGAGAAGCACTGTGGGCGTGGCAGCGGCCTCGGAAGCGACGCGAATCGCCGTCAAACTTCGGACCGATGTGCCACAACTCGTGCAGCACGGTGAGAAGTTTCTCGCGAAGCGTGTTGATGTCGAGGAACCGCGGCACGTAGAAGTTGAGGATGTACAGCATTTCGCGGCCATGAGGACCTTCCAGCCGCTGGATTCCCCAGGTTTCTCCTCGCCGGATCATGTGCCGTTTGCCGCCGGGAAATCGCATGGGAGTGAGCGAGGCGAACATCCCGTAGTCGGTGGATTTTCGGGCTTGAGAGAAACTGACTGCTACCCGAGACATGTCGATGTGCCCCAGGTCATCGACCCGATGCACCATGTCGGTACACAAGCGGCGCATGTGCAGAGTGAAATTGAGTCCTGCGGGGTTCTCAGAACGAGCCCGTAATTTCCGTGGCCGATCGGGACTCACCCTTTTCCCCTCCTGGGACCGTGGAAGCCGTTCGCGCGCGGCTGTCTCGCGGCAAACTTCACTCTTCTTCCGTATTGTCCGCGGAATCCCGGGTTTGCCGTTCCGCGTCGCTTTCGGCGGCATCCGCGTCTTCGGTTTCTTCCTCGAAGGACGGTTTAACGGCGGCCTTGCGTACCCGGTCGTTGACGCCGACGAATTCGAGGATGGCCCGGGTTCCGGCGTCGCCGAGGCGCGTCGTTGCGAGCCGGAGGATTCGGGTGTAACCCCCGGGGCGGTCTTCGAATCGCTCGGCCAATTCGTCGAAGAGGATTTGGACCGCCTTCTTGTCGCCGAGCAGCTTTATTGCGCGGCGCCGGGCCGCAACCACCGGAGCGATCGTCTGGTTCCATTCGTGCCATTGCTCGCTGTTGCGCCAGGACCGCCACTTCTCGGTCCCGCGTTCGACGTTCGGTTCCAGTTTATCGGCTGCCTGCTGATGTGGCAGCGCGCGCCGGGCAATCGTGATGCAGCGTTCCACCAATGGGCGGACCTCCTTGGCCTTTTGCAGCGTGGTCACGATGCGGCCTTTGACCTCCGGCGCGTTGTTGTCCAATTCCGCATCGCGTTCGGTAAGGATCAAGGCGCTGGCGAGGTTTCGCAGCAGGGCCCGTTGATGCTTGGGGTTGCGGCCGAGTTTTCGGCCTCGTCTTCTGTGTCGCATGGTACCGTGTTCCGTTTGGAAAGCAGTGTCGGCGTCGGGGCGCGCAGGTTACAAGGGACTCGCCGAGGCCGGCGACACCCGCATCCCCATTCGAAGCCCTATGTCGGCAAGCTTCTCGCGGACTTCGATCAACGTGGTTTCGCCGAAGTTCCGCACCTCGAGCAATTGATCTTCGGTCATGACAACCAGGTCGCGGACCGTGACAATGTTTTCCGACTCAAGACAGTTGGTTGCCCGAACCGAGAGATCCAGTTCCGCCAGGCTCATCGAGAGCTTCGCTTCGGTAGCCTGATCGAGTCCCAAAGTTCCGGTCGTCCGGGCCTCGCTGTAAATCATGGCCCCCAATTCCGTATATTGGACAAACGGGTTAAGGTGCTTACGGAGGATTTTTGCGGCTTCAACCAGGGCCATTTCAGGCGTAATGGAACCGTTGGTCCAGATTTCCAACGCGAGCTTGTCATAGTTGGTTTTCTGACCGACTCGGGTTTCGTCGACATCGTACCGGACGCGGATTACGGGGCTGTATGCGGCATCGATGGGTATAATACCGATTTCCTGGGCTTGGGGTGTGTGCTCGTTGGCCGGCACGTATCCCCGCCCGTTCTCGACCACCATCTCCAGGATGAACGGCTGGTCTTCGGTCAAAGTGGCGACCACATGATGCTTGTTAATGACTTCGACCTGGTCGTCGGTTTCGACGTCGGCCCCGGTCACCACCCCGGCCGTGCTCTTCTCCACCCGGATCACCCGCATCTGCTCGCTGTAGTTCTTCACCACCAGCGACTTGACGTTCAGCACGATGTCGGTAGCGTCCTCGACAACGCCGGGAATCGTGCTGAACTCGTGCTGAACTCCGTGCAGTTTGATTTGCGTGACCGCGCTACCCTCGAGACTGGAGAGCAACACGCGTCGAAGGCTGTTGCCCACCGTCACGCCGAAACCGCGTTCAAACGGTTCGGCGACGAACTTGCCGTACGTGGGCAACAGGGTCGATTTCTCTGCGGTAATCTGACTGGGTAACTCGAGTCCGCGCCATCGAATACGCATATGAAGCCTCCGGTCCAATAACTTGCGAGTACGGGGCACCTCGGGGGAGCGATATCACGGCTACTTGGAACAAAGCTCCACGATCAGTTGGGTTTGAACGGGAATAGATACGTCGCCGGCTTCCGGCAGCCGCACGACGTGCCCGGCGGGTTGCGGCCCGTCTACTAGCGTCAGAAAATCGGGGACCTCCCGCCCCGATTCCTCAAGGTTTCCCTTGACCAGTTGCATGCTTTTGGGGCGATCCTTTACCTTGATTACGTCTCCCGGCTTCGTCAGGTAGCTGGGGATATCGACCCGGCAATCGTTGACGGTAACGTGGCCGTGACTGACGAGCATGCGTGCCTGGGCACGCGACAAGCCGAACCCCAGCCGACAGACGACGTTGTCCAATCGTCGTTCCAGCAAGCTCATCAGCACTTCGCCGGTGTTTCCCTTGGCCCGTTCCGCCATGCGGAAATACTTGCGAAACTGCCGTTCCAACATGCCGTAATAATGTTTCACTTTTTGCTTTTCGCGCAGATGGAGCCCGTAGTCGGTCAGCTTTCCTCGCCGGAAGTTGTTCATTCCCGGCGGGGTCTCACGACGTTCAAACGCGCACTTTGGGGTGTCGCACCGGGGTCCCTTCAGAAACAGCTTCGCACCCTCGCGGCGGCACATTCGGCAAACAGGTCCGGTCTCTCGAGCCATGATTCCTCTCCACTCCGTGTCAAACGCGCCGGCGTTTCTTGGGGCGGCAACCGTTATGGGGCAGCGGTGTGACATCCTCGATCGACTTGATCTTCAGCCCGGCCGATTGAAGCGAGGTGATGGCGCTTTCCCGACCGCTACCGGGCCCTTTCACTTTCACTTCAATTTCTTTCATTCCAAACTTGACGGCCTTCTCGGCGACCTGTTGCGCGGCAAGCTGACCTGCAAACGGCGTGCTTTTTCGGCTCCCTTTGAAGCCGGTGGTGCCGGCGCTTGCCCAGCAGAGCGTATCCCCCTTCGTGTCGGTGATCGTGATCGTGGTGTTGTTGAAAGTCGCCTTGACGTGCGCAATGCCCACGGCCACATTACGACGGGTTTTGCGTCGCTTCTGTTTCGCCACCTTCCGATAACTCCGGTTGTCTGTATTCTGTCGTCAGTAACCCATCATCAGCGCAGGTCCTTGACACCCTTCTTTCCGGCCACCGTCTTTTTGGGCCCCTTGCGGGTCCGCGCGTTAGTTCGGGTGCGCTGGCCGCGGACGGGTAGTCCGCGGCGGTGCCTCAGCCCGCGGTAACAGCCGATATCGCGCAACCGGATGATGTTCTGGTTCCGCTGTCGCCGCAGTTGGCCTTCGACGACATAATCCTTGTCCAACAAAGCGGCCAGTCGGCCCAGCTCATCCTCGCGCAGGTCACGTGCCCGCACATGCGGGTTAATCCCGGCGTTGTGACACAGCGTACGAGCGGTTCTCGGGCCCACGCCATAGAGGTATGTAAGTGCCACAACGGTCGGGCGATCGTTCGGTATGTCGACGCCTAGCAAACGCGGCATATTTGCAAGCTCCCTACCAACTCACTACCCCTGTCGCTGCTTGTGACGTGGATTGCTGCAAACCACGTAGACGACGCCCCGGCGACGGACGATCTTGCAGTGCTCGCAAATTCGCTTGACGCTGGCTCGAACTTTCATGACTTCCCGCCATCACTGCCCATCAGACCAAACATCTCAGTATAAGAACTCGGGCCGAGCTACACAAGGGCCGCGGGCCGAGAATTATCCCGTTTCTACCCCACTTGGCGAGTTTTTGGGTCGATTTGGCCTCCTTTTTGCACCAAAGGACCTGCCAGGGCCCCACAAAGCCACCTATCCTGCCTATCTCAACGGCACCGGTCACCCACGTTTGAACACCGGCCTCCCACAGGCGGCCGTCACCAGCTCTCCCCGTTTCTCCCCGCCGTCAACAGTTCCGGACCCGACTCGGTCAGCGCAATGGTATGTTCGAAATGCGCACTCGGCAAGGAGTCTCGGGTGATCTGGGTCCAGTGGTCGGCGCGGGTCCGAACCCGCTTGGTTCCCATGTTGACCATCGGTTCGACGGCGATCACCAATCCGGGCACCAATTTGAAGTCTCCGCCGCGGCGAAGTTGACTGCTGACGAAATTGGGAACTTGCGGCTCCTCGTGCATCTCCCGGCCGATACCGTGGCCCACGAAATCCTCGACGACGGAAAACTTGTGTTTCTTGACGAACTTCTCCATTTCTGCGGCGATCTCGCTCCAGCGAGACCGTTCGCCCATCAACTTGATCGATAACTCCAAGACCTGCCGGGTGACGTCGAGCAACCGTTGCACGGCGGGGGTCACTTGCCCGACCGGATACGTGGCCGCGGCATCGCCACACCAACCGTTCAGTTTGCAGCCGGTGTCGATGCTGACAATATCGCCTTCCACGAGCTTTCTCGGCCCCGGAATGCCATGGACCACCTCTTCGTTGATCGAGATACAGCACACGGCCGGAAAGGGGACCTTTCCGGGAACTCCCTTGAACAACGGCTTGGCGTTGTTCTTGCCGAAGAACTCTTCGACCACTGCGTCGAGTTCCCCGGTTGTCACGCCCGGGCGGATCATCGACCTCATCAACTGGTGCGCCTCCCAAACGAGCAAGCCGGCTTTACGCATCTGGGCGATTTCGCGGGCCGACCGTAGGATCTCCACGCCTCACGTTCTCCTTTCGCACGGCAGCAGGAATCTCGTTCAACGAATACTGCCTAGTGCTCTGTCAGATTTTGAAATTGGGGTAGCCACGGTCGTCAGACCGTGGGAATCCCACGCTCTGGCGAGCGTGGCTACCCCAAAATTAAGACTTGACGGAGCACTAGTCTGTGAACTCGTCCAACACGGTTTTAGCACGGTCAAAGACATCTTCGACGTTTCCCAACCCGTCGATACGTTTGAGCAGGCCCTGATTGCCGTAGTATTTCAGCAGCGGTTCGGTTTGGTCGCGGTACGCAACAAGCCGCTGTCGGATCACCTCGGGCGTATCGTCCGCCCGGCCGCGCCCGGAAAGTCGCCGGAAGAGTTCTTCCTCGGGAACGTCCAGTTCAAGGACGGCATCCAGAGAAGTTCCTTTTTCGGCGAGCATTTTGTCGAGCGCTTCAGCCTGGGCAATCGTGCGGGGGAACCCGTCGAGAAGGTACCCTTTCTCACAGTCGGGCTCTTCGAGCCGTTCGGCGATGACGGCGATGATGACGTGATCGGGTACCAGCTTGCCGGCCGACATATACTCGTCGGCTTGTTGGCCGACGTCGGTTTTTGCGTCGCGGGCGGCGCGGAGCATGTCGCCGGTCGAGAGGTGGGCGATTTCGCAGGTCCGGATGAGCCGTTCCGCTTGTGTTCCCTTTCCTGCACCCGGCGGGCCGATAAAGACTATTCGCATGGTGCAATCTCTGATTCTAGTCCAACAATCCGGGATAGTTTCGCATGACGAGGTGGCTATCGATCTTCTGCACGAGGTCGAAAGCCACACTCACGGCGATCAGCAGCCCCGTGCCGCCGTAGAAACTGGCCACGACCCAGTCGATGTGCATTGCCCCGGCGATGATCGTGGGGATGATGGCAACCAGCGCGAGGAATCCCGCCCCGACGTAGGTGATCCGCACCATGACCTTTTCCAGGTAGTCGGCGGTTCGTTTTCCGGGCCGGTAGCCGGGGATGAACGTACCGTAGTTCTTCAGATTGTCGGACATGTCCTTGGGGTTGAAGGTAATGGCTGTCCAGAAGTAGCAGAAGAAGTAGATCATGCCCACGTACATTGCGTTGTAAACGAACGAGTCACCGCGCTCGAACGCGCGTTGCAGGGGGACGGCCCAACTTTGCCCCGGAAGACCGGCCAGCAAACGGAACAATACTTGAGGAAACAACAGCAGGCTGCTGGCGAAGATAATCGGCATGACGCCTGCCTGATTCACGCGAAGGGGCAGATACTGCCGGGTTCCGCCGTAGGTGCGCCGTCCGCGGACGTGTTTCGCGGTTTGCGTGGGAATGCGGCGTTGTCCGCGGGTGATGAAGACGACACCGGCCACGACGCCGACGAACAATACGGCCAGCACCAGGAGCGTTTCCACGCCGACCTGTCCGCGCCCGGTCCCCAGTTCGATTCCCCCGGCATCAATCATCGGTTTGAGCAGTCGCCAGCCGGCGCCCGGCATCCGGGCGAGAATGCCCGCCATGATCAACAGGCTGATGCCGTTGCCGATCCCGTATTCGTCGATCTGCTCGCCGAGCCACATGAGGAAGACGGTGCCGGCGGTCATCGTCATGACCGCGGTCAATTGCCAGCCAAAAGACAACGAGCCTTCGGCGGTCAGGAATCCCTCGTGGACCATATTGCTCTTGATGAGGATTCCCACATAGAACCAGCTTTGGCCGATGCAAATGACGACCGTTGCGTAGCGGGTGTACTCGTTGATTTTTTTCCTGCCGCTTTCGCCCTCCTTTTGCAGTTTTTCCAGCGGAGGATAGACACTGCCAAGGAGTTGAAAGATAATCGACGCGGAGATGTACGGCATGATTCCCAGGCCGAAGATGGTTGCCTGGTTCAGTTGGCTGGCGCTGAAGGTCGCCACCCGTTCCATTACCTCTGCCATACCGCCGGCACTCTCACCGAAGAGGCTTTTTGACGGATCGACGATCGGCAGCGGGATGTGCCACCCGACGCGGTAAATGGCCAGAAAAAGGAGCGTCAGCAGGATCTTCTGGCGCAATTCAGGAATCGTGAAGATGACGCGAACCTTTTCCCACATGGCAAAAGCCGCCTCTTCGCAAGGTTATTGTGAATTCTGTTTATTCTTGGGGACGGGCGCCTTGCTGGGCAGGACGATCGCCTCGCCGCCCGCCTTTTCGATTTTTTCCCTGGCCGAGTTGCTGAAACGATGGGCAGAGACTTTCAACTTCTTGGTCAATTCGCCGTTGCCGAGCACCTTCAGCACGTCGTAACGCCCCTTGGCCAGGCTTCTGGATTTGAGGATTTCCGGACTGACTTCCGCACCGTCGTCGAAGCGTGTTTCGAGGTCGCCGATATTCACAACGGCGACGGCAAGGGCCCAGCGGTTGTGGAATCCGCGTTTGGGAATTCGCCGCACCAGGGGCATCTGGCCGCCTTCGAAGGTTGGATGGACGGAGTAGCCGGCGCGCGAGCGCTGTCCCTTGTGGCCTCGCCCGCACGTCTTTCCGCACCCGGAGCCGGGACCTCGCCCGACGCGTTTCCGTTTCTTGTGTTTCTTGCTTGCTCGGTGGACGTCGTCTAGGTTCATGATAGCGAAACTCCCCGAAGCCGTTCGACTTCGCCCTGGGAACGGAGTTCTTGCAATGCGCCGATGGTGGCTTTGACCAGATTGAGCGGATTATTGGTGCCGAAACTCTTGGTAAGGATGTCCTTGATTCCAGCGGCTTCGCAGACCGCACGGACGGCGCCGCCGGCGATCACCCCGGTTCCCGGACTCGCCGGAACGAGGATCACCCTGGCGGCGCCGTAATGGCCCTTGGTCGTATGCGGGATGGTGGTGCCTTCCAGGGAGACGGGGACAAGGCTCCGGGAGCCGTCTTTGACCGCCTTCTCCACGGCGGGGGGGACCTCGTTGGCCTTGCCGTACCCCCAACCGACCTTTCCCTCGCCGTCACCGACGACCACCAGAGCGGCGAAACTAAAACGGCGACCGCCCTTGACCACGGCGGCACAACGCCGGATCTTGACGACCTTCTCGACCAGTTCCCCCTGCGTAGTCTCAGTAGCCATGATGTGCCTTCATATTATATTAGTTGGGTACTAGAATTCCAGCCCCGCTTCGCGGGCGGCATCCGCCAAGGCGGCTACCCTGCCGTGGTATTTGTACTCGCGGCGGTCGAACGTGACCTGTTTGATCCCGGCTTCGAGCGCCCGCTGGGCAATGGCCTTTCCCACGGCCGCGGCAGCTTCTTTGTTTCCGCTGTGGTTCAGTTCCGCTTTCAGGGGTTTGTCGAGCGTACCGGCTGCCACCAGCGTGCGGCCCGCCTCATCGTCGATGATTTGGACGTACACGTGTTTATGGCTGCGGAATATGCTCAGCCGCGGCCGGGTTGAGTCGTGCTTGACCCGGTTGCTGACGCGGTATTGCCGCCGTTGCCGCTGTTTGCCGATTTTCTTTTCTCGTTTCACTTTTTTGTTCTGCCGGCGGTTATTTCACCATGGCCTTTCCTTGCTTGCGACGAACCTGTTCGCCCACGTAGCGGATGCCTTTGCCTTTGTAGGGTTCGGGTTTCCGCATTGCCCGGACTTCGGCGGCGAACTGGCCGACTTTCTGCTTGTCGATCCCCTTGATCAAAATGTGCTGTTGGTCGGGGCAGGTGACATCCAGCCCCTCCGGGATTGGCACGTGCAACTCGTTCGCAAAGCCCACACGGAGGTCGAGCCGATTGTTCTGCACGGCGGCAATGTACCCGACCCCGTGGATCTCGAGTCGTCTCTCATAACCTTCGGTTACCCCGGTAACCATGTTTTGTATCAGTGCCCGGGTCAGGCCGTGGAAAGCGCGATTTTGGCGGTCGTCGTTTGCCCGCGAGACGACGACCTGCTTGGCGTTTTGGTCGTATGTGACCGTGATTTCAGGGCGATGCTCGTATTCGAGCTTGCCCAGCGGTCCTTCCACGGTGATCCTTCGGTCGGCGATCGCGACATTGGCTTTGTCGGGGACCTGCACGGGTTTTTTTCCGATGCGGGACATATCGACTTCCCTTTAACCTGACTTTTTTGTTTTCCCGCAGCCGGCTGTTCGCACGACCTACCAGACCTCACAAAGGACTTCGCCGCCGAGTTTTCGTTGTCGAGCTTCGCGATCGCTGATAACTCCACGGCTGGTGCTGATGATACTGATTCCCAAGCCGCCGAGTACGGGCTTCAGCGCGGCGGCGCCGCTGTACACACGTCGCCCCGGCTTGCTCACGCGTCGGATTCGCCGGATCACGCGCTCTCCGTTGGGGCCGTATTTCAGGTGAACGCGGAGCAAGTTTGCAGGCCGGCTTTCCATTTCTTCCCAATCCCAGATATAACCCTCTCGCTTGAGCACTTCCGCTACGCCTCGTTTCACCTTCGACAAAGGCATGTCGACGTGAGATCGTTCGACGCGGACCGCGTTCCGCACACGGGTTAACATATCGGCGATAGGGTCGGTCATCATAGTGCTTGGGTCCCCTCTACCAACTCGCTTTCTTAACGCCGGGAATCAGCCCCTCGTCTGCGAGGTTGCGGAAGCAGATCCGACAGATTCCGAACTTGCGGTATACCGACCGCGGACGCCCGCAAATTTTGCACCGGCGCTCGGCGCGGGAGCTGAACTTGGGGGTCCGTAGGGCTTTGGCGATTTTCGATTTGCTGGCCATCCGGTTTTGTCCTATCGTTACGCTGAGGTTTTTGCCGCCTCGGTCCCCCGCAGCGGCATCCCCAGCCGCCGCAACAATTCGCGCGCCTCGTCGTCGTTTCGCCCGGTGGTAACAATCGTCACGTTCATCCCCTGCGGCCGAGAATACTTGTCCGGATTGAGTTCCGGAAAAACCAACTGTTCCGCCAACCCCAGGGTATAGTTGCCATGGCCGTCGAACGCGTCGGGGTTGAGGCCCCGGAAGTCGCGCACGCGGGGTAAGGCCAGGGAAATCAACCGATCGAGAAACTCGTACATCCGCTTTCCTCGCAGCGTGACTTTGCACCCGATCGCCATCCCTTGGCGAACGCGGAACCCGGCCACCGACTTCCGGGCCAGGGTAACGACCGGTTTCTGTCCGGAAAGCAGCTTCAACGCATCGACGGCTTCCTCCAGGTGTTTTTTCTCACCCACGGCCGACCCCACTCCCATATTGATCATGATCTTCTCGAGACGGGGGAGCGATAGCCGGTTCGTCCGGCCAAATTGCTCGGCCAGGGCCGGGAGGATTTCCGTTTCGTATTGTTCCAACAGTCGCGGTGTCATTTTGCTTGCACGTTATTTCTTGGCGCGTTTGGCCCTTCGCGGGGCAATCTGACCGTTCCCGGCGCCGCATTTCTTGCAATAGCGCTCCTTGCTGCCGTCGTCGAGATGCCGGGTGCCCAACCGGGTAGCGGCGCCGCACGCTTCGCAGATCAACAGGGCATTGGCGGCCGGGATCGGCATTTCCTTCGAGAGGCGGCCGCCTTGCGGGTTCTTCTGGCTGCGCCGTATGTGTTTGTAAACACGGTTAACCTGCTCGACGACGATCTTTCCGGACTTCCGTTCCACGCGAAGCACCTTTCCGCGCGCACCCCGGTCGTCGCCGGCAATGATTTCCACAATGTCATCTGTTCGGATCAGCATCAGACCACCTCGCCGGCGAGGCTGACGATTTTCATGAAGTTACACTCGCGCAGTTCCCGGGCGACGGCGCCGAAAATCCGCGTGCCGCGGGGATTCTTCTCATTGTCGATAATCACGGCGGCGTTGCTGTCGAATCGCACGTAGCTGCCGTCCTCCCGGCGGGTCGACTGCTTGCAGCGGACGATCACTGCCCGAACCACGGTTCCCTTTTTCAGCTCGGCGCCCGGGATTACGCTTTTCACGCTGCACACGACGATATCGCCCACCCCGGCGGTGCGGCGGTGCGTTCCGCCAAGGACCTTGATGCACATCAATTCCTTGGCGCCGGTGTTATCGGCCACGGCGAGTCGGGTTTGCATTTGAATCATGGTTCACATCCAAGTCACGATCCTTCCGGTACCGTCGGCTCCTCCCCGGTTTTCGTCGCCGCCCGCATCGCTGCCAGATCGATTACTTGTCCCTTCTCGACCACTCGAACCAGCTCCCAGTGTTTTGTTTTCGATTTTGGCGGGCACTCGATGATTTCCACTTTATCCCCGAGTTTCGACTCCTCGTTTTCGTCGTGGACGTGGCAAATCGTCCTGCGGCGGATGAACTTCCCATACTTGGGGTGTTTCACAAGCCGCGCGATTTCCACTCGGCGTGTTTTTGTCGTCTTGTCGCTGGTGACGACGCCGACTTCAACTCGTTTGGGCATCGGTTTCCTCGGTCTTCTTTTCGCCGGCAGCCGCGATTTCCCGTTCGTGCCGGATCGTTTTGATCCGGGCGATCAGGCGGCGGTTTTTCCGCAATTCGCTGGGGGCGTCGAGCCGTTCCGTCTGGGCCTGGAGCCGCAGGCGGAAGAAGTTGTCGGTGGCTTCCTTGAGCGTCATCGCCAACTGCTCGTCGCTCATCTCGCGAAGTTCGGCTGCCTTGGTCATTTTTCCGGTTCCTAAATCGGGCGTCGTTTCAGGAAGCGGACACGAACGGGCATCTTATGGGCCAGTCGGGTGAAACAGAGCCGGGCGGCCTCCTCGGTCACGCCGCCGATTTCGTACAACACGGTCCCCGGCTTCACCACCGCAGCCCAGTAGTCGGGCTCGCCTTTCCCTTTACCCATTCGCGTCTCCAGCGGGATGGAAGTAATCGGTTTGTGTGGGAAAACTCGGATGTACAGGCGTCCCTCGCCGCGGATGTACTGCTGGGCCGCAATACGCCCGGCCTCGATCGTTGCTGCGCTGATCCAGCCGCCCTGGACCGCTTGCAGCCCAAAGTCACCGAAGACGACGCGGTTTCCGCGAGTAGCTTTACCTTTTATACGTCTTCTTTGACTTTTTCGATGTTTGACTCGCCTTGGCATCAACGCCATCGATATCATCCTCGCTATACATGCCCTGGTTGATCCACACCTGAATACCGATGTGGCCTTGGGCGATTTTTGCTTCCGTGAATCCGTAGTCGATTTTTGCCCTGAGGGTGGAGAGGGGAATCGACCCCATCATTTGCTTCTCCCGTCGGGCCATTTCCGCACCGCCGAGGCGACCGGCCAACTGAATCTTGATCCCCTTGGCGCCCGCTTCCATGGTTTGCTCCATCGACCTCTTCATCGTGCGTCGGAACCCGGCCCGTTTCGCCAACTGCTCGGCGATGTCTTCCGCGACCAGTTGGGCAACGAGTTCGGCACGATTGATTTCTTCGATTTTCAAGTTGATTCGGCGTCCGGTTCTCTCTTGCAAATCTTGCTGCAATTCTTCGACCTTTTCTCCTTTTCTGCCGATCAACACACCCGGCCGTGCAGAGTGCAGAATCACCTTGACCTCGTCTCGTGTCCGCTCGATTTCAATTTTTGCGATTGCCGGGTACATGGGTTTTCCACCCTTATCCTTGCGATTCTTGACGAAATCGCGAATCCTCTGGTCCTCGACAAGCAGTTCGGCAAACTCCTGCTTCGAGGCGAACCACCGGCTCTTCCATCCGGTCATAATGCCGGTGCGGAATCCGGTCGGATTGACTTTCTGACCCATACTTCGGCTCTCGCTTGGTCCTAATCCAACGTCACACGGATGTGCGACATGCGCTTCTTGAGAATCGTCGCCATTCCCCGGGCCTTGGGTTGCAGCCGCTTGAACATCGGCCCGACGTCCACGCGGACATCGACCACCATCAAGTGGCGCAGATTGGGTGCCCGGCGGTCCTCGGCGTTGGCCATGGCGCTTTTGAGCACTTTTTCCAACATCCGAGCCCCGCGATTGGGAAGGTACCTGAGAATGTTCAGGGCATCGTCGGCAAACTCCCCCCGAATCAAGTCGGCTAGAGGCCGCACTTTACGGGGGCTGATCCGCGCGAATTTGTGAACCGCTTCGTAAGGCATCCTATCGCTTGCCCTTTCCACCATGCCCGCGGAACGTCCGCGTCGGTGCGAACTCGCCCAACTTGTGCCCGACCATCTCCTCGGTCACAAAAACCTTTACGTGATTCTTTCCGTTGTGAACCATGAACGTGTGCCCGACGAATTCCGGCACCACCGTACACGCCCGGGCCCAGGTCCTGATCGGTTCCTTGGTGCCCGCCAGGTTCAACTTTTCCACTTTCTGGAAGAGTTTCGGGGCGATGTAAGGGCCTTTCTTGAGGGATCTGCTCATGGCACCGTCATTTTATCTTCAGCAATCCGTATCGTTTGGACCGTCGCCGGCGAACGATCGCCTTGTTCGACGGTTTGCGTTTCTTGCGTGTAGCGCCGCCCTTGGTCGGTTTGCCGGTCGGGGAGACCGGATGTCGGCCGCCCTTGGTGCGGCCTTCGCCGCCGCCGTGAGGATGGTCGACCGGATTCATGGCGGTCCCGCGGACGTGTGGCCGGCGTCCGAGCCACCGCTTCCGCCCGGCCTTTCCCAGCACGATTCCCATGTGGTCGGCGTTGCCGATGGATCCGATCGTTGCCCGGCAGGAGGACGGGACGCGGCGGATTTCGCCGCTGGGGAGGTTGATTTGCGCCCAGCCGGCGTCTCGCGCGGCCAGGGTGGCGCGGGTTCCGGCCGCCCGGCAAAGCACGCCGCCCCGCCCCGGTTGCAGTTCGATGTTGTGGATATCCGTTCCCAAAGGAATCGCGGTCAGCGGCAGGCAATTGCCAACCGTCGCCGGCACATCGGGCCCGCTGATGACTTTGCCACCGACCTTCAACCCTTCCGGGGCCAGGATGTATCGCTTTTCGCCGTCGGCGTAGTGCAACAGGGCGATCCGGCAAGTGCGGTTCGGGTCGTACTGGATGGAGTGGACTTTTGCGGGCACCCCGTCCTTGTTGCGGCGGAAGTCGATCATGCGGTAGTTTCGTTTGTGTCCGCCGCCGCGGTGGCGGGCGGTGATTTTTCCCTGGTTGTTTCGTCCGCCCTTGCGCCGCTTCGGTTTGCAGAGCTTTTTCGCCGGCTTTGCCCCCGGTGTCAACTCGGCGAAGTCGCTGACGGTTGCCCCGCGGCGGCCCGGCGTGGTCGGTTTGTATCGACGAATACCCATCGCTTCTTGCTTCTTAGAAGAAGTTGATCTTATCTTCGGGGTCCAGGGTGACAATCGCCTTTTTCCAGGCCTTGGTGCTTCCCCAACGGTAGCGGGTCCGGCGGGGTTTCCCTTTCCGGTTCTGCGTATTCACCCGAACCACCTTTACCTCGAACAACTCCTCGACCGCACGGCGGATGTCCTCTTTGCCGGCCATCCGGTTCACCTCGAAGGCATAGGCGTTATTACGCTCCGCCTTGTGCATCCCCTTCTCGGTCACCAGGGGTCTGATGATGATCTGGTACGGTTCCAGCTTCAATTTCGTTTTTGTAACGTCTCGGGCCATGGGGCTGGCGTCCTCGCACTCACGAAGTCTGTTTTCCGCCGGTCGCGGCCGCCTTCTCGCGGAACGCCTCCAGCGCGGACCGGGTCATCAGCAAGCGTTGCGGGCGAAGTACGCTCAGGGCGTTGAGTTCGGCCACCGGCAGCACCGAAACGCCGGCCATGTTGCGGATGCTCTTGTAAACGTTCACGTCGTAGCCGTCAATCGCCACCAGCAGGCTCTTGCCGTCGATCTTCAACGCTTTGAGGATTGCCGCCATATCACCCGTCTTCGGTTCGTCAAACTTCAGCTCGTCGATCAAGGTGATTTCTTCGTCGGCGATCCTCGCAGCCACGGCCATTCGAGCGGCCAGCCGCACCGCCTTCTTGGGCAAGCGGTAGGACCAGTCGCGTGGCCGCTTTGCGAAGATGTGCCCGCCGCCGGCGCGTATGCCGCTGCGTCGCGAACCGGCCCGGGCGCGGCCCGTCCCCTTCTGCCGATACATCTTCTGGCTCGCCCCCGACACTTCACTCCGATTCTTCGTCTTGGCCGAGCCCTGGCGCTGGTTCGCCTGGTACATGACCACCACGTCGTGTATCAATTGCTTGTTGATGCACGGCGCCAACTGCGCGGGGTCGATTTCATATTGATCGACCTCGGCGCCGTTGCGATCGTAAACAGTCAGGCTGGCCATGGTTTCCGTCACTATGTGCGTCAGAGTTTGTTGGTTTCTCGAATCATCACGAACCCGCCGTTGGGGCCGGGAACCGCGCCCTTGACCACCAGCAGGTTATTGTCCGCGTCTACTTGCACCACTTTGAGATTCCGCGTGGTACACCGGGCGTTGCCGTAGCGGCCGGGCATTTTCCTGCCTTTGAAAAGCCGGCTGGGCGTAGCGCTGCACCCGGTGCCCCCGAGATGGCGGTGGCACTTCTTCACGCCGTGCGACGCCCGCTGACCGGCGAAATTGTGCCGTTTCATCGCCCCGGCGGTACCCCGCCCCTTGCTGGTGCCGATTACGTCCACGGCCTTGATCGACTTGACCACGCCCCAATACTCTTCCCCGCGCTTTCTTTTGAGTTCGTTTTCCCAGCCGGGCTGCTCGGTGTCGATGTTGTGTTTTCCGGCCAGGTCCTTCAACAACCCGGCCAATTCTTCCAGTGTGGGGTGGAAAATGTCGACCTTGATTTCGTCGCCGACATTCACTTCTTCACCGGAAGCGCGGAATTCCCGGATGAAACGTTTCGGCTCGCAACCGGCCTTGGGAGCTGCTTCCAGGCCGAGGGCAGCGCGACTCCGCTGCCGCTTGCTGTCGAGTTTGGCGACGTGGCCGCGAACGCTGCGGCTGGCAAGACGACGGGGCTTATCCGAATACCCAAGCTGGACCGCCTCGTATCCGTCGCACTCGACGGTCTTCACTTGCAGCACGCTGCAAGGGCCCGCCTGAATGACGGTCACCGGAATTACCTTTCCGGTTTCATCGTAGAGTTGCGTCATCCCGACCTTGCGGCCGAGCAGTCCAACTGGCATCGTTCTTGCCCTTTTCTACCTCGCCGACGGGAACACCGATCCGGGACCGGCTTTACCCGCCAAACTTCCATTTCATATACAAACCCGGCAAAACCTGGTTGCACCGCCCCGTCACTACTGCCCGCTCGTCGCTTTGATTTTGATGTCCACGCCCGCAGGCAAACTCAGCTTGTTCAGGGACTCGATCGTCTTGGCGGTCGTCTGCTCGATGTCGATCAAACGTTTGTGGGTGCGAATCTCAAATTGCTGGCGGGCCTTCTTGTCCACGTGCGGGCTGGACAAGACCGTATAACGCTCGATGCGTGTGGGCAACGGAATGGGACCGCGGACGACCGAACCAGTCCGTTTGGCGGTGTCGACTATTTCCGCCGCACTCTGATCCAAGATGGCGTGATCGTAGGCTTCCATCCGGATGCGAATGATCTCCTTGGTTTGAGTGGCCACGAACTCCTCCCGCGTCTCCAATTCCAAACCGCCAAGGGCAAACCGCCTCAACAGGCGAGAATCACAAAGATTAACAGTTTTCGCCAATAGCGTCAACGGACTCCTGGACGAAAATACCTGGTCCCGTCACCCTTGCCCAATTACCCTAGAATCACGATTGTTACGAGTTTTGAATGGGTTACTGCTCCCAGCGATGAAAACACGTTCACGGACGAGAAATCCATGCCCCCCAGAAGATGTGTCTTGGGACGGTTCCATTCACCGAGTCGCGTCCACCCTATGGTATCATGTTTAGCCCCACGTAATTACCAACCGCCCCATAGCACCACAGCCAAACGCACTCATTGCGGTTAGACTATCGCGATATGGACTTGCTTGATTCCCTGAAATGTCCCCATGAACCAACGCCAGCCCACCCTGACCACCGGATCCGTCGGCCGCACTCTGCTATGGATGACGGTTCCGATGATGTTCGGCCATTTCTCGACGGTGGCGTTCAATCTGGCCGACACGCTGTTCGTCGCCCAGCTCGGTGCGAAGGAACTTGCCGCTTTGAGCTTCACTTTCCCGGTCGTGCAACTGGTTGCCGGCATCGCCATTGGATTGGGGATCGGGACCGGCGCCGTCGTGTCCCAAGCGATCGGAAACCGCGACCAGCACCTTGTGCGACGGTTGGCCACGCACAGTCTGATCCTGAGTGTCGTCATCGCTTCGGTCCTGTCGGCTGTCGGCTGGTTGACGATCAATCCACTCTTCCGATTGCTCGGAGCAACCGACGATATCCTCCCGATGATCAACGACTACATGGGTATATGGTACATAGCGGCGATCTTTACCGTCGTGCCCATGGTAGGAAACAACTCGATTCGGGCAACCGGCGACACGATGTTCCCCAGTTTGATCATGGTGATTTCAGCCGGGTTGAACGTCATACTCGATCCGCTTCTGATTTTCGGTTGGGCGGGGTTTCCCAGGATGGAACTGAAAGGAGCAGCGTTGGCGACGTTGATTGCCCGGGTGCTGGGGTTCCTCGCGGCGTTGGCGATCCTGCACTTCCGCGACCGGCTACTCGATTTCACATTGCCGCGGCTGGCAACATTGTGGGACTCCTGGAAGCGGATCCTCTCGATCGGCGCCCCAACCGTGGGGACTATGATCCTGATGCCCGCATCCATGGGCGTCGTCACTAAGATTGCCTCCGGATTCGGCTACGAGGCCGTCGCCGCTTTGGGGGCAGGTACCAGGATCGGAACCCTTGCGATGCTGTTGGTTCGCTCGCTGAGCACGGTGCTGGTGGTGTTCATCGGTCAGAACTGGGGGGCGAGGCGGTTCGACCGCATTCACACCGCCCAGAGGCACAGTTTCTGGTTCTCGTTCGGCTGGGGCGTTTTCTGCGCCGTTGTGCTGAGTCTCTGCGCCAGGCCGCTGGGACGGCTCTTCAGCGATCAGGCGGAAGTTATAGGGTACATTGCCCTCTATTTGTACGTTGTTCCAATCGGATACGGTCTGCGGGGAATCTGCCAGTTGACCGGCGCGGTCCTCAACGCCGTCAACCGGCCTTTGCGTTCGCTGGCAATCAACGTGGTTCGGATGTGCGTGTTGTACGTTCCGTTGGCTTTCTGCGGCTCGATGGTGTTTCGTCATCTCGGCGGCTCGGATTGGCATGGTTATCTTGGGCTGTTGTCCGGTACGACGGCGGCAAACATCTTCGGCGGCCTACTCTCGATTCTTGTGCTCAGGGCCAGCCTCGCGACTCTGGAAGAACCCTTCGAACCGGTTGTTGCTGCGCCGTACGAGGAAGTCGAGTAGGCCGGCTCCGGCGATGCTTGTGGGCAACTTGCACTTGGCGCCGCAAGCAGTAAAATGATGCCGGACAACCAATCACTCGTTCACGTGGAGCAACCCTATGCGCATCTCGACGATTCTCGCTGCGATACTCCTGATCGGCCCTGCTGCCGCCGCGGACGAGGTGATCTGGCTTGAAACCGAACGCTTCGACGACCGCGGGGGCTGGGCACTCGACACGCAATTCATCGACCAGATGGGCTCACCCTACCTGTTGGCCAACGGGCTTGGCAAGCCGGTCGAGGACGCCGTGACGGCCGTCACCTTGCCGGCGGCCGGAAGGTATCGTCTCTGGGCACGAACCAGGGACTGGGTGCCGGAACATCACCCAGGGCGGTTCCAGATCGTTGTCAACGGAAAGACGATCGAACCCGCCTTCGGTCAAAACGGCAAGACCGGCTGGCAATGGGAAGACGGCGGTGTGCATCCGCTTTCCGGCAAGGTCGAGATCCGGCTGCACGATCTTTCCGGCTACTACGGCCGTTGCGATGCGATCATGCTGACCGACGACCTCGATTTCACGCCGCCGGTCGAGAAGGACGCCATCGCCCTGCTCCGCGAGAAGCATGGCGGCATCAGCCGGCAGATCAAGGATATGCCCGACCACGACGTCGTTGTGGTCGGCGGCGGGTTGGCCGGGTGTATGGCCGCGGTGGCGGCCGCCCGAAACGGCGCCAGCACCGCGCTGATCCAGAACCGGCCGGTGCTGGGCGGCAACGGCAGCGTCGAGATCCTCGTCCCGCCCGTCGGCGGCGGCGGGAAAATCCGCGAAAGCGGGCTCATCGAGGAGGTCCGCACGCCCGGCAACCAGCGGGCGGCCGAAACCTGGGTCTATTCCGGGCGACTGAAAAGGTTCGTCGAGCTGGAGCCGAATCTCGATCTGCACCTCTGCACCCACGCGACCGGCGTCGAGATGAAAGACGGGGCGAACAGCCGCGCCGTCGTTCCGACGGCGGCTAAACGGGAAATCGCTAAACGGGAAATCGCGGCCGTGTTGGCAGTTGATACGAAATCGGGCCGGCGGATGCGATTTCCCGGCAAGATATTCATCGACTGCACGGGCGACGGGATGATCGGCGTTTGGGCCGGGGCCGAGCATCGCCACGGCCGCGAAGCCAAGGACGTGTACGAAGAGCCGATCGCACCCGAAAAGGGCAACCGCTACACGATGGGCAACTCGCTGAAGTACGTACCCCGGGCGACCGATTCGCCGAAACCGTTTGCCACGCCGCCCTGGGCCTTCCACTTCCCCAAGTGCAGCGACTTCCGCCAGGCCCGCCATCCGTCGCTCCGCAGCGGTCTCGACTGGCAATGGAGGATCGAATTCGGCGGCATGCGCGATACCTACCACGACGCCGAGGAAATCCGCGACGACCTGCTCCGGATCATCTACGGCATGTGGGACCACACCAAGAACCGCTGCCCCGCGCAGAAGCAAGCGGCCGCCAACTACGAGCTGGCGTGGGTCGGCTATATCGCCGGAAAACGCGAAAGCAACCGCCTGATCGGCGACTACGTGATGATCGAGCAGGACGTCACCGGCCAGAAACTTTTTGCCGACCGCATCGCATACGGTGCGTGGGGGCTCGACGATCATCACCCCGGCGGCTTCTTCCACAAAGGACCTCCCTCGGGCCATCCCTACAAAGGACGCCTGCACTCGGTTCCGTATCGCACCATCTATTCGAAGAACATCAATAACCTCCTGATGGCGGGGCGGAATATCTCGGTCAGCCACGTCGCCCTGGGAACCACCCGCGTGATGCTCACCTGTGCGGTGATCGGCCACGCAGCAGGCACAGCCGGCGGATTGTGTGTCGAGAAAACAACCAGCCCCCGTGGTGTCTACAAAAGCCATCTCGAAGAACTCCAACAACGGTTGCTGAAGGAAGGGGCCTACCTGGTCTCGTTGCCGAACCGCGATCCACGCGACCTTGCCCGCAAGGCGAAGGTTTCCGCTTCCAGCGAAAACGACAAGGAACCGGCTGCAAACGTTACCAACGGCCTGACGCGCCCCGAGAAAGACAAATCGAATGCGTGGCGCCCGAAGCCCGGGGCCGCGCCCCCGCACTGGGTTTGCCTGGAGTGGGACAAGTCGCAGACCTTCAACGTGGTCCACCTCACGCAACTCGGCAAGTGCCCGGCCGTGGTTGAAGCCCGGCTTGATAACGAGTGGAAGCCGATCGCCGAGGTACCCGACGCCCGGCTCCGCCGCAACGTCCTCGGGTTCGATCCGGTTACGACAACCCGGCTCCGCGTGGTTCTTTCCGGGCCGCAAGCCGTCAATGAAATCCGCGTCTACAACGAACCGCAGCGGGTGGTCGACATTGCCCGACGGGCATTCGAGAACGTCCGGTTGCCCGACACGGGCCCTGGGATGCCTTGGTGGACAGAGATTCCACCCGCGCAGAAACCATCACCTCGCCGCGGGGCGCCGCCGAAGCCCGGATTGGACCCGAAGAAACTCCCGGGCGTGGTCATCGACGCGAAGCAAGCGGAACTCGTCGGCGCGTGGACACCGTCCACGCACACCGGGCCGTACATCGGCAACGGTTACCTCACCGACGATAATACGGCGAAGGGCAGCAAGGCAATCCGGTTCCACCCGAAGTTGTCGAAGCCGGGCAAGTACGAAATCCGGCTGGCTTACTCGGCCTTGCAGAATCGTGCAAGCAACACCCCGGTCACCGTCCGCCACGCCGGCGGTGCGAAGACCGTGCAAATCGACCAGCGGCGGAAAGCACCGGTCGACGGGCTGCTCTTTCCGCTCGGCACGTTCGACTTGGACGAAAAGTCGGTCATTGAAGTCACGACCGGCGGCACCGACGGCTACGTGGTCATCGACGCCCTGCAATTGCTCCCGGTGAAGTGAACGGCCGGGGGGCTGGGACCGGCTAGGCTTTGTCTCAAAACGTGTCCGAACGGGTTGTATGACGGGCTTGGAAGCCCGTCGTACGGATTTTGAGACAAAGCCTAGGGAGAAGAAACCGAAGAGGCGGGTGCCATGCCCACGCTCGCCGTGGGCATGTTGGGCAACCTCCGCAAACATGCCCACGGCAAGCGTGGGCATGGCACCCACAGTTTTAATTGTCGTACGGTACTAGGGAGAAGAAACCGAAGAGGCAGCCGAGTGATGTCTTCTCAGAAGGCCAAGGAGAGAGTGCTTGCGGCAATCAACCATGCCGAAACGGACCGCATCCCCGTCATGTACCGCGGTCTGCCGGAAACGGATGCGAAGCTGTGCGGGCATTTCCATCTGGGCCCGGCCGGCGAACATGGGCTCGAGCTGCTCGAGCGGCTCGGGGCCGACCTGTTTTCGGGCGGGTCGTCCCTGGGCAAGTACACCAGGGTAACGCCGAAATACACCGGGCCGCTGAACGATGCGCACGGCACGTCGCACCTCGACCACGTTTGGGGGCTGATCCCCGAACAGGTATCCGCAGCAACCCACACGTACGTCGATTGGACGAACCATCCCATGGCCGCGTTTTCGTCCGTCCGGCAGATCGAGCAGTACCCCTCACCCCGAATCGAGGACTTCGATTTCTCGGGTATGGTCGTCGACGAAAACATCCGGCAGCGCGCCATGTACAGCGTGGGCAAGTTGAACCATATCTTCATGATTGCCGCCAGGCTTCGCGGCATGGACAGGCTGCTGATGGATATGGCGGCCGAACCGGTCCTCGCCGAAGCAATCATCAGCAAGGTGGCCGAATTCGCCGTCGAACTCAACCGGAAGTCGCTCGAGCAAGCCGGCGATTGCGTGGATCACTATGTGCTCTGGGACGATATCGCAATGCAAAACGGCATGATGATGAGCCCGGCCCAGTGGAACCGCTATCTCAAAAAGTGGTACGAAACGTTGTATGCCGATGCGAAGAAAGCCGGGCTGAAGATATTGTATCATTGTTGTGGGAGCTTTCATCCGATCATACCGACCCTGATCGACATCGGCGTGGATATCCTGGATCCCGTCCAGACGTCGGCGCGGGAAATGGATCTCCGAACGCTCAAGCAACGGTACGGGAACAACATCTGCTGGCACGGTGGCATTGACGTACAGAGACTCCTGCCCTACGGAACCGTCTCCGACGTTCGAGACGCCGTTCGCGAGGCGGAAGAACTCTTCGGACACGGCGGGGGTATTATTCTCGGGCCGTCTCATGAAATCACGCCCGACACGCCCATCGAGAATATCCTGGCCGTGTACGGTCTTTCGGTTTAGGCATTGTCGAGGGCCTCCGCCGGGTGATGGACGACATGTATAAGCGCCGCAGCCAAGGCTGCCATGAACCCGCGAATGGACATGCCCGGCGCGCGATGCCGGCGCCTTGCGTGACGCGGGCACGGCACTCGCCGTGATGATCGGAAAGATGCCCTCGGCTCTTGACCGGGCGTCCCAGCTTCTCCAGATCGCCCGCAATCCTGCAATTTCCCAAGTTCCAATTTCCGTTCTTTTCCCATCTCGCGAGAAATCTCTGTTCCGGCCCGGGGAGGCCCCTCGGATGCGGGGCCGGGCGACGATTGGCCTTTTCTCTTGAGCGCCGCTTGTGTATATGTCTCCGACCGCTTTGGCTGTGCTGCAAACGTGTGCCAATGACGGGGTGAACAGTCTGTGCAAGCTGACAAATTGCGTTTGGCCCTCATGGGCGAGGAGGTGATGCGATGCCGTATCTGGCTTATATCGATCCCGGTTCCGGCACGTTGCTATTACAGGCGGTCCTGGCCGCGGCGTTGGGAAGCGTGTTCTGGGTGGGCAACCGATTGCGAAGGTGTTTCGCCGGCGCCCGCCGGCGTGTCGCAGCCGAGAAGAAGACGCCGGAGGGAGCTGTGACGCAATGATTGCGGTCCGCCCGCCGTCCGCCGCCAACCGCCGCGTGGCCGGCTCGTTTCGCGATCCGTCGGGGTACGTCTTCCGGCATGACGAACGGGTGTATCGTGCCATCGACCGGCGGTGTCACGAAGTCCTTGGCGACCTGTCGGGAAGGGGTGTCCTCGATCGCCTCATGGCCGAAGGCTCGATCGTGCCAACGTGGTTCATCGAGAAACCCGACGCTCGAGCCCGGTTGGCGGCCGAGAACCCGGGATATACTTATTTCCTGGGACACCGGCCTATCGAGCCGATCACGTATCCTTACGAATGGTCCGTGTCGATGCTCGCCGACGCGGCGGTCCATACTCTCGAACTGCAACTCCGCTTGCTCGAGGCCGACTGCTCGCTGAAGGATGCCAGCGCCTACAACGTACAGTTCGTCGACGGCCGACCGACGTTCATCGACCTGGCTTCTATCGAACGGCCCCGCCGCAGCGACATTTGGTACGCCCTGGGGCAGTTTCACCGCATGTTTACCTTTCCCATGCTGTTGTGCCGCCATCGGGGTTGGGATCCTCGGTCGTATTTTCTTGCGACCCCCGGCGGACGTCCGCCTGAAGCGGTGGTCCGCGCCGGCGGGCGGCTCGGTCGTTGGCGTCCGAGTTGGCTCTTGGATGTCACCTTGCCTTGGTTATTGGCGGGGTTCGCACACCGCCGGGGCACCCCGGAGACCGCCCCGCCGCGGGTGGGAGCGCGCCAACTCGACAGCCGGCCGCAACAGTGGAATCTCCGCCGCCTGAAGTCGAAACTCCGCCGGTTGGCTGCGGGCTACCGGCCGGCGGGTATCTGGGCGAGTTACACGTCTGCATGCCACTACGACCGGGTTGCAGAACAGGCCAAAAAAAAGCTCGTCCGCGAGTTCTTGACGGCCAGTCGGCCACGGTGCGTTTTGGACCTCGGCTGCAACACGGGGGACTACAGCTTCCTGGCCGCGGAATGTGGCGCCCGGGTGGTCGCCGCGGATAAGGACCACGATGCCGTCGAGTTGTTGTACCGCCGTCTCCGCGCGAAGCCGACCCCGATTTCCCCCATGGTCGTTGACTTGACAAACCCGAGTCCCGGGCTGGGCTTTCGCGGTCGGGAACACTTGGGTTTCTTCGAACGCGTGCGCAGCGATTGCGTGTTGGCGTTGGCGCTCGTCCATCATCTGATTGCCGAGGGCAATCTGCCGCTCGCGGCGATTCGCGACCAGCTTTTCGATCTGACGGAGCGGGACGTCGTGATGGAGTACGTTCCGCCGGGCGATCCGATGTTTCGCCGGCTGCTGGCAGGACGAGTCGATCGGTTTGAGGAACTATCGTTGTCCATGCTCCGCCGGACCTTTGGAGAACGGTTTGACTTGCTCCGCGAGGCGGACGTTCCCCGCTCCCCGCGAACCCTCCTGGTCTTTCGCAAACGGTGAGGGTCCACAGATGCAAGAGGCGACTCCCGTCACGCGTTATGGCTGGGGTATTCGTGTCTATCCCTACGTGATCGCCGCCAGCTTCCCGTTGGGTATGTGGCTCGGCAATCTCTCGGAGGAACCGACCATGGCGGACGTGGGGCTCACGTTTGCCCTGACGCTCATGTTGGTGGCCGCCGGCGACGCTCTCTTGCGGCGGGTGATGCGCGACGCCTGCGGTCGATCGCTTTGGCTGGCGCTCCTGGTGGTCGGGTGGTTCGGCTACGGCCACGGCTTCGAGCTTTTGCGGTGCTGGGTGAGGATGCACCGCTACTTCGCGCCGCTTTGGGCGGCGGCGTTCGCCGCCGCAGCGTGTGGTCTCGTCCTGATTTGCAGAAGGAATCTCGCGGAACCGGTGTCGCACTGGATGCGAAACACGAGCTACTTCCTGGCGGCGGGGCAACTGATCTGCGCGGGGGCCGTCACTTGCCCTCTCTCGGCACGGCTCGATGAATCGCCTCGGCAGCGCGAGCCGACCGTCGCGCTGGCCGCCGGCGATCGCTCCGTGCCGCGGCCGGACATCTACTACATCATTCTCGACGGCTATGCCCGCGAAGACGTGCTGAGGGAACTGTTCGGATTCGACAACCGGCCATTCCTCGAAGCCCTTCGCAGGCGCGGATTCTACATCGCAACGGGGGCCCGGTCGAACTACGCCCAAACGCGGCTGTCGCTTTCCTCTTCGTTGAGCATGAACTACCTGCCGCCCGCCTCGCCGGGCGCCACTTGGGAGTCGTATTATCGCCGGATCCGGTGTCTGCGAAGGCGGAGCCGCGTCGTTGAGCGACTGCGGCAGATGGGATACCGGTATCGCTACGTCGGCTCGGAGTCCTTTCCGGCCGATCGGTCGGCGGACGAGGAGTTGTCTCCCTTCGGCGCCGGGCGGACCTATTTGCGGGCGTTCCTGGCTACCACCGTGTTGGGGCTGGCGGAGAAGACGCTTCGTTGGGGCGAGTACCTGCAGGATTCGGTCGAGATCAACGACTACCAACTGCGAAACATCGCCCGGTCAAAGTCTCGTTCATCCCCTCTCTACACCTTTGCCCACCTTCGTTGTCCGCACTGGCCCTATCTGTACAACCGGCACGGCCCGCTTCCCGAGCCCATCTCCAAGGAGGAAGCCGGGCCGGGCGACTACGTCGAGCAGTTGCGGTACCTCAACGGGAGAGTGATCGAGCTGATCGACGCCATCGACCGGACCAGCGGGCCGGACGCGGTGATTCTGTTGCAGGCGGACCACGGCAGCGACATGCTGGGGATGCCTGCGCATCCCGATAAGGACCAGATCTTCGAGCGGCTATCGATCTTCAGCGCATACCGCTGTCCACCGCGGGTTCGGGAGCGTCTCTACCCCACCATCACTCCCGTGAACAGCTTCCGCGTGGTGTTTGGCGGTCTCTTCGGCGACGATCTGCCCGTGTTGGTCGACCGGTCCTTCTACTCGCCGTACGAAGCGCCGCTGAATCTCGTCGAAGTCCCGCCGGAATCGTTCTGCGGGCGGTAAACGGGCTCGGCCATCCCATCCTGCAACCCGGGCGTCGGGTGTTATCTGTTACGGCTCCGGGCGGCTACAAAACACCTCGGGAGATGGCTGTTTGACACAGAGGCAAACCGTCCATAGACTGTCCATAGACTGTATTTTCGGTTGCCGCAATCCCTATTAGTAACTGTTGCAGAAAGCCGGATTTTCGGGTGCCATGCCCACGCTCGCGTGGGCATGTAGCGGTTTCTTGCGGGATTCACGACATGCCCACGCAAAGCGTGGGCATGGCACCCAACTTTCCGCAACAGAAACCTATTACTCAGGAGGTCAGACATGGTGTTTCGAACGTCTCCCGCTCGTATTTGTCCCGCGGCGAGGCGGGTTGTCGCCTCGACGTTGAGCGTCGCGGGACTGGCCGCCCTTGTTTGGTGGCAGGCTGCACCGGCATTGGGGCAAACGCCGGCAAAGCCCGAGTCCCCTCCGCCGACGCTTCGTGTTGCCGATATTCTCTCTCTCGCAAAACCTGAGGGTGAGTTCCTGGAATCTGTGCCGGATAGCGCGAAGTTGGGCGTGGATCGTGTTCTCGCTTTCGAAGACAACCAGTTTTTCCTTTATGTTTTCGGGGATGCACGGAAGGCAGCCAAAGAGGAGAACGGCGAAACCCCCTGGCTGGTGCGGCGAGTTTTCTTGCTGAAGCCTTCCGTCGTCGTGGTCGACGACCGGGTACGCTTGCAGAAGACGGCTGCGTGGGTTCTCCAGGGAAGCAGTCCCCCGAAGATTGACGGCCGCCGGGTACGCATGGCCGAGGGGAAAAACAACGTCGTTTGTGAGACTCTTCTGCCCCGGGAGACGAACCTGAAGACGGTTGACAACTCGCTTGTCGAGACCAGCCGAAACCTCGACGTCAAAGAAGCCAGGTTCCTCCACGTGATCGAGCGCACCGGCGATAGCGATTCTGCCGCGAGTGCCAAGGTGGTCGAAAAGGAGGGGCAGTTGCAATTAACGATTTCGGGCAAGGAGCGGACGTTTCAGTTGACGTTGCCTGCGGGAGACGGCGCCGGGAAGATCGCGGTCCGGAAACCGGACGGCAAGCCGCTGCTGGCACGCCGGTTGCTGCCTTCCGGGATCATGCCGCACGGGCGGGACGGGGTGCGGTTGATCGAGCGTTGGGATTCGGCATACCGCCGCGACCGCATGCCCGGTTGGGACACGGGGCGGCCGTCCGGCAATCTCACCAAGGTCGTCGAGGAAGGCACGATTCGCCCGTGCCGCACGGTCGTTCTCGGCTGCGGAACCGGGAACAACGCCATCTACCTTGCGGGCAAGGGGTTTGACGTTACGGGGATCGACGTTGCCCCGACGGCATTGACGCTGGCCGAAGAGAAGGCCCGCAAGGCGGGTGTCGAAGTGCAGTGGCTGGTGGCCGACGTGTTGGCGCCGCCGAAGCGGAAACCTTTCGATTTCATTTTCGATCGGGGGTGTTACCACGGGGTTCGCCGCCACAACGCGGCAGGATACGTGGCGGCGATCCGGCAGCTCACCCGCCCCGGCAGCGAGGTCCTGATTCTGGCCGGCAACGCCAACGAGGCACGCCGCCACGGGCCGCCCCGCGTCAAGGAGGAGGAAATCCGCAACGATTTCTCGCCGGCTTTCGACTTCGTCTGGCTCAGGGAGACGAAATTCGACACCCGCGATCCCAAGAGGCAGGGAGCCCTTGCCTGGTCGATCCTCTTGCGAAGAAAAGGGGAGAAATAGCCGGTTGACGACATCCCCGGGAAACCGGCGAGCCTGGTGCTTTGTCAAAATTAAGACTTGAGACTTGACAGAGCACTATTAGTCGAAGACGGCCGCGAGCAGGACAACGATCAGCGGCAGAGTGAAGAGGATCCCCATCACGAGGCCGAAGACCGCCCGGCCCATCCCGTGTTTCTCCGGATGGGCCTTGATGTCGCGGATGGCCAGGATTCCCAGGACCAGGGCGATGGGAGCGGGAAAGCAGGCCATTGCGAAAAGCCCCGCGTAGCCGGCCGCGATGGCAAGCGGTGAACGGCCTATCGGAATCAACATCCTTATCGCCGGGTTGTCCTCCAACGGCGGAACGCTCCCGGCCGGTCTGTACCCCGGAATCGTCACCATCTTTTCGCACCGGGCACACGGGCCGGTCTGGCCTGCGTAGTATTCGTCTATGTTCGTCTGATGACCGCAATAAGGGCAGGTAAATGGAATCGGCATCGTGATTGCTCCCGGGTTGTGCGGTCCATTATACTGACAGGTTCGGTACGATGAAAGAAGCCGGGCCGCGCTACTGCTGAACGGTCCCGGAATAGTAGCTCTGTGGTCCGTGCGGGGATTCCAGGACCAGTGCGCCGTCGGGGGTGATGCCCAGACAACGGCCGGTGACTGTATCGGGGCCCTGGCGGAGGGTCAACACGGCGCCCCGTTGCAGGCAGAGCCGGTCGGCGCGGGTGGCCACGGCGCCGGGTGCCGTCGCCAACTCGGCGAAGCAGCTTTCCAGATGATCCAGCAAGGTGATGAGAATGGACGTTTGGTCGTGGGCGCTGCCACTCAGTTCCCGCATCGTGATGGCCGTCGACCGCAATTCCCGGGGGGCGTCGGCCATGAGGTTGTTGGTATTCAGGCCGATGCCGACGACATGGTAGCGGTTTGGCAGGATCTCGACGAGGATGCCGCCGAGTTTTCGCCCGGCTGCGATCACGTCGTTCGGCCAATGGATGCCGACTGCGTGTGGAGGGAGCAATGGGGCAACGGTTTCGACGACGGCCACCGCGGCCGCCAATGCGAAAAGCGGCGAGGGGTTCTCGGCAGCCGTCTCCCAATCGGGCTTCAAGAGCAGGCTCATGGTGAGACTTCCGGGCCCGGTCCACCAGCGGTTGGCCCCCCGGCCGCGGCCTGCGGTCTGCCGGTCGGCCAGAATCAGAATCGGCAATTCGTCGGGGTTTTGGGCGGCCAATTCCCCCGCCCGGTCGTTCGTCGAGCCCAGGGTGGAATGGTATTCCGCCTGGGCGACAAAGGTCCGCTTCAAGACATGAGTGATATCAAGGTTCGCCGAACTCATGTCATTGAGGGAACGGTAAAATGGGATGGTTGCACAATACAGAAAGACTTACCGGCTCTGCGACTCTATCCTATCGCGTGGGCGAAGAAATACAAGCGGCGAAACCGGTCGCCATCCGGCGAATTGCAGAAGCGGCCTTGACCCAACTCAAATTCCTTGATATTGAGGGGTCCTCCAAGAGGCTTTTCTGCCAATCCCATCTCGAAAATCTTTTCTGTTAGGGAATCTGTCGTGAAAACCACGAGAGTATTGTGTGGTCTGACGGCTGCACTCATGGTGCTTGTCAATGTCCCTGTCTTCGGGCAAAAGGTACGATTTCCGACGCCGGTACAATCGGAGTCGACCTCGGCCGCGCCCTTGACGCCGACCCCCGGTCCGACGACGGTAGGCCCGGGGCCAACGGCCACCTTCGACGGGACGATCCAACCGCCGCCAGCGAAGTGGGACCCGTATGCGGCGCCGAACGTACCTCAACCGTTGCTGTCGCAGGACCCGGCTTTTCAATACGGCGGTCCCAATTTTCCCAGTTCGCTGGCGCACATGCAGAAGGTGATCCAGGCGGTCCGGCTCGACTACCTCTGGATTCCCGGCCGCGGGATGGAGGAGTTCGGCGTTCAGGACATGGAAATGAACGCGACGGTTGCGATTCCGCTTTTTCGCAACACATTCACGCCGCTTTTGATCACGCCGGGTTTTGCGATGCACCTTTGGGCCGGCCCGCCATCGCCGTTCGACCTGCCGCCGAGGGCCTACGACGCGTATCTCGATGCGGCCTGGAATCCGCAGATCACTCCGTGGTTCGGCGGCGAGGTATCGTTTCGGACCGGTATCTACTCCGACTTTCAACGGATAACGGCGCAGAGCATGCGCTACATGGGTAAGGGAATGGCGGTGCTCACGTTCTCGCCCACCATCAAGATCAAGGCGGGTGTGTGGTATCTCGACCGGAACAAGATCAAGCTCCTTCCGGCCGGTGGGATTATCTGGACGCCGAACGACATGACAAGACTGGATATCCTCTTTCCCAACCCGAAGCTGGCCCGACGGCTGGCCAACTACGGGAATACCGAGTGGTGGCTCTACGTGCGGGGGGAATACGGCGGCGGCAAGTGGAGCGTGAAACGTCCGCCTTCTCCCCCTTTTGTCACCACGTTCATGGACTCGGTCGATTACAACGACTTTCGAGCCGCGCTGGGGCTGGAGTGGGACAACACCCGGCTGTTCGACGGACTCTTCGAGGTAGGGATCTCGTTCGAACGCGAGGTCTTCTCCCGCATGCAGGGAATCACGTTTCGGCCCAACCCCATGATATTCGCGCGGGGTGGTTTGACGTACTAGCCCGTTCCCGCCGCTGATCCGCCCGGAAACCGCCGCGAAAACTCCCGATGATGCACGACTGCCGACTTTTCCTCGCCGTTGGAATCATCGCATGGTGTTTTCTTGCGTCGCCGTCGCCGGGACAGGTGACCCGGCTTCCGGCGATGGAGCCGGAGGCTTACCCCGCCCGGCTGGCTGCGCGCCCCGATTCCTCGTCCGACATCCTGCCGTTGCCGGGCGAAGAGGGGCCGGCGCTGATGGAATTGCAGCAAGAGCCGGACCTACCGCCGGGGGCCCGAAACGGCATCTTCCAAAAGCTCATTTTCGACGGTGCGTACCTCGCCCGGGGCGGCGGCGCCAAGGGCCTCGGCGGAGATGAAATCAGTCTGAAAGCGGTCTTCGGGTTTCCCTGCCCGACGCGGAAATCTCCGCTCGTGGTCACGCCGGGCTTTGCCGTCCGCTATATCGACGGCCCGCAGACGCCCGACTTGCCGCCGAGGGTCTACGACGCCTACATGCAGTTCCGCTGGCTCAACCAAGTCTCACCGTGGCTCGGAATCGATTTGGCGATCACGCCGGGCGTCTATAGCGATTTCGAGCAGAGCAGCGACGAGGCCTTCCGCCTGACCGGGCACGCGGCCGCCATGTGGACTTACGGGCCGAGATGGAAAATTGTGCTCGGGGCGGCGTATATCAACCGCCTGGACATCGACGTGATTCCGATCGGCGGTCTGATTTGGACCCCCAACGACGCGATCAAGGTCGAGGCCCTCTTTCCCAGACCCCGAATCGCCACGCGGCTCTCCGGTTACGACGTTGTCGAATACTGGAGTTACCTGGCCGGCGAGTTCGGCGGCGAGACCTGGGCAATCCGCCGCGCCGACGGGAGCGACGACGTGTTCAACTATCGCGATTGGCGGATCATCCTTGGGGTGGAACGCAAGGTAACCGGCGGCCTCGATACGCGGCTGGAGATCGCTTACATCTTCGGCCGGGAGGTTCAATACCAAAGCGCGACCCCCGACTTCAACCCGAACGGGACCGTCATGGTCCGCGGCGGCGTAACGTATTAGACGGCGCGAGCCACCCTCCTTTCGGGCGTGACCCCTTTGGACTCATTTGTTGCCGCCCTTGCCCCGGCGCCGCGCATCCCGCGCGACGCAAGTTGCTACAATACAACGACTTGCGTCGACGATTCCCCTGTTAAACTGGGCAACCGGCCGCGCATCGACGGGTGGAACTTTCCGCAGTCGAGAGCGGAGAATCTCAGGACGCCCTGTCTGAAAATCCGTAGCTACGCTCGCCAGAGCGTGGTTACCTGGCCGGCTCTTGTGGATACCGAGATAATGAACAATAGTATACTCTATTTGCGGCCGAGTGTCAAGGCCACTTTTGAGCCAACGAGCCATTTTCCCGATATTTTTCCGCTGGCGGGGGGCGGGAATAGCGAATGAAGAATGGCGAATGAAGTGGATGGTGGATAGTGGATAGTCTCCCCTGCTCCCACGGGTGCCACAGTGGCACCCGGCGTGGTCCATATCGACTTCCTCATCCGCACGGTCTCGGCTGAGAGCTTCCAAGTCACGGATTCCGACCTGGAACATCTCAAGGGCCTAACGAACCTCGAATGCCTGCACCTCGGGGGCGACCAAGTCACCGACGCCGGGTTGGAACATCTCAAGGGATGGATGCTCAAAACACTGTATCTCAACGGCAGGTCGGTTATCGATGAATGGTGAGGGCATCGAGGACTAGAGCCAGCATTGCTGTCCGCTTCAGGTAACGTCGAGTTATAGCCGGCCTTCGTGGGCCCAGAGGCCCAGGGCCGGGTTGCGGATGAAGTAGATCTGTTCGCCGTTGGGCATTGTGTTGACGCCGTCGGTGAGTTGGTCGGGGTTGTAACGCTGGAGCATCGTTTCCAACTCTCCGTAGCCGTAGCCGACCGACTTGATTTCCTCGCGCGTGAGGTGGCCGGGACAGTACGTCACCCGGAAGCGGCCTTCCGGCGAGCCGTGGATCAGGTGGGCGGCGGCCGAGAGATTGCCGCGCAGGTCTTCGTTGTCCCGCATGAAGGCCATCACCTCCGGCGTCGTGCGGTAGCCGTACTTGCGGATCAGCCGGTCGATCTCCGGGTCCTCGCCGAAGGTTTCTACGGCCGGCGCCAGGACGATCAATTCGCCACGGTCGGCCATGGCCATGCGGGTGCGGTAAATCGCCTTGTTGCCCAGCCACGTGCTGTGGAACTCTTCCGGATCGAGGTAGACGACGACTTTGTGCAACTCTTCGGCCAGCACGGTGAAGTTCACGCGGATCGACAACTCGGCGGCCTGGTAGAAGCAATCCGAGTCGTCGCCGATGAACAGCCCGCGCGTGACCGGCCGGCCGTGGTCGTCGAGACCGATGACCGTCAGCACCCAGAGCAGCGGAAGGTGGGAGCAGAACTTGTCCTGGGCGTAGTTAAGGATTTTTCGCAGCGGCGTATCGGCGTGGCCCATCATGCGTTCCATGCCGTAAGCCGCCCCGATGAAGTGGCTCTCGTTGATCCCCTCCGCGCCGCCGGCGCCGACGAAGATGTTTTTGTTGTAGTTGGCCATGCCGACGACTTCATGGGGAACGACCTGGCCGATCGAGAGGATCAGGTCGTGTCCGCCCTGCCAGACGAGCTTGTTGATCTGGGCCGGCCACGGTTTGTTGCAGATGCCCTCGGTAACCTCGGCAACGAACTCGCCGGGCACTTCGCCGACAGTGACCACATCTTCGCGCCAACGATGCTCGCGAAACAGCGACTTGGGCACCCCGGGAAACATTTTCTCGAGTTGCCAGTCGGTCATCGGCACGTGGGTCCCCAGGGCAGGCATCACGTCGGTCAGCTTCTCGCCGAAGAACTCGTAGACCATGCAGGTAAGCTGCCCGCCGCGGCTGTTGAACCGCGTGAAGTCGGGTGGCAAGGCCAAAACCCGCCGCCGGTCGCCGAGCCCTCTGAGCGTGCCAAAAAGGGCTTCGCGCAGTTGCCCGTCGCTCAGTTCGGTCGCAGGGGAGCCTTCGGCATGGTAAGTGGTCATGGTGGGCGTAGTCCTGTTCTTCATTTATGCGATGCCGTGGTACTCCAGAAGCAAGTCTCGCAACTGGCGTGATGCCTCTTCATCTTCGACAGTCAGTTGAAAACCACAGCATTCGATCACGAAGGAGTCATCTGAGCCCCGAACATCAAGATCGATCACCCGCATCGGGTTTCCACATTTGTGGCAGATAGCCATGTCCGGTATTTGATTCCTGCTAACCATGTTGGTCACTCTTATGTCGGCCTGAGGCAAACGCGACTGCGGCTTTGCATGTTTGCAGACTTAGCGCTCCGGTAGTACAATACCACAATACCATTTCCCCCGCCAGGGGGCGGTGTTGTCTGCGTTGACTCCATCGAGACAACGTTGAAGGTTTTGCTCTTCTGGATTCTTGCGGGATGAATCCCTCGCGGCGGCGTCTTCCTTACGGCGACTGGAAACAACGACGGTTCACGGTGAACGGAAACGACCACAACCCGAACGGCTTGGCGGCTTCCGAGCCCGTTGGGCCGGAGTTGTTACGGTGGGTGTTGGATCATCACGCCGCTGCGTTGGAATTGTACGCCCGGCAACTGTGCGGCTCGGCGGAAGACGTCGTTCAGGAGTCGCTGATCCGGCTGGCCGGCCAGCGCCGGCGGCCGGACGACCCGGTTGCGTGGCTCTACCGGGTGGTTCGCAACAAGGCAATCAGTGCCGCGCGGTCCGCCCGGCGGAGGAAGCGGCGCGAAGCGACGGTTGCCGGGCAGCGGCCGGATTGGTTTACCCGATCGGCCGACGACGCGATCGACGCCGGGGCGGTAACCGACGTCCTGGAGACGTTGCCCCCGGCCGACCGCGAGGTGATCGTCGCCCGCGTTTGGGGCGGGCTTTCGTTTCAGCAAATCGGCCGGTTGATTAGCACGTCCGACAGCACGGCCCACCGCCGCTACGAAGCGGCACTATCGCGGCTTAGACAGAAAATGGGTGTATCATGTCCCAGAAGAAAATGAACAAAGGGCTCCCGGCATTCGAAGCGGCCTTGGCGTCGCTCTCGCCGGCCGCATCTGCCATCGACCGCGATCGGTTGATGTACCTGGCCGGTCAGGCGGTCGGCGCGCAGTCGCCGCGCCGGCACTCGGCGTGGCTCTGGCCGTCCGCCACGGCGGCGTCGGTCTTGCTGGCCGTCACGCTGGCCGGGATGCTTTTGACCCGCGGCCCGCGGGTCGTTGAAAAGACCGTCTACATTCCGGCGAAACCGCCCGCAGAAGCAGAAGCACCGCCAATCGTGCAGCCGGAGCAAGCCCCCGTCGCCGCCGGGCATGAGAAACCGCAGTTGGCCAAAGACGCCACCGTGGGCGACGAGACTCCGGCGCGGCCCGAAAAAATCGACCGGACGCCGAAGCGAAAGAAGAAGCCCCGGGGCGACTACCTCCAACTCCGCCGGATGGTCGTTGCCCGGGGCGTCGACGCTCTGCCCAAGTTGAAGCCGCGTCAACCGGCGCCCGGCGCCGAGATTCCGAAGTGGAGCCCCGGTCCCCGGACCGATCTCGAACCGTCTTTCGGCAGTTGACCCATGATCCACGACACACTACCCAATCCCCGCATTCAGGAGGTGTAACGATGCGACGATTACTGACGACGGTGTTTCTCTGCTCGGTTTTCGTTGTCTTGGCGGCCGCAGTCGCCGCGGCGCAACGGCCCGAGGATCGCGAACGCGAATGCCGCCAAATCGGCGAACGAATCGAGCAGCTCGAACGAGAAATCGAAGAGGCCGAACGGGACGGAAGGGACGAGGACGTCGAACGAATGGGCGACGAAATCGAACACCTCGAACGACGACTCCGGGAACTCGAAGGCGACGACGAGGAACCCGAGCATAAAGAAGAGGAAGAGGCCGGCGAACTGGAACGGCTCCACCGCGAACTCCGTGAACTTGAAGAACACATCCGCGATCTCCGTGAGGAGGGCGAAAACGAAGAAGCCGAAGAAGTCGAGCGCGAGGCCGAACATCTCCGGCGCGAAATCGAAGAGTTCGAGCACCGGGAACACGAAGAAGAAGGCGACGAAGACGAGGAACGCGACCGCGAACACCGCGAAATCATCGAGCGTATCGAGCAACTCCAGCGCGAGCGCGAGGAACTCCTCGAAAACGGAAACCGCGAGGAAGCCGAGCGAGTCGAACGCGAAATCGGTGAACTCCACCGGCGAATGGAAGAATGCGAACGGCACCCGGAGGGTGAAGGCGAAGGGCCCGAACGCCACATGGCCGAAGCCTTCCACCTGATGCACGAGGCGGCCGAGCACTTCGCCGCCGCCGGAAGACCCGATGTCGCCGAACACGTCCACCGCGCCGCCGAGGATCTCCAGCAAAAACTCCGCGAACACAAGCGCGGGCCTCGCCCGGAAGATGTCGTCCGTGAACTGTTCGAACAGATCGAGCAACTGCGCAACGAAGTCCGCGAACTGCGCGAGGCCGTCGAAGAGATGAGGCGGCGATAATCAGATCGAAACCGCAAAGCCCCCGCACTGCGTGCGGGGGTTCCTCGACAACCCACGATTCGGATCCCATCCCATGAAACCAGCATCTTATCTACTAGCACTCGGCGTCATGCTGGCCGCGACGTTTACGCTGGCAGCCGCCGAAGAACGTCCGGAGCCGGAAGAACCGCCCGCTGAGGAAATCCACCTTGCGGTCCACCCGGCGGAAGTTCCCCGGCCGGCGATGGAAATCCAGCTCCTCCCCCCGCTTCTGGAACAGCGGCCCGGCAACGCGGCCCCGCTCTACATGAAGGCGTTCATGCTGCTGGCCCAGGCCGACGCGCCGGAAGAGGCCGTCGAGCAGGCCGACGAGTGGCTTGCGATGCCGCCCGAGGACCTGCCGCGCGAGGAGGTGTGGGAGGCCTTGGACCGGTTTCACGGCGCGTTGCACTATGCGGAGATGGCCGCCCGCCGCTCGCGCTGTGAATGGGAGCTGCCGATCCATGAGGAGGAAAACATCTTCGAGCTGATGCTGCCGGAGTTGTCCTCCGCGCGGAACCTCGCCCGGGTGATCGCGCTTCGCACGCGGCTCCACATCGCCAAAGGGGACTACGGCGAGGCAATCCGCAACCTCCAGACCGGCTACGCCATGGCCCAGCACGTCGCCGAGCAGCCGACCCTGGTCAGCGGCCTGGTTGGGCTTGCCATCGCCAACATGATGACCGACCAATTGGAAATGCTGATCCAGGCGCCGGGCGTGCCCAATTTGTACTGGACGATCACGGCCCTGCCCGATCCGATGATCGATCTCCGCAAGGCGTTTCAACTCGAGGCCGGTACCGTCCGCCTGCTTTTCCCCGGCTTTGAAGAGGCCCTGCACGAGGACGTGCCGCCGGAGCATTGGAGAGTTCTTCTCGAGGACGTGCTCCGCATGACAATGGCGTGGAACGTAATGGCGCAACGAGAGGGCGAGCCGCCGGAAGAGGAAGACATTAACATCGAGGAGTTCATCGAGAAGGCATATCCCGTCGCAAAGCGCGAAGTGGCCGAGCGCCGCAAACACCGTGAACGGGAACGCCAAGAGATGCTCGAACACATCGAGAATCTCAAACGGGAAATCAAGGGACTCGAACAGGAGGGCAACGACGAAGAGGCCGACGAACTGCGCCGCCACGTCGAGGAACTCAGCCGCCATGCCGAGCCCGGGCGGCCCATCGACGAAATGTCGCACGCCGAAGTCGTGGTCCGTCACGTTTTCGCCACGTACGAAGAACTCCGCGACGACATGTTCAAGTGGTTCCACGTGCCATACTGGCAAGCCCGCCCGGCCATCGAGAAGGCCGACCGGCACATGAAAGAGGTCGCCAAGGAGAAGGAAGTCGTCCCGCTTGCGAGCACCCTGCTTCCGGCGATCGGGGCCTGCCATCTTCGCGTGGCCGAATCGCAGCGCCGCACCGCCGCGCTGCGATGCGTCGAAGCCATCCGGCTGTTCGCCGCCGAGCACGAAGGCCGGTTGCCCGAACGACTTGACGAAATCAAAAACGTGCCCCTCCCGATCAATCCCGTGACCGGCAAGCCGTTCGAATATCATCGGGAGCATCGGGAGATCGACTCCGCCGTGCTCGTCGCGGACGGGCCGGCCGATTCGCGACGCGTTTATCGCTTGAAACTCGCGCGATAGCAGTTACGCCGGCCTCAAATAGCTCCGTAGAAATAGCCGGGTGGCATGGGTTGCTTGTCAGCGCGTGCGGTGTAGGCATAGATCTCGGGTTATCCATGCAGCCATGTAACACGGGCTGACAAGCAGCCACGTAACACGGGCTGACAAGCAGCCCGTGCCACCCGTGTAGCATCAATACCGGCGCCATTTGCGCAGGATCGTTACGTACAGGTCGTACTTCTTCTCGATCGTGGTCGGCGGGAGCTGCATCTCGAACTCGACGTTGTTCACGTCGATCCGGTTCGTCTTGAAAATGGCCCCGTGCGGGATCTCCTTCTCGACCAGCTCGTTCCGCTCGCCTTCCAGTTCCTTCAAAACGATCTTCTCGATGATCCACTCCCCGTCGACGTGCTCCTTGATCGTCAGCGGCACGGTCACCGGGTCGCCCTTTTCCGTCTTGAAGTTTTGCAGGCGGTAGCGGAAACGCGTTCGCTGGTTGCGGAATCGCGGCTGAGTAACGCTCTTTTTGCCGTCCATCGTGAACCGCGGACAGGTCAGGATGTCGTGGACCTTTTTGGGCCCGCCTTCGGGCTGCATCGTGAAACGCTCGACCTTCACGTCCTGGGCAACGCCGACGTACAAGTCCAGCGGCGCGAACAGCGGCGTGTACTTCGCCCAGTCCTCGCCCAAAAACGCCTGGCTTAAAACCTCGTCCTTCTCGCCCGTCTTCGGCTCCTTGATGAACAGGCGCGTCTTGCCGTACGGCAGCGGGAACTCGCCCAGGTTGTTCTCCTTGTCGTTCATCAACCGGTAGTACATCCGAGTCCGCTTCTGGTCGATCTTCGCATCGAAGACGTACCGCTTGTCGATCGGGACCTCGGCGAACTTGGCGGCCAGCATCCGTTTGCGCTCCCCGTTGTTGAAGTAGCGGACCGTCGTCTTGCCGACGCCCGGCTGCACCGTGCAGCGCCCAAAGCTCTCGCCCGACGTGTTCGTCACGGTCTGGTAGACCTGCATCAGCAATTTCTTCTCGTCGTTTTCGACGATGCCCTGGTAGCTCGGCAGCGTGTTCATGTTGCCGATCAGGTAGGAGATGCGGATGACGGCCGGGCCGGCCTTCTCCGCGCTGACGGTCCAGTACAGGGCGTTTTCGTTGGGCGGGTAGTTCGTGTTCAGCACGTTCACCTCGCCGTCGGCCTTGATGACGCGAAAGACGATCGAGTCCTTGTCGATGCCGATGTTCGCCCAGGAGAAATCGACCGCGTTGCGGCCCTTCTGAAGGTTCACGGTCCGCTCTTCCTCGACAAGCGTGAACCGCCCGTTCTGGATGTCGATCCGCACGCTCTCGCGCTCGGGCAGCGTGGTCAGCTTGATGCGGGCATGGGCCGTCGCGGCCACGGCGACAAGCAATGCGGCGGCAAGTGTAATTCGGGTTCTCATTGTTCGGGTCCTTTCAATTCGTGCTTTCTGTCTTCAGAGAGTTTCGTATTTGACTGTAAAGCCGCGACCAGTGGTCGCGGAAACCCGGGGCAAGTGCCCCACGCGATTGTGTTTTCTCAAGTGGTTATCGTTCTGGTGCTTCTCCGCGACCACTGGTCGCGGCTTTACAATTCTGTTGGTTATCGGATCGGTTCGCGGCGTTTTTCGACGTTCAGATCGGGGCCGACCTTGCGGCGTTTGTAGGTGACGGAGTACTGAACGAGCTGTTTCTCGCCCGGTTCGAGGTCAAGAAAGTATTTTACATGGTTTTCGTCGACGCGTTCGACGCGGCCGTCGACGCCGTGGAGATCGACGTAGGCCCCGGCCTCGTCGCTGTTCCAGTCCTTCGGCCGGCCCTCGCTTCCCCAGAGGACGACGTTGGCGTCAAACCGGCGCTCGATCTCCGTCTTGACCTCGACCGGCTTGCCGGAGACGATCTCCTCTTCGTAGTAGAACGTCTCGTCGTAGTCGATCAGGTCGTAGTATTCAACGAACGTATTGCTGACGCGCCGCTTGTACTGCCGCGCGACGACGTTGGTGATCTTCTGGTCCTTCAATCGGCGGACGATCGTCACGTCGGGGTCGCGGCCGACGTTCACCTCGACGCGGTCGCCGATCGGCACGTACTTCGTGCTCGTTCCGCCGACATAGGCAAGGTCTTTCGTTTCGTACTCGAAGAACAGCCGGACCATGCCGTCGGGCAGCGGTGACTCGCCCAGGTTTTCCATCGCCGGCAGGTCCTTCTCTTTGTCGGCGTCGTCGAGGAGCTTCTTGTTTTTGAAACGGTAGTATTTGGTAAACTGCGAGCCGCCGTCGCGGTCGGTCAGCTTGTAGAAGCATTCCAGCGGCACGTCGCCGACTTTCATCGAGACGAGCCGCTTGGGCTCTTTGTCCTTGATGTCCTCGCGGCCTTCGATCGTGAAGAGGAAGTACTCGGAGAGTCCCTGCTTGACGACAGCTTTGGGTTTGGCCGGAGTTCCGGGACCGGGGGCCGCGCCGCCGGGCGCGGCGAATGGGTCGGCATGCACAATCGCTTCCGTAAATCGTTTTCGGATGCCCGCCCGTGCCGCTTCGTCCCTTTTGATATAGCTTTGGGGCGGCGGCCGCGTGGCCAGGTCGGCAATCTTCTCGACGAGATTGATCGTACCCACGACCAGTCGCGTCTGGGCGTTGTCGTAAAGCTCGCCCGAGTTGTTGTAGACCCGGACGTAGCCGGTCAGGCCGAGCTTCGTTTCGTTCTGGTTGGCGATCCCGACGTAATCCGCCTTCCAGGTGATTCCGCTGGTGAAGTACCGGATTTCGACGGGGATCTTGCCGGCCATCTGGCTCTTGACGTTCCATTGCAGGGCGTCGTTCCGCCCGCTCGGGAACGTCGTGTCGATCAGATCAACCTTGTCCACGTGGTCGAGGATCCGGAAGTCGATGCTCGTCGGGTCGATCAGGGTGTTCGCCCAGGTGAACTGGATGCGGTTGATGCCCTGTTTCACCGTGAGCAGGCGGTTCTCACGGACCATGGTGATGTCTTCCGAGTTGTAGATCGTCAGTTGCACGCCCTCGCGGCGCGGGATCGTGACCAGATCGACGGCCGCGAACGATTCGACGGTCAAACCGGCTAGTATCAGCAGTGCGATCACAAAGTGCCGATTGTTCATGGGTTGTTCCTCCTTTATAAAGCCGCGACCAGTGGTCGCGGAAATGCGGCGTCCCGCTTCATTCTGTCTGGTGGTATGGTTACCGTTGTGATGCTTCTCCGCGACCAATGGTCGCGGGCTTTGCGGTGTTTACTGGTTAACGGATTGGTTCGCGCCGTTTTTCGACATTCAGATCGGGTCCGACCTTGCGGCGTTTGTAGGTGACGGAGTATTGGACCAACTGTTTCTCACCCGGCGCGAGGTCGAGGAAGTATTTTACGTGGTTCTGGTCGACGCGTTCGACGCGGCCGTCGACGCCGTGCAGATCGACGTAGGCCCCGGCCTCGTTGCTGTTCCAGTCTTTTGGTTGGCCTTCACTTCCCCAGAGGACCACGTTGGCGTCGAACCGGCGTTCGATCTCGGTTTTGACCTCGACCGGCTTGCCGGAGACGATTTCCTCTTCGTAGTAAAAGGTCTCGTCGTAGTCGATCAGGTCGTAGTATAAGACGAACGTGTTGTCGAGCCGTCGCTTGTACTGCCGGGCGACGACGTTGGTGATCTTCTGGTCCTTCAGCCGCCGGACGATGGTCATATCCGGATCGTGGCCGACGTTGACTTCGACGCGGTCGCCGATCGGCACGTACTTCGTGCTCGTTCCGCCGACATAGGCAAGGTCTTTCGTTTCGTACTCGAAGAACAGCCGGACCATGCCGTCGGGCAGCGGTGACTCGCCCAGGTTTTCCATCGCCGGCAGGTCCTTCTCTTTGTCGGCGTCGTCGAGCAGCTTCTTATTCTTGAAACGGTAGTATTTGGTGAACTGAGTACCGCCGTCGCGGTCGGTGAGCTTGTAGAAACACTCCAACGGCACCTCGCCGACCTTCATCGAGACCAGCCGTTTCGGTTCTTTGTCCTTGATGTCCTCGCGTCCGGCAATCGTGAATAGGAAGTACTCGGAAAGGCCCTTCTTGATGACCTGCTTGGGGCGTTTCAATCCCTCTTTTTCCCCCTCAGGACCGGAATCGTCGTCGGCCTCGTCCGCCAAGACGCGGAGTTCGTTCTGCATTTCCAGACGTTCTTTCTCGGGTCGCTGTCGCCAGTGACGGCCGGTGGCAACCGTCGTGTCGGGTGCCGGTCGCGTGGCCAGGTCGGCGATTTTTTCGACGAGATTGATCGTGCCGACGACCAGCCGGGTCTGGGCGTTGTCGTAAAGCTCGCCCGAGTTATTGAAGACGCGAACGTAACCGGTCAGGTTTAACTTCGTTTCGTCCTGGTTCGCAATGCCGACGTAATCGGCCTTCCACGTAATTCCGCTGGTGAAGTAGCGGATTTCGACCGGGATCTTGCCGGCCATTTGGCTCTTGATGTTCCACTGCAAGGCGTCGTTGCGCCCAGCCGGAAACGTCGTATCGATCAGGTCAACCCTATCGACGTGGTCGAGGATGCGAAAGTCGATGCTCGTCGGGTCGATCAGCGTATTGGCCCAGGTGAACTGGATGCGGTTGATCCCCTGCTTGACGGTCAGCAGGCGGTTCTCGCGGACCATAGTGATGTCTTCGGAGTTGTAGATGGTAAGCTGAACGCCTTCACGGCGGGGGATCGTGACCAAGTCGACGGCCGCAAACGATTGGGCGGCCAGGGCGATCCATATCGGCAGGGCGGTGCAGCAGGGTCGGATATTCATGACATTTTGATTTTGTCGCAGAAGGGACAACATCCAGAATACTTGCAGGGATGGCAATTTGCAAAAAGGTCCCTTTCTCATAAGACGACCCGGGAGCCCAAAAAGTTTCACGGATGGCCGGCGGCCCATTGAGAAGACCATTTCCGAAGGGAAAAAGCGTTCCTTCCCGCCCTCTTTCGAGCTTCAATCTCGCCTCCCCCTCGCAAGGGTGGATTGTGTGTGCCGGGGGTACGAACTGCGACTCGGCGCCGCCTCGACAAGACCCCCGTTGCAGGAGTCGTTGCCCCGCTGGTATCCTGGTTCTCGTGCCGGGAGATCGCTGCCTATGAGTTACTGCCATACCCAACGGGGTTCACTGCACCACCTCCTCTATTTCACGGCGGCCCTTCTGGCAGGCGGTGCGTGGTTCTGCAGGGATGAGCTGCCGTTGGCAATCATCTTGGCGGGTACGGGCGTGGTGCTCGTGCCGTTTGCCTGGGCGTTTGGAACGTTAACGGTCGAAGATGAGGGCGATCGTTTGCTGCTCCAGTACGGCCCGTTGCCCCTTTTCTGGAAACGCATCGCCTATGCGGAGATTATCGGCGTCGAGCCGGACCGGTCCAGGCTGATCGACGGGTGGGGAATCCACTGGATTCCAGGCCGCGGCACGACCTACAACCTCTGGGGATTCGACTGCGTGAAGCTGACCTTAGGTAAGAGGATCATCCGCATCGGGTCGGACGACGTCGAGAACCTCGTCGAGTTTCTCCGCACGAAAATCCAACAGCCGCAAGATTGACCCGGCCCCCGGAGTTTTGAGAAGCACCGCAATGACTACGGAAGCGTTTGCCATGACAAGGTACATTCTTTTCGTGAGTCTGCTCTTTTTCTGTGTGGGCTGCGGTCCGGGCGACCAGGGCAAGCCGGAAAACGCCGGCAGCGGCACGGAGCCGGCGGCTTCATTCGACGCCGCCGGAGCAATAGAGGCCGCGAAACTCGACATCGAGGCCGGGAAGCTCGAGGACGCGGAAAACACGCTCGCAACGGTTCTTGGCAACGAAGGCGTTTCGGACACGGACAGGAAACGGGCCAAAGCCTTGCAGCTTTACCTGGAATCCAAGAAGAAGGATGCGGAGGCGGAGGCCCTGTTCCAATCGGCCCACACCGCCCTCGAACAGGGAGAACTGGCGGAGGCAGCGATTCTTCTCGGGGAATACCAGCTTCATCCGCGGGCCTCGGAAACGAGAGACTCGGAGGCGCAGACGATCCTCCAGGAGATCGAATTCGTGACGGATCAAGAAGGATTGAGAGCCATGTTGGCGAAAGTCAGTGATTCGGTATTGGAGGAGGCCATCGAGGGAGAATGGCGAACACCGTTGACCAATCCACACCTCGTCGAAATCCTCAGAGACAAAGCGCGGGCCATCGCTCTGGAGCACAAGGCCGCGCGCGACCGGGCGGCTGCCGGCCGCAAAAAAGAGCAACAGCGCGCAGTTGTGGCAACACTTGATTTCGTGAGACAGCTTGAAAGTCTTGCGGGAAGCGAAGCCGCCGTTGCACGTTCCGTTTCGGCCGAGACGGTTGCCAATATCCGTGAGGCCCTGGTGACGTGGAAGGAGTACTCGGACCTTCGGGCGGAGTCGGGCTTCATCCGCAGCGGCCGCAAGACTCCCCGTATTGATCAGAGAAAGGCCCAGCTCAAACGATTGAGAACGGCGGCCGAAACGCGGTTATCGAAGACGGAAGGGACGGCGCGAAAGAGCTATGAAGACCTGCTGAGCGTTCGGTCGCAGATCATGGCGTTGTCGCCGCCGTTGATTGCTCCGCCGCGCGTACGGCAGGAGCTGAGCAAACTCGTGGTCGAGCTGGAGGCACTTGCGGGAGAGCATCTGGACGCCGCGAAAGGATTTACGAACCTGTCTGCGGAGCAGTTTCCCGTTCTTGCGGACGATGCCGGAGGGCTTTCCGCCCTGGCTGCGCGCGCGCCTGCGGGTCCGCCTCTCGATACGCTTCTGGACTCCTACGCAGACGCACAAGAAGTTCTTGCCCGGAGCCGCAAAGCGTTTACGGCTGACCTTGATTCAACGAAAAAACGGCTGAACTCGCTGAATTGGACCGAATCGGTTGTAACCGGCGAAGAGATTGCCCGGCTTCGGCAGCGCCAAATCCAGTTGAATGAGTTTCGCAATCGCTTCAAAAAAATACTGGAAAAGGAAGAGACCGTACGAAAGCCCTTTGTTGCGTCGATGAACGACTTTGCAGAGAACGATGCGAGGCATCGGAAGAAGGCGAAAACCGCTCAAGCAGAACTTTTGGCGGATCGTGCGGAACAAATCCTCCTGTCGTCTGCCGCGAAATTGCGCACGTTGTATCAGACAACGCAGGCGGAGGCCGGCTACCACGTCCGCACCCTGATGACGTTCGGCAAGGACAATGAACATGAGATAACGCAATTGACGTCGGTTGCCCCTGCGGCTGCGGACACCGCACTGGTCCGCAACTCGCTACAACGGCTTGCGGAGCTTCTACGCCACGACTTGCAGGCTGCCGTCGATTGGAGTGCGGCAATAGACTCCGCGGTGAAAGGGGCGGAAGCCGGCGAGACCGGAGTCGTTCATGCAAAGGTAGCGGTGCTGCTGAGAAACCTCGGCAGGGACCTGGCCGAGAAGACCAAGAAGAAGCGAGAGGACCTGGAGGCCTCGCTGCCCGAATTTACGGCGGACGGACTGCGGGTGTTTTATCCGCTGAAGGAATACAAATTGCCGCCCTTGAAAAAGCGCGAGCCGGACCCGCTCGACGGGCTTCGTTCCCTTCGCGTGCCTTGAGGCGGCTAGCCCGACTTCCCCTGCCCTCTGCCTACTCCCCTGCGTCAAACGCCTTTTGTGCCGCATCGTAGACGGTCCTTAAAGGCACGTTCTGCTCGGCGGCGATCCGCCGGCACGACTCGAACTCCGGGGCAAAACGCGGGGAATCCTTCCGCAGCCAGCCGATCTTGCCCTCAACGGGCCCCCACGGCGTCTCGACCGTGTGCGGCTCGCGGGAAAGGACGTGGCGGTTGACCGTGTAGCGGCGTACCCCCAGCGTGGTCGTTTCGGTGAAGAGGATTTCCTCGATCGCTTCGATCTGACCCGGTCGGCAGAGGACCGAGAGCTTCACCCCGGGGCGGTTCTTCTTCATTTGAATGGCGGTGGTGAAGACATCCAATGCACCGGCCTCCCAGAGCCGGGCCGTGCAGTAGCCGATCATCTCCCCGCTGATGTCGTCGAGATTGGTTTCCAACACGCAGACCTGATCGCCGGCAGGCGGGCCCTCGGCCGCTTCACCGACCAGAAGGCGCAGTATGTTGGGTTGCTCCTCGAGGTCCTTCTGTCCCGCACCGCAGCCGATCCTCTCGATCGTCATCGCCGGGACCGGTCCGAAACCGTCGGCCAGCGTGGTGAGGATGGCCGCGCCGGTCGGCGTGGTCAGCTCGAAGCGGATGGACGATTCGGCCAGGGGAACCCCGCGCAGCAACTCGGCGGTGGCGGGGGCGGGAATGCTGCACGTGCCATGGGCCATCTTGAGCTGCCCGCAGCCGGTCGGCACCGCCGAGGCGACAATCCGGTCCGCCCCCAGCAGGTCCCAGCCGACGGCTGCGGCGACGATGTCGGCGATCGAATCGGCCGCGCCCACCTCGTGGAAATGCACTTCCTCGGTCGTTGTGCCGTGGACTCCGGCCTCGGCTTCCGCGAGCCGCGTGAATATCCGCCGGGCGGTGTCCTTCTGCTTCTCGGATAGATCCCCGGCGTCGATCATGGCCACGATGTCGGCCAAGTGGCGATGTTCGTGTTCCGGTTCGTACTCGACCGACACCTGGGTGGCCCGAAACCCGTGCTTCTTGACCTCCCCGGCCACAAGGCGGCAACCGGGCAGGCCGAGCGACCCGACGGCCGCATTGAGCCGGGCCAAATCGACCCCAGCGTCAACCAGGGCCCCAAGCGTCATGTCGCCACTGATGCCGCTGGTACAATCGAGATAGGCAATCTTGGTCATGGTGCTGGCATTTTGCCAGTTTTCCAACCAGTTTGCCATGGGAGGAGGCGTTTCTGCTGCGATAATGTCCGCTGAAAGAAACCGTCCGACATTGACCCAGGACCCGGCCTTCGCTAGAGTACCGCCCGCAATTCTCGGTTTCCCGTCCTTTCGACCCCCGACAGGCAGATCAATGGCGGCGACACTCACAAACCCGACTTCCCAAATGCCTGCTTCAATATGGCAGGGCCTTCCCCCTCAAATGAGGGTACTGTACATCGCCACCCGCCAGCGAACGGGGGGTTGGCTCGCCGAGGCCTTCGCGGCAGACAGCGCCTCGCATGTGCTCTTGGAAGAGGCGGTCGGGGGCGTCGCCGGGCTGGAACGGCTCCGCGACGAGGCCTTCGACGTGGTCCTGGTCAGCCACGAACCCCCCGATCTGGACGCGCTCGATTTGATCGAAGGGTACCGGGCGGGCGGCGCCGATGAACCGATCGTCGTGATGGGCACCCAGAGCGAGCAGGAAATGGCCGTCTTCTGTTATGAAGTCGGGGCCGACGGCTACGTCTGTGTCCATACCACGACCACGCGCAATCTTATCTGGGTGGCCGCCCGGGCGGTCCGCCGCCATCAATTGGTCCGCGAGAACCATCGTCTTAAGCTTGCGGAACAGACGCGGCTCGGACGCGAACACGAGGAGGCCCAGCACCTCTTGCAGCAGCAGTGGAAATTGGCTTCGGCCGCAGGAAGCTCGTCCGCGGTCGACTTTCTGCCGCCCGAGTTGATCGACCACTACCGCGAGCTGTTGCGGACTTATGTCATCATGGGCTCGGGGAACCTCGCCGGCGACCTGCGGGAGTTGGCCAAGCTGTTGGTTTCCGCCCGGCTGACCGCGCAGCAAGCCGTGCACTTACACCTGCACGTGCTGGAGGAAATCGTTCGCGGCCTGGGCGTCCGCAGCACGCGGCACGTGATGACTCGTGCCGACCTGCTGGTCATGGAACTGATGGTCTACCTGGCCGAGGGTTACCGGCTTCGCTACCACGAACGAGTGCATCCGCCGCAACAGCAGACGTTGCCGGGCTTTGAGTAAGGTTTCGACGCGCCCATGTCCGACTCGACCACCACGATCGAGCAGTTGAAGCGACTGGTCGACGACTTCGTCGACGCCCGCGATTGGCATCAGTTCCACTCGCCGAAAAATCTGGCGATGTCGATGGCCATCGAGTCGGCGGAATTGATGGAGCATTTTCAGTGGATCACGGCTGAACGCTCGCAGAGGCTTGCCGAAGAGCCCCAGAAGCTGGATGAGGTTGCCGAGGAGCTGGCCGACGTGTTGTGCTACGCCATGGCGATGTCGAACGAGCTTGGCATCGATCTCTCAACGGCCGTTCAACGGAAAATGGCGAAAAACGAAGCGAAATACCCCGCCGAGCAATACCGCGGCCGGTATGGACCGGAAGACAAACCGGTCTAGCGCTTCGTACCTGCTGCCATGCGCTTCCCACTGTCTACGGTTTTCTGCCCACCGTCCACTCTCCACTTCCCTCTCCCCTCCCAAAAACTGCCCTTTCCCCGCCGGCCCGATTTTGGTACTAACCCGCCCCACTATTGATTCCCGGATACCTCCGCGCGAGGATTTTCCACTGAGGCCGGGGTTACGGCTTTTCTAGATTGCCCCGATTAGCTAAATTAACCCATTTTCTCCAGGGATGTTCCCATGAAGCGTCTTTTAGTCCGCATTGCCGCATTGGTGACCGTAGTCGCTTTGGGTCTGATCGCCATTGCCCAAGCCCAGCGTGGTTCGGGGGATCCTGCACCGCAGGCCCTCGAATCGACCTCAACCAGCAGTGAAACAACGGCGCCAAAGGTGGTTGTCGAGCTACCGGTGACAAAGCCGGTTCACGCGTTAACTCAGCCAACCGGCCCGGTGCCGAAGAAGCCGGAGCCGACGGTGCTCTCCAACCCGTTCAGTCACCGTGGAGTGGAATCGCCCTCAACGAGCCCGGAAGGGGCATCCGAGCCGGTGAAACCGCTTTTGCTGGCATCGGCCGGCGATGGGAGCGGCCCGCCGACTCCCGGACAATACCCCAACTTGCAGCGACGCCCGGCGCCGGTCGGAGCACCCCGGCGTTTCCGAGCTGATCCCCATGCGGCGCCCGTCGGCGCCCCTCAACGGATTCCACCGCCTGGCACTCAGAACCGCAGCAATCCGATCCGCGGGGACGTCATTCCGTCGGCCGCTTCCATGGGCAATTATCCACCGCCGAAAGCGGCATCGGCCGCACCGTCGGACGGCCGCGTTCAACCCGCTTTGTTGTCGCGAGAAGGCTTTCCCCGATCGACCCCGCCTTCTCCCCTGGCCAAATCTCCTCCGATCGAAGAGGGCACCGGCCAACCCGGCAGCGAGCAGCTCGAGGGCCCGCAATGCCCGCACCTGACGATCGAGAAATCCGCCCCCGACGAAATCCAGGTCGGCAAACCGGCACTGTTTCGCACCACCGTCCGCAACACCGGCTCCGTTACCGCCGCCGACGTCGTGCTCCGCGACCTCCTCCCCAAAGGAACCCAACTGGTCAGCACCACGCCGCGGACTTCGAGCGATGCCCGCGGCGAGCTGGTTTGGGAGCTCGGAACCATGAAACCCGACGACGAAACGACCGTCGAGATGAAAGTAATGCCGGTCGCCGAGGGCGACATCGGCAGCGTTGCCACGGTCACCTTCAACGCCCAGGCATCTGTCCGGTGTCGCTGCACCAAGCCCGAGTTGACGCTGAAGACGACGGCCCCCGACCGCGTGCTCATCGGCGAGGAGTTGACCTTGTCGATTACCATCACGAATCCCGGTACGGGTGTGGCGACGGGTGTCGTGATCGAAGAGCACGTTCCCGTCGGGCTCCAGCACCCCGCCGGCGGCGACCTCGAATACGAAATCGGCGATCTGCCGCCCGGCCAAAGCCGAAAACTCGAACTTAGCATGATCGCCAGCCGACCCGGACAACTGACCAACGTGTTGACCGCCCGGGGCGAAGGCAACCTGCACGTCGAAAACCGCCTGAACCTCGAAGTGGTTGCACCGAAATTGGACGTCGCCGTGGCAGGGCCCAAGCGACGGTACCTCGAACGCGAGGCCACCTACCGGTTGTCGGTCACGAACCCCGGCACCGCGGCGGCCGAAAAGGTCGAACTGGCCGCCTATCTGCCCCGCGGGCTGAAATTCGTCAGCGCCAACAACGCCGGACACTACGACGAAGCCCAGCGGGCCGTCTTCTGGCGGCTGGAGGAGTTGCCGGTCAACGAGTCCGGAACCGTCGAGCTGGTCACCATGCCGGTCGAAGCCGGCGACCAGAGCATCCGCCTGCGCAGCACGGCCGAAAAGGGCATCACCGTCGAGAAAAAGCAGCCTGTCTTGATCGAAGGCATCGCGGCGATCATGTTCCAGGTGGCCGACGCGACCGATCCGATCGAAGTCGGCGGCGAAACCACCTACGAGGTCCGGATCGTGAACCAGGGCTCGAAGGCGGCGACGAACGTGAAACTGGTCGTGGTGCTACCGCCCCAGTTGCGGCCCCTGGCAGCCGACGGCCCGTCGCAAAACCAGGTCGAGGGGAACCGCGTGGTGTTCGACGACCTCGCCCGGCTTGCCCCCAAGGCCGACACCACCTACCGCGTCCGCGCCCAGGCGCTCCAGCCGGGTGACCTGCGGACACGGTTCCAACTGCTGACCAACGAGATGCAAAGCCCGGTCACCAAGGAAGAGAGCACGCGGGTTTTCTCGGACGAGTAGGCAAATCGGGGCCCTGCTCCCCTGCTCCCCTCTTCCCCCTCCTTCCCTCTTCCGTTGACGCCGGGGCGGTCGGGGGGTAGAATCATGACCCGTGGGTTCGAAGCGTCGCGCAGGATAGATAAGCGGGGGGAAAACCGGGCGAAGATCCCTAACGGTCGCCGGAGAAGTGAAGTAGGGTCTTCCCGAATTGGTCCACAGAATTTCCAAATTTGGACCGGTCCATCTGTCCCGTTTATTGCGCGACAACCCCACTAACGACTAACGGCGCTCTGATACCAGAATTATATCCACCAGACGCCCGGCGATTCGGAGCTAGCAGCGGTCCGCCGCAGCAACGAGACCGGCCTACCCTACGGCGACGCCGCTTGGGTAAAACGATTGTCAAAACGTCTCCATCTCGACCGAACCATACGCCCCCGCGGTCGACCGAGAAAGCAAACCCACTTTTTCTTTCCCAGTCATGTAGTGACCGGAGGTTCGGATGATCTGCCTTGGTCTTCATTCCGAAAACGGATTGCCGGTTTACGTAGTCCGCAGCCCTTTCGGACCATACATCCAATGCGGTGACGCAACAGAGGCAGACCCTAAGCCCCTCGGCTGTTGGTTACCGCCGGGCCTGGATCCGAGTGCAGTGACCCTTGAGACTGCGACCGAAATTCTGCGATTCCCTCGCACACTTGGTAAGCATCCCGTGACCGGCGCTGATGTGCGAGTTCATCTGCAACAACGTGGAGCCCTTATTCGTTCGGAAATCATTGTGGAAGGTAAGAAGCGTCATGTGGTCACACCCATAGGACCGGACGACGATGTACTCACAATGACTCTCGATCGCGCTATTGAACTCCTTGAGCAGATTGGAAGGTAGTAACGGTGTGATGATTCTCTCTACCGTTTACTTGAATACGTTGGGATTTCCAAAGAACACCGTCATGTAGTGATCGGAGGTTCGGATGATCTGCCTTGGTCTTCATTCCGAAAACGGATTGCCGGTTTACGTAGTCCGCAGCCCTTTCGGACCATACATCCAATGCGGTGACGCAACAGAGGCAGACCCTAAGCCCCTCGGCTGTTGGTTACCGCCGGGCCTGGATCCGAGTGCAGTGACCCTTGAGACTGCGACCGAAATTCTGCGATTCCCTCGCACACTTGGTAAGCATCCCGTGACCGGCGCTGATGTGCAGATTCGTCTGGAAGAACGTGGAGCATTCGTCGATTCGGAAACCATTATCGGTCATGTTACCACGCGCATAGGACCCGATGACAATGTACTCACAATGACTCTCGATCGCGCTATTGAACTGCTTGGGGAGTCGAAACGGGGACGCAGCTAGTTTTTTGCGTTTGAATTCTTACCGCGATCCGATCCCGCCCACGACGCCGCGGGCAACATGACTGCGCTGCCGAAGTCGAGCGACCTGGCCAACAGCATTTCAGCCAAGTACGATGCCTGGAACCGGCTCGTAGAGATCGAGGACGACTCGGCGAGCGTCGTCGTGGCGGAAGAAAATGAAAGAAAAGAAGAAAATGAGAAAAATGGGGACAGTGAAAGCGCCGGGATGAACCGGCTTGGAGTTGAGGATGAAAGAGCCTTACGGGAAAGGTCCAGCCAGCCAT